>JBKPAJ010000027.1:0-16000 GCA_046726375.1 Acidobacteriota bacterium
CCACCAGCAGCTCATGGCTCAACCAAGTCGAGCGCTGGTTTGGCTTCCTTACCGAGCGGATGATTCGGCGCGGCACGTTCCACTCGGTCGAGGAATTGGAACGGGCGATCTACGCGTGGTTGGCCACGTGGAACGATGCGCTAAAACCGTTCGTCTGGCACGCCACCGCCGACGTGATTCTCGAGAAGGTCCGTCGTTGTAAAGAATTAAATGGGACACAAGACTAGTCCCCTGGAAACGAGATGCATCGCATAATTCCCGGGCCGGGCATCCCGGCTCGCGGCGTTGCTTCTCCCTTGCATATGCCCAATATGCGCGGTCGGCGCGCCTTGCGATCCGGGCGCCGCGCTCCGGGATTTTATGCAACGCCTCTCGTTCCAGGGGACTAGACGTGGCGCTATTCCGGTCGAAGGACATGTGCGGGATCGACGCGCGCGGCACGATAGGCGGGAATCATCGTCGCCAACAATGCGATGCCGACGACAAGCGCCGTGGCGGCGCCCAGGATCATCGGATCCGACGCGCGCACCTCGTATAGCCAACTCGATACAAGTCGACCCGAGAGATAGGCCACGATAAGACCGATCGTGGCGCCTACGACCGCCAGCGTGCGCCCGTGCTTGAGTGTGAGCCAAAACACATTGCTAGGCGTTGCGCCGAGTGCGAGCCGGATGGCCACTTCGCTGCGTCGCTGTGCCGCGGCATAAGCGATCACGCCGTAGATGCCCACCGCGGCCAGCAGGACCGCCGCGATACCGAAGCCGAGCATCAACGTCATTCCTAACTGTTGCCGACTGAGCGTCGACCCCACGATGTCGGATGCGCGTTCGACTTCGACAGGTATCTGGGAATCGAGTTTCCGGACCTCGTCGCGGATTGCCGACCGCAGCGCCGCCGAGTCGCCTGCCGAAGTATGGACGACGACGGCCTGCCGCGGCGGTGTGCCTTGTCCGGACGACGTGTAGTAGGCGGGCTCCGCCGCCAGGCTCAGCGACCGCTGCCGGACGTCGTCGACGACGCCGATGATCGTCCAAACCGTCTTCGGGTCGATGTTCGGATACCCGGCCGTGAACTGCACCACCAGTGGATCCTTGCCGGCCAGGTAGAGACGCGCGAAGGCGCGATTGACGATCGCAACCGGGGGCGATCCTCGGCGATCGTCGACGGTGAAATCGCGGCCTGCCTGCAGCTTGATGCCCATGGTCCGGAAGAATCCTGGGCTCACGATCCGTTGTCGCGAGTTGAGGTTGCGCGTCGGATCCGGGTCGTCTTGCAGATGCACCAGCAACGCGTTCTCGGGACCCGCGCGCAACGGAAAGTTGAATGTTGAACCAGCGGCGACGACGCCGTTCAGACTACGCAATCGGTCGAGCAGGTCGTTGAAGGCTGCAACGACGGCCGCGTTGTCGCGAAACTTTGGACCCGTGACGGCGACGTCGAACAGCAATCGCCCGTCGGCCGCAAAGCCAGGATCGGTCGTGCGCAAGTTGTCGAAGCTGCGAACCAGCCACCCGGCACCCGCGACGAGTGTGACCGCGAGCGCAACCTCGGCGACGCTCAGCGCCCCCAGCCAGCGTGCAGTACTACGGCCGCCCGAGGACGACCGGCTGCCTTCGTTCATCAACGTGTTCAGGTCGCTCGCCGCCAGTCGTAGAGCAGGAGCGAACCCCACCAGCACACCGCTGACGACGAGCGCAGCCAGAGCGAATAACAGGACGCGGGCGTCGAACGACACCTCGTCCAATCGCGGCAGCTGCGCTGCACCGATGGTCAATAGCAGGCGCACGAACGCATACGCGCCTAACACTCCCACGACAGCGCCGGCGGTGGAGAGAATGATTGATTCCGTCAAGAGCTGCCGTACGATTCGCCGGCGAGCGGCGCCAAGCGCCACGCGCACGGCCATTTCCCGGGCGCGAGCCGCGCCGCGCGCCAACAGCAGGTTCGTCACGTTGACGCACGCGAGCACGAGCAGCACACCTGTGGCCAACAGCACGACGAGGAGAATCGGGCCAAGTTCGCCGACGATCGACTCGACGAGCGGACGGACGATGTAGACGCGTGCGGTGGCGCTGGGCGGAAAGTCGCGCGCCACGCTCGCCATTACGCCCTCCATCTCGCTTCGAGCGCGTTCGATGGTTGTGCCGGGCTTCAGTCGCATGAACCCTTCGAAGCTGTGATTGACGCCCTGGGGATCCAGCGGGATTTGAAACCAAAAGTTCGCACCATGCGGGGTGTCGAAATCACGCGGCGCGACGCCGGCGACGGTGGTCGTGATTTCGGCAAATCGGATCGTCTTGCCGACGACCGCCGGATCGCTGCCATAGAGGTCTTGCCACATTCGGTACGACACCACCACAGTGGGTGGGGCGTTGTTCGCGGGCGGTTCCTTTGCGAAGCCGCCGAGTGCCATCGGCAGTCCGAACAGCTCGAAAAACCCTGTGCTGACCGCATAGGCTCTCGTTTTCTGCGGCGTGCCGTCGCTCCGCAAGAGCGTGACGTCGTTGCCCTGCAGACCCGCGGCGTAGGCGATAGACAAGTTCGGATCGTTCAGGCGGATGATCTCGACCGGTGACAGGTTGCCGGTCGTCACACGGCCGTCGGTCAGCGCCGTTCGGAGCGAGTAAAGATCGCCGGGACTGGGGTATGGCAACGGCTTCAACAGCGCGGCATTGACCGTGCTGAAGATGGCGGTTGTCGCAGCGATGCCAATCGCGAGCGTCCCGATCGCGGCCAGCGGAAACGCCGGCGTCCGGCGCAGCGTGCGCAACGCAAACCGTACGTCTTGGAGGAGTGTATCCATCCGGCCAGAGGTGGAGTATACGCCCACAAGTGGCCGCCTGGTCGCCCTTCGTCCCACGCTGTGGTGCATTATGCGGCTTGAATTGCGTCGAGCAACGGCGAATACTGCGCTTTGATGAAACGACGGCGGGCAAAGCCGACACCGGCTGATTCATTCGCACTCGTCAGAACCGTGGGACTCACGCTGCCTGATGTCGAAGCGACAACGAAGTACGACGGGTCGCCAGTACTGAAAGTCGGCGGCTGTTTTCTGGCGGGTCTCGCGACGCATCGCTCGGCAGAACCAGAGACGCTCGTGGTCAGGATTGACTGCGACGAACGCCAATGGCTCATCGACGATGCGCCCGATACCTACTACGTAACTGACTACTATCGAAACTATCCCGTCGTGTTGGTGCGATTGTCGCGAATCGATCAAGAGGCCTTGCGTGACCTGCTGTCCGTTTCACGGCGATTGGCGATGGCGAAAGCACGACGCCCGCGATCTCGACCGGATGCGGCCGTGTGATGCGGAAAGGCTAACGCTCGCATGCGACTGCAGTTCGATATTCTGGCGTTCGATCTCGAGAGCCGCCAACTGTGGGCTGACGGCACGGAGCGTCCCTTGATTGTGAGTGTTCGAAAATCGCGCGCCTCGAGCGGCCGAAGCGTTGGATCGGCTCTATTTGGACGTCAAATGCAACGGAAATGTTCGCGGATCTCCCTCACCAGTCGTAGCGCACGCTGATCTGCCAGCTGCGATTGCCGTTGGTTGTGAACACACGTCCGAAGTTTTCCGGCTGGGACAACGACGTCATCGGGAAACCCGCGTACTGGTTGTTGAACAGGTTGAACACCTCGAAGCGCACTTGCGCCCGCTGGTTGCCCACCGTCGGGATCGTTCGTACCAGGGAGAAGTCGAGGTAAAACGCGTCGTCATAGCGAAACGCGTTGCGCGGTTGCGTGCTCCCGCCGCCGATGTCCACGCAATTCGCCGTCGCACCGGCCTGCCGGCACGTCGTCTGATCGAACGCGGCGATCGGGATGTAGACATGCGCCGTATCGGCAGGTGACGAGGGATATCCGTCGATCTGTGTGCCGAGCACGCCCGGGTCGTTCATGTTGGCGCGATCCTGAGCGACGCCGTCCAGATTGCAATCGCTGCCGTTGGCACTGCAGAAGATCGAGAACGGCACGCCGTCGCGATATTGCGCCGACGCCGACACTGACCAGTCGCTGACGATTGCACCCACCACCCCGCCGCGCCGTTTCCACGGCAGCTCGTACGATCCGGTCAGGCTCGCGACGTGGCGCATATCGAAACGTGACGGACCATATAGATCCGCCTTGCGCAACTCGATACCACGCTCCGGATCGGTCAAGAACGTGCGGTCGGCCGCCTCGTTCATCGACAGGTAGTTGTCGCCGCTGCCAAAGCCGGGATCGGAGGCCATATCGAGCGATTCCGACAGCGTGTAGGAGATCTGAAATTGCAAGCCGGCACTGAAGCGGCGATCGAACGCAACCTGCAGACCCTTGTAATCGCCCTCCGAGGCGTTGGCGAGTCGGGTGATGTTGCTGAACGCCGGATCGGGCCGGCGCGCTTGGCGATTGGCAAACGTCGCGTCGGCGGTAGGAACCGCGCGATTGAGAATCAGCGTCGCCGGAATGTCGCGTGACGCGCTGCCGACGTAGGAGGCCCGGATTGATGACGCTCGCCCCAGGCGGCGCTCCAGCGTCGCGTTCCACGTATGCACCCGGCCGAGGCGGAAGTCGGGATCGACCTCGTTCTTGGCGATCGGTCCGCTCTGGACTTGCCCGGCGTTGGGCCCCAGTGTTTCAACGCGCAGCGGATCCGTGGTCGGCAGCAACGTAACGGTGCGGATGTGCGGCGCCTGGAACTGCATCGAGCGCAGGAAAAAGAAGTTGACGCGATCGAACGACAATCCATACGCGCCGCGTGCCACCCAGACGCCGTTGCCCATCACATCCCAGACGGCGCCAACGCGAGGCGCGGGATTGAACAGGTCGTTGCCATAGCCAAAGTCGGTGAGGCCGTCCTTCTCCGTCCACTCCGTCATCGACTCGAGCCGGAGTCCGAGATTGAGTGTGAGATTTGGACGTAGCCGAATGTCGTCCTGCGCGAAGAGGGCGTAGTCCCAGACACGGAAATTGCGGGTCGGATCGCCAATCGTGACGGTGTACGACGTCGGCGTGCCGGCGAGAAAGTTCTCGATGGGTGTGCGACCATAGCCCGCCGCAAAGTTAATGAGGCCGCGGATATAGTCGCTCTGCACGCCGTTGTTGTAGGTGCGGTGCACGTCGTATCCGGCCTTGAGTGCGTGCCGGCCGCGTGTGTGCGCAACGGAGCCGGCAGCCTGGAGGTCGTAGAGCTTGCGCGAGATCGGGTACTGCAGCGAAATCGGGCCGAGCGTTGCAAAATTCGTCATCGTAATCGTCGGAAAGTCGTCGAACCCCTCCTCAACTGGGAGCTCGACGCGGCGATAGGCGTAGCCGAAACGGAATTCGCCGAGCACGGTCGGCGAGAAAACGCGCGTCAGCGACGCGCCTCCGGTGTGGGCGCGGTCGACGATGTCGCCGCCGTTGCCGCGCAGGATGCGGGTGATTTTGTAGTCCTGATTGCGAAAGTCGTAGCGGCTCATGAGCCGCGTGTTGTTGCTCCAGTTGTAGTCCGCGCGCCCAAAGACATTCGGCGTGTCGTACGAGAACGGCACGTTGGCCTGATAGCGGCGCGCATTGATCGCTTCGCGGTTGGGCAGCGGATACAGCGCCATCCAGTCGCGCACGATCTGATCGCCGCTTGCGGATCCCGTATTGATGCTGCGCTCGCTCGGCAGAGGAACCGTCGCCGTGGAGGAGTTGGTGCCGCGGCGAGTGTTGTCCTCGAACATGCCGAAGTAGAACAAGCGGTCCGCCAACACCGGACCGCCTGCGGTCACGCCGAACAAATGGGTTTCGAAGTCGGGAAAACAACCGCCGGCTGGCGCCGCAGCGACTCCAGAAAGCTGATCTTCGCTACACTTGCGCGGCTGCACATCCGTTGCCGGCGACTGAAAACTCAGGTTGTTGTAGAAGTACTCATACGCCGAACCATGAAAGAGGTTGGTGCCGGACTTGCTGAGCGCGCGCACCTGCGCGCCGCCAGCGCGGCCGAATTCGGCGTTGTAGTTGGCCGTCAACACCTCGAATTCCTTGACCGCTTCCACACTCACCGGCGTGCGGTAATCGTTGTCTTCGGGATCAATGTTCGAGATGCCGTCGAGCTCGTAGTTGGTCGAGCGGGCGGTGGTTCCATTCGCGATCACGTTGCCGCCACCCGATCCGAGAAAGGCGCGGCCGAAGCGGCCGCCGGGAGTCGTCACGCCGGGCGCTTTCGTTGCGACACCGTAGACGTTGCGGCCGGTTGCGTCAGACGTCGGGATCGGAATTTCCTTGAGCGCGGTTTCATCGTAAATGCGTTTCAGCTCCGAGCGCGTGAGTTGGACTCCGGAGGTCGAATCGCCCTGCACGGTGATGGTCTCGGCGACCGGCGCGACCACCAGCTCGAAGTTGACCACCGCGCTGTCGTTGACGCGGACCTCGATGCCCTTGCGCGCTTCCGTGCGAAAGCCGCTGAGCTCGGCGCGGACCTCGTAGACGCCGGAGGGAACAAAGGTAATGCGATAGAGGCCCTCGGAAGTCGTGACCGCAGACGAACTCGATCCGGTGGCCGCGTTGGTCACGGTAACGACAACGCCGGGCAACACCCCGCCCTGCGCGTCTTTGACGAGCCCTTCGACGGTGCCGCTGATGACCTGCGCGTCGGCCCGCGACGCTCGTAACAGCGCGAGTATCAACAACAAGCAAACCGCGAACCTGCGATCCATGTCACGCTCCTCAAAAGGTTTCCGTGAACGTAGACCCGGGGTGGTTCTGGTGTCAACCCTCGAGGAGATCTGGGGTACCGAGTGTCGCGGTGCAGAGCGCACCGTGCGGTACCCTCATTGTCGAACTGAAGTTGTGCTGGTGAACGCATCATGAATGACGTGAATAGCTGGAAGCTGCTTGTCCGGTGCGCATTCTCCGCAGGGAGTTCGCCGAGTGGAATTCGGATCTGGGGGACTGGCGCTCTCCCGAAGGGCTGACGACGTTCCGTCGAGACCGGCAACTCGGCGAAAGCGAGTACCACAATCCCGCCTACGGCAACTGGACCGAACGTGTTGTCTGGCAGACGATTGGACCAAACGTGGAGTATCGGTGTTCTAACGTGGAGCGGCGGACAATCACGTACTTCGGCCAGTGACGCTTTTGTGCATTCGAACCTGCGACCCTCAGCTCAGAAGGCCGAGCGACGCGTCAGCGCGCGACGGCCCGCGACTCGACCGTCGGCGCTGCGGGAATCGCACGCGCTTCCACCCGTTCATCCAATCTCCGGACACGAGCGCGTATTCCCCGCAGGACCGGTGCTCATCGCTATTTCTTGTAGAAGAAGTAATCCGCCGTGTAAGGCACAAACGCCGTACGGCCGATGTCCGTTGGCCGGTCACAGCCCGTCGACGGTGCGGCCCCTCCAACGGTATTCAATCGTTGGATGAAGGTAGCGCTTGAGAGTGTGTCGCCCCCGGTCGGTCCCGCCTGGGCTCCAACTACCTCGACCAGGAGCCAGGGAATAGCGCCCGGCGTGACGAAGTTAGCGTCCAACGAGGAAGCGATCGCCCGACCCCAGACCGTGCTCGTGTCCCTCGAGTCCTGCCACGTGACACGCACGGTGCCGTTCTCGAAAGGGTTGGGGCTGAAGAAGTGCGTGGTGAGTTGCTCGGCCTCGTCGCTGAACAACGCAGCCTGCGGCGTAAACAATGTCCAGGCGACGTGTCCAATCGAAGGTGAAGGCACGCAAACGTAGTTCTGTGTGCCCACGCCGCGACCCCGGAGGAAAACCTCGTTTGGCGCGGGCACCTGAATGTTGGCGGGCACAGGTGGCGGTGTGACAGTGTCGGCGCGAGCCGCTTGCGGCAAAGCGATTGTGAAAGTCATGCCAAGAGCGGTGAGCCACCCCATGAGCGGCGTGCGCCGGGCGGTCTGTGGTTCCTTGGTGTTGTAGTTGTTCATCTCATTTTCTACCTTTCACATATGCCATAGGACGGTGACGGCTCTCTGTACCTCTGGTCTGATCACGCGGTTCACACCAGTACCGCGCCTGCCTCCTGTTGTCGAGGGTGTGTCGTCCTGGGAATGCCGGACTGTTTCAGCTCGTTCTTCAAGGCCGTGCGCATCGCCTGACGGGCGCGCGATAGGCTAGACATGACGGTTCCAATTGGAATGCCCATGACATCAGCCAGCTCGCGGTACGACAAACCCTCCAGCTCGCGGAGGACGAGCAGTTCACGAAAACGAGCGGGCAAGGTGCTCATCGCGCGATCGATCAACGCGACGTCATCGGTTTGCAGCAGTAACGTTTCAGGATCGGGTGCTGGCAGCGCGCCGCTGTGTTGCTCTTCATCGAACGGGTCGATTGGTGCTGGGCAGGCGTCGCCGCGCCAGCCATAGCAGGTGTTGCGGACAATTCGCAGGAACCAGACACGCCCATTTGCGCCGGCAAATGTCCGAAAGTATCGAAAGGCCCGCAGCGAGGCCTCCTGCACGACGTCTTCCGCATCGTGCTCATTCCGCATCAGCCAGCGCGCCAGCCGATGGGCGGCATCAAGATGGGGCAGAACGACCTCGTCAAAACTCACACCGCTCGCGGTTGCCACTACCATCCGGCCAGTGTGGAGTGCGAACGAGCGGGCGACCACCTACAGTGGTCCTACAGGACCCGTACGATGCCCGTACGGCCGCGGCAGTAAAATGAGCGGGCCCATGAAGTCCGGCGCTCCGCCGTCATTCGGCGCGCAGCTCAAAGCGCTTCGAGAGGCTGCGGGCTTCACGCAAGAGGAGCTCGCGACCATTGCTGGACTTTCGGTTCATGCCGTGAGCGCGCTCGAGCGCGGGCAACGGCGACGGCCCCAGGTCGAGACCGTGCGCGCGTTGGCCGCGGCTCTTGACCTGACTGCTGCGACCCGTGACGCGTTCGTCGTGAGCGCGCGGGCACCTGTGCACAACACCGCGGCCGACGAACTGAGTGGCGACTCGCTGCCGCTCGCCCTGACAGTCCTCCTTGGCCGCGATGCTGACCTGCAGACGCTGCGGCTCTGGCTCGCTGATCCCGCCGGACGTCTCATCACGCTCACGGGGCCAGGAGGCGTGGGGAAGACGCGGCTGGCGCTGGAGCTCGCACGTGCGATCGATGCTGAGCGCGCAACCCGCGTCGTGTTCGTCCCGTTGGCCGCCACTCGGAACGCCGCATTTGTCGCGTCGGCCATCGCCGAGGCGCTCGGCCTGTCGGACGTCACGCCGCGTGATTTGCCGAAGCGCGCACGGGCCGCGTGTGACGCTCACCCCACGTTGCTGGTGCTCGACAATTTCGAGCAGGTGTTGGATGCGGCGCCGCTGGTGGCGGATCTCCTGACATCGGTCGCGTCGCTCAGGTTCCTGGTCACCAGCCGTGCGCCGCTCCACGTGCGGGGAGAGCGGGAGTACGCCGTCGGGCCTCTCGAGTTGGAGGCGGGCGCCGAAGCGATGTCGCCGGCTGATCTGGCCCGCGTTCCCGCCGTGCGCCTTTTCATGAAACGCGTGCGGGACGTGCAGCCGGACTTTCGCCTCACGTCCGCCAATGCCCGTACCGTGATCGCGATTTGTCGACGGCTCGATGCACTGCCGCTCGCGCTCGAACTGGCGGCCCCTTGGATCAAAGTGTTGACGCCTGAGAATCTGTTACGCCGACTCGAGGACGACGTTCTGCTCTCGACCATCGGGCCACGCGATCTCCCGGAGCGCCAACAGACGATGAACGCAACGGTGGCGTGGAGCTATCAACTGCTTGATCCGAGCGAGCAGCGCGCCTTCCGACGCTTCGGGGTGCTGCCCGGTCTGTTCCCGATCGACGCAGCAGCAGAGGTCCTGTCGAGTCGTGAGGGCGACTCGGCCGGGAACGACGAAGCGCTTCGCGCCGCCGCCGGCTTGATGGATAAGAGCCTGCTTCTGCGAGCCGCGAAGTCGGCGGTCGCGACGTGTCCCCTGTATTACATGCTCGAAACCGTGCGCGCATACGCGGCCCTCGAGCTCAGCGTCGCGGACGAGCGCGACGACGCCATGGAGGGGCTCGTGCGCTATGCCACGAGGGAAGCGTCCCTCACCGCGGAGGGGCTGGTGGGACCCGCGCAGGTCCAATGGTTGGATCGAGCGCGCGAAGATCTCGAGAGCTACCGCCGCGCCCTGACCTGGCTCATCGAGCGCGGCCGCTGTGCCGAAGCGTCCGACATTGCCTGGGGGCTGAAGTACTTTTGGTTGATCCGGGGGCATGCGGCCGAAGGCCTCCAGTGGTATGAGCAGATCTTGAACCTGCCGTCTCTTCCGCCCGCCGCCGAATTGAAAACACTCGCCGGAGCGGCGGTGATGTGGTACACGCAAGGCGAACTCGGACGCGCAGGCAGCGCGCTCACCCGTGCCCGCACGCTGTCCCACGACGCCGGCGACACGGATGTTGTCGCGCACGTGGAGTATCTGTCTGGGCACGTCGAACACGCCGCTGGCAACGTGAAGGCAGCCCGCGATCGCTTTACGCACAGTGTTGAAAGGTTTCAAAGGCTGGCGATTCCGTCGGGCACCGGAAATGCGCTGAGCGGGTTGGCGGCCCTTGCCCTTGCGACCGGCGACAGCGGTCAGGCGGAGCGCCTGCTCGATGAGGCCACATCGGTGCTTCGACACGCCGGTCCGTGGTTCCTCACGTGGGCGCTGTATGTTCGCGCGATTCTGGCGGTGCGGCGCGGGAAACCCGATCAGGCGATCGCGTTGGTGCGGGAGAGCCTCACACTCATCCGTATGCTCCATGACAAGTTCGCGTTCGTGTATGCGCTCGTGCCACTTGCCGCCGCGGCGGCACTCAAGGGCGACGACGCATGGGCGTCGCGAATCCTGGGCGCCCGCGATGCCGTCACCGAACGCACAGGTGTCACCGTGGTCGACAAATCGGTGCTCGACCTCCGGGAACAGGTGGAACGGGAAGCGCGTGCACGCCTCTCGCCAGATGGGTGGTCCCGGGCGTATACGGCTGGACGTGTGACCACGATCGATTCGTTGATCAAAGACATCGACTCGGTCTCGACTAGCCGCTCGCGCTCTTAAAGCCGGAGCTCGCCGGAGCTCACTTGAGTGGATAGCGCCAACGGCGCCCACCGCGCGAAAGCGGCCGGTTTTGCGCTCATACGGTCGGATCACTTCGAGCCACGATTCGCAATCAAGTGAATTGAGGGTTAGAGAGCCTCTCGAGTCGCACCTCATTTTCTGCGGATCTCGCCTCGTTTTGCTCGGCCGGGAATACTCGAGAGTGCCCGACCCATATCCCCGTTCAAGACTCAGCTTGGAATATCCGGCGACGTTTGTCGGTAGGTGCATGTGTGGACGCTGGGAATGACCAGCCGCGCCATAGACCAGTGATCAGTCCTCCGTCGCGTTCCTGACAGCGACCAACTCCACAGAGCCGTGGAGTAACGCTTCATCAGAGGAGAAAAAACGAAATGAGTCAGTTGACATTTGTTCCCCGTTTCGGTCGTTCCACACTGTCTGCCGGCCTGCTACTCGCGTTGCTCGGTTTCATCCTGGGCCCGGCGCACCCGACACTGGCGGCACTAGTCGAAGGCGGCAAGGGCCCTCAGCTCCTCATCGGATCCGATGACGACAATCAAGCGAACGCGTCGATTCAAGCCGGCGCTGTCGCGAATCAATCGCTCGACCGCACTGATATTCTCGACGGCGGCCCAGGCAATGACGTCATGTTTGGATTGAACGGCGACGATGTGATGGATGGTGGTCCCGGTGACGACATCATCCTCGGCGGGCCGGACGGCGGAGCAGCGCCCGGCGGTCCCCCGAACAGCGACATCATGTTCGGCGGACCTGGCAACGACGTGAATCTTTGGGCTCCCGGCGATGGAAGCGAGGCATTTATCGGAGGGCCAGGGCTCGACGCGCTCATCTTCGGCGCGACCGATCGCGACGCTGTTGCCGATCCGGCGACAGGTGTCCGGCTTCCGACCCTATTCTTCGGTGTTCCCGCGTTTCCGCAAGGTATCCCCACCGCGGACGTGAGCGGTCTCGGAAACTTCTGCACATTGGAGGCCAGCCCGTCACCCAGTTACCAATTTTTGGTGCGGTTCCGCTCTACCGCGACCAGCAACATCATTGTCACTGTGCGGGTAAAAGACGTCGAGCAGGTCTTCTGCACCGGCCAGAGCGGCGCCTCGATCGCGTTTGCCGATCTGACGGTTCCATCGCCGGCTTTCGGCGTGGTTGCGCAGTCGGACATCGAGACGCTGAACCCGCTGGTCGGCGCGATGATCCGATAAGGTTCATCGCGACCGTTCATTCGGACAACGGCGCGATACGACGGCTGAGGAACCCGGGCGCTGTCGTGTCGACGAAGATGAGGCGGTATTGGAATTCGCGTTCGTCCGTCGCCGAACGAAATAGCTCGATGTCGCGCGACGACACACATTTTGACGACTTAGCGAAATGCAAGGCGCTGACCGTTTCCAGTCCGCTTGCAGCAGTCAAAATCAGGCGCGCCCGGCAAGGTCGATCATGCTCGCGGCGCGCCTGCGCGCCGCGCCATGACCTTACACACCGCGGCACGCGCGACCACTCGCGTAGCCTGTGCGCAGCTTGCGTGGTCAAGCCGGCCGCGCGCTACCGTCTCAACTTCGAACTTTGCACTGGTAACTCGCACTGGACGATTCCGATCGGCCTGGCTTTCCGGCCCGGGTATTCGCAACACCGTTGCTCGACATTCGACGGCCTGATCACGTGATGCGCACGTGCTTGACATATTCCGTAATAGGAATATGATCGCCGTCATGCCTCGCGCAGCGACGACGTCCGACCCCTTCAATGCGGTAGCCGAACCCCGTCGGCGGGACATCCTGGAATTCCTCGCGCCCCGCGAACGAGCCGTCAACGATGTCGTCGCGGCATTGCGGCTCGCCCAGCCGTCTGTGTCCAAGCATTTGCGAGTGCTGCTCCACGTCGGGCTCGTAGACGTGCGGCGCGACGGCCGTCAGCTGCTGTATCGCACGAATGCCAAAGCCATCAGACCGCTCCACGAGTGGAGCGGCCGATTCGAACGCTACTGGCGGAGCCAATTGATGCGGGTCAAGGAACGCGCCGAGCAGCAATCCAAGCGAACGGAAGCGGACAACATCACCAAGAGGAGACCATCGTGACCGTTGTTGCTCTGCGAGCAGCACGTTCTGGGGCGGCTATGCCAGCTACTTCCAAGACCCAGACGGCCACTTGTCGGACGTGGCGTGGAATCCGCAATTCCTCACGGAAGATTGAGGTCAATCGATGACAGGAAGGCGTTATGCGAAAACTGATTGTGTCTGAGTTCATGTCATTGGATGGTGTGATGCAAGCACCGGGCGGCAAGGACGAGGATCGTGATGGAGGGTTCGAGCACGGCGGCTGGACAATGCCCTATTGGCACGACGACATCGGCAAGACCTTCGTGGCGCTGATGCAGGATGTCGACGCCTTGCTCTTGGGTCGACGCACGTATGTGATTCACGGTGCGGCATTCGAGCCGATGCTGCCGGGCGATCCGTTCGGCGATTTGATGAACGCTCCCAAGAAGTACGTCGTCTCACGAACGCTCGAGAAGCCGATCTGGCGCGACACGACCATCATCCGCGACAACGTCATCGAGTCTGTGCGGGCGCTCAAGGCCCAGCCGGGCCGGAGCATCCTGACAGACGGCAGCAGCCAACTCGTGCACGTCCTGCTCACGCACGATCTGGTCGACGAACTGCACCTGCTCCTGTATCCGCTGACGCTGGGGAGCGGCAAGCGCCTGCTGCCGAGCGGTGTCCATACAACGCTCGCCTTGATGTCCGCGACACCGTATCCGACCGGCGTGGTCGGGCTCCACTAGGCGCGTCAGCGAGGATAGAGAGCGGGCACAATGAACGAGACGACGCGACACCTCGCGCCGGAGCACTCCGAGTCCCCTTTGGTATCGTCATTGACGAGATGATAGGCGACGCCGACACGGCTCGGTCGAAGCGAGTTGCCGAGGCGATGTTGAACATGGTCAGCTCGATATCGCGGCGCTCGAGAAGGTCTACCGTCCGTGATCGAGCCACGAAACCCTGAGCGACTTGTCCACTCGCAGCGACGCTACGCGGTCGTCGAGGCGCCATCCGTTCTGGGCCTCAAGCCGACCGGCGTGGATCGCCTGGCGCAATCGCTCCTTGAGAACGGTCTTGTGGACCACGTAAACGCGCGATATGCAGGACGTGTCGAACCACCACCATACAGTCCAGAGCGCGATTCCGAGACCGGAACTCTCAATGCGCGCGCCATTGCTCAGTGGAGTCCCCAGCTCGCCGATGTAGTGGGACGTGTACTCGACGTTGGTGAATTCCCACTGATTCTTGGCGGCGACTGCTCGATTCTGCTTGGCGCGACGCTCGCGCTCAAACGCCGGGGCCGCTTCGGCCTCCTCTTCATCGACGGCCACGCCGACTTCTACCAGCCCGAGGCGAATCCCAACGGCGAGGCCGCATCAATGGATCTCGCCTTCGCGACCGGATATGGTCCTCCGCTGCTGACAGACCTCGAACGGCGCGGTCCGCTGGTCCGTCCAGACGATACGGTGGCCTTCGGATTCCGTGACGCCGACGAGCAGCGGCGGTACGGTAGTCAGCCTCTGCCGGCCGACATCCTGGCCCTCGATCTGATGACGGTGCGGCGCACGGGCGCTGAGCATGCGATCAGAAGCGCGCTCGAGCGCCTGGCGCGACCGGCGGTTGATGGCTTCTTCATCCATCTCGATGCGGACTGCCTTGACGACAGCATCATGCCGGCTGTCGATTACCGGCTCCCGGACGGTTTCAGCTGGAACGAACTGACATCGGTCCTGAAGCTGGCGATTGCGAGCGGTCGGGCCGTTGGATTGGAGGTCACGATCTACAACCCAGCCCTGGACGACGAAGGGTCAGCGGGCCGCGGGCTCGCGAACGTGCTTGTAGCCGCACTAGGGACCTCTGCCGCCTGGACCCTCTAGGCAAACCCGACGAAGAGGCGCTGACGAAGCGCAGGCTGGCGCGTCACAACACAATGAGCATCGACACGATCTCCTGGCGGCGCTTCGACATGCCCGAGGACGACGGCTGCCGACTAACCCCAAAGCTCACGCGGAACGCCAACGGCGCGAAACGCTCGAACAACGCCGGTTTCAGCCCGAATCTTGAGGTCGGCTCAATGCCACGATCATCGAATTGAGGGGGTAGATCAGGCGGAGGACTGCTGGCGTCTGGATGGTGCGGCTGTCTCTCGGCACGACCTCGACTTCGGGTTCACTCCGGCTACCAATCTGTCGCGGCTTCGCCGCATTGCTCTGGACATCGGGCACGCCGCCGACGTGCCTGTGGCGTGGCTCGACATTACCGCGGGGACGATTACCGTCCTTCATCAGAGCTACGAACGCCGCACGGCCGATGCGTACTGCCCGGAGCGACGGGTTCAGGAAGACGCCTATTTGCACCTAACGGCCGGCGACTGAGCCGCGGCGATTATGATCGCGCTGCGCCGCCGGCTCCAATCGCGGGTTAGCCTGCGCGTCAGGTTTGCAACTTGTCAGCAACTCGATCAATTCGTCGAGTGTTGCGTTGCCTGCAAGAACAGCCTCCCGCGGCAGTCGTCCAGTTGCTTCCACCGCCTCGATTGCTTCCATCGGGGACAGGTCTCGTGCCGCAACGAGCCAAGCGGCGAGCACGTGACCGGTTCGGCCATTGCCGCCCCAGCAATGGATGACTGCGCGCTCACCGTCCGTGTCGGCAGTCCGCAGGAACGGCAGGATATTTTCTTTGAGCGCGTCCCGTGAGCAGAGATTATGGTCAGCGACAGGTTCCATGAGAATGCGAGCTGCGCCGAAAAAGTTCTTGTATTCGGCCTCAAGGTTGACGGGGAAGCCAGCCAACTGCTCATCGTCGAGGAGGCAGCACACTCGAGTCACGCGCTGACTACGAATGAAGTTGGCCCACTCCAAGATGCTGTCCAGCGACGCATCAGGCGTCCGTGCCCCGTACACTATCTGCTCTCCGCTCCGGGCCGGCCCAAAGTGGAA
>JBKPAJ010000028.1:0-8837 GCA_046726375.1 Acidobacteriota bacterium
GTCGTCGTCCGTTTCGTGAGATTTGAGATGATGCTGATCAGCTGATTCGGCGCACTGGCTCAAAAATGCCAGTAACTCGTCCGTTGATCGGAAATGCAGCTCCCGGCCCGTGTCGACCTCCTCGATCCAGCCGTCGAAATGCCGTTGCGCCGGTTGTGTGTCCGGGCCGAGGCGAAGGACGAACGCCCATCGCATCACATAGAAGTAACGGAGACGCGAAGCGCGCGATGTGAAAATAGTGTTGAACTTGGCGTTCAATTTCCGTGCAAATCGTGTCCATCAACCAAAGGGTCGCCACAAACGAGGATGGACGATCGTCACAACAGCGAGGGCGTAAACATCGATTCAGTTATGAAGACCAGCGAGCGGCGCTGCAGCATGAGATGCTCGCGCCACGCGTGAACACATGGTCCGTAATCGCCCGGTGCGATGAAGCTTCAACGCGAAACCAACGGAATTTTCACGCCGCGCTGCGCGTGCCCACCGTAGCATCACTCGAACGACGCTCGGAACAGCCTCGGTGCTGGTCCACGGCGCGTGATCGATTCACGATCTCGAGGAACGACGAGCCCGATGAAGGGCGAGAATCTCGGCCGCGACTTCATCGAACTCGGAGGGGACATCTGCAACGAGAAATGCCCGCCCGAGCAGCCATGAAGATTGGCCAGCACAGACAGCAGTTGGTGGCGTCACAGGCAGACCACGACGAGGTCCGCGTCTTGTATACGCGCGCGATGGAAGGCTGGAATCTCGGTAGTGGCGACGCGTTCGCGGCAGCGTTGCCGAAGATGCCGATTTACGCGGCAGAGGAGTGCGCATCGTGCGAAAGCTGAAGTTGCAAATGCAAGTGACGGTCGATGGCTTCGTGGCGGGTCCAAACGGCGAACTCGACTGGATGGCGCCCGATGCGACGGAAGCGGATTACGGGGCGTTCGTCGACGATCTCGCAGACACGAGCGACACCATTCTGCTCGGTCGGAAGATGACGCCGGGGTTCATTAGCTATTGGGAAAGCGTCAACGTAGACAGTCCCGAGTATGCCTTCGCGCAGAAGATGGTCCGCACGTCAAAGGTCGCATTCAGTAGAACGCTCGATCGTCTCGAAGGCCGGAACCTCCGCGTGGAGAGAGGCGACGTGGTCGAGCGCGTCAATCACCTCAAACGTTTGGACGGAGGCGACATCATCGTGTACGGCGGCGCCACGTTCGTCGCGTCTCTGATCGAGCACGACCTGATTGACGAGCTGCACTTCTTTGTCAATCCAGTCGCGATCGGAGAAGGCCTGCGAATCTTCAAGGATCGAAAGCCTTTGAAACTCAGGGCCTGCACTACGTACACCAACGGGGTCGTCGTGACGAGCTACTCAGCGCGATAGGTCTGACCCCGTAGGATGCTGGCGCGACACTGGTCGTGTTGACGCCAGAAGCGCGCCCACAGTCAGACCACCTCCCTGCCGCCGGCGAAATGAAAGGAGATGCGTGTGTCAGACGAATCAGCCACGACGGTTGTGACGCCTCCGCCATCACCGGCACTCAAGCGCCTCGAACCCTTGCTCGGTAAGTGGCAGACGCGAGCGCAAACCGATGCCAGCATTCTTGGGCCAGCTGTCCCGGTCACCAGCGTCGAAGAATTTTACTGGCTCGATGGCGGGTACTTCCTCGTCCAGACCTACCACACTGTCTTTGGCGACGAGCCCGCTCAAACGGGCGTCAACTATTGGTTTTATGACGCTGACGCGAAGAAGTTTCGCATCATCTTTTTTAGCAACAACGGGCCGTTTAGCGAAGACGGCAATCGCTATGAAGGGGAGATCGAAGGACGGACACTTACCTTCGTCGGACCTGCGCGCTTCCAATATGACTTAAACGCCACGGGCAAGATCAAAACGAATGACGATGGGACCGTGACGGTCAGGTGGTGGTTGCGCGATGAGAGCGGTGAGTTCCAGCCATGGATGACCAACGTATTCCGCCGTTGAGGGCGGATGACGTCGTATTGGTTTACGCGCACGCGACACGATCTGGTTCGGTCCGGGCACCCATGATCGCGGTGGTGGTGGCCGATTGAGAGTGACATGGAAACAGTCTCCCCTGTCCGCATCAGTCTCGTGTCGCCCACCGGTTACGCGAATCTGCGTTCCCTGGACTGATCGGCCCTCCGCACAGATCGGATCGCTCCGCGCCCGCACAACCCGCTTCCGGCGGCTCTGCGGAATTGCGACGGTGTGCAAGCGAAAGCGCGCCGAAATGTCGCCGTGAAGTGACTGTGGCTCGAGAACCCGAGATTAAGCGCGAGTGTCGTGATGTCGGGTGCGTTCGGGAGCTCGACAAGAGCTCGAGCCAGCCGCAGCTGCGTAAGATACCGATGGAGCGGGACGCCTTCGACCCGGCTGAACACATCCGTGAGGTATGCCGGTGACGCCCCGACCGCCTGCGCAACGTCGGCAAGCCGTATCGGTTCGGTGAAGCTGGCCTCCAGGAATTCTTTCGCTCGAGCAATCAGACGTTGTGTCGGTCCGCGTACCTCCAAGCCTTCGGTGTCCGCCTTGAGCGCCGTCCGGAGAAGAACTATCAGTAACTCCTCGGCAGCCAAGCGATCGAAGTCCCCGCAGACCACTGTCTGGAGAAATCGCGCCCGCATGAACTGCACGCTGACGTCCGCGTGTCGGCTTCTCCGACGGAACAACGGATCGAACGCTAAGCGGTCCTCGTCGGCGTTTGTGAGATCTGCGAGGATCTCAACATCGGGCGTGATGATGAGCTCCGCGTACTCGCTGCAGAGTGGCTGGCTGAGGTAGAAGCTTTCGCCGCCCGCGACGAACACCACCTGGTTCGGGTCCACAACAACCTCGTCACCACCGACGTGCCAGACGAAGAGTCCGCGGTACGGCAGACAGACCTGGAAATTTGGGGAAAAGTCTTCCGGAGACGTCTTCGGGTGCACACCGAGACAACGAACGTCTTCGACCAGGCCGATTCTCGATTCAAATAGTCGAGTCCGCGTACTCTCCTGGGCTGTTCGATTGTGGGTGAGGGTGTCTGGTCGTGCCGATCCGTCGATCTCTACGTAGGCTTCCCTCGGCGTACTCATGTGCAGCCCCTCGGTCAGAATCCCGACGCCCGGAATGATCGTCCCTTCGACCACGCTAGGATCCGGTCTCAATCCCTGCGCATAGGCCTCACTACATCTCTCGAGACGATCGCAACAATGTCAGATTACGAGGACGGCCAGACAAAGGCGTGAAAGTCCTGTTGAAATTTCTGTGAATCTCCGTTGGGGGTGCGTAGATCGATCGGGTGGTTTGCGGGTGCGTCCGCGGCCGCCTGGCCCGCTCACGCGGCCGGTGACTCACGGCTTCACGACCCAGCCAGGCGCAGAAGAAACAGCACGAAGGCGGCGCTGCTCAAGATACTCCTCGCCGCATGAAGACGTCCCCACCGAACCAGGAGTTCTGTCGCCTTCTGGCTACGCGGATCGAGAGCCGGGTCGACCAACTGGTGGTTGGTTGGCATTATCACGACGAGCGTGAACGCGACGACAGCGAAGAGAAGAATCGCGCCCAACGCCAGCCAGGTATCGCTACCTAGCCACGCCGACCACAAGCCCGCAAACCCGCCGGCCATGGCGAGGGACGCTTGCATGGCCGTCGCCCGGCGATAACTCGGCGCGAACTCTCGAAGGGCCAGCTCCGTGCCGCAGGACAGGCGCGCGGGATGCTCAACGGCATTGATGTAAATTGCCGCACCCGCGAAAAGACCTGCACAGAGCGCTGCAACGATCAAGACCCACATCACGAGTCGTCTCCTTGTATTACTCCCTCAACGCATCGTCCCGAGTCCAGTGACGCGCTGCTATCATCGTTTTTCGATACGCGCCTTGTTGCGCACGAGCATCATCCTATCCAAGAGAGCTCGAGTCAAAGTCGCCACAATAGCCGAAGCAGTCCGTCCCGCCGCACCAACCGCTGACTTTCAGGCTCCATAAACGCGAAAGAGGACCGTCGAAACTTCGTGACAGCCGAAGCCGGCCGGACAACGATAAAGATCCGAGAGGTATGCGCTTGGCCCCGGCCGGAAGGAGTAATGGCATGGACGTGGTGAAGGGCGTCACGGGGCTGTTGATGTTGAGGGGCGACCGATCCGATGGTCGAGCCGCCCGCATTCCAGATCGCAAGTTACAAAGAGCTGTCCCCTGATCCGATCGCAGCTCACCGGAGCGAGGACGGAAGCCATGTCCGTATTTACGAATCCCGCGTCGCGTTCGATCGAACAGGCCCGCGCGTACACGGCGGCCGTTCTGGACCTCCTCGGATCGAAAGATCCGATAGACGTTCTCCGTAGTACGCCCGACGCACTTCGGAACGCGATCCTCGGTCTGACGGAGCGTGAACTCGCTCAGCCGGAGGCCTCCGGCAAATGGTCGATTCGGCACGTTGTCCGACATCTCGCGGATTCCGAGCTCGTGTGGGGATACCGCGTGCGCATGGTTCTTGCGCAGGACCGCCCGACGCTTACCGGCTACGATCAGGATCAGTGGGCCGAACGCCTACGCTACGAGGAGGGCCCAGTCGAAATGGCACTCGAAGAATTCGACGTGCTTCGGCGTTCGAACCTGCGCCTGATCGCTGGAGCATCGCCAGGCGACCTCGAGCGCGTCGGCGTTCACGCGGAACGCGGAGAGGAGAGCGTGGCGCACATGATTCGGCTGTACGCGGGCCATGATTTGCTGCACCTCGCGCAGCTCGCGCGAATCCGCCAAGCTATCGGCCCGGAAGGTTCGACTGCTGCGCATCAGCGGCCTGCCGCTCCCACCGATGATCGTTGAAGCACGGCGACGCTGCGCGACCGCTTCATCGCCTCTTCTCGGAAGGCTGCTTCACTTACCGAGACTCGGCGCGCTTTTGGAAGACGAGGCAATATAGTCGGCCTTCCCATTTGTCGATGCGGCGCTCGAGACTGAAACCCGCCGTCTTGAGTTCTTCGATCACCACATCGGGGGGAACGCCGTGCCCTCCCCGGTTCGGAGGGACGCCCTTCACTCGGAAGAGCGTCGACAGGAACCATGCCGACGGGAAATCCACAACGGCGAGACGACCACCGGAGCGCAGGGCTTGGTAAGGCTTCCGTTGGTCTCCATGGGCCGCGTGACATGGTGGTAGACGCCGCGCATCAGAGTCGCATCGCAACAGCTGCGCTCGAGACCGGTGTCGACCTCACGAGCTTCGACCACTGAAAGGTTTTGAAGCCCCGCGTTGGCAGCCGCCGATCGACTTTGTTGGCGACACTTGCTGTCGATCTCCGTCGCGAAGACGTGACCGGTCGGCCCGACGAGCCGAGCCAGCTCCAGTGCGTACGTTCCCTTCCCCGCCCCGACGTCCGCGACGCGACTGCCCTCCCGAAGCCCGAGCAGAGTGGCAAGCTGAGCCGACTCGCTCCGAATTGTGGCGGCACCGATGCGCGCGAAGAGCAACCAGCCAGCCGCGGCAGCCACCGAGATGGCGCCCACGATCATCCACCTTGAGCGCGACTGCGCCATTTTGTTGTCAGCGTTTCGCTTTCTGCGGCCGCCTTGAGCGGCTCCACAACATATCGCCGCATCCTCGCGAGCACCAGCGGCTTCACAAACGGCGCAGCGAGTCGGTACGGCCACTTCAGGCGAACCGACGCCGTGATCCTGCAGCGCGTGCCGTTCCCATCCGCAATGAATTCGTTCGCGAACGTTGCCTCGTAGCGTCGCTTGATCTCGGCGAGGTCGACACGGGTTGAGGACACGGCGCGCAAGATGTTCGTCACACGTCCTTCGACGTGATCGACCTCGACCACGGTGGTGTCCCCCTCCCTGCGCACGACACGGGCGGCTCGGATCGTTGCGGGGAACACGCGTGCCCAGTTGTCTGGCTCCTCATACAGCGCTCGAACTCGGTCTGCCGACGCGTTTACGTGCTCGCTGACGACGGCATGAATCTCCCGAAATGACAGCATCTCTTTCTACTAAGCGTGCGGCTCAGGATCTGTGTTGCGCGAGCGTCACGTCCTCTCGTGCGATGCCGACTCCCACAGTTTCCGCAGAGTGGCAGCGCAGGCAGTGAGAAATCGCTCATCCTCTGTCGAAAATGCGTTCCGGCGGTCGTTTTCGACGTCGATCGTCCCGATCACCTCTCCACCTTCGGAACAAACAGGGAAAATCGCCTCAGACCGTGTACCGGTGAATGCCGTCAAGTATCTCGAGTCACTGGTCACGTCCTGACAGACTACTGGTTGCTTGGTCGCGACGGCGGCCCATTAAGCCCTCTCTCGCGAGGAAACCACGGAAACGCCGGCGCGGCGGAGCCCGTCCAGGCGACGGCCCGAATCTCAGTGTCGGTGACCTGATAGAGGCCCACCCACCTGTAGTCGCCGGTGCGGCGAATGAACTGTGCGACCTCATGCCAGGCACCGAGGTCACCGCGGGTTGCGAGTCGCGCCAATTCCTTCAGGGTGCTGTCGTTCATGCCGTGAGGACTATCGTACATTCAACGAGTTCGCGCGTGACGCCAACTATCAGCTCGATGAGCATCTCGACTGCGGTCGAACACGCAGCTTGATCACGTGAATCAGCGACTCTTCGAGCCCGCACGTATGAAGGTAACGTTCGAGCGCGCCCATAGCCGTGTACGCGCCGGGAGCGATCGTCGTGTAATCAAGGCGTGGCGTCATGAGGTCTCCTTTCCCTTCGCTTGCCAACTTGGTGTGAAATATCACTGCGAGCCCGCAACAGCCTGCCTCGCTGCGTTGAGCGTACGTGACGAAACGGCTGATCCGGCCACATAGCCGCAGACGAAGTGGTCAGTCCGATGGTGGTTCAAGCCAATGACGCAAATGGATCTTTGCAATGAACTGCCGAACGCGATTCAGCGGATGGCGCGCGAAAGAGGCGAACGTCGGCATGGTGGTGGCGACGCTCGGCGACGCCCGAGGGAATTCTTCACTGCCTCCATGAGCGCCTGCAGCAGCAAAATGGTCCAGAACAACCCTGGGAAAATGGACCTTGGTGAGGACCATTCGAAGCGCCTACGCCCAAGCGGTTCAACCGTAACACTCGCACACGCGGTTGATAGTCGACGAGGCGAGACATGAGCAGTCCCCAACAGGTGTGGCGCAATTACATCGACGCGTGGACCGTCACGATCAGGCGAAGCGCGACATTCTCGAACGCGTCGAACATCGCCTCCTTGCCAGGGTAGACGTAGATCAGTTGAGTGATGTACATCAGATTCCTTGAAGCGTTGCCTGATCGGGAAGCACCGTTTTCAGGTTGAGCGTAGGCCATCGTCGCGGAAGTTCCCAGCGCAGCTGTGTGAGCTGATGTCGATTGCCTCGTCGGTATTCGAGCGCAACCTCTCGACAGAGTAGATTTGTCATCAGCGCATGGTCGTCATTGCCAAACCTCCGTGCGATGAAGCTGCGATCCTGACGGCCGCGGCGGACTCCGCGCCTGCCGGCAGGGGCCGTTGGGTCCTGGCGGCCACGATTCTCGGATCAAGCCTGGCGTTCATCGATGGCACCGTGGTGAACGTGGCTCTTCCGGCCTTGCAGTCTGCTCTCGATGCGACCCTGGCAGAAGTGCAATGGGTTGTCGAGTCCTACGCACTGACGCTCTCTGCGCTGCTCCTGACCGGCGGAGCGCTTGGCGATCTGCGAGGCCGCCGCCGGATCTTCGCTATTGGAGTCATCATCTTCGCCGCGGCCTCTTGCTGGTGCGGCCTTTCCCGAAGCATTCATGAGCTCATTGCGGCTCGTGCGCTTCAGGGCGTGGGCGCCGCACTCCTCGTTCCCGGCAGCCTGTCGCTGATCAGCGCGTCGTTCTCAGAGGCAGAACGCGGTCGAGCCATAGGCACGTGGTCCGGGTTCACCGCGATCACGGCTGCGCTGGGTCCAGTGCTTGGAGGATGGCTTGTCCAGCACCTGTCGTGGCGATGGGTCTTCTTCATCAACCTGCCGCTCGCGCTGATCGTTCTCGCGATCACGGTGTGGCGAGTTCCCGAGACGCGCTCCGCTGACGCCGAGGGCCGACTCGACTGGCTTGGAGCGTTGCTGACGATCGCCGGACTCGGGGCTGTCGTCTTTGCACTGCTTGAATCCGCTCCGCTCCCTGGCATCGCCGGAATTATTCTGCTGATCGCCTTTCTGGTTCATGAATCGCGCTCACCGAACCCGATGCTTCCACTGGCACTGTTCCGCTCGCGCAGCTTCAGCGGAGCAAACCTGCTCACCTTTTTCTTGTATGCAGCGTTGAGTGGCGTCCTTTTCTTTTTTCCGATGAATCTGATCCAGGTACAGGGTTACTCCCCAACCGAGGCCGGTGCGGCGCTCCTGCCCTTCATCGTGTTGATGTTCCTGATGTCGCGTTGGTCCGGCGGGCTGATCCAGCGTTATGGCGCGAGGCGCCCGCTGGTCGTCGGCCCGCTGATCACGGCCATCGGTTTCGCGCTGTTTGCCAGGCCCGCCGTCGGCGGTGCGTACTGGAGCACCTTCCTTCCTGCCGTCGTGGTGGTCGGCTTGGGCATGGCCGTCAGCGTGGCGCCGCTGACGACGACCGTGATGAACTCTGTCAACCAAGAGCATGCCGGCGTCGCTTCGGGAATCAACAATGCGGTCTCGCGTGTCGCGGGTTTGATCGCGATCGCGGTTCTCGGTGCGGTGCTGTTTGCGAGCTTCAATCGAGCGCTCGATCGGCAATTGAACGCGTTGAATGTGGTGGCTGCAGTTCGCGCAGAGATCGATGCGCAGCGTCGCGATTTGGGTGGCGCACAAACGACCGACAGGAGCGGGCGTGAGGCGATCCAGCGATCGTTCGTG
>JBKPAJ010000029.1:0-24547 GCA_046726375.1 Acidobacteriota bacterium
GGACGCCGGCGACAATCCACTGCGTCCCAAGCCCTGCCAGGCTCGCCGCGTACGCCAATCCAACGATCAGAATGATGAACCCGACGACATAAAGGGCAAACGACACAAGGCCTCCTTTATCTCTGGACGACCAAAAGCAAACATGGTGCCCAAGCCTACTCGCCTGTGGTTGAGCTATCTTGTGCGCCGTGGATGAGTTGCTTGAGGCGCCGCGAGAGCGTGATGTGGACGCCGCGTCGGCCGCGCGAGAGATCGAACAGGAAACCCGGATGCTTCAGCTATTGCAGTCGTTGGACCTTTGGCTCTTTGAGGTGCTCAGGCCGTGGCAGTCGCCGCCGCTGGACGTTGCAATGACCGCCATCAGCATCAGCGGCACCGCGTCGACCATCTGGTTGGTAGCCGCCTTGGTCGGTCTGTTGCGGCCCACCACCCGAGCCGCGGCGTGGCGTCTGGCGCTTACCCTGTTGATGTCCTACGTTACCGTCGATCTGGTGCTGAAACCGGCCATTGGCCGGCCGCGGCCCGTCTCGATTCGCGCCTACGATCCGCCGCGCGCTTTGCCGCCAATGCCGCGCAGCCTCTCCTTTCCGTCCGGCCACTCGGCAGCCGCGTTCGGCGCGGCCGTGGCGATGTCGCGCATGTGGCCAAGACGCCGTATCGCCTGGTGGACGGCGGCGGTCCTCATGGGGTATTCGCGGCTATACGTGGGACACCACTTCCCGCTCGACGTCTTCGGCGGCGCCATTATGGGCGTGCTGGTCGCCATCTCGGTGCTCGGCGGCTGGAATCCCGCAACCTACGCGCGTCCAGCGCCGGCCGGTGCGATGCTGCGGCCATAACCGCGCAAAGAGCCGTCGAAGTCCCTTGTGTGCCCGGCCGGCGCGCACCTCACGTCGAATGCTATACTTAAAGGCTTATCTCCCCTCGGAGCGGCCAGGTAGCTCAGTTGGTAGAGCACGTGACTGAAAATCACGGTGTCGGCAGTTCGATTCTGCCCCTGGCCACCAGGCCTTCGCTCTGGATCCAGGCGAAGGCCGTCCGCGGTAGCGCGGCGTAGCCGCGCGGAGGTCGACGGCACACGCGATCCAGAGCTTCGGCCGGCGAGCCAACTGTCGGGTTGCCCACCACAGCGCGAGCGAATGCGGCGCGACGGTGGGCCGCGGCGTTTTGCAGAGCTTTGGTTGAAAAGCCACCCTTGGCTCCGGATGCCCGCAAGGTGGGCAAGCCAGCCTATGTTCTGGAACCAACGGTGGAGACACTAGACCTCAGCATCACTTTTGCTTCTACATCGAGCCAGGAGCATCTCGTCAATGGCGAAGAAGGCACAACCCAGGGCGACCAAGCAGACGCGTACCAAGTCGAACGTGGCGTCATCGCTCATCGACTGGGAGAAACCGGAAAGTAATCAACACATTCTCGACTGGCGCGCCCGCGCTCACGATTTCGGCCTGATTCCGGTGGATCAGGCCGACACGAGCGAGATGCCCCTTGTCCACCCCGCCGACCAGCTGCTGCACGAAGAGGAGCCGGAAGCGTTCGAGGAGCAGCCGGTCGAGGCGCATCGTGGCGTCGCCGAATTCGCGGAAGAAGAGGAACCGAGCGATCTTCCCGCAGACACCCCCGTTGCGTCTGAAGACATCGACCTCGTTCGCGTGTATCTGCGGCACATCGGCAAGCGCAAGCTGCTCAAAGCGAAAGACGAGCAGGAAATCGGCTTGCGCATCGAGCAGGCGCGCGGGACGCTGCTCGCGACGCTCGGGACGATTCCGGGTGCGCGGCGGACGTTCATGAGCCTGGCCGACGAAGTGCGCGTCAACAAGGCGCCGGCGGCTGAGCTGATCCTCCTGCCCGATGGCGGCGAGCTCAAACCCGACAAGCTGGACCCGGTGATGAAGGCGTTTGGCAAGATTCGCCGCCTCGAGAAGCAGATCGCGGACCTGCGCGAGCGCTGCGCCGACCGGCGATCGACCGCCGCCACCCGCGCGCAGTACACGCGCGACATCGCGGCGATCGAAGAGGACATCGGACGCGTGCTCGGCGAATTGCCGATTCGCCCGTCCGTGGTCGACGATGTCGTCGCCGAGCTCACCCAGATCGATCATGCGTTCCGCGCGTTGGACCGCGAGGCCGCGCGCACGCCCGATTACAAGCAGGCGTTTGACGCGCTCGAGGCGCGGGCCGGCATGTCGCGCAAGACCTTCCGCAAGCGCTTCGAACAGGTGCGCGAAAACGAAGAACGGATGCTGGACGCGAAGCGGCAGCTGCTCGAAGCGAACCTGCGGCTGGTGGTGTCGATCGCCAAGCGCTACGTCAATCGCGGCTTGTCGATGCTGGACCTGATTCAGGAAGGCAACATCGGCCTGATGAAGGCGGTCGATCGCTTCCAGTTCCGCCGCGGCTTCAAATTCTCGACGTATGCCACGTGGTGGATCCGTCAGGCGATCACCCGCGCAGTCGCCGATTATGGCCGGACCATTCGGCTTCCCGTACACGTCGTGGAGTCGCTCAATCGTCTGACGCGAGAGCGCCGCGCACTCGGATCGCAGCTTGGCCGCGAACCGCGTCCCGACGAGCTCGCCCAGCGGATGGGCGTGGCCGTCAACAAAGTGGAGCTCCTGCTCGAAGCCGCGCGGCAGCCGGCCTCGCTCGAAGCGACCGTCGGTGAAAGCGAGGAAACCGAGCTTGGCGATCTGCTGAAGGACGTCAAAGCGCAGTCGCCCGAAGAGGAGGCGATCAAGGGACAGCTCGCGGAGGAAGTGGAGCGCGCGATGGAGCCGCTCAGCGATCGCGAGAAAGAAATCCTGCGATTGCGGTATGGCCTCGGCACCGATCGCGAGTACACGCTCGAGGAGATCGGCCGCCGCTTGTCGCTGACGCGCGAGCGGGTGCGGCAGATCGAAGCGGGCGCGGTGGCGAAGATCAGGAAGTCGAAGGGAAGGGCGGCCTGACGTTGAATCTGGAGATCTGGAGATGCGGAGATTTGGAGAAAATTTCGAGATCTCCAGATCGGCTCCAAATCTCCACATCTCGAGATCTCAAATTTCAGAAATCCAACAGCCGCGTGTACTTCACGATGAACGAACGTCCCAGCGTCTCGATCGTTGTGAAATCCGTCGTATCTCGCCGATCGTTATAAACCACGAACAACCCCGTCCCACTCCGATTCAGCACCGCTAAACGGATATTCGACGAGAACTGCGACGTCTGGCTGTTGTACTGCACCAGCGCCTGCACGTTGGCGAGCGTGGTAAAAGCGTAGCTCGTCTTCAGCGGGATGAGGTGGGTCGTGAACGTCCCGCCCGGCAACTCGGCATGCTGCCGTGTCCATCCCACGTTGCCAATGAATCGAGAGCCGACACGTACGTTAGCCGTCAACTCTTCGCTGTCGAAATCTCCGTCGTAGTAACCGCCGATACGATGCCGGAATGTTGCCGAGAACACCGCGCTCGGGTCGCTCAAGTACTCGCTGGCAAACTGCTGCCACGTGTACTTGCCAGGCGGGATCACGACGCGCTTGCCGCCGGTGTTGTAGGGCACAAACGGCACGAGCGGATTGTCAGTGGTGACGTCCACGAAGTTGCCGAAACGTCCGCCGTTCGCCGGCTGAATCTCGAAAAAGTGCAGGTGGGCGCGCCCCGATTGCACGTCCCCGTTGCCGATATCGAAGAAGCCGTCATAGTTGGCGTGGGGCGAAATGCGCCGAATCCATTGCCATTTCTTGGGCTGGTAGGTCAAAAAGGCGCGCACCTCTGGACGACGGTACCCGCGGCGGGGAAGAAAACCGACCTCGGGGTTAAAGCGCGAGCCCACTTGCGAATAGCCGCCCGAGAGCTGCCAGAGGTTATTTCGAAAATCGTAGAAGATGCGCCCCGCTGTGTCCGTGCCGCCCACCGTTGCGGTTTCCGGCGAGGTCGTGCCCGCGATGAATGCAAACACGCGCGAATTGGCCGTGACCGCGAGATTTGCGTCCACCCCATAGGCGCGGTTCCAGTCGTTATCGCCGGAGTACGAACCGGTGCCCTGACGGTTGACGAAGATGCCGCCGAAACTCGAGCGTCCGAATTCTCGCTGTACGCGCGCCACCCCGAAATTGTTGGCGGCAGCAAGCAAGTTACCGTTGGGGTCGTGCTCCGAGTCGGTTTGAATATCGAGAAAGCCGGTGCGCCAGGCCCCCACTTTGCCGCTCAATCGCGCGCCGGCAATAATCGGAATCGGGACGCCGGACGCGCCCAGGCCGGAAAGGCCGATGCGGCGGGAAAAAAACAGATCGATCTGCTGCGGACTCCCGAACTGAAACGTCGAGGCGTTCTCGAGAAAGAACGGGCGCTTCTCGGGAAAGAACAGGTCGAAGCGCGTGAGGTTCACCTGCTCTTCATCCGCTTCCACCTGCGCGAAGTCGGTATTGACGGTGACGTCGAGCGTCATGTTGGGCGTGATACCCCACTTCAGGTCGACGCCAGCATCCGCATCTCGATCGAGTTGGTGATCCGGCGCGAGTGTGTAGTCCTTGTTCGCCGACCCCAGCACATACGGAATCAACTTGAGATCCCGACGCGGGGGCAGGTCGAGGTTGGTCAACTTCGCGGCGAGCGACACGCGGTAAATATCGAAGCCGCGTGGAATCGGCGCGAGATAAACCTGCTCGTTCTTGCGCCGGATATTCCGCATCACGTTGAAGCCCCAAGTGCGCTCCTCGCCTGTTCCGTAGCGAAGCGTCTTCAGCGGAATGGCGAGCTCGGCTTCCCACCCACGCTCCGTGATCGAGGAGCGCACGCGCCAGTCGCCGTCCCAGTTCGGGTTGAAGGCGCTGATGCCGCCGCGCTGCGAACCGCTCACGCCCTGGCCGCCGCCCCCGAAGTTGGTGCCGCCGGTTTGGCCCTCGCCTGACACTTGACCGTCGTATTCGATGCCGAGCGGGTTGGTGCCGAAGACGAATGCGTTCTGGCTGTCGTTGAAGGTGTCGAAGACGAGGATGATCGAATCCACATCGGTCAACGCCGCATCCCGGCGCGACTGCGAGACGATGATCTTGGAGGGATCGCTGTCGTAGCAGATGATCCCCACGTAGACGTTGCCGTGGCCGACGAGAATGCGCACTTCGGTTTTCTCTGTCGCCGGCTCTCCTTCGAGCGGGTCTTGCTGCGTGAACGTCGAGTGGGCCTCGACGGTCTGCCACACCGCATCATCGACGCGTCCGTCGATCGTCGGCGCAGGGGCTTCGGGTGCGAGTTTGCCGGCCGGAAGCGTGGGCACGGCCGCAGCGGAAACAGCAAAGGCCTCGCGCGCGGCAATCGCGAGACAAATAGATACAAACAGGACGAACCTTCGCATAAGAACGGTGTTTTGAGAGTGTAGTGGCGCGGCGTCAGCCGCGCCAAGCGGCGTCGTCGCGCCGTAACAGCTTTAGTCGGCGCCGAGTCAGTGTACGGCAGAGTCGCAGGTCACGCAACGTGCTATCGTTGCGCCATCCTGGAGGCACCGATGGCCTGCCGCACGATGTTGCTCTTGGTCGTCGCGATGTGGTCCGCGTCGCCTGCTCACGCCGAGCAAGCTTCCCCACCGAAACTCACGAAAACACAACGCGCCACGCTGCAAGCGCTGGTCACTGCCGTCGATAACGCGGCGGCAGCGGCTGAAAGCAGCGACGCGCAATGGCAGACGCACCTCCTGCGCACATCCGACGGCGCGCACTACGTTGCGTTCACGCTGACGCCCGCCCAACCGCTGTCGCCGCAGGACGCATCGTCGGTGTACGTACGGCTTGCGACCCGCGCGGATGCGCAGTTCACGTCGATGGCCGAGCGATCGGCGGTGATGGAGTGGCTCAAAGGGATGCGCAGCGATCCGCTGGTCGCGCGGCAGCAGCGCGGCATCGCGTTTGGAGAAATGCCGACCTTCGGCGCTGGCGCGATTGCGGCGCGCGGACCGGGACAGCAGGCATCGGATCTGGCGTTGCTGGCGCTCGAACGCGAACGCGCGCGTGAACGTAAGGAAGCAGCCGAAAAGGAACGCAAAGCGGCGCTCGAGGGAACCGCGACGCGACCGCGCGACCCCGTGTTTCCGTTCGAGGACTTCAGCATCGATGCACCGCTGCCGGCCGCGCCCAATGCGCTGCGCCGCTCGGTGACCGCAGGCCCGGGTGAATATGACTTGTACGTCGCGTTCACGGGTCCGGCACCAAAAGGTCGCGCAGCGGCAATCACCGTGGTGAAGCGGCCGCTTCGCTTGCCACCCGCGACAGCCAGCGACCTCACGTTGAGCAGCATCATCGTGGCCGACGCGGTCTCGACGCGCGACCGACCGTATCCGCCGGACCAGCAGTCGGCGCATCCGTACGTGATTGGCGCAATGGAAATCGAGCCGTCGCTCGACACGGAATTTACCAACGACGATCGGCTCGCCGTGGTGCTTCAGGTGCTCAATCCGCGGCCGAACGAAACCGGCAAGCCGGATCTCGCGATTGGCTTCGAATTGTTTCGCATCACGAGTGCCGGCGATCAGTCGGTTGGTCTGCTCAACCCCCAGTATTACAACGCCTCGACGCTGCCGGCCGACTTCGACTTGACGAAAGGCCATCCGATGTTCGCGGCCATGGCGGCCCCGCTCAAGACGCTGCCGCGCGGCGACTACCGTCTCAAGGTGTCCGCCACGGACAAGCTCGCGGGTCGGAACGCGGTTGCCGACACCACATTCCGAATCGTCGGTACGCCGGCCACGCTCCTTGCCACGGCACCTGTCACGATACCGTTGCGGCGCGAGCTCCTGCTCGAACCACCAGTGCTGCGTGACGTCGCCGCACACCTTCGCAGCGAGCGCATGTCGGCGGCGCTCTCCGCCGCGCTCGACGCCGCCGCGCAGGGGCGTTACATCGATCTGCTGCGCGATGACACCGTCGACGCAAACGAACAGAGCGTGCGGACGACGTTAAGGGGTGTTGGACTGTACGGTGTCGGCGACTCACGGATGGCCGCGACGATGTTGCGCAGGGCAATCGACGCCGCGCCGAATCCAGTTGCGCACTTGTATATGGGCGCCTGTCGCGCGCTCGAGGGGAATGATCGCGATGCCGTGGCGTCGTGGCAAGCGGCGCTCGACGGAGGCCTCCCGTCAGCGATCGTCGCGCCCTTGCTCATCGACGGGTATCTGCGTCTGGGCGATCTCACCAAAGCCGGCGAGCTGGCGCAGCGCGCCGGGATAAACGGCGCGCCAGATCCAGCCTTCGTCCGCGGATCTGCTGCCGTCCTGGTCGCGCAAGGACGGGAGATCGAGGCCATCCCGCTGCTCGAGCAGCATCTCGCCACGCATCGCGACGATCAGGATGCGCAATACGTCATGCTCCACGCGCTCTTCGCCAGCTTCGTGCATGGAAAGGGAGTTGGAACCACGGCTCAAGGCAAGGAGCGCTTCCAGACGTTGGTGCAGGCGTACATTGACGCGAAGGGCCGAAACGCGGCGATTGTCGGTGAGTGGGTCGCGGTGATCGTGCCGTGACGGTGCAGGGTTACAGGTGAGCAGGTGCGCTCGCGGCGCCCCTGCAAACCTACTTCTTCTTGATTGCCGGTGGCGGCGGCGGCGTGCCTGGCGTGCGCAGGGAGTACGCCGTTCGTGCGATCACGTTCACGTTTGGGCGGTCCACCTTCACTTCCAGTTGCCGCACGCGCTTTTTCTGATCGGGATTTGTCGGATAGAACCCGATCACGTAGTAGTCGCTGGTCTCCGCATCGATGCGTTTGAAGGCGGTCGCAAAGTCGTTGTCGTTGACTACCGCAAAGCCGCCGGTCTCTTCGGCGAGAAAACGCAAGGAACTTTGCGTCTTCTGGAGATAGGTCCGCCACTCACTTTGATCGAGAAACTTGCCTGCGTCGGTCACGCCGGATAACCCGCGCGGATCGACGGTAAAGAGCGTCGCGTTGGCGCGATTCGACGCGAGCGTGAGCTCGCGCATGAAGTTGTACAAATCGATGTCGGCCGTAGCCGCCGGCAGGCGGAAATAGGGGTTGTCTTCTTCGATCAGCAGGCGCGACGGCTCCGAAAAGCGTCCGCCCTGGATCCGGTCGCGCCCGCGCCGTGACTCGGCAAAGGGATCGAAGTCGTAACCTGAACTGATGTAGATAACGGCCTTGCGCTTGTTCACGACGTTCTCGAGCTCGGTGACCATGTTGTACGCGTTGTAGAAGGCCACCTGCGCTCTCGTGCGGATGTCGCCGGGACCCTGCGAGGTTTCCATCATCTGGAAAATCTCTGCGGTCGTGATCCCCGACCCGCGAATCTTCGAGGCCGCGCTGGCAATCAACTTGCGGTCGTAGGTGAGGCCGATCTCGATCGCCGAGGGTCCGCTCGACACCATCGCCACCATGTCACCTTCATGGAGCAAGTTGGTGACGAGCGTGTCGATCAAACGGCGCACGTGCGGCGTGTACTCGACGTCAAAGTGCAGATCGTCAATGAAGATCAGAATCACGCGTCCCGCGACATCGGCCGCCACGGGTTTTCGCGTGACACTCGGCAAGACGATCCCTTCGGGCACGGCAGGCGGGGCGGCGTCGAGAGCGGTGAAGGTGCGCCCGCCGTGCACGAGCGAAAACGATGCGATCGTCTGCGGCACGCCGTCTTCGAGGACGGTGAAGTTGTCTTTCGTGAGGTCAGCGACGAAACGGCCGTTGCTGTCCCGCGCGATCACGTCGGTCGAAACGAGCGTTACTCCCGAGCGAAAGTCGGGCTGTGCCAGAAGGAAGAGTGCTGAGGCCAGGACAAGAGAGCGCACAACGCTATACTACCGCGATGAGCGCTCGACATCTTTCGCGCCGTCACGTGCTGGGCACGCTGGCCATGGCGGGCGGCGCAACTCTCGTCGATCCATGTCAGCTGCTGGCGCGGATCGCTGCCGACTTGCCATGCGCTCCGTCTGCGCCTACCGGCGAACTCATTGGCACACTGCCGCTGTTTCGCGAGCGCTCGCAGGCGCAGCCGTTTGGCATGAAGTTCGGCAATGGCCTGGACGCGCGTCTCATCACCGACTTGTCGCTCCTCGAGCCGGGCGCGCTCCTCACAGCAAACGAGCTCGCGTACATTCGCACGGAGATTCCGCCGGCCGCCGCCGCGCACCAGGGTCGTTGGACGATCAAGGGCGACGGCCTTGTAACAAACGAAAGTACGCTCACACTCGCCGACTTGACGGCACGCGCCAGGGCACAAGGACCGCATCTATTCGAGTGTTCGGGCAACGCGAACCCGTCCAATTTCGGGTTGATGAGCGTCGCCGAATGGGACGGCGTGCCGTTCGCGGAGATCGTGGAGCGCCTTCGCCCCGCGAAGGACGCGACCGCGGTCCTCGTGAGCGGTGTTGATCACGACGCATCGCCGTCAGGGCGTTCTGTTCCAGGCGCGAGCTGGGTGTTTCCGCTTGCGTCGATCAGAGACATGGGAGCGTTTCTCGCGACGCGGATGAACGGTCAGCCGCTGCCGCCCGACCATGGTGCGCCGGTTCGGCTCGTCATCCCAGGCTGGTATGGCTGCTCGTGGATCAAGTGGGTCAACGAGATTCGCCTCGTCGGTCCCGACGAGCCGGCGACGTCGCAGATGATCGAGTTCGCGAACCGCACACATCAAACGGCGCAGCACACGCTCGCGCGCGACTACTCACCGGCAGATATCCACACCGCCGCGACACCGGTGCGCGTCGAAAAACGTCGCACGTCGAGCGGTCTCGAGTACCGCATCGTTGGGATCGTGTGGGGTGGCACGCGTGCAGCGGATCGTCTGGCGATCCGGTTCAACAAAGACGACGAGTGGACGCCGTTCGCGATTTGTCCAGCGCCCAAGACGCACAAGATGTGGTCGTTGTGGGAGTATCGCTGGCGGCCGACGGCACCGGGTCTGTACAACATCGCCCTCCGTGTACCGGATGCGTCCGTGCCACAGCGACGATTGGACAGTGGGTATTACCTGAGACAGGTGAGTGTCACGTGAATCTGGAGATTTGGAGAGCTCGAGATTTGGAGAGGATTTGGTGAGTTGGTGATTTTGTGATTTGGTGATTTGGTGATTTGGTGATTCACCAAATTTGGAGATCAACAAATCTCCAAATGCCCAAATCTCCAACTCCGCTCTAAAACTCCAGATCTCCAAATCTCCAAATTCAGCGAAAGGCAGCCGCCTCCTTCATCTCCGGCAGCCCAGGATCCGCGTTCTTCCAGTTCGTGAGGAACTGCTTATACGCCGCGCGGCTCTTCACGCCGTCTCCCGCTTTTGCTGCTGCGCGCGCGAGGCCGAGGACACTGCGGCTCCGGTTTGGTGTGCGCGCCAGCGCTTTCTCGAACCACGCGATCGCTTCTTTAGCCTTGCCTGCTGCAAGCAGCAACTCTCCGTACAGCTCGTCGGCGCCTTTCACCGGATACGGTCGGCCAATCGGCTTCGGCATCCGGCTTTGCAGATGCGCGGCTTGATCCATAGCGGCAAACGCTTCCTTCTGGCGCCCGCGCGCAAGTTCGAGCAATGCCTCGAGCTCTTTCGCCATGACGGCGGCCTGCTCGCGCAAGCCCGCGTCCTGGCTGGGGGCAGAGGCGTCCAGGAACAGTTTATAGGCGGCTTCGGCGCGCGGGATATCGCCGGTCCTGACCGATGCCATACCGAGCGCGAAGAGCTCATCGATGTTGTCGAACGAGCTCTGCCCTTTCATCTCGCTCCAGCGCTCGCTCTCGATGATGTAGCGCGCGCGGAGCGACCCGCGATCGTTGCGCAGCGCGAGCGGCCCACTGCCCCGCCCGATCTCGCTGTCCGAATAATGATGCCCGCCAGCCTGTTCGTCGGGCTTGACGACTTTGAGCGCCGCATCGATCAGCTGCAGCGCGTCGGCCGCCTTCTTGAACTGCCCCTGTTGCGTCCACTCGTAATGGAGCCAGGTGAGGCTATGGAAATCGCGCAGCGCGATCGAAACGCCCTTGCGCTGCACCCACGCGACGGACGCGTCCCACGAGGCCTGGTCAGTTGCCGACGCTTCTTCCCAGTAGCCAAGCTGCACAAACGCATGCGCGGGCATATGCAACGCGTGACTTGCGGCCGGCGCAATCCGCGCATACACACGCGCGGCAGGTAGCGCCTTTTCCGCGAGCGCGGGATGGTCGTAGGCGTGAAGGATGTAATGCGCGGCTCCGGGGTGTTTCGCGTTGCGCGTGAACACCCCCTCGGCAATCGCTCCAGCTTTTTGCCGCAGCGGCAGCGCCTGATCGCCGCCCGGGAGCACGGCCAGCAGCGCCAGCGCATAAAACGCCTGCGCCTCGTCGTCCTGCGGAAATTTCGCGGCCAGCGCGCCCATCGCCTCCGCATACGCCTTATCGCGCGTGGGCTTGTCGGCCGGTCCGTACAACGCTTCCACCGCGCCGAGATACTGCCGCTCGCGCGGCGTGCGCGCCTTTGCGGCGCGGATCTCTGCGGTTGCCCCCAACCTGGCCAGCACCGCGCGCCCGGCCGCGGCGTCTTCGTGAAACCAGAGCGGCTGGTTGAAGGACATGGCTTCACCCCAGTAAGCCATCGCGAATTGCGGATCGATCTTTTGCGCCGCGCGAAACGCCTCGATCGCCTCTTCGTAGCCAAAACTGTGGAGCCACGCGACGGCACGAATGAAGTCAGCTTGCGCCGCGGGCGCGCCGGAGTTGGGAAAGCTGATGGCACCAAGCGGCGCACGCGCCGGAATTCGTTGAGCGTTGAGCGAAACAGTGGCGAGGAGCAGCGCGGGAAGAGCGACCAAACGCATTGAAATCAGCGTAATCCAAAAACAGAAAAGGGCGGCCCATTGGGCCGCCCTCCCCGTGTTTCCGTGAACGCGGACCTAAAGGTCCGCGTTACATGTTCCGTGTTTCCGTGCCTAGAAGGTGACGCGGAAGGTGAGCTGCGTCAGTCGCATGAACCCGGACTGCACGCGAATCTGGCCGAACGTCGACGAGCCGACCGCTTCAATCGGCCCGCGCACCTTGACCGTATTCGTCAGGTTCAATACCTCGAAACGGATTTCGCCGCGTGTGGTGCCCGCAATCGGCACCGCTTTGCTCGCAACAAAGTCCCAGTTGTTGCGATGGGGCGTGCGAACGTCCTCCTGGACACGACCCGCCGAACCGAGAGTCAGACCCGCGGGATCAACAACACCATTGCTGGTGAGCCAGTTGCCGAGGATGCGGTCTTCGCGCGACCCTTCCGTGACGAAGTCGCCGGTGACGTTCACCCACTGCACACGACCACCCAGAGTCGAGAGGTCGTTGGAATTCGCACGCAACGACACGGGGAAACCGCTCTCGAACGAGATGATCGACGACAGCGTCCAGCCGCCGAGCAGGATGTTGCCGACGCCGCTCTGCGCCCAGCGCTTACCTTCGCCGAAGGGCAGCTCCCAGATCGGCGAGATCACCAGTTTGTGCGGGACGTCGAGAAGGCCGCGGTCGTACTCGGCTCCGAGGTTGTAGACATCCTGTGCGTCGCCGTTGCCGTTGCGCGAGAAGAAGTTGCCTTCCCCGAACTGGTCGTCCATCAACCGGCTGAAGGTGTAATTGATCCGCCCACCCCACCCGTTGCTCACGCGCTTTTCGAACTTGAGAATCGCGGCGTGGTACTGATTGCGGGCAGCCGTCGTCTGGAGCATGAAGATATCGCCAAACTGCGGGAAGGGCCGCAGCAACTGGCGACGCGGAACGGTCGCGCCGGTGCTGAGGCTTTGCACCGAAGGCAGGCCCGCAAACGGATTCGCCACCGGCTCGTTCAACTGCGCCGACGACATGCCCAGCACCGCCGCGGTGTAAGGAACCTGGTTGATGTTGATGAGGGCGTCGTTCGAACCGCCGTACCCGAGATGGCGTCCAGTGGCGCCGGCGTATTCGACTCCGACCATCATGCCACCCGCCAGCTCACGGCTGAGGTCGATGGAGTACATGTGTACCCGCGGCGCATCCTTCTCCTGGTCGACGAATCTGATCTCGCCGCCGAGACCAGTCAAGGCGCCCAGCGAATTCAGCGTGGGCCGCAACAGCCCGCCTGGGAACGGATCGCTCATCGTCACGCTCGGCCGAAAAGCGCTTTGGTCCATCAACGTCGTCTGGGCGGCACCGATCTGCCCGTAGTTCACGTTGCTCGGCGCCTGGTAGTTCCATGGCGACCAATACAACCCATAGCCTGCGCGCACCACCGTCTTTGGATTGATCGCGAGGACTGCGCCAACGCGCGGCGAGAACTTGAACAACGGAGGATCGCCCTGGAAGTCGTTGGCGCCATTCTGGCCGGCGTACACCAAACCACCGGTAATGACTTGGCCCGTGAGCGGATTGACGCGGTTGCCGTAAACCCCGGGCAGGGCCAGATTGCGATCGAACGCGACGGTGATGTTGTCGTTCTTTTCCATCAACCCGTCTTCGTGCTCGATACGCAAGCCGTAGTTGAAGGTGAGCTTCGGACTCACACGGAAGTCGTCCTGGGCGTAGAACCCGTAATAGTTCGTGAACAACTCGAGCGGCGTCGAGAGCGCGACGCGGCTCAAATTGCCCGGATCTCCCGTGGGATACCCGAGCAGGAAGCTCGCAAAGGCGTTGCCCGATGGCGACGTGCCGCCAGTGCCGTTCGAGTTGGGATCGGACGATGTGTAGCGGCGATCGAAGCGGAAGCTGCCGGCGCCATCGGCGAACGACTGGAAATCGAGCCCGATCATCCGGTAGTCGAACCCGAATTTCAGTGTATGGCGCCCGAAGAGCTTTGAGAGCGTTGTGTTAGCCGCCCACGAGTGCCAGTTAATATTGACCGGGTTGATGGCACCCATCATCCGGTCGAAGTCGATGCTGTTGTAGTCGGTGACTACGACCTGGGGGAACTTGTCTACCTGCAGCGCGTCGAGGAACGACGATGGGAACCCGAGCTGCGCGGGGTCGTACTCGATCGACAGCGTGTTGTTGTCGTAGAACCGGTTCCAGCCATAACGGAACGTCAATACCGTGTTGTTGCCTGGCAGCCACGTGTTATTGACCGTAATGAGATTGACGCGCCGGCGCAGGATGTAGTCGCCGGGGTCGGCGAAGCGATTCGCACCATCCAATCCCGGTTCCCAGTAATCAGCGCAGGGCTCGTTGGTGCGGTTATAGAGGTAGAAGCCGTTCAACGAAACCTGGTCGGTGAAGCGATGATCGACTTTGCCCGTGTACATCTGCGCGCGATCGTGAATCTGCGCGGTGCGATTGAAGTTGGTGTTACCGTCGCTCACATCCCTATCAGGCGCCGGCAAGTAGCTCGCCATTTTTGCGGAAACCTGGTTGATTCGGTCCGTAGGGATGATGTTCCCTGGGAACGGCGTACGGCCTACGCCCGTCGCCGGATCCCCGGTCCGCGGGTCGTAAATCACCACCTGACGGCCGGCGCTGTCGAACGACTGCGAGAAGTCGCCGCGCAGCTCGCGGCTGGTCGGGAACCGCAGCGAGCCGTTGCGCGTGGTGTTCGATCCGTAGCTCTCGTTGGCAAACCAGAAGAACGTCCGGTTCCTGAAGATCGGACCGCCAACGCCGCCGCCGCCCTCATGGAAGTAGGTCTCGGGAAGCTCCTGCTTCGGGGTCGCATGCTCGGCGAAGAAGTTGTTTGACGCCCCCCAACGCGGCCGCGTCTGATAGAACCCGCTGCCGTGCCACTCGTTGCTGCCCGACTTGGTCGCCACGTTGAACGTACCTCCGCCGGTGCGTCCGGTCTCGGCGTCGTACTGGTGCACCTGCACGTTCACGCCTTCGAGGGCTTCAATGGTCGGGTTCGCGGACGCGCGATTGCGCATGTCCGTGATCGGCACGCCGTCCACCAGATAGTTGTTGCCACGACGCGTGCCGCCGCCAAGCGACAGCAACGAGGCATTGGTCTGATCCTGCTGGCGGTTGAATTGCGCGTCGCCCGTCGCGATCACCGTCGGCACCGTCACCGCGAACAAGAACGCGGAACGTCCTGCGGTCGGCAGTGCTTCGAGCTGCTTGGAGTCGATGATCGCGCCGGTCGAGGCGTTCGACGTCTCGATCAGGGGCGATTGGCCCGTGACCGTGATCGTCTCCTGCAACTGGCCGACTTCGAGCTGGATATCGAGCGTAATGAACTGCTGAGTGCCGATGCGCACGCCCTTGTTCTCGTAGGCTTTGAACCCGGTCAGCGTGGCTTTGACGGTATAGGTGCCGGGCTGCACCGCGGCAAAGTTGTATTCTCCCTGGTCGTTCGCGACCGCCTCACGTGCCTGATTGGTGGCTTCGTTGACTAATTGAACGGTGACGCCGGGAATGACGCCGTTAGCGTCTCGCACTGCGCCGCGCAAGCCGCCGGTGAATGTTTGGGCCCACGCGCTGCTGCTAACCGTTAGCATCACGAGCAGTGCCCAAAGTGGGACTCGAGACAGACTCCTCATACTGGGTCCTCCAACGAACCAGTGCAAACCGCCCGTAGCTGAGCCTCCGGCGGGCGGGAAATGACCGATTGTCCTCAAGTGCAACCGGAAGTTTCGCGGGAGTTTACGGCAGAGTCATACGAAACACAAGGTTTCAAAAAACCGCTGGCCGCCCCCGGTTCCACGTGCGAACCTGATCTGGTAACATTCGCCAACTTCGGGAGAACCCTCCATGGATGAACAGGGCATGGCAGGCGGCGTCTCGAGACGCAACTTCATCAAGGGCGTCATCGCGGCGGGCGCAACGGTTTCGGCCTCGGCCTACTTATTCCGGACCACGATTCTCGGTCAAAACGAATCGTCGTTGCCGGGATCGGTCGAGCGGTTGATCACGATCGATGTCAACGGCCAGCAGCGTCGCGTCGACGTGTTGAAACACGAAACGCTCGCGATGACGCTACGCTACAAGCTTGGTCTGACCGGCACCAAGCTCGGTTGCGATCGCGGCGAGTGCGGCGCGTGCACAGTCCTCATCGACGATGTACCGCACTACAGTTGCTCGATTCTGACGCACCGCGTGCGCGGCAAGAAGATCACGACCGTCGAAGGGCTCGCCAGTCCCGACGGCACGCTGTCGGCCGTGCAGCAAGGCGTCGTGGACTCGCAGGGATTCCAGTGTGCGTTCTGCATGTCGGGCTTCATGATGGCCGCCACCGGATTCCTCAAGACCAACTCGAATCCGACGCGCGAAGAGATGCGCCATGCGCTCTCCGGCAATCTGTGCCGCTGCGCTGACTACAACAAGATTCTCGACGCCATGATGAAGGCGGCCGAGTACACGCGTGGGGGGCAGCCATGGCGGATTACAACTTAATCGGCAAGGACTACCAGACCCCCGACATCGTCGCGAAGGTCACCGGCAAAGCGAAATACGCCGAAGACTTCCGTGCCGAGGGCATGGTCTTCGTCAAGATCATGGGGAGTCCGCGGCCGCACGCGCGCGTTCGCACCATCGACGCGCGCGCGGCGCTCTCGATGCCTGGCGTGCACGGCATCCTCACAGCCGACGATCTTCCTCCACCACCTCCGCCGCCGGCAGCGCCGGGCGCCGCTGGTGCAGGCGGCCGCGGTGAAGGGCGTGGAGAAGGTCGCGGCACCGCACCTGGCACACCTTCGGCACCTGCCACCGCACCTTCCGCACCCGCCGCACAGGGCGCACCTAACACACCTGGTACGGCCCAGGCTCCGCCGGCGCAGCAGCAGACGTCCCCGCAAGGCCAGGCGCGCGGCGCGGGGCAGCCTGCGGCGTCGGGTGCAGCACCCCCCGGAACGGCGGGCGCGGGCGCTGCTGCCCCGCCAGCGGGTCCTCCGCTGCCGCAGGAATTCGCGCTTACCAAGGAACCGCTGTACGAAGGCGAACCGATCCTCGCGGTTGCCGCGGATAGCGAAGAGCTCGCCGCGGCAGCGATCGAGAAGATCGTGGTGGATCTCGAGCCGCTCGATTTCGTGATTGATCCGCTCGACAGCTTGCGTCCAGGCGGCCCGAACGGCCGCACCGAAGGGAATGTGTTCGTCGGGCCGAGCGCAAGAACGTTGAAGTGGACCGCGTCGGACCTCGATCAGATCGCGCAGGGCAAGTTCCCGTGGGGTGCCGAGGCTGCTGAAACGCAGGGCATCGGCGACGTCGATGCGGCGCTCAAAGCGGCCGACCTCGTGATCGAAAACACGTGGCATCAGCAGACCACGCCGCACGCGCCGCTCGAATCGCGCACGGCGATGGCCTACTGGCGCAACAACAAGCTGTATCTGCATGGATCGACGCAGAGCGTCGCGCAGACCGTGCCGAACCTCGCGCGCTGGGTTGGCATTCCGCCAACGCAGGTGGTGCTTGTCAGCGAGTACACGGGCGGCGGCTTCGGCAGCAAGATCCCGGGCACGCAGACCATGGCCATCCCGGCGCTCATGTCGAAGAAGCTCAATGGCCGCCCGGTGATGATGCGCATCTCGCGCGAAGAGGAAACCTATATCGGGCGCACGCGCCCGGGATTCCAGGGCGCGATCAAGATGGGCTTCCGCAAGGACGGCAAATGCACGGTGATCGACGCGTTCATCGTCGAAGCGGCCGGCCCCTATCGGCGCCAGGGCGATCATCAGAACTCGGTCAACATTGCGTCGCTCGTGTATCAACCGGAGGCTGTCCGCTTCCGTGGCGTGTCGGTCGCCACGAACACGCCTCCGGGTGTGTCACAGCGCGCTCCAGGCGGACTGCAAAGCGCGGTGATGTTCGAGCCGATGCTCGATCAGGCCGCGCACAAGCTCGGCATCGACGAGGTCGAGATCCGTAAGCTCAACGCGCCGGTCACTGACTCGAAGTTCGGTCTCAACGCGCGTCAGCCTGCGACGGTGACGAGCTGCTTCCTCAAAGAAGCGCTCGATCGCGGTCGCGTGGCGTTCAACTGGGACGAGCGCCGCAAACGTGCGGGCCAGCGCCGAGGCACGAAGGTGCGCGGCGTGGCCGTTGGCACCGGCGCATTCACGGCGGGATCAATCGGGTTCGATGGCCTGTTCGTGATCAAACCCGATGGCAAGGTCTACATCCACACGGGCGTCGGTAACCTCGGAACGCACTCAGTGTTCGACACGGCGCGCGTCGTTCCGGAGGTTCTCGGGTGCGCGTGGGAAGACTGCGTCGTCACGTGGGGCGACACAGGCCAAGGCGTGGCGTGGAGCTCCAGCCAGGCCGGCAGTCAGACGACGCATGCGCACACCCGGGCGCACCACGCTGCAGCGATGGACGCGGTGGCCAAGCTGCAGGAGCTTGCGGCGCTCGAAAAGGGCGGCAAAGCCGAGAGCTACAAAGTGGCCAGCGGCCGTGTGTCGGGCCCCGGCGGATCGCTGACGTTTGCGCAGGCGGCCGAAGCTGCGATCAAACGCGGCGGCAAGTTCGACGGCCACGAGCTGCCCGAGAACATCAACGCGATGACCAAAGCGTCAGCCGCAAGTCTCGCCGGTCAGGGCTTGATGGGCGTCGCGCGCGACACCTATCCGCGCCAGGGCTCGACCTACTCGTTCGTCGCAGGCTTCGCCGAAGTCGAAGTCGATGTCGAGACGGGCGAGTACCACATTCTCGACTACCTCGCCGTCGCGGATGTGGGCACGGTGCTGCATCCTCGAGCGCTCGGTGGCCAGCTGCACGGCGGCGCGGTTCAGGGCTTCGGACATGTGCGCAGTCAGCGGCTTGTGTACGACACGCACTACGGCGCGGCGCTCGCCACACGCATGTACCACAACAAGCCACCCTCCTTCGAAGACATTCCGGTCGAGATGAAGTGGGAGGCCGTGAACATCCCTGATCCGCAAACGCCTGTCGGTGCCAAAGGTGTGGGCGAACCGTCAACCGGGGCGGGCGGCGCAGCGCTCATTTGCGCGCTGCAGAGTGCGATCGGTGACGAGGTCATCCGACGCACGCCCGTTTTGCCTGAGATGATCGTCACTTCGTTGCAGGCCAAACGGGTCGCCTACGATCCGTTCAAGGCCTTCATCTAGGGGAGCTTGATATGGGTTTGGGTGTAATTCGCGACGTCATCCCTGCATTCGAGCTCTTTCAGCCGACCAGTGTGGACGACGTGCTGGGGCTGCTCGATCGCCATGGCCCGGGCACGTGGCTCATGGCCGGTGGCATGGACACCTTCGACTGGTTGAAGGATCGGATCATCCGGCCACGCGTGGTGATTGATTTGAGCGGCGTGGACGCGCTGCGCGGCATCAAAGAGGCCAACGGCGGTCTCGAGATCGGCGCGATGACAACGCTCACCGAGATCACGAAGAGCACGGCGGTCCGTGACAAGTTTGGTCTGCTGATGGAAGCGGCCGAGCATGTCGCATCGCCCCAGATCCGCAACATCGGGACAATCGGCGGCAACATTGTCCAGGATGCGCGCTGCTGGTACTACCGCCAGGGGTGGCCCTGCTATCGTGCCGGCGGAAATATTTGCTATGCGGATACACCGACGGCAATCGACCGTGAGCACGCGATCTTCGAAGCCGATCGTTGCGTTGCGGTGAGCCCCTCCGACACGGCGCCGGCGCTGGTGGCGCTCGACGCCGCGATGGTCGTCCGCCGCGCTGGCGGCGGCGAGCGCGTGATCGCAGCGCAGGATTTCTTCCTGGCGCCAGGCTACGAGATCACGCGCATGACCGCGGTTGAACAGGGCGATCTGCTCGTGGCGATTCGCATTCCGGCGACGTTTGCCGGCAAGCAGTTCTACTTCGAGAAGATCCGGGATCGCCAAGTCTGGGATTTCGGGCTCATGAGCGTCGCGTCGGCGATTTCCGGCGCAAGCTCCATCGAAGACAGCCGGATCGTCGTCAACGGCGTTGCCGCACGGCCGTATCGCCTCACCGAGGTGGAAGCGGCCATTCGCGGGAAGGCGCGCAACGAACAGACGGCACAGATGGCGGCCGAGATGGCTGTGCGTGGGGCGGCGCCGCTCACGCACAACGGCTACAAGGTTCCGCTGATGGCGAATCTCGTGAAGCGCGCAATTCGAGGAGCCGGAGAATGGACCTCTTAAGAACCGCCCTCAGCCCCTGGGGCGAATCGATCTTTACACATATCTCCTGGAGCCTGTTCTGGGCGTCGCTCGTGGGCGGCTTGCTGTTCCTGCTCGCCCACGGCGGCTACATGCTGTTCTCGCGGCACGAGAAGCGGCCGGAAGAGGAAGTCGATCGCCTGGAGGCCGAACGCAGGAGCCTGCCCGCGAAGATCGAGCGCCACTCGTTCGTCGCGCGCATGTTCCACTGGGTGATGGCCGTGTCGATGCTCGTGCTGCTGTTCACGGCGTTTCTACCGATCGTGGGCGTGCGCTTCGCGTGGGTGCAGTGGCACTGGATAGCGGGTCTGCTGCTGACGGCCTCGATCCTCTTCCACATCTTCCACGCGACGTTCGCTTTGGACTTCTGGTCAATCTGGGTCGGTCCCAAGGACATCCCGGAGTTCAAGGCGGAGTTCCTTCGCGAGATCGGCAAGGAGCCTCCCGGGCCGCAGCCCGGGAAGTATCCGCTCGGCAACCGGCTGTACCACCTCGTGGTGATGATTGCGGGATTGGTGGTGATCGCCTCGGGCATCCTGATGATGTACCGTGTGCGCACACCGCTCCTCCCGCGCAACCCATATCTCTTCAGCGATCAGACCTGGGGCGTCACCTACGTCCTGCACGGTCTTGCCGGCGTCGGCTTCGTCGGACTCGTCATTGCGCACATCTACTTCGCGCTGCGGCCGGAGAAGCTGTGGATCACCAAGTCGATGATCTTCGGCTCGATCTCGCGCCGCGATTATCTGACGCATCACGACCCGGATCGGTGGAAGGCGCCGGTGACGACACCGGCCGCCGCAGCAACCGAACGTCCGTGAGGATCCTCCGTAAGGAACCCAAGTGCGTAACCATCGTGAGCTGTCACGTTGCTTGAGGAGGCGCGCCTCGAACTCGAACGGCGCGTCGAAGCCATCGAGGCCGGGTATGAATTCATGCTCGCCTATGCCGCGCAGGGGCTGCCAAGCGAAGCCGGCAGCTCCAGCGGCGCGCAGGTTCGCGAGTTTCTGAAGCGGTTCGACACCGCCTTGGCGGGGCTTGCGGACATCTACCGTCAAATCGTGGACGGCGAGGGCGTGTCCTCGCCGTCGGCGCACTACGCGTTCCTCGACGTTCTCGCCCGCGACGCCGCCGCAAGTCAGGCGGCGATTCAAATGGTGCTCGCGCAACCAGCGATCAGCTCGCAGTTGGTGGATAACCTGAACGCGTCCATCCACGTGCGCGCGCTGCTCACCGATCTGTTCCTGATCGACGAGGCGCTGAAAAAGGCGCCAGCTTAGAGCGGATCTGTACCACGAAGGTTCCCAACGAGCGTTCCTTAGCGAGCGTTCCTTACGGACGTTCACGTGGGTTCGTGGCGCAGGTTCCTCGCATGAGTTCACGAGGGTCCTGCACGACAGTTCGTCACGACGGTTCGGGCGAGGAACCTCCGTTCAGGAACGGGAAAGGTGCGCGTGAACACGTGTGCGGAAGCCACGCAAGGAACCCACATGAACATACGTGCGGAAGCCCCGCAAGGAACCCACATCAACGTACGGGCGAAACCCCCGCAAGAAACCCACATGAACGTACGTGCGGAACCCCCGCAACGAACCCACAACGTACGTGCGGAACCCCGCAACGAACCCACGTGAACGTACGTGCGGACCCCCCGCAACGAACCCACGTGAACGTACGTGCGGAACCCTCGTGTGGAACCCTCGTGTGGAACCCACGTGTGGAACCCACGTGTGGAACCCACGTGATCAGAGATCTGTCACTGCGCCCAGACTGGCACTTGACACGTGGCGCGCGTATTTTGCTAGCACACCACGCGTGTAGCGTGGCTTGGGCTGCTTCCATTTCTTCAAGCGCGCGTTGATCTCGCGAACCGGTATATCGAGCGACAACTGACGTGCTCGCGCGTCGATCGTGATCGGGTCGCCGTTGGTTACGATCGCGATCGGGCCGCCCAAGTAGGCCTCCGGCGTGATGTGACCGACGACAAAGCCGTGCGTTCCGCCGCTGAAGCGGCCGTCGGTGATCAGCGCCACGTCCGCGCCGAGGCCCCGGCCCATGATCGCGCTCGTTGGCGACAGCATCTCGCGCATGCCCGGACCACCGCGCGGACCCTCGTGGCGAATGACCACCACGTGGCCCTTCTTGACGCGGCCGCGAAGGATCGCTTCGAGTGCTGCCTCCTCACGATCGAACACGACGGCCTTGCCGCTGAAGCGCTCGCCTTCCTTGCCGCTGATTTTTGCCACCGCTCCGTCTGGGGCGAGATTCCCATAGAGCACGACCAGGTGACTACCCTTCTTGATCGGCTGATCGAAGGGGCGAATCACCTCCTGCCCTGCGGGATACGCAGGCGCCTCGCGCAAGTTTTCGGCGAGCGTCCTCCCCGAAACGGTCAACGCGCTGCCGTGCAGCAGACCCTTGTCGAGGAGCATCCTCAGCAGCGGCGTGAGACCGCCGATGCGCACGAGTTCGGCCATTTCATAGCGGCCGCTTGGTTTGAGGTCCGCGAGCACGGGAACCTTGCGGCCGATGCGGGTGAAGTCGTCCAGGCCGAGTCGCGCACCGGCTGCATGCGCGATCGCAATCAAATGCAGCACGGCATTCGTCGAACCGCCCAGCGCGATAACGGTCGTAATCGCGTTCTCAAAGGCCTTCTTCGTGAGAATGTCGCGCGGGCGGATGCCGGCCTCGAGCAGACGCACCACGGCCTCGCCTGCGCGTGAGCAATCTCGTCGTTTGTCATCCGAGATCGCGGCTTGCGCGGAGCTATTGGGCAGGCTCAACCCGAGCGCCTCAATGGCCGATGCCATGGTGTTGGCCGTGTACATGCCGCCGCACGACCCGGGCCCTGGGCACGCGTGCGCTTCCAAATCGGCCAAATCTGCGTCGCTCAACTTGCCGGCCGCGTGCTGCCCCACCGCCTCGAAGACCGACACGATATCCACCGGCTTATTGCGCCAGATGCCGGGCATGATCGTGCCGCCGTAGACGAACACGGCCGGACGATTCAGCCGCGCGAGTGCCATCACACAGCCCGGCATGTTCTTGTCGCACCCGCCAATCGCCACGATGCCGTCGAGGCTCTCGCCGCCGACCACCGTCTCGATCGAATCGGCGATCACTTCGCGGGACACCAGCGAGTACTTCATCCCCTCGGTGCCCATCGAGATGCCGTCGGATACCGTGATCGTATTGAAGATGACCGCCTTGGCCCCTGCCGCATCGGCACCTGCGGCCGCGTGGCGCGCGAGGTCGTCGATGTGAACGTTGCAGGGAGTGACCTGCGACCACGTCGAGCAAATGCCGATTTGCGGCTTGGAGAAGTCTTCGCGGGTGAAACCGACGGCGTGCAGCATCGCGCGTCCCGCCGCGCGCTCCGGGCCGTCAACCACCAATGAGGAATGAGGGCGTTTCATAACGGTTCGACAATTATGGACCGTGCCACTTCCGGTTCAACCGCAACCTCGGTTTCGTCGCACTGGAAAATCACGCCCGGAAAGGTTTGCAGGATCCTGATCGTCGCACCGGGCGTCACGCCCACGGCAGCGAGACGGTCGGCGCGCACCCGATCACCGTGCAGAACGCGAACCACGCGTGCGCGCTGATTCGCCGCCATACTCGACAGACGGACGCCATGCTCGAACGGAGTGGTCACCGAGATGCAGTTTAGAACGAGATATGAAAGACGCTGAAGATCAGATTCAGCGCGGCGCCCGTGAGGATCGCAATCGGCGTCACCACACCGAGAATCGTAAACGCGACCTTCCCGCCCCGCTCTTTCACGATCATCAGAAAGTTGGCCACGCACGGCATGAAGAGCGTCATCACCGTGAGCGCGACGACCGACTGGACGCCGGTCAACTGTCCCTGACTGGCGAGCGTGAACAGGCCCGCGGCGCCGTAGTCGCGCCGCAGAAAGCCCATCACGAATACGGTGGCCAGATCGGCCGGCAGACCAAGCAGCCCGACGACCATCGGTTCGAGCCCACGCGTGATCCATACGAGCGCGCCCACTCGGTCGAGGACGAACAGCAACACCGTTCCGAACAGAAAGAGCGGCACCGCTTCGCCCAGGTACCACTTCACACGCAGCCATGTCTTGGTCAGCAGATTGTCGAGCCGCGGCACGCGAATCGGCGGCAGTTCCAGGATGAACGGCGAGCGATCGCCGGTGAGCACGCGGCCGGCCAGGCGACCAGCGTCAGCAGCGCAGCAAAGGAAATGCCGCCGAGGATGCCCATGATGGTCGCGAGTTGTGCCGAACACGGAATCCCGAGCGCCAGCAGCAGGATCGCGATCAGCCGCTCTTTGGGCGTGGTCAGGATCCGGGTGGTCATCGTCGCCATCGTGTCGCAGCCGAGGCCGAGCACCATCGGCAACACCGCGCGGCCGTTCAGACCCATGCTGCGAAACACGCGATCGCTGAAGATGGCAAGGCGTGGCAGACAGCCGCTGTCTTCGAGCGCGCCGAAGATGAGAAAGAAGGTCGAGACTATGGCAGCACGATCGCAATGGCGTAGGTCACACCCATAGTGACCAATCCGTAGTCGCCCACCAGAAAATCGCGCGCGATCGC
>JBKPAJ010000030.1:0-25307 GCA_046726375.1 Acidobacteriota bacterium
GGTTTCATCGTCGTGCGTGGCGAATGCGAGATGAGACATCGCGTCCTCCTTCCGTGTCCTTCGTCACCGATGGCGCCGCGACCTTCAGCCACCCGAGATGTGCCGCCCCCGCGTCGTATGCGCGGGTGAGGTAGTCCAGCACGAGAGCCAGCTGGTCGTCGCTATAGCGTTCGTTCACCGCCGCCATTGACTGAGCGAGCGGGGCATACAGCGGCTGGAGGCGCTTGGCCGCCTCCGGCCTCACCTCGACCAGGACCGATCGGGCGTCACTGGGATTCGGCCGGCGCCGTACGAACCCCACACGTTCCAGCCGATCGACCATCACGGAGACCGCCCCTGTCGTCAGCCCGGTTACGGCCGCCAGGCGGCTCGGCGTCGCCGCCCGCTCGAGACGGAGCAGGTCCAAGCACTCGAGAGCGGTCGAGCCCAGCCCCGCCTTGGCTGCCACGGCCTGGCTGATCAGGACCGCTTGGGCGTTCACGCGTCGCAGAGCGGCGTCCAACTCGGCAAGGCGGTGTTCTCTGGCCGCGTGTCGTCGTGGCATACATTGACAATTATCTTAATCGATAAGATATCCGTCAAGTCACATGACGCTCGACTGCCGCCGTAGGTTCCCAGGGTCCAAGCCGCGAGGGGCTCAGCGTTGGTCGCGCGGCTCGAACCTCCTCACACGTGCGGTCTCGGCGAACTCATTCCGTGCGCCAGTTCGCCCGGCCCGACTCGCCGGCGGACGCCATGGTGCGCGCCATTTCGACATGTGATCCCACGCCGGTGCGTCCCTGGCGATTGAGCCTTTCCGGACCTATGCGCAGTGAGGCGGGGATGTCTGCGAGGCGCTTGCTGGTCCGCGAAGGCCGATCTCTTGCCCACATGTACGGAGGAGTCCGGATGCTCCAGGCGACGAGCTTGGCGACCAGCCCTGGAGTAACGGGTTCCTCGACCAGCTTCGCCACTGGGCGTCCGAAAAGAACAGCCTGCCGGATGCGACGAGCATTGATCGCCTAACGGGGGGCCTCGGGGGTGGGTAATAGACGGAACCGATGACGTTGTCGTATCGGACCGTCTGCCAATCGTCTTATGGATAGGAGGCGTTATTGGGCGGTTCGCAACCGGCCATGCCCTCATGCCATCCGTTGGAGCACATCCCGACAAGGAGGAAGGTTCAGATGACACCGAAAACCAAGCCGAAGCCGATGCCGGATGCGTACCGTCGCGTCACGCCGTGTCTGATTGTTCGAGGCGGCGTTAAGGCGCTCGAATTCTATGGCCGGGTATTCGACGCGACCGAGCGCATGCGTTTCCCCGGCCCCGACGGAACGGTCGCCCACGCTGAGATCCAGATCGGGGATTCGGTCGTGATGGTCGAGGATGAATCTGCGGAGAGGGGGACCAAGGCACCGCCGACCACGCGGGCTGACAGCTCTCCGTCCTTCCTCTTCATCTACGTCGAGGACGTAGACGATGTCGTCGCACGCGCCGTGAAGCTCGGTGCGACGCTCAAGCGTTCACCCCAGAACCAGTTCTACGGCGACCGCGACGGTTACATCGTGGACCCGTTCGGGCACGGGTGGACGATCGCGACGCACGTGGAGGACGTGGAGCCCGAGGAGATGGGTCGACGCATGGCCGAGTTGCAGAAATAGGCCTCAGCTCATAGCGGGTCCTGACCGACCGAGGTAGGCAATGGCGACCCCCATGTGAAAAGGCGGAGCCAATGGCGAACATTACGAATGAGCACGACGCACTTGTGAGACGGATCCTGGAAGGAGAGGGCAGAGCGCCGCACGCGCAGCGCCGTGCCGCGTTCGACAATTCCGGACTGACAGGTCCGCTTCGCACGCTTACTGAAAAGGTGGCCAAGCACGCCTACACGGTCACCGATGAGGACATCGCCGCGGCGACGTCGTCAGGTCTCACCGAAGACCAGATTTTCGAGCTCGTCGTGTGCGCGGCCGTCGGTCAGGCCACGCGGCAGTACGAAACAGCGTTTGCGGCCTTGGAGGCCGCGACGGGAGGAAGCCCTCATGCGTCTCGCCATCCTCGATAGCGGCCACCGTTTTCGGACGAGAGTCCTGTTCGCGATGATCCGCGCCGTGTCGCGTCTTCCGGTGCCGGATGCCGTCAAGCTGAATCGCTATCGGCCTGACTTCTACGGCCTGCCGATGCGAGTAGTCACCCAGAAGGCGCTGCGCGAGCCCTCCGTCTGGTCGGTGGGTGACCGCGAGCTGATGGGAGCTTGCGTCTCCCAGATCAACGAGTGCAAAGTCTGCACGAAGACGCACGCCGGGGTCGCAGCACTGGCCTACGGGGACGATGCGAAGGTCTCGGCGGTTCTCGCAGATCTCGAGAGCGCACCGATCGATGGGCCGTTGCGGGCGACCCTCCGCATGCTGCGCAAACTGACGCGGGAGCACGCGGTGGATGCCAACGACATGCGCGCCGTGCTGGCGGCCGGGGTTTCACGCGAGCAGATTGAAGACGCCCTCGCGGTTGGCTTTGTCTTCAACACGGTCGATCGGATGTCCCGCACCTTTGGGTGGGTCGTATCAGGTCCCAGGGCCTTCGAAGCGGGCTCCAGGTTCCTGTTCGCGCGCGGCTATCTCTGACGATGGCTGGTTCGATGAGGTCGCATCAGGCGGAACGTCGGTCGGCTCTTGCGCACGCGTAGGGACAAATTCCGGTCATCGGTGCGAGCGATCAGGGGCGACGCGCTGAATGACGTCGGACAGCGGAAGGCTTCGCAGGCGGCTGGCCAGATGATGCCAGGAGGTGGCACGTGAAATACGTCCTGCTCTTCGTCGACACGGAGCAGTTCAACAATGATTTGCGGGCCATGAGTCCCGCCGAGCGTGACCGCGCGTACCAGAGGGTCCACCAGTGGTTCGCCGACAACGCCCGCGTGATTCGGGGTGGAAGGAAGCTGCAGTCGCCGGACACCGCGACAACGGTACGACTGGACGACAGTGAACCGGTCATTACCGACGGGCCGTTCGTCGAAGGTAAGGAGGTGGTCAGCGGCTACGCCGAGATCGACGTCGCCGATCTGGACGAGGCGCTGCGGATCGTCAAGACCTGGCCGGGTTGTCCCGTGGTCGAGATTCGTCCGGTGGAGTCATGAGACCTGCACCCGATGCGGCGTATGGCGAGCTGGCTCGCGTGGTACGAGAGCACGCGGGCTCGTTGGCCGGCTCGCTGGTGCACCTGATCGGCGACTTCGCCACAGCGGAGGATCTCGTCCAGGATGCCGTGCTGGCCGCGATGAAGCACTGGCCGGTGGAAGGCGTCCCGGAGCGACCCGATGCGTGGTTGTTCACCGTTGCGCGGAGACGCGGCTTGGACATTCTGCGTCGCGAGGACAACTACCGCGCCAAGCTTGCGCAACTGCAGTGGCCCGTCCAACCCGACCCTGACGATAGGCTGCGGCTGATCTTCACCTGCTGCCATCCGGCGCTCCCTCGACCGGCACAGGTCGCGCTCACGCTTCGCGTCGTGTGCGGATTCACCACGGCGCAGATCGCCCGCGCGTTCCTCGTACGCGAGAGCACCGTCGCCCAGCGGATCACCCGTGCTAAACGCAAGATCACCGACGCCGGTATCCCGTATCGGATCCCGACCGACGACGAACTCAACGAGCGGCTGACCGAAGTGCTCCAAGTGATCTATCTGCTGTTGAACGAGGGCTACCTCTCCACCAGCGATCAGCCGCAGTCGCGCAACCTGGTAGACGACGCCGAGTGGCTCGCCACGCTGCTCCACCAGCAGATGCCCGGCGAGACGGAGATCGCCGGTCTACTCGCTTTGATCCGGCTGCACCGAGCCCGCGCCACCGCCCGCTTCGACCCTGACGGCGGGTTGGTGCTTCTCCGGGACCAGGATCGATCCCAGTGGGACCGAGAAGCGATCGCGAACGCCACCCAGCTCCTGGCCCGTGCAGCCAGACAAGGCCGTCCCGGCCCGTACCAGCTCCAGGCCGCGATCGTTGCCTGCCACGCCGAAGCCAAGCGCTGGGAAGAAACTGATTGGGAGCAGATCGTGCTGCTCTACGACATGCTGCTGCACCTCGCGCCATCGCCGGTGACCCGATTACACCGCGCGATCGCCGTGCGATACACCGTCGGCCCGCGTACCGCGATGTCGGAGCTGGATGCGCTCGCAGGCGCGTTGGACGACTACCACCTCTTTCACGCGACCCGCGCAGACCTGCTGCGGCAATTGGGCGACCCGGACGAGGCCCGCTCAGCCGACCGCCGTGCCCTGGCGCTGACCACCAATCCCGCCGAGCGAGCGGTATTACAACAGCGGATTGAGAGTCCAGGTCGGATATCGGGCCAGCGCGGGCCGCACTGACGGCGAGAACCCTTGAGGGCGAGGGCATGGCGTCGCACGCCCTTGGCCTGAGCCGATTCTGACATCCCTGGTTCGGAGTCGAGCCGGCGGATGCCATTACGCTGCTGATCGGGATTCTAGGACTCGTCGGAATGGCTGCGCGTGCGCGCTGGCTGTCGATCGTGGCGCGTCTCTCGCTTGGACCCGAACCTGTTTTGCGTGTCGAGTAAAAGAGTGCACGTCCGGATTCACGTGAGCCGAAACGGCATCAAGAATTACCCAACTTGATGGTGAGCCATGGGCACAAATCAGTCAAAGCGATGAAAATGTCCTCGGAGGAATCCCAAATCACTACGCTGCGGCCCAGGAAAACTCCAGACTCAGTTGGTTGCGAGCCCCCGCAAGTCCAATCTCAGCAGGAAACCCGCGAGCAATGCGCGGGTTTTTTGCTGTACGCGCAATCAGCTCCGGCTCCCCCGCAACCACCTGTATTTGGACCAGTAGAGCTCGCGTCTAGGACACCGCGGCGATCACACCTGATCAATCGTCAGCTTCACACGTGCTGCGTACATTTGCGCGTTCCCTTTCCTATGGACCCTTCGTGTCACCCCAGCCCTTTCGTGAACACATCGGCATTCCGTTCGTGCCGCTCTACGCGGCGAACTTGTCAGGGAACTGCTTGACGATGCCGTCAGCAAGCGCATCGGCCATCTTCAGAATGTGATCGTACACCGCGTCAAAGGCGCGCACGTCGCCCTGCCAGTTCTTATTCAGCCGGGCCACGACCTCGTTCGTGGTTGTCGATAGATGCATCTTCATCATTTCGACAAGTGTGGCTCTTGGCCAATTCGGATTGGCTTTGCTAAGAAAGTCCGCAATTTGCACGCCGTTCTCCTGCCACCGGGTATCGGCTTTCTGCTGGGCCGACTTGTCGCCAGCTTTTGCGGCCTTAATCAGATCCACCGCGATCGAAATGTGTTCTTTCAATAGCGTTGTGAGTTGCTGACCGGCAGGAGCGCCGTAGAACTTCCCGACTGCGTTACCGATGTCCTCTTGGTTCTTCATGAGACGAGCTGCCGCCGCTTGTGCGTCCGGCTGGTCCGCAACTGCCGCGATGGTGTAGTCGCGCGTCCAGACCACGTGATCCGTCCACAGCTTGCGCATGTCCTGCCTGAGCGCAACGGCGGCAGGACTTGCGTTTACAAGTGCGGCCGTGGTCGTCCGTGACTGAGGCACGGTAGGAGCCGCGGCAGGCGCTGCCGACGCTTGAAAGGCCATGTAGATCCCGATCAACAGCCAGGCGATCCTTGGGTGTTGCATCTCACGCCCCTCTTACAAAGATTTAAGGAACTGAACGAGATCCGCCTTCTGCTGCGCAGAGAGATTCAATCCGAACTGCTGGTCGTAGTGGTTGACGACGTCGAGTAACGTCGCCGCGCTCCCGTCGTGAAAGTACGGGGGATGCTGCCAGATACCGCGCAGAGGCGACGTTCGGTACTTCGCTATCGTCGAACTTCTTCCTGTTGCGCTCCGTTCGGCATAGCGCGGGTCGGTGCCGACCTCCGTCGCATCGTGGAGAAGCGGCACGCTGGGATCGGCACCGCTCGAGACGTCTGTGTAGGTCGGAGGTATGTGGCAGGTGGCGCATCCAGCTTTGCCTTCGAACAGCCGTCCGCCGCGCCGTGCCGCGGTGCCGTCGAAGCTGCCACTCGGCGGCGCTGGCGCGGACAGACTGAGCTGATAGTCCAGCAGCGCCGGCAATTTCGGCGTTACGCGGTCTGGTTTTTGTGTGATGGTGAGGCCGATTCGAGGGTCGCTGAAGCTGCCTTGCCCGCCCATCTGCGACACACCGACGTAGCTGTTCCAGTACGAGATCGGTCCATCACCGGTATAGGTCTCGAACCCCACTCCTTGCAGTCCGTACGCAGGCGGGATCAGCACGGGTAGAGTTGGACTATTGAGCGGAATGATGTTGATGCCGTCGAACGCGTGGTGTCTGGGGTCGTATCTTCCAGGCCCCCAGGTAGCGAACTCGGCCTTGAGCGCATCGGGCAGCGCAGGCGACATCCCAAGAATCGCACCGACATTCAAATCGCGGTTCGGCCATCCGTCCAGCCGTTTGCCGATGCCGGTCGTGAACGAGTTGTCCACCGTTGAGTGGCACAACGCACAGGTGATCCCGACGCGAGTGAGTTGGCCCTGGTCGTCGACCTTTCCGATAACGCCCAAGACGGCGTTGAGCCGTAACAACTCCAGCGTCACGGCGGGATCCATCAGGTCGACCTGTCCCGCTTGGAGCGCAGCGACGAGCGCGGACGGCAGCGCATCGACATCGACCTTCAGCCCAACACTCAGGGCCTTGGCGGGCGATACTGAGGGGATCGCTTGGTGCATTAGCAGCGTGTCTGTCCAGAGCTGCTCATCGCCGAACGTATCGAATCGAAAGATCTGTCTGCCATCGGATGGCTTCGCAGAAGAGGCGGGTTGCGCGCCGATCGCTCCCGAAAGGGCGATCGCATAAATAGTTGCCACGAGCGCCACGAATCTGGTCATTGGATGCCTCCCGCGCTGAAGAGCGGACGTCAATGGAACCTCCGCGGCTCTGCAGCGAGAAGCGCGACTAATGCCTGAGCTCCGGGCTGCAAAAACTCCGTCGCGTGGGTCACTGGTGCCGAGCTGACGCTGCCGAGTTACGCTAAATAAACAAATCATAATTTGCGTATCTAGCAAGACTCAAGCCGGGGCGAAGACGTTGCAGATGCGCCGAGATGTGGTGCAAAGCTGGCGGTTTCTGAGGCACCTGCTCATGGGCTTACATCGCTTCGGGTGAGCACTTGTCTGCCGTTATTGAGTGTCGCAATGTATTGATTCAGGACCCGGGTAGCCGTTCGCTCGTCGGCGTGGACAGACCGCCGTCAAGGCACCGCCTTCTTACAACACACACATGGCGCAAATGCTCAAGACCCAACTCCTTGACACCACCCGTGGGCGCATCGTCACCCTGCTTCGGGGTGGCGGCTTAACAGCGGATGACATCGCATCCAAAGTTGGTCTCACGCGAAGCGCGATTCGAGTCCAGATCACCGCGATGGAACGTGACGGCGTTGTGATGCGCGTCGGCAAAAGGCCAGGGACGACGCGCCCGTCGCATGTGTTCGAACTGACCGCGGAAGTGGAGCAACTCCTATCGAACGCCTACCTGCCCCTTCTCTCGCACCTGGTGCGGGTATTTGCTGAGGATCTCCCAGCGCAGCAGGTTGACGCGATCCTGCGGCGAGCTGGCAAGAGCCTCGCGGGCGAACTGTCCGGCGGAAAACGCTTCACCGGGAATCTCGGAACTCGAATCGCGATGGCGAGCGAGATGATGAACGAGCAGCTAGGTGCGATGACGCATGTCGAGGGAAACGGCGGTTATGTCATCCGTGGCGTCGGGTGTCCTCTTGCAGCACTAACTGGAAAGCATCCGGGCGTCTGCGGGGCGATGGAAAGCCTGGTGACCGAAGTCGTCGGGGCGCCTGTTCATGAGTGCTGCAATCGCTCCGAGCGCCCTCGATGTTGTTTCGAGATTGGGGTGAATACGCCGCCAACCGGTGAGAGAAGACTCCGCGCGGAAAAGCCCGTCTGATCGTCTGGACTGACGAGATCGCCCGAGGAGGGATTGCAGCACCGCTACCTCGTCGGTGTTGGCGTGGATCCGGCGGATCCTGATACCGTGATCGTGTCTGCGACGGATGGCTGTCCCTGTTGAAACAACGCCAGGACTCCCATAGCCAGTTCGTTCAAGACGAATGCCCGAGCGGTCGATAGGCTCGGTTTGATCTCCACGTCTCGCGATGGGAAACGCATAGCGGATCACAAGAGAGAAGCCTGCCTAGAAGTTTCATGACGCCGTTTCTTGGCGAGCTGCATCACGACAAGCGGAGCGAGTGGTGAACGACGTCAATGCCTTCGCCGATCGGTATGTCGCAGTCTGGAACGAATCAGACGCTGCCAAGCGCGACACCGCTGTCGTTACGCTATGGACAGAAGATACGGCGCACATTCCGGAGCCGCCTCAGGCGGTTCGGGACATCGCTGCTGATCTAAACAGCGTGCCATTTCTCCAGGCTCGTGGCGACCACGAGATCGAGAATCGTGTGGCCCGAGCATTCGAGAAGATCGTCGCGGCGGGAGAATTCTTCTTCCGATCGCGTTCGAATGGCGTTCGCCTCGCGGATCTCATCGAGCTCAATTGGGAAATGGTTTCCACAGGCGGAGATGTCAAAGCGGTCGGACTCGCATTCGTTCTTCTCAACACCGACGAACGTATCCGTCTTGACTATCAGTTCATCGAACGCGGAGAGACCTCGTGAAGAGTTATCACGCGAACTCTGGCGCCGGCATTGCCGGGCTCACGCTCCGCGAACACCCGCAGCCTGTCCCGGGTCCTCGCGAAGCGTTGATCAAGGTGCGAGCCAATTCTCTGAATTCGAGGGAATTGCTGGTGCTAGAAGGGGCGTATGTCCTTCCGGTGAAAGCGGACGTGGTCATGGGGGCAGATGGTGCCGGCGAAGTGGTCGAAGTCGGCGCCGACGTGACGCGGGTAGCGGTAGGCGATCGAGTGGCGGCATCGATGTTTCCGCGCTGGATCGCCGGGCGGATCGACTGGGAATACGCTCCGCAACTGGGCGGATCCCTCGACGGGATGATGACGGAGTTCATCGTGCTCAACCAGGACGCGCTCGTTCACATCCCTCAGCATCTTTCGTTCGAAGAAGGGGCGACACTCCCGTGCGCTGCGGTCACGGCATGGAACGCGCTCACGGGAGCGCGCAGGCTTCAAGCGGGCGACACGGTTCTGACACTTGGTACCGGCGGTGTATCTTTGTTCGCGCTGCAGTTCGCGAAAACGTTCGGCGCGCGCGTGATCGCAACGACGTCCAGCGAAGACAAAGTCCGGAAGCTGAAGGCGGTCGGCGCTGATGACGTGATCAATTATCGAACGACTCCGGACTGGGAGGCCGCCGTCCGCGACTTGACCCGAGGGCGCGGCGTCGACCAAGTCGTCGAGGTCGCCGGCGGCACGCTTGAGAAGTCCATCAAATCGACAGCCCTGGATGGACAAATCAACTTCATCGGTCGCATGGCTCGCGGGAGTTCGACTCTCGATACGAACATCCTCTATAGATCTGCGGCAACCGTGCGTGTGGTATTTGCGGGCAACCGTACTCATTTTGCGGAGATGAATCGAGCCATTACCGTGAATCAGCTCGGGCCAATTGTCGACCGCGCATTCGCCTTTGCGGACCTTCCGGCTGCGTTCCAATACTTCAACGGCAGTTCGCATTTCGGAAAGGTCACCATCACGCATACTTAATCGTTCAGCATTGAACTTGACCAGATGTTGTTTCTGATTGAGTTGAATCACCTCAAACCGACATCGCTTGTGACTATGTCGTGAGGGGGAGGAGCTGAGAGCGGGCGTTATGTCTAACCGAGAACGGCCCTAATATTTCCTTGTATCGTCACGCGCTGGCCAATCTCGCCCGCCGGACTGGCGGCGATTTGCGGCACGTCGCGGTCCGCGAAGAGACCGGCACGGCAGTCGCATCGCTCATGGCCGAGTTGCGGCAGGAGTACTTCCTGGCCATCAAATCCTCCAGCACGTCTGGGTGGTATGGCCTGGACGTGCGCACGAGACGAAAGGGTCTCATGGTGCGGGCGCGAAGCGGCTATTTCGCAGCCAGCATGCCGCAACCAGACTCCACGCGATGATCTGAACGATGATCTAACCCCTCAATTCACTTGGTGCGCCACGAAGGCGCAGAGGACCTGTGGATGAAAGATCCACCTGAGTAATTGTCGGTTCGTCTCAGTAGCATCCTGCACGGCGGGGCGAGCAATCAAGCCGTCGAAGCTGCGGGAAAAGTCGCATGGAGCGATGAGCAAGCATCCGGGCTGTAACGCGAGTGAATCCTGAGGAAGCCTCGAAAGTGGAGTCGTGGACGCCGACCCGCTCAAGTGACGGGGAAGGCCGCCGTCTGTCGCGGCAGCAGCCGACATGCGCACGTGGCAGAGTCCGCCGGGGTATTGGGAACAGCACGGAGGCACGGTTCTCTGGGCAACGTGGGAAGTCCCGTTGCGGCGGGCGGTCGCGACGCTCGACATCACCTCGGGGTGGTGGTCGGACGGGATGACGGAGAGGCTCGTAGTACCCACGAAGCCGGGTCATGCCGGGGGAGGGAAGGAGCCTCGCTTCTGGATGCGCGCAACGCGACCAAGGACACGGAGATTGGCGTGAGCCTGCAGACTCCTGACAGGGTTCGGCGGTTGCAGCGGGCGCTGGACGTGAAGGCGAAGCAGGAGCCGGAGTTTCGGTTCTATCTTCTGTACGACAAGGTGTCTCGCGAGGACATCCTGAGGCATGCCTACCACCTCTCGCGCGCCGCGCGCGGGGCGGCGGGCGTCGACGGGGTGGAATTCGCGGACATCGAGGCGGCAGGCGTGGAGCCGTGGCTCGCGGTACTGAGACAGGAGCTGCACGCGCAGACGTATCGGCCGGCGCCGGAGCGTCGGGTCATGATTCCCAAACCAGGCGGCGGCGAGCGGCCGCTCGGGATTCCGACGATTCGGGACGGGGTGGTGCAAACCGCCGTGAAACTGGTGCTGGAGCCGATCTTCGAAGCGGACTTCGAGGACAGTGCCTACGGCTACCGAACGCAGCGCTCGGCCCAAGACGCGGTCCAGGCAGTGCACACGGCGCTGTGTGAGGGTAGACGGATGTCGTCGATGCGGATCTGGCGAAGTACTTCGACACGATGCCGCATCATGAGCTGCTGCAGAGTGTGGCCCGCCGCGTGGTGGACCGACACATGCTGCATCTCGTGAAGATGTGGCTGAAGGTGCCCGTTGAGGAACGAGACGCGCAGGGGCGGCCGCGCAGGTCGGGTGGCAAGCGCAGCACGCGGGGCACACCGCAAGGTGGAGTGATTAGCCCGCTGCTCGCCAACATCTACATGCATCGCTTTCTGCGCGCATGGCGGCAACGCGACAAAGGGCGGCAGTACCGCGCCCGGGTCATCTCCTACGCGGACGATTTCGTCATCGTGAGTCGCGGGCAGGCCGCGGCCGCGCTGGCGTGGACGCGTGACGTGATGACACGGATCGGGCTGACGCTTCATGACGCGAAGACGAGCATCCGGAACGCCCGCACGGAGAAGGTCGACTTTCTGGGTTACACGCTCGGGTCGGCGCGCTCGCCGGTCGATGGTCACTGGTATCTGGCCGCGAAGCCGTCGAAGACGAGCCTTCAGCGGGTGAAAGCCACCGTGCGTGGTGTGCTCCATCCGGGGAATCAGCAGCCGTGGCCGCGGGTGGTGGCGGATCTCAATCGGCGTCTGCGAGGCTTGGCGACGTACTTCGATTACGGGTCGCGCGCCGGAGCCTATCAGGCGGTCGACTGGTATGTGCTGACCACGGTGCGGCACTTTCTCAGACGACGGCATCAGGTGCCCAGGCGGGGCACCCGGCGATTCAAGCGCGTCTTTGGTGACCTGGGCGTGCTGTATCTCGGGTCGCTGCTCGGGCGGTCGCCTGTGTGAGTCTGACGTGAATCCAGTCGGAGAGCCGGATGCGCGAAATCCGCACGTCCGGTTCGATGAGCGGGAGTCGGAGACGGAATCATGCGACGGATTGAGGCACCGGCGTCTTGTGCGAAAGCAGTCGGCCACAGCTACTCCCCGTCGCTACCATCACCGCGCCGACTCTCGACTCTACAGTTGATGATCGTGGCATTGAGCCGACCTCAAGGTTCGGGCCGAAAGTGGCATTGTTCGAACGTTCAACGCCGTTGGCGTTGCGAACTGAAGTGAGCTTGGGGTTAATGGATGCGTAGATCTTTGCTGGCCACGATCGCCGCCGTTGTGGTGTTCGGTAGTGGCCCGCTCCCAACTCAGGACCAACCACTCTTCAAATCAGCGACGCGCACGGTTCCTGTCTTTGCGACCGTGCTGGATTCAGCGGGTCGGCTCGTCACGAACCTCGATCAAACAGATTTTTCAATCCGCGATAACGGCAAGCCCGTAGACATCGCCGTCTTCTCGCGAGAGCCGCAGCCGTTCACCGCAGTCGTGATGCTCGAACACGAGCGCCAGCACGAGAACGAACCTCCAGGTCCTGTATCGCGCGACCGACCAATTCATTCGCCGGCTGCAACCCGACGACCGCGTGCAGGTCGGCGCGTTCAACGACAAAGTGCAACTGAGTGGAACGTTCACAAACGATCAAAACACCCTGGTCGCTGCGCTTGGCAAGTTACAGCTTGGCTTCCAGACGCGCCTGCACGATGCGATTGGCACGAGCCTCGATACTCTTCGCGGCGTCGCGGGTCGGCGCGTGGTGCTCGTGTTCACCGACGGCGACGACACGGCAAGCCGCGCACGCTTCAGAACCGTTCTCAACCGCGCGCAAACCGAAGAAGTGATGGTCTATGCTATCGGTCTCGAAACCGAATATTTCAACGGGGTGCAGAACGTAGAAACGCACCCGAACAAGAATCTGAAGATCATCGCCGAAGAAACGGGCGGCGGGTATTTCCAGTTGCAGAAGACCGATGACTTCGCTGCGAGCTTCTCTCGCGTCGCCGAGGAGCTACGTAGTCAGTACTTGCTCGGTTTCGTGCCTGCCACGGATGGACGACAACACAAGCTGGAGGTGCGCGTGACCCAACCCGGAATGACGGTTCGCGCGCGACGAACCTACGTCGCAACGCGCGAACACGACCACTAACTCTTCTTCGCCGAAGCGGCGTTCGCGAATTCGATGCCGCGACGAATCGCCTCGACCAATTCATCCTCCCAGCACCACCAGGTAACGAACTCGCGCATCCTGACGGATCCGGCCATTGGAGGGGCTAGTTCCATCATCGCGAAGTACATCCAGAAGAAATCCGGCATGTTGGCGCGCCCTGCTGCTAACAGCGCCTCGTCGAATTCGCGGCGTTTGAAATGGCGGCTGAATTCGGCGAACTGGTACCAGCCCGGGTGCTGAGGGGTGAGGCATGGCGTGTGCTGGTTACCGCACCGCGTATCGCTCGAGCAGTTCCGCGACGATCGCTGGCTGCTCGTCGATCACTTGATGCCCGCTGTTGGCAATCACCTTGACTGACACGTAGCGCCAGCCGTGCTCTCGCAGCGATCCCGCCACGGTGGGGTTGATCGGCGCCAGCGAGTGCTCCCCGCCGGCCAGGACGATGGGCACGTCGATCGGCCCCCGTTGACCAGTGTTGAATCGCTCGTTTGCTGGATACGCCCGATAGAACTCGAGGCCGGCGCGGAGCTGCTCGGGCGAGGCGTACGAACTTACGTAGTGGGCATGACAGTCGTGACCACATTGGACGTGCATTGGCATGTCGCCCGAAGAATATCGGGCCGCGATGGACAAACTGGGGATCTGACGCCGTTGGCGCAAGGCGCGTCGCCCGAGTTCCTCGCCTTCGAGTACGTCTATCTGCGCCAGCACTGAACGCCGGAGCACGTCCCAAGCAGCGCCGCAAAATCGCCGCATGAACGAAATCCTTATAGACGGTGTCAAGACCAAGGAGTTGCACTATGGTGACGGCGTGCACATCCGTTGGTGGGCGGATAACTACCCTGACGATGGTGTTCAATCCTCGCTCGAAGTCCTTTCTACTACGTCTCGATCCAGACAGCTTCAGGGGCGTGATCGCCCTCGTCGAAGTTGTCGCGGTGGATCTCTACGGGAATCCGAACACGAGCGCCGTGCTTCTCCTCTGATGGCGAGAGCGGCACACAGCGAACCGGCCAGTGGTCCACTACTGAGCCGAGTGGCAATTCCTGGAGTCCGTCAGGGCCGGGATTCGTTCGGCGAACGTCCCACTAAAAAAAGAGGAACGACGAGTGACGAATCACCCGTCGCTCCGACGAAAACCTACGGGCAGAGCGGACAGTTGGCCGACGCGGTGTTCGCGCGCGAGGACTGGGTGATCCGGCCAGTGCCTGCAGCCGTGACCGTATCGCTATAGTTCTGATCGTGCGGCAAACCGTTCCCGATCACCGTGCTCGGGAAGTAGGTCGACGTATAGTCCTTGCACTGTCCCGTCAGCAACGTGCCGAGATTGATCGGCGTGATTGCCGGATCGTCGGTCACGACGACGTTGTCAATCGGCTCGGGGAAGTCGCCGGTCGACGGATCCGGTGCGATGTTGCAGACCGAGCCCTGAACGTCCACGGCCACGACGACGCGGTTATTCTCCACCACGACCCGCGAAGTGCAGCTCTTCGTCACCATCAGGCTCGAATCGAAGTCGACGTGCTGACACTGCGCGGTCGCCGGACCGGCCGTGACAGACTGTTGTCCCCCGTCCGACGCGGCCGCTACAGCCGTCGCGGTATTCGTCGGTGGGTTCGGCATGCTCGGACTAGGCGTTTGCGTAAACGTGCCCGTGAACGTATGCGACGCTCCCGTCGCCAAGGAGTCCAGGCTGAATTGCGTGGACGGCTGACCCTGCGGCGTATCCGTCACCACGAGGTCAAACACGGTGCCGAAGCCGCTGTTCGTCACCGTGACGTTGTACGTATAAGTCAACAAATTGGTCGATGGATCGAACGAAACGGTCGGGCAGTCCTTGGTGATGTCCATCTTGCACGTATTGAACTGGCCGAGCGCGAAGTCCTTCAGCGTCGCCGACTGCGACTGCGACGAGCGTGTCTCGGCCATGAACGACGAGAAGCACGCACCCTGCCCGCCGAGCAACGCCGACACGTTGATTCCGCCTTCGATGAACGAGAACGTCGGAAAGACACCCGGCGTACCGGACTTCGGCGTATAGCTCCACGGTGCCGTCTCCGAATTGTCGTTGCTGATGGCGCACACGTTCGGGTCGGTGTTGGTGCCGCACTTCGCGCCGACGTCGTTCGCCAGCAACTGCAACGGATTCGAACCGCCGACCCACTTGAACACCTGCAGGTTGACCTGGGCGCCGCCGTTCAACAGGTTCGCGATGATCAAGATGTCGCCAATCGTATGCGTCGCCGGCGTCACACCATCCGGACCCACGAACTGGCCGTTGATCGCCTGCACCTGCGACTGGAAGAACCAGAAGCCCATCTGTGCGTCGCCGTCATTCGCGAACCGATCGGTCCCGAAGTAGATGATCAGTTCACCGGTGGGCGAGCGATACGCCGCAGCATACGCGTTGGTGAGGTTATCTTTGTCGGGCAACCCACCCAACTGGTCCTTGACGACCATTGGTTGATATCGTTGATGTCCTTCGACCCGCCTGTGGTGAAAATCGTGGCATTCCCTGATCCATCCGCCACGAACGTTGAAGCAAAGGCCTCACTGCCCGCCTGAATCGTGGGCACGGTGTTGGCCCAGTCATCTGACGGTGGTGTGTCCGCAACTGCATTTCCTTCCAGTTCGAATTGACTCGTCGGGATCGCCAGCGCGCGCAACCAAATCCCGCACGTGAGTCCTATCAACGACCAAGCCGAGAACGACCTGCAGTTCGTGTCTTCTCATGTTTGCGCCACCTTTCAGGCTGATCTCAATGTTGGGAAAGAAACAATGCTTTCATTTCTGCTTCTGCCTCTTTCGTCGCTTGACAACGCGGGTGTCGTCACATACCCAGAGTTGTTTTGTCTACGGAGGCCTCTGGCCGGTTCGGCCGGTCGAGCGCGAGGATTGCAACTGCTGTGGTGGATAACGGAGGACGACAGATCTGCTGTGTTCCGGGCGGAGACCCAAACACGGCAGTTCCTCCGCAAATGCTAGAGCTCTTTAACAGACGATAGCGTCTCTGTAGACGAACTCGAATGCGACGTCAGATTGAGTGTCAGGAGGAAAAGGGGCCTGCCCCATTAGTTACATGCAGAGACAGCACCGTGGTCGGAACGCCACAGGTTGTCTCTGCATGTAACTAATGGGGCAGGCCCCTTTTTACCGCGCGGCCGCCTGCTTCAGCTCGGCCAAGTCCTCCAGCGTGCGTTCGGGCCCGGGCGCGCCCTCAGGCGGTGTCCGCTTGAGAGGCGAGCCGGCGGCAATCAACAGCCGCGCGACGTCGACGTGATCAGCGCCTGGCGTCGTCACGTTGCTTCGGCCTTCGGCGGCCCACACCAGCGGCGTTGCCGAGAACATGCCGTCTTTTGCGCTCACGTCGGCGCCATATTTCAGGAGCACCCGTACGGCCTCCGGGTGACCACCCATTGCCGCTCGATGCAGCGGGATGACGTTGTCTTTGTCCTTCGCGTCGGTCTCGAAGCCGCACCCGAGCATCGTCTCGAGGACTGCGGCGTTGCCGATCTCGGCAGGACGATGGAGCATGAGATGGTGCTCCTGGCGTAACTCCGCGCGCAGAGATGGCCGCGCCGCCAGCATGGTTTCTGCTCCCGCGCGATCGGCGCGTGCGCAAGCGGCCACGAAGCGATCCAGCGCGGAGAGTTCGCTCTTGGCGCCATGCGCGAGCAGCCACGCCGCGATGTCGGTGTTGCCGTACAACTCGGCCAGCGTGTGCGGGGTGCTGCCGTCCGCGCGGCGCCTCGATACATCTCCGCCGTGCTGCACCAGCCGTTCGACTATCGCCACATCCCATCGGCGAGCGGCGACGTGCAGCGGAGCTTCGCCGTCCACGCCCCACGCGAGATTGGGGTCCGCGCCGCGCTCGAGCAGCCAGTACGGGCCGGCTGGATTCTCTGTCCACAGCATCATGTACACGAGCGGCGGCACACCGCCCGGAATTCCATTCGCGTTGACGCCATAATGGTGCAGCAGTTCAAGTGCGTCGATATTGCCGCCGCCACCGGCAATGTGCACTGAGACGCCGTCGGTTGGATTCGCGCCGGCCTCGAGCAGCACGTGCGCAAGTGGAAGATGCCTGACCGCGCAGATGGCGCCCCACAGCGCCGTCCGCGGACGCTCGGGGGTGCCAGTTCCAGCGGTATTCCGCGTTCGGATTGGCGCCGAGCGCACAAAGGCGTCGCGCAATCGTGACCAGCCCTTCTACACGGGCGGGCTCGTCGGCGTGCATACAGGTGTGGCAAACGTAGAGCAGCGACTCCCACTTCTGCGGTCCACCAGGTTGTGTCGCAAGCTCCGGATGATCGTGCAACCGCGCCTCGACCGACTTGACGTCGCCGAGCACCAGCGCGGTCGCGAACGAGGCGGTTGCAATCGTTGGATAGAGCGCCAGCAGCCGGTTGGCGCGACCGGCGGCGCCGCCGCTCGCGCATCGAACGAATTCGTCGACCGCGGCCTCAAACGACAGTGTTCGAGCGTCGACTTCCTCGCGCAGGGTCGTCCAGGATGGAAACCCGTGATCGCGCGCGATCACGGACTGCGCGTCGTGGAGCGCGAGATCGAGGACGGCGATCTGCTCGATCGATTTGCTCGAAAACGCGGGCAAGGCCGCAAAGCGCCGGAGCGCGTCATTGTCGCCAGCGTGCGCGGCATGGAGCAGGGACTTGGCTTGCTTCTTCAGTTGTTCGAGATTCGGGCGATCGGACAGTTGGCGCGGCATCGTACAACCTCCATGCTGGGCCTGTGGTTCGCAAGCAGGCAGCACGGCGGTGTCGGTGCCGTTGGTCTAGTGGAAATCTGACGGTGGGCTTGGCCCTTCGCGCGAACCCGCGGGCGCCCTTTCTGCGCGGTACCCGCAGCAGCGGTCCATGTCAAATCGCGTGCATGGCACGGATGTTACTCTTGGAGCTCGTCGGCCACGTGATCATGACTTACTTCGGTCGCGTCAGCACCGCGGGGTTCACGACGTTGATCGGGCGTCCCTGGCCATACGCCAAAATCTGGTCGAACACATCCGAAAACTGGATCTCGAACTCGTCTCTCGTGACATAGCCGATGTGCGGCGTGCAGACGACGTTGTCCAGCGTGAGGAGCGGGTGGTTCGGATCGCGCAGGGGCTCCTGCTCGAAGACGTCGACCGCCGCCATCCCCGGACGTCCGGCATGCAGCGCGCGCACGAGGGCGCCCGCCTCGATGAGCTGAGCGCGGCTGGTATTGACGAGCAGGGCGGACGGGCTCATGCGCGCCAGGTCCGCTGCGGTGACGATGCCACGGGTCTCCTCGGCCAGGCGCATGTGCAACGAGACGATGTCGGACTGTTCGTACAGCGCCGCCTTGCTCCGAGCGATCGCATGACCATCGTCTTGCGCTCGTTGCCGTGATGCTTCGCGCGCCCACACCAGTACCTGCATGCCAAACGCCTTTCCGTAGCCGGCGACCGTGCTGCCGATTCGTCCGTAACCGTGAATGCCGAGTGTCTTGCCCCGAAGAGTGTTGCCGACCCCGATCTGCCAGGTGCCGGCGCGCAACGAGCGCATCTGCTGCGGAATCTGACGCATCGACGCGAGGATCAGGCCCCAGGTCAATTCCGCGGCGGCAAACGAGGGGCTGCCCGGATGCAGGTCGGACGACACGATCACGCCCCGGCGCGTGCAGGCGTCGACGTCGATGTGCGGGTACACGCTGCGCTGGCTGATCAGCCGGAGCTGGTCCAGACGCTCGAGTAGCGGCGCTCGGATCTCGGTCCGCTCGCGGATGAGGACCAGAACCTCAGTGTCTTTCAAGCGCAGGGCGAGTGCCTCGGTCTCTTGGAGGTGATCGTTCCAGATGTCGACCTCATGGCCGTCTAGTTTCCGGAAACAGGGGAGCGTCCGCAGGGTATCGAAGTAGTCATCGAGAATCGTGATACGCATCACCGTGATGTCGCCAGTGTGAAGTGTAGAGGGGCTGACGACCACCTACAGTGCCCGCACACGACTCTTACGCCGCCCGTACGGCCGGCAGTAAGACGAGCGGACCATGACACTTGGCGCTCCGCCGTCATTTGGGTCGCAACTCAAGGCGCTCCGGGAGGCAGCCGACTAAACGCAGGAAGAGCCCCCGAACATCGCAGGGCTGTCGGTCAATGCGCTGAATGCCTGGAGCGCGGGGAACGTCGCCGCCCCCATATCGAGACGGTATGCGCGCTATCAGCGGCCCTTGATTTGACGAGTGCGGTTCGCGACGCTTCGTGGGAAGCGCGCGGGCGCCTGCGGCCACCACGGCGGTGGATGAAGCCAGTGGCGTCGTGGTCTTGCAGAGACGATTTGCAGAGTCGTGACATCGTCGAGGCGCTCATCGCGGCGTCTGTGCGAGGGTTACTCCGACGGCGAGATCGGTTGCTGCGGCGAGAACCGGCACCGCGCCGCGCCGCCGTCGTCGCCTCGCTGATGCCCACGGTGCGCGCGTCGCGCGTGGATGTCCTCCAGGCGCTCTGGTCGGGAAGCCCACGTTCTCGATAGAGCCAGCCGCCACGCCGGCAAACAAATAGCCGCCCGCGCGCCGGCGGCGATGCCGGCGGCCACAAATCTCTTTCCGCACCTCACCGTTCTCGAGAACTGCATGCTCGCGCCAATCTGGGTGAAGAGGATGTCGGAGCGAGAGGCGAATGACGTCGCGATGACTACCTTCGCCGCGTGAGGGATTCCCGAACAGGCGAACAAGTACCCGGGTCAGTTGTCAGGCGGCCAACAGCAACGTGCGGCGATTGCGCGATCGCTTTGCTTGAACCCGAAGATCATGCTGTTTGACGAGCCGACGTCTGTACTCGACCCGGAAGCCGTCAAGGAGGTGTTGGACACGCGGTCGTCCTTGCGGAAGAGGGCATGACGATGATCTGCGTCACGCACGAGATGGGATTCGCCCATCAGGTCGCGAACCGGATCGTCTTCGTGGACACCGGCCAGATCGCCGAGGTGAACGATCCGGTCGCGTTCTTCGACGCGCCCCAGCACCGGCGTACGCAAGCGTTCCTCAGCAAATCCTGGATTGACCACCGTTGCTCGGCAGCGGCCACGCGGAAAACGGCCGCAACTGAACCACGGCACGTAGACGACGTGCGTTCGGGATCGAGTGCGGAGTGCCTACCGATCGAGGGACCGGCCGGACTCGTCGGCCGGCGGCGCCGGCAAGTAGTCGTCCACGGCGCCGACAACCAGCACCTCAGCGCCCTCGGTCGTGGTGATCTCGCCGTGATCAGAGTCCTCGTCAGCATGATGGAAATCCCCGGCGCGCAGCACACGGCCGTCGATCACCACGGATCCGCTGATCACGAAGCACTCCTCCGGTCCGTGGTGCCTGTGCGGCGGGTAAACGGCGCCCGGCTCGGCGCGAATCACCAGGGTGACGAGCGATCGCATCTTGTCTACCGCCAGGACCCGGGCACGGATCCCGAGCAGGCCGGTCTCAATCCACGCGGCGTCGGCCGCCCACACGGTGTAGCGCGTCGGCTTGCGCGCCGCGTCGAGCAGGCGCTCGCGCACGCGCGCGGGTGGTTCCAGCGGGGGAACGCTGACCGCCACGGCGATCACGGCGTCGTAGAGGCGGGCGACCTCTGATCGTTGTTCCGGCGTCAACGCATCGAGACGAGCCTGCAGCTCCACGCGCTCGCCAGGGTCGAGCGCGCCGACCGAATCGGCCAGGACGAGGGCTTCGAGCTCGTTGGGAATCATAGGACCTGCTCCAGTCGGCCACGCATCGCTGCCAGCCCTGTGCGGATGCGCGTCTTCACCGTGCCCAGCGGCACGCCGAACCGAGTGGCGAGTTCGCTGTGGGTGTAGCCCTCGAAGAACGCCGCTTCGATGAGCGCCCGCTGCGCGGGCGTGAGGGCGGCCAGCGCCGTCTGCACCGCGCCGGCCATCGTGCGGCCCTCCAGCACCGTCTCAGGCGCGTCGCGCGTGACGAGCTCCCCCGAACGAGGCGCGTCGTTGTCAGAGTGGAGTGCGGGTCCGGCGCCGACATTGCCCCGGACACGGCGAGCGCGCAGCCGGTCGATGGCGCGATTTCTCGCGATGCGCGTGAGCCATGTGCCAGGCGATCCCAGCAACGCGTCGTAGGTGTCAGCGCGCGACCACACGCGCACGAACGTTTCCTGCAGCACTTCTTCCGCGTCCGACGGGCTGCCCAGAATACGCATGATGACGGAGTAGGCGAGTCGGCTGTGCCGGTCGTAGAACTCTGTCAGCGCGGCTTCGTCGCGGCTGGCGATCCGCTGGAGGAGGCCGAGGTCGACCTCCGAATTGCTGGACTCCACGGCTAACCTACCATTGCACAGCGCTCCAGACGGCTGCAAGCGGTCGGGGCTTCTCGTGTCGAAAGAAGGTGCGGAACGTGCCATTCATGTGACGACCGCTCAGCAGTTGGTGGTCTCATTCGTTCCCGCCGATGCGCCGAGTCGAGGAGTCGGCCGGCGCACAACCGTGAAAAGTTCAGAAGTCGTGATCGACATGGTTACTCCGACACTCCTGGCGCGCAGGCGCCGGATCATGATCGCAAATTGCGTACACCAGCGGGGACCAACGATCCTGCTCACCTGACAGTTGAGCGTTTCCTGCGGGGTGGTCGGGAGTGACGGCCATGGTGGTAGACAGTCTACTACCATCGGCGTAGACTGCCCACTGGCTGGTTCGGCAGCCGTAATCGAGTCATAGGCAGTTCTCCTGAGTCTCAGTCGAGGCGGCGCGCGCCTGCTTCACCGATACTACGGATGCGACATCACTCCGGATGTGAACATCAATACGATGCTGTCGGTCGACAACGGACCGATCGTGATTCGCCCAAGCCGGCCTCGCTACTCGCTGCACGAGCTTCAGCGGCGGCTCGTGCTGTCACGTGCAGCGCTGGCTCCGTTTTGGCTACGCGTTCGGGCCTCGCTGGCACAGACGCTTCACGCTCGCGCACAGCAGTCCCGTGCCGACCAGGAGCAGCGACGCCGAACCCGGCACCGGGGACGGTCGTCGCGGAATCGGCGTAGGTGGTGCGTCGGCCGTCGAGCGTCACGAGCCGCCTCTGGAGCGCGTCAATCTGGGCGCGGAGCGCATCGATCGCTCTCTCCTGACGTTGCAGCTCGTTGAGCAGCATCGGGGTCAGCTTGTGGTACGCAATATCGACCCGGATCCCGACAGATGCGAGCCCGCCTCAACGAACATTTGGAAAGTGGCTTGGACGGCCGTGACAGAAGCGGCCGGTGTATCGTGCCGTTTCACGATCTCCGACACACACGACTGTCACGCGATTGCTTGAGCGTGGCGTAGCGGTCGCAGTCGTCTCGCATCGATCGGGGGTTGGAGCACTGACACTTTGCCCCTTCAGCAGGACGGGGCATGCCTTGGCAAGGAGTGTCACGTCATGGACGAGCGCGTTCGGTTTATGGCCCGCCCGCCGGCGCGATGACTCCGGCTCGATCGTGCCGAGTCGGGCGTCCCGCCGCGATTGAAGATGATCGCTGGCGCGGATCGAGAGCCCTACTCCGATCGAAGCGCCTGTAAGACATCGACACGTGAGGCGCGCGCGGCTGGCACGAGCGACGCGCCGATCGCAGCGCCGATGAGCACCATCGCGGCGCCAATCACGGGCAGAGCACCAGGCAGTTGCACGTTCTCGAAAAATCCGCCCGCCATGCGCGCGAGCGCGTAGCCGCCGGCCGCGCCAGCTGCGATCCCAATCGCCGCAGTCCGCACGCCGTCCCAAAGCACGCCGGTCCGCAGATCCCGCGGCGTGGAGCCGACGGCCAGCCGCACGCCGAACTCACGCGTGCGCGCACTCACCGAGAATGCCAGGACGCCAGCGACGCCGACGATCGCAATGAGCAGGGCGATGCCACCAAGGGCCGAGAACACGAACGCGTTCAATCGCTCAGGCGCCAGGACTTCGGTGCGAATATCCTCGAGCGTGGCGGGTCGCTCGACCGCCTGATCGGCGGAGATCTCGCGGATGGTGCGCGTCGCGGACGCGATCAGCACGCGCGGGTTTCCTGAGGCACGCACAAAGAGACGGCTGCCCCCGCCGCGAAGCGGGTAGTACACGATCATCGACGGCTCTTGCACGACGTTCTCTTCATCCACGTCGGCGACGATGCCGACGATGCGGCTGGGCTCTGGACCTCCAAGATTGGTTCCCAGATTCGTGGGCGTCAGACGCCGGTTGAGCGCGTCACCGTTCGGGAACAGGCGCTGCGCCACGCTCTGGTTGACAATCGCCACGAGCTCCTTGCTGCGACGATCGTCGTCCGTAAAGTCCCGGCCGGCGAGAAGCGGGACGCCGAGTACGGCGAAGTAATGGGGGGAAACGTTGCGTAATCGACCCGTCGGGCTTTCTTCGCCGTTCGCGGGCTGGTACCCCTCGGCGACAAACTGCACCCTTGTTGTGCTACGGTCGCGCCAGGGTACGCTCCCTCCGAGCGCGACACCCTCTACGCCTGGCAGCTCGCCGATCCGCCGAGCAACTTCCTGGAGGGCAGTCTCCCTCGTCGGGTCGCGTAAGCCTGGTCCGAGTATGTCTGGAAGGTCGATCGCCAATACGTGTCGCAGGTCATAGCCGGTGTTGGCGGTTTGCAACGCCGTCAATGTCGTGACCAGCATGCCGGCTGCCGCAAGCAGCACGAACGTGCATGCGATCTGAGTCGTGGCAAAGATCCGCAGACGGCGGTTCGTGCCTGGCGTGATCCGGACGCCGCCACCAGCCAGCCCTAAACCGCCGGACCGATCGGATGATGGCAGCCGGGGAATGTAGGCGAGCAGCACGGCCGCCATCACCGCCAATCCTGCTCCAAGCCAGAGCACGCCGGCGTCCACAGTGGATTCGAGCGCCCGAACGGAAAAGCGCGCGGCATAGCGGCCTGCGACGCTCACGAGCGGCCCCGCCAGGAGCAGGCCCAGGCCGGCGCCAGCCGCACAGAGAACCAGGCTTTCGGCGAGCAGAGTGCGTCGGAGCGCGCCGCGGCCCGCGCCCAGCGCGGCACGCACGGCGAGTTCTGCTTCACGGCGGACCGACCGGGCCAGAATCAGGTTGGCCACGTTCGAACACGCGATGATGAACACAACCGCCGCCGCCGCCATGAGCACGAGGAGGATGGTCCGTGCGGGTGACGCGATTTGTTCTTGGAGCGTCCTGACCTGCAGACCGATCCTAGCCTGCGGGGAGTACGCCTCGGGATGCTCTCGCAACATCGACGCGTGCAGGCTGGCCAGTTCGGCGCGCGCCGCGTCCACACTGGCGCCTGGGGCCAGCCGGCCGAACAGGTCGGTCATGCGGTGCTTGCGATCGGTATTCATCGTCGCCCCGAGATGGTGCGGGCTCGTCACCATGTTCGCGATGATCTCGGTCTCGGTTGGATAGGGCACCGACGGCTCGAGCACGCCGACCACGGTCGCAGCAGTCGAACCGAGACGGATCGTCTGGCCAACCACTACCGGATCGCTGTTGAGCACTTCTTTCCAGAAACGGTGCGTCAGCACCGCCGCGCCCACCGCCCCGGGGCCATCATCGGCGGGGCCCAACAGCCGGCCGAGTACCGGCCGAAGTCCCATCACCTCGAAAAAGGATCCGTTGACGACGCCGGCTCTCACGAGGCGCGGTTCCTTGGCGAACCCGATCAACGTGAAGGAGACGGTGGAAAAATCGCCGAATGCGGCAATCGTTGTGGCGCGCGACTTGAAGTCACTGATTTCGGGGACCGAGAAGGTGAGGTTCTGGATGCCGAGCCCCTGGGCGCCCTGGCGGATATAGATCAGCCGATCCGCCTCGCGATTGACGAGCGGACGCAGAAGCACGCTCCGAACCACACTGAAAATCGCCGCGTTGGCGCCGATGCCCAAGGCGAGCGTCACCACCACAGTGACGGTCAGTGCCTTGGCACGGACGAGGGAGCGCAAGGCGAACCGGATATCTCGTGCGAGCGCTTCAGCCCGATCGTACCAACGGCTGTACCAGACGCGCCGCATCTCGTCGCGCACGGCGGGCACGTAGCCGAACTCCATCAGTGCCGCGCGACGCGCGCTCACCGGATCCTCCCCGCGATCGATCCGTTCCTTGATGTTGATCGCCAAGTGGCCGCGGATCTCCTCGTCGAGGTCGCCTTCATCGGGTCGCATGCCGCGCTCCTTCATTTGCCTGAATCCGCCGGTGCCGGGTTCATGATTCGACCGATGGCG
>JBKPAJ010000031.1:0-43274 GCA_046726375.1 Acidobacteriota bacterium
CCATACGCCGGCATGCTCTTCTATAACGACGAAGGAACCGAGAACGGCGGTCTGGTATTCGGTGGACGCCGCAACGCGAACGGCGAAGTAGTGGATGCTGGTGTGGCCCTCTCGTTCGATCGCTACGGGGCGAGCTCTCAATTTGTTCAACTCGCCGGTGTGCAAGATTCAAAGAACCACATCGTTGGGCTCACACTGTCGGAGAGCGAGCCCACAGGCAATCGGCGGCGTCTCTTCATCGGCCACGATAAGGAAGGTGTCGCCAGCGTATCGCTTATGGACCGCGACGGGCGAAAGAGGATCGTGTTACAGGTCACATCCGACGGAGCACCCAGTATTTCGTTCCTCGACGCGGACGGCAAAGTCGTCAATCAGCTCGGACCAACCCGATCCCAATGAACTTGCCGCGTTGTGCGATGCGCGAAGTGAAGCCCTCGTAACCGGCAGCCAGGATTGGTGTGGAGCCTGGTCCGAGGAGGTGCTCCGGCACGAGAGCCGCCATCGCTCGCCACAACAGGACCCCCGCATCAACGATCAGGATAATGAGCCAGGCGAAGCGTCGCGATCGGTCTATCACGTAATTAGCCACTGCGTCCTCGCTCCGAAGCGCCTTGCGACGGCTTAGGTGGGCAGTCCGCCAGTAAGTCCGAGGATCCATCGCATGCACGTATGGAGCCGCCGATTAACGTGGATTGGAGGCTGGGCCGAAGCAAATGAGGTGCCGGCGCATCCAGCCTAATGGGACAACCGAGCCAATGCGACGATGGCGTGAGCGGTTTTTTTTCCGCGCCGACCGAGATATCCCCCGCCGCGGAAGTGCGCGGATTTGATGCTCAATGTCGAAGGGGTTGAATTCCCGTCTAACAGTGAGCAAGGGAATTGCACTTTGACCACAGCTGGGCGCTGAACGCGAGGGCACACTATGAGCATCGACTCGTACCGTTTCGAACGTCGTCAGAGGTCCGGATGTATCAACTCGAACGGCGCTGTTCGATGCAAGATCTCTCGGCCAAGCGAGAGCAGCAGGCGGAATTGCCGATCGTCTCGAGCGCAAGTACTGAACGTCGGTCTTAGCCCCACCGAAAGGAGCCGAACCAGCATGAACTATCGGCGCATCGCGGCAGCGGCCGTGACGGCATGGCTCGTGTCGATTCCCCTCGGTGCGTTCATCCATCATGGAGTGCTGGGAAACGTTGACGCTGCCGATGCCGCATCGTACGCGTAGATGCCCAACTCCAGACCCAGATCGACGGCACGACGAAGATCGATCGCCAGCTCCCGAATCGTCCCTGCTCGAAGACGGTGACCAGCCGTCGGGCGCGTTCCACCGTCAGCCGGCGCCTCTTCACGCCGGCGGTCGCGGCGTTCCCTTCGTCTTCGAAAATCGGCAGTCGCTGGATCTGCTGCGCTATACGGCGGCTCCCTGCACGTTCACGTCACACGCAATGCCACTATTGGGTCGACTTTCATTGCGCGTCGTGCTGGGAAATAGCAGGCTGCAGTGGCAACTGCGATGAGCAACAGTGAAACAGCCATGAACGTCAACGGATCGGTAGCCGTCACGCCGAACAGCAGGCTGGAGCCTGCCCGCCCGAGCCACCAGGCTCCGACGAGCCCGAGCGCGAGCCCGGTCAGGGTTAGCGTCAGCCCCTCCCGGATAATCATGCGGAGGATGTCGCTGGCCTGTGCTCCAATGGCCATGCGCAAGCCGATTTCCTGTGTGCGCGTCGCGATCGAATACCGGATGAGCGCGTAGATCCCGACAGCGGCCATCAGCAGCGCCACGACGGAGAAGCCGATCAGGAGCGTCGTCTGGAAGCGCCGTTGGATGAGGTATGTTCCGAGCTGCTCTTCCAGGGGCGCCACTCCATAGATCGGCGCATTCCTCTCCACCCGCCACACGGCCGCTCGCAGTGCCCCGGCCATCGCCAGTGGGTCGTCCGTCGAGGTACGGATGAAAAGGTCCACGCTTCGCGGAGGACTCTGCGCGAGAGACTCGAACATCTGCGGGACCGGTTCACGCTCCAGCCCCTGCCGCCGCATATCGCCCACCACGCCTACAACTGTGTACCACGGGCGGTCAGAATCGCGGGAGCCAAGTTTGAATCTTCTGCCCACTAGATCGCGCCCGGCCCACAAGCGGCGAGCCATTGCATCGTTGATGATCGCAACCGGTGGAGCATTAGGCCCATCGCTGATCGAAAAGAAGCGGCCCTTGAGCAACGGCGTTCCGAGGGCTTTGAAGAAATCTCCGCCAACCTCGTCTCTTCGGAACCGCAAGCGCTCCGAAACCGTTCCGCCGTCCCGTTCGACAGTAATGACCTGCTCCCTAGTGTTAGCAATGAACAGATCGCCGATGATGCCGGCGCTCTCCACACCCGGAACCGCCTGAATCTGTTCGAGCACGCGGTGGTAAAGGTTGGTCCTTTGGGCGGGGACGCTGAAGGTTGTCGGGCTGGAGAGCTCCATCGCAAGGACCCGCTCAAGCCTGAATCCCGGATCAACGCTGTTCACGTACCACCAACTTCGGACGAGCAGTCCGGCGCCGACCAGCAGAACGATCGCAAGCGCAAACTCCGCCACCACGAGGGCGCGCCGGATTCTACGCATGGACATTCCGCCCGAGACACTTCTGCCACCCTCCTCGCCGGAGGGACGCCAGTCGCGGCGCAACGTCGCAATCGCGGGCGCCAGTCCCACCAGAATCCCCGCGAATACGGAGATGGCCACGGCCCAGCCGAGGACGCGGAAATCGAGGTCTATTTCATTCAGACGCGGCAAGTTGCCAGGACCAAAGGCGCGGATGAGGCGAATGCCTACTAAGGCGAGCAGTGTGCCTATCACTCCCGAGACAGCGGCGACCAGGACGCTTTCGGTGAGGAGCTGTCGCACGATCCGTCCAGCACTCGCTCCAAGCGCAGCGCGAACGGCCATTTCGCGCGCGCGGCCGATGCTGCGCGCCAGCGAGAGGCTTGTGACGTTGGCAGCCGCGATCAGGAAGACGCAAAAGACGGCACCACCGAGCATCCACAATGCCAATCGTGATTGGGGTCCGACCATGTAAAGACTCAATGGGACGACGCTGATGCCCCGGTTCCTTTCGGACGCCGGCAGCTGATCGTTGAGGCGGCGGGCGATTGCGCTCATCTCCGCCTGGGCGTGCTCGAACGTCACGGTCGATCGAACTCTTCCAACGACGAACCAAGTCTCTCCGACAGGCACGCTGTGGCGGGTTTCCCAATCCTCAGACATCGTGTACACGTCTGCATCGAGCGTCGCAATCTGGAAACCAGCAGGGAGGATGCCAATGATCTGGGAGGGAAGTCCGTCGAGCACGATGGTCGCGCCAACCGCATCGTTCGAGCCTCCGAAACGCGCTTGCCAGAAGCGATGACTGATCAGGACCAGCCGTTGCCGCTGCTCGGCCTCTGCGCTCGACCAGCTGCGTCCCTGCACAGGCTGAACGCCGAGGAGTGGAAGCAGGTTGGGCGAGATGCTGCCGCCGACGATCTGTTCGGCGCCGTCTGCCCCCATCAGCGTCGTCGACACGGCATCGAAGACGGCCATGTCCGCGAAGGTCTGACTTTGACTCCGCCACTGTTCGACATTCCAGCACGCTGATCTGCCCTCGCGAAGGTTCTGCGTCGGATCCTCGGTCCATAACATCGCCAACTGGTCCGCGGACCGATATGGAAGGGGCCGGAGCAGAACGGCATTCAGGACGCTGAACATTGCGGTGTTGGTGCCAATCGCCAGCGCCAGTGTGGCTGCCGCGGCCGTCATGAAAGCCGGACTCTTGCGGAGGGCGCGAAGCGCATGCCGCAAGTCACGCGCGAAATCCTCCAGCCACATGAATGACCGGACCTGCCGACACACCTCCTTAGTCTGCGTTACGCCACCGAAACTACGCTGGGCGGCCCAGCGCGCATCCTCGGTGGAAAGGCCCTGCTGGACGTACTCCTCTGTCGCTTCGGCAAGATGGCTGGTGATCTCGTCGTCGGTCTCGCGATCCATCTGCCGAGAACGAACGAGGGCCCACAGCCGAAACAGAAAAATCCGTAGGCGTGTCATGAGGGGTTCTCCGAGATCTTGAGGAAGCGTTCAACGATGCTCGCGGCTCGCTGCCACTGCGCTTCTTCCTTGTGGAGCTGCTTGCGCCCGGCGCGTGTCAGTGCGTAGATCCGCACGCGACGGCCGCTCTCGGATGTGCCCCATTTGGACGAAATCCACGCCATCTGCTCCAGCTTGAGCAGCGCCGGATACAGAGTCCCCTGGTTGAGTGCTAGCTGATTCCCGCTGATCTGTTCGATTCGCCTCGCGATGCGATATCCGTGCAGCGGGCCCATGGCCTCCAAGGTCTTGATGACCATCAAGCCCAGGGTGCCGTAGAGGACGTCGCTCTTGTCCGGCGTCATGTGTTGGAAGCCTACACCTCACATGTGTTGACAGTCAACCGGTCTCGCAGATGCGGGTTCGCGATCTTCTCCGGAAACGGTAGCCGACTCCTCCGGACACCGCCCGACGAGACCGTGCGGTACTTCCCAGACAAGCCCCCGGTCGGAGGGATGCCGGAGCTTGACCATCACGCCTTGTCTACTTGGCGAATGAGCCGGCCGACTTGAGCGAGGGAATTGCCAGACGTCTGAACGCCGCATCAACTTGCTCCACTGGCATTCGCATCTTGCCGTTACCCCACCAGATCAGCAATCCAAACAGCCCGCCGCCGATGAACTGGGCGATCGCTTCGACAGGCATCCCATTCGCGCCGGGAGGCTCCAGCTGCCTCACCTCATCTCGCACCAAATCGACGAGCATCTTGTGCAGGAGCTGCTGCACGACAGCGCCGCTCCGCTTGCCCACCATCGCGCGAAACACCGCGCGGTGTTCATTGGCGTGAGTGAATAGCTCGCCACTGAACGCGAAAAGCCGTGCGTCGTCGTGCACGCCGGGCGTGACGGCCTGGCGCTGACGCTCCTTCAGCGTTTCGCGCAATCGCTCGATTCCGCTCGCGAGCAGATCGTCCTTGCTGTCGAAGTGTGTGTAGAACGTCGCCCGACCGACGTTGGCGCGGTCGATGATGTCTTGCACGGTCAACAGTACGCCACGATCGATCGAAGCAGCGGTGGCGGGTGTCCTTGCTGTCGCGCCACGCACTCTGCAGCGGCGTCTCGCGAGCGTCGGAACGTCGTTCGAAATGTTGCGCGATGAGGCTCGGCGCTCGAGAAATGACTCGATGAGCGCGGCTATTTCTGGCGCGTACTCCTCGAGCGCGAAGTGCCCGGTGTCGAACATGTGCACTTCGGCGGCAGGGACATCCTGCAGGCACGCGTGCGCGCCCTCTTCGAGGAAGAACGGATCGTGGCGACCCCAGAGGATCAAGAGCGGCGGCTGATGCTCCCGAAGCCACGCCTGCCACCGTGGGTACAGGGCCACATTCGTGTGGTGGTCCAGCGCCAGGTCCAACTGAATCTGTCGACGCCCTGGCCGGTCGAGGAAATGCTGATCCAGCGTCCATCCGTCCGGCGCGATCCAGTCGGGGTTGCCGACACCCTGGAGATACTGCGCTCGTGTAGCATCGAGCGTCATGAGCGCGCCCAGCGTGGTCGACGTTCTTTCGTCGTCGCGGCGAAGCCCGACATAGTTGCGCGCGATCCGCTCAGCCCTCCTCGTAGGCGTTCGCGTTCTGCACCACCACGCCTGCTATCCACTCGGGGTGGGGGCACGCGATACGGAACCCTATGGGTCCGCCGAAGTCGAAGGCGAACAGCACCAATCGAGACAGCGCCAGCTGTGCGCAGAACTGCTCGATGATGTGCGAGAGCCGATCGAACGTATAAACGAACGCGCCTCCCGCGGCCGCCGACGGTGGTGCATCGCTGAAGCCGAAGCCGGGATAGTCCGGCGCGATGACCCGAAAGCGGGTGCCCAACACATCGAACAGGCGGCGGAATTGATGCGACGCGGATGGGAAGCCGTGCAACAGGAGCATCGGCGTGGTATCCGCTGGCCCGGCCTCGCGGAAAAACACCCGGAGCCCGTCGACATCCGCGAATCGATCTGCGATACGGGGTAGTGCCATATGGTCAGACCTCACCTTCTTGGTGCGTCGTCGATCAGTTCAGCACCGTGTGCCCTGACAGGGGCGCTCAGGGAACGACGCCCAGTTGGCGCATCAGGGTCAGTTCGTCGGTCACCCGCCAGTGTTCCGCGATGCGCCCATCCCTCACCCGCTCGATCTGGATCTGCATCACTCTGACTTTGCGGTGCGTCGGCGGAATTCCAAACAAGTCGCCGTCGTGGGTGCCCGTCATCGTGGTCCGAATCACGACGGCATCGGTTGCAACAATTACGTCGTCGATTACGAAGTGGAGATCCGGGAAGGCTCGCCGAATCGCGGCGACGATTGGTTTCAGCCCGTCGGGCCCAGGCGGCGGATGGCCTGCGCTGGGTGTGTGGTTGATGTAGGCGGGAGACAGTAATTCGTCCAACACCTCCAGCCTGCCCTGATTCCACACCTCCTCGAAATAGCGCCGCGCGAGCGTGTGAGCATCGTGTCGGTCTCTGGACGAGACGGTCTGTTGCGCCACGCTCGACGGAGCTGCCACGGTCGCTGTTGCAAGAGCGACGGCGATTGCGATCCAACGTCGCCGATGTGACTCTCTCCAACCAAGCCTCGCCATGCTGCCCTCCTTGCGGACCGATGCGTCTTCGACGCCGGCGCGTTCAGTACGCATAAGAACGCGCCGGCGCCAGCTCCTGGATTCACGCCGTCTTGCTGTATTGAAGCTGTTTGCCGGTGTACTGCAGCGTCGGCACGAGATCGCCGAACAGGCGCCCGCTCGTCTCCTCGGTGGGGCGATGATGGTTGTACTGCAGCTCGGCGAGAACGTTGGCCGTGTTCATGACGACCACGCCGGCCTGCACCAGCCGCAGTACGGCGATCTGCTGGTCGAGCGGGCTCCAAGTGCCGGACGCATCGATCACGCCGTAGACGTTGTAGCCGGCCTGGAGCGCCGACAGCGCCGGGAACATCAAACAGATGTCCGTCGTGCATCCCGCAATCACCAGCTTGCGGCGGCCCGTCGCCTCAACGGCCTCCACGAATGCGCGATCGTCCCAGGCGTTGATCGGACCGTTGCGGTGGATTAGAGACGCGTCGGGCAGAGCCGCGACGAGCTCCGGAAGGAGGGGGCCGGCAAATCCCTCGGGCATGTTGTCGGTCAGCACGGTCGGGAGACGGTGCAACTTCGCGATGTGCGCCAACGTGACGATGTTGTTCCGGAAGCGAACCGGATCGATGTCTCCAATCCCGGCCATGATCGAAGTCTGGTGGTCGATGAACAACATGACCGCGTTGTCCGGCGTGATGAATTCCCGGTACGGGTTGCGGCTTTCGGCTGACATTTGTAACCTCCTACGCTACTCACGAGTTAATTCCTCACGAGGAATATGGTCGCAAAAAAATTTACCGTTCGTGCGCGCGGACTTCCTCCGCAAGCGTGCGCAACGTCTCGAGCTGTTGCGGCGTCATGTGCTTCAGGTGCTCCCGGTGTACCCGGCTGACCGGGCCGTCCAGCTTGCGCAGCAACTGCAACCCCGCCTGCGTAATCGTCGCCGTGACGGTGCGGCGATCGCGCGGATCTCGGTCACGGCGGACCAGGCGGCGCTCCTCAAGCTTGTCGAGCAGCCGCGTGAGGTCGGAATCCCGAGTTAGCATTCGCTGCGAAATCGTTCCACACGAGAGCGCCTCCGAGCGGGCGCCACGCAGAATCCTCAGCACGTTGTACTGCGGAAACGTCAGGTCGGCTACCCGCAGCACTTCGATCTCGCCCCTCAGGAGGTGATCGGCCGCCAGCATCAGGGTCTGGAAAACGCGTTCTTCGATGCTCGAGTCAGCACCGCGCGTTCGATGTGCCGCGGGGGCGTCTGCCATGCCGGTCAATATATTCCTCGCGAGGACCAATAGCAAGCAGAACCGTACAAGCGTCCGGCAGATTGTTAGTTCGGCGCCACCGTCGATGTTTCCCGTCGCGGGGTCGCGTGCCTCATCGCACGTCGAAACTTCGCGGGGGTTCTGCTAGTCCCCTGGAAACGAGAGGCATCGCATAATTCCCGGGCGGGGCATCCTGGCTCGCGGCGTTGCTTCTCCCTTGCATCTGCCCAATATGCGCGGTCGGCGCGCCTTGCGATCCGGGCGCCGCGCTCCGGGACTTATGCAACGCCTCTCGTTTCCAGGGGACTAGTAGCGTGTGGGCAACGGCGTCGCGAAACGCCGAGGTCATATTGCAAGGACGCTCATTCCTACTCGGCGCGCAAGACTTTCACAGGATCGAGCCGTAAGGCACGATACGCCGGCACTAGGCTCGCCATCAACGCAACAAGGCCCAGCGCGGCCGCGACGGCAGCAAGCGTGAGCGGATCTGATGCGCTCACGCCAAAGACGAGCGTTTCCATGACCCTCGCAGACGCCAGCGCGGCAATTACTCCGGCCGCGATGCCGACGAGCGTGGGCGACATTCCCTCGACGATCACCATACGAAGGACGTCGCCTGTCCGCGCGCCAAGCGCGGTTCTGATGCCGATCTCGCGGCTGCGTCCGCGGACGATGTAAGAGAGCACAGTGTAGATTCCGACCGCGGCGAGCAGCAGCGCGACTCCTCCAAAGACTCCGAGTAGCAGTGCGCTGAAGCGCTGCGACGTCAATTCCCGGTCGAGCACCTGCACCATCGTCTGGATATCTAGGAGCGGCTGCTCTGGATCGATCGCGCGGATCGCTGCAACCGCTGGCTGTGCCAGCGTTGCGGGCGGCACCGATGTCCGTATGGCGAACGTTGCCCTACCATAAGGCTCGCGCGTGTAGAAGTACACCGTCGGCGTTGGGGGTTCAATGAGGTTCCGCTGCTTGACGTCGCCCACGATTCCGACCACCGGTCGAAGTACCGTCCTCGAAAACGGCAGGGCAGCCCGGCGCCCGATCGGATCGTCCGTTCCCCAATACAGCTTTGCGGCATCACGGCTGACGAGCATTACCTCCCCGTCGCTCGCGACAATGTCGCGTCCACGCAGCACCGGGATCCCCATGGCGCGCAGGTAGCCGGGCGTGATCTGCCGAACCTGCACCGCCATCGGGTCGCGCTGAGGCGGGTATCCGTCAAGCTTGAGAGTCTGTGAAGATCCGTCGTCGAAGGGCAGGTCGTCGATCGTTCCCGCAGCCTCGACACCGGGCAGTGCTCGAATGCGCTGCAATGCCGCGTCGAAGAATGCTGCCCGCTGCGCCGGCGTCGGGTACCGCGTCTCCACCAGCCTCACACCCATCGTGAGCACGTTGTTTGGATCGAAGCCGCTGTCGCTGTGCCTGAGTGCCAGCAGGCTCTGGATCATCACGCCAGCGCCCATCAACAGTAGCAGCGAGAGCGCGACTTCGCAGACGATCAGCAAGCGGCGCGTGCCGACACCGATCGCACCGTCGCTGCGCCCACCTTCCTTGAGCGCGTCGTTCAGGTCGGAACGGCCAGCGCGCACCGCCGGCAGCGTACCAGCGAGCATGCCGGTGAGAATCGACAGCCCCAACGCAAACAGCAGCACACGCGCATCAATCGAGATTTCCTCCGCCCTCGGCACCTGGCTGGCGAGCAGCGTCGAGGAGGACGTGAGGGTCCCGTACGCGAGCAGAAGCCCGAGCGCACCACCGGCGGCCGCGAGGAGCAACGCTTCGGTCAACAGCTGCTGAAACACGCGTCCGCGTCCCGCGCCAAGCGCCGAGCGAATCGCGATCTCCTTGCGTCGGCTGAGGGCGCGAGTGAACAGCAGGTTGCCGACGTTGGCGCAGGCGATGAGGAGGACCAGGCCGACTGCGCCGAGCAGCATGACCAGCATCGTGCGGCTGTCGCCGACGATCTCCTCCTGCATCGGGATGATCACCGCACCCCAGCCTTCGTCCGTCTTGGGGAACTCACGCGCAAGCCTTGCCGAGATCGCGTCCATTTCGGCTTGCGCCTGGACTAGTTCGACATCTCTCTTCAGACGGGCGACGCCATCCAGATTGTGATTCCCACGGGCGGCGCGCTGCTCGTCGGAGAGCGCGAGCGGGACCCAGACGTCGCATGCCATGGCGGACCATGACGCGACCGAGGCACTGGCCGTCATGACTCCGACGACGGTGTACGCTTCGTCATTGAGCTGCATGGTGCGGCCGATCACGTCGGGGTTGCCGCCGAATTCGGATCTCCAAAACCCGTCGCTCAGGACGACCACGTACTTGCTGCCTGGCGTGTGCTCCCCTTGCCGAAAGACGCGTCCGAGCGCCGGCCGGGCTCTGACGATCTCGAAGAAGCCTGCGCTCACAGCTGTCACTCTTACCGCTCGCGCGGTGCCCGTGCCGGTGAGCGCGAACTCTCTGAGGCCGCAGCATGGAAATATCGCCATGCCCTCGAATGACTGCGCATCCCGCTGCCAGTCGTCGAACTTGCCGGATGAGAGCTCAAATAGTCGACCGCCCGGCGTCCTGGTGAAGATCCGCACCAGTCGTTCCGGCTCGTCAAAGGGCAGGGGACGCAGCAGTACCGCGTTAACGATGCTGAAGATCGCCGTGTTCGCGCCGACACCAAGCGCCAGCACGGTCACGACCGCAATTGCGAACGAAGGTGTCCGGGCCATCACCCGGAACGCATAACGAAGATCGGCAAACAAGGTACGCATGCTCGAGTCTCCTCGTGACGATCCATGCAGAGATTGATTGGAGCGAACGGGGGGCGGCGCAGCCAGGCAGCGCATCGTCTGCCACCAGAACCAAGCGTGGTTCGCGACTCGCGAATCGCCGCCGCGTGTACGAAACTCTTCTTCAAGATCCCCGACGACGAAGTCGCGCCACTCGGCGGACAGCCGCCTGGTCAACAGCCAGGTCGCCAGCCGAGGCGGATCGGTCGTCCTTTTCACTTCAGCTCCAGCCGGCTTTGAAGGCCGTCCGCCATCGCGGTAAAGGCACAATACGCCTGACGCAGCGCCGCGATACCCGCGGGCCGCAGCGCATAGAACTTCCGACGGCGGCCACCCCGCTGCGGGGTGGGATCGCCGACCCAGGATTTCAGAAAGCCCTTGTTCTCGAGCCGATCGAGGGTCGTGTAGACGGCGTTGATTGACACATCCCGCCCCGAGCGGGCGTGAATCTCCTGTCGGATCGCGGCTCCGTACGCGGAATCCTGAAGCTCGAGACGTAGCACACCGAGAAGGACGAGCTGTTCGAAATCGCCCAGGGCTGGTGCTTTGCGCTTAAACCACATTGTGGGGGATATTACCACTGCGAGTGCTTAGATGAGTGCGGGCGGTCCAGGGTTTACTCGCGATGAACGCAGCTGGTGAAGATTTCTAGGCGGTTCCCTTCTTCCGCCGTATTTCCATCCGCGCGAGCATCTGACATGTTGACGGTGCGGTTGCTGGCCATCGAGCTTGCGCCTGGCCTGGAACCCTTCAATCGTCGCGCGCGTAATCGTCGACGGCAGCGCGTCGGCGAGGCGGTCCTTCACGATCGCCAACCGCTCTCGTCGAACGCGACGGTGCGCTCGCGGTTCGCGGTCGCGCGCTTCGCGGCGTGGTAGGCATCGCACGCGCGAATAGTCGACTCGGCCCGGCCTTCGGCATCACGCAACAATATGACGCTGAACAGGTCGATCCGCTCGATCGCCTTGCCCAGCCGACGGACGTGAGCTTTGTCATCAGCGCAGGCCGAAGCGCTTCTCCATGGCGGCAAAACGCGGATCACCGCGCAGGGGAGCTATCTCCGGCCAGGTCAGAAGCAACGGCACACGCTGTGGCTCGCGGTCAGCCGTTCGCTGCAGCGCTTCGAATGCGCGATCGGCATCGCCAAGCGCGGCATAGATAATCGTCGCGCGATAGGGATACTGGTCGTTCTCAGCTGCCAGCCGTTCAGCGTCCGATCGCCTGCCCGCTTTTAGGTAAGCGTATGCGTGGTAGTGCGGTACCGCTGCAGGCACGCGAGATGCTTTCGGCGCGCCAGCTGGGCGCTCCGCCTCGATTGACTCATAGAGCGCGAGCGCCTCGCTGATGCGGCCGCGACACGCCAGAGCTCTGGCGAGACTGTAGTCCGCAGCAGGCAGCTGCGGATCCACAGCTCGCACGCGCTGCAACAGATCGATCGCCTCATCGTATCGCCCGACGGTGAAGTACAGCTGCCCCATTTCTCGCCACACATCGAGGGAGAGCGGATCGCTCTTTAGCGCGATTTTGAGGAGTTGCTCTGCTTCCTCGAACTTCCGCAGCGGTCGAAGCGTGAAGAAGGAATAGTTCGTGTAGACCTGGCTGAGACTCGGATTCAGCGCGATCGCCTCTTGAAACTCGCGCTGCGAGCTTGACCAATCGAGATCACGCGCAGAAACAATTCCCATGGCCGCGTGTGCCTCCGCGAGATCGGGCTCGAGTTCGAGCGCCTTGAGCGCTGCAGTCCGCATCAGGCCCTGGGCCTTGTTGGCCGGCATTCCCTGATACGTAGGAAGGGACATGTGGGCGTAAGCGTCGGCCATGCCTGCGTACGCCGGCGCGAAGTCCGGAGCCATCGCGATCACTTGCTGGAAGTACTCGATGGCTTTCTGCGGGCCGAGGACATGACGGCGACTTACGAGTGCTCGTGCGGTCACATACTGTCCGTAGGCGTGCGGGTTGAGATCGTATGCCCGGCGGCTGACCGCACCTTTCACTCCAAGCCGTTGGACTATTTCCTGAGTAATGCGATTGCGGACGGCGAACATCTCTCCAAGATCCCTGTCGAATCTCTCGTTCCAGAGCGCCACGCCAGTGGAGGCCTGCACGAGCTGGGCGTCGAGCTGAAACCGATTTCCTGAACGCCGAATCGAGCCGTCGAGCACGAACCTGACGTCGAGCCGTGCGGCCACCTCTCGCAAATCTCGTCGATTGTTCTTGAAGGCAAAAATCGAGGTGCGGGAGCGGACCTGAAGATGCCCATTCGCCGCAAGACTGTTGATGATTTCTTCTGTAAATCCATCGGCAAACTCTTCACTGCCTGCCTCGGCACTGAGGTTCTTCAGTGGAAGCACTGCAACTGCCGGCGCGTCGGCAGCGTTGGCCAGGACAGCCCTCAACGACGCCGCCGGACTGGAGGTCGCCTGTCTATCCTGACGCATGCGTCGGTCGGCTACCCCCCCATCCAGCGAGCGCAATTGCAACCGCGACCGCTACGGCGTACTTCAGTGAAATGCGTGATGGATGCGGTTTGTGCGCGGCAAGAGCGACTGCGAGCGCCTCGGCGCTGTCGTACCTCCGCTCGGGCCGCGGATCGATCGCGCGCTCGACGATGCGCGCGAGTCGTCGCGGGATATCGCGCCGAGCTGCGACCGGTTTGCCGCGCTCGTGTCGTTCGTGCGCGACGCACAGTTCCGGAAGACTGCGCGCGCGCACCGGGTATGTGCCCGTGAGCATGCGATACAGCAGCACGCCAATGCTGTACACGTCGCTCTGAACCGTTGCGTCGCCATCACGGAGCAACTCCGGCGCCAGATACAGCGGTGTTCCTGCCAACGAGCCGGCAACGCCCGAATCTCCGGTATCCCAGCCGGCGCCGAAGTCCATCAGCACCACGCTCCCATCGTTCGCGAGCATCACGTTTTGAGCCTTGATGTCACGATGCAGAAGGCCCGATTTGTGGACTGCAGACACGGCGTGACAGATCTGCACTCCAATCTCCGTCGCGTCGCTAGGCTTCAGCGGCGATCCTCGTGCGAGCCGCTGCTCGACCGTCTGGCCGTCGATCAGTTCCATCCAGAGACCAACGGTGTCGCCGATCCGCTCGGCGCCATAAATGGTGACGACGTTGGGATGACGGACGCGCGCGAGGAGGCGCCCCTCCTCGATGATCGAGGACGCGCGCGCGTCTGCGGCGTCCGATCGCGCCGGTAGGAGTTTCAGCGCAACTTCGCGATCGAGACGCGTGTCCCACGCGCGGTAGACACGCCCGAAAGCGCCGCTCCCGATCTCCTCGCGCAGCCGCAGATGGCCCCACGTCTGCGCCTGCGGCCGGTCTCCGCTCGCGCGCTGCTCGCGATGAAAGTCGGCAAGTGCCGCGAGGACGCGCAATTCGTCCATGAGCGGCCGGTCTGTGTCATTCGCGATCGACTGGATCGTTTTCCAATCGAGGCACGTGCCGTCCAGAATGGCCCGGGCCAGATCGCTAACCGCCGGTTCGCTCGCGTCCACACTTCATTTCCTCGGCGAGCCGGACCAGCACCCGCTCCGATGTCTTGCGCGCCGCATCGGCACTAGGCTTCTCCAGCATCACCGCCAGCTCTTGATAGCTGTAGCCCAACTCGATTCGCGCGATGATCGCCTCCCGCTCCTCGGGCTTCAAACGGTCGAGCGCGGTTTCGTATGCTTCGACTTTCTCGCGCCCTATCGCTGCCTCCAGGGGCGAATCTGCCATTTCGACTTCGATGCTTTCGAGATTCGCGGACTCGGGCGCGCGTCCTTTGCGGCGCAGTTCATCGCGCAGCCGGTTGAGGACGGCAGTGCGCAGGTAGGCCTGCAGGGCACCCACCCGCCGCGGCTCGAAGCTCTCGATCCTCTTAAACGTCTTGAGCAGCGTGTCCTGGACAAGATCGTCGGTGTCCGCCAGGTCTCGAGCCCACTTCGGGAGGCGGCCGCTGGCCCATCGCCGCAAGGGCTCCAGGTGTCGGGCAAACAGGCGCTCGAGAGCCTGCTCGTCGCCGTCACGTGCACGTTCGATCAAGGAGAACGTCGACTCCGGGTCGAAGGGCGCGGTTTCGGAAGGATCGGTGGAATCGTCCGTCATCACGGCCCCCCAGAAACGGCGAAACCCTGCCCCATTGGCCCCCGGCCGCCCGGAAGAAACGCATCTTACACCCGGCGCTGGTGTCCGGTTTTCTGCGAGCGGGACGTTTAGTGATCACACGGGGTCGACCATGATTTCGAGCACAGCAGTTCGCGCGACAGGAACAGCAGCGGTGTTCGCGTCGGCGCTCGTCCTCGCCTTCGGACGAACCGCCGCCGTCGATGCTACCGACGAAACCGATGGCCGGGTGCACGCGCTGTTCGACTTCTCGACGCCCGAGACCGGGCCGTTCCCGAGCGACTATTTCACCGTCGCGGACGACGACAACAACACGGGGCGCAGGCTTGACCTGCCCTATCCAGACTGCTCGTTGTACGTGTCGGACTGCCAGGACCTCCGTGTCGTCAACACCCTCGATGGGTTCGGTCTCCAGACGCGGATCTCAATTCCTTTCGACGGCCAGATCGATCCGAACACGGTCAACAGCCAGACGGTTTTCTTGATCCGCCTGCCAGCGACCGTCTCAGGCACTGACGGGAGCGGCACCATCGTCGGAATCAATCAGATTGTCTGGGACCCCGCGAGTCTCACGCTGCACGTCGAGACAGACGAGCTGCTGCGGCAGCATGAGCGATATGCAGTCATCGTGACACGCGGAGTGAGGGATACGGCCGGAGAACCCGTGAAAGCAACGAAGGAGTTTCGACACCTCCGGACGGACGTTGCTGCTTGGTACAGGGACCAGTTGCGCGACGCGCTCGGCGCAGCGGCGCAGATCGGAATCAACGAGCAGGACATTGTCGTCGCCACCGTCTATACCACACAGAGCGTCACGTCCGTCATGGAGCGCATTCGCGATCAGATCAAAGGCGGGACGCCGGCTCCCGCCAACTTCGCAATCGGTCCTGCGGGTGAGCGGGCCGTTTTCGACCTCGCCAGGGTGACAAGCATCGTCTGGAATCGGCACGTTAGTGTGAACCCTGATGCTTTCGACAGCACCATGCAAATCGATCTCAGCCCGCTGAAGACTGTCGTGCCCGCCGCAATCGGAGCGATCGCGTATGGCTACTACGTTTCACCTGACTACAACGTGCATCCCGGTGAATACATTCCCGCGGTTGGAACGCGGAGCGGCATCCCGCCGGTGCAGGGCTATGACGACATCCATTTCACACTCTATCTGCCGTCAGGTCCGCGTCCCCCAGCAGGCTGGCCGATTGCGCTCATCGCGGGCGGCACCTCGGGCAATCAGCACATGACATCGGGGAACTTCGCGGCGAAGCTGGCGGAAAACGGCATCGCCTCAATCGGTATCAACCATGTGGGACAAGGTTTCGGGCCGCTGGGTACGCTCACGGTCAATCTGAACGACGGCTCCTCGCTGACAATTCCCGACGCCGGCCGCGGCCTCGACCAGGATGGGAACCACACCATCGGCAACACCGAAGGCAGCGTGGCAGCCGGCACGCGGGCGTGGACGATCGCAGAGCGCGATGGTCACCGGCAGACGGTGATCGATTTCCTGCAGCTCGTACAGGTGATCAAGGCGGGCATGGACATCGACGGGGACGCCGTGGCAGATATCGATCCGTCACGGATCTACTTTCTTGGCGCGTCGGCCGGATCGATGATCGGCACGATCTTCATGGCGCTCGAACCGGATGTTGCCGTGGGAGTCGCAGCGGTGACGCCCGGTGTGATTCCGGAGCACGCGCGATGGCAGCCGCTTCGACGGGCGGCAATCGATCTCGCGCTGTCGAGTCGAATACCGTGGCTGATCAACTCACGGGCCTGACCGAAATCGACGGCGTCGCCGTCGGCGCTCCCTACTTCAACGAGAACAAACCGCTGCGGAATCAGGCGCCCGTCACCAACACGGTCGAAGGTGCGGCGGACATCCAGAGGGTCCTCGAGTACGCCGAGATGGTTGCGGATACAGGTCTCACACCCGCGCTGTGGGCGCGCCACCTCCGCGAAGCGCCTTTGCCCGGGCTGTATCCGAAGTCGGTCCTCTATCTGTTCGCAACCGGTGATCAGCAGGCGGTGAACCCAGGCACCACCGTGCTGCTGCGCGCCGGGAATCTGGTGGATCGAGCGGTCTATTACCGGCATGACCTGGCCTACCCAATGGATCCCAGGATGCCCAAGAATCCGCACACATTCGCCGGAACGGTGTTGAGTCCCAGTCCGCTGTACCAGTCCATCGGCCGCGGCGCGCAGGATCTGATCGGCGCGTTCCTCGCGTCCGACGGCGCCATGATCATTCATCCAGAGCCTGCGTACTTCTTCGAGGTTCCGATCGCAAGCCCACTTCCCGAGGAGCTGAACTTCATCCGGTAGCACGGTGGTCCCGACGGATGTCATCACGATCTTGCTCACGTGTTGTGCTCAGCGCCGTTGTCACGCTCGGCCTGCGTTTCGTATCGTGCAGCGAGACCCCGAGCAGGCCATCGCCCATCCCGCCTTCACCGGCGAGCGCGATCGTCCGACTGGAGCTCGTTGCGCCGCAGGAGATCGCGCTGGGAGAATCCGTGCAGCTGACCGCGAACGCTGTGAAATCCGATGGTCCCGTGCAGTTCGGGCGAGCAAGGTGACGGCACATTTTGGCCCTGACTCCCGGCACGCGCCTCGGCGTCTACGACATCACCGCGCAGATCGGCGAAGGTGGCATGGGGCAGGTGTTTCGCGCGACGGACACGAAGCTGAAACGCCAGGTCACGAAAGTTGACCGTGTCCAGTGAGTGGGCCCCGCAGCTGAACGGCCGTCCCGCGATAGTTCAGATCTTGCGCTCAACTATTGATATGCCAACGCAAGACTGGTCCTGCCCCTGCATCTCAAACTGGATCTATGACGAGGATGAATGGTCGTTGCATAGTGCACGTCCATGTCGAGGCAAACTCGCAACGCGATTCTATTTGGCTGGCTGACGGTCGGTACGCTCGACTTTCTGGATGCGATCATATTTTCGGCCCTCCGCACTGGTGCGACGCCGGTACGTGTCTTTCAGAGCGTTGCGTTCGGACTGCTCGGTCGAAGCACTTATGCAGGCGGGCTTAAGACGTTTGCGTTGGGCGTAGCGATCCACTACTTCATCGCCTTCTGCGTTGTCACAACGTACTTCGTTGCAAGCCGTTATTTCGCACCGCTGACGCAGCGCCCTTGGATATACGGTGCGCTCTACGGCATCGGCGTGTACATCTTCATGAATCAGGTGGTCATTCCGCTCTCACGGATCGGGCCGCAGCGGTTCGTGTGGGCGCCCTTTCTCAACGGCATCTTTATCCATGTGGCGGGAATAGGAATACCGGCGGCACTCTTCGCGGCCAGGCGCGTGGCGTGGCTTCGCGAGGATTGTCAAGAAGCAGCTGGTTGACCACCTATCACTCCTGCGTTCGTTCCGAAACGGCGGCGCGATATTCTGGCGTCCAGCGCAGTACCTGAAAACGCGGATCGAGCGTGACCGTCTGGGCCGCAAACTTCACTGGCAAGGTGAATTCTGTCTTCGTGCCATCTACTTCGACCATCACCGTGTGCTTCCGGCCGTCGCGGCTTTTGATCTGGATTTCCAGCGTGCCGCGGTAATACGGCTGCGATTGCGTAATCTCGCCGCGGACGATGTTTGCGTCCTGTCGCCAACTCAAGTGCCATTCAGGCGCACCCGCGCGCTCGAACCACTGGTCGTAAAACCACTGGAGGCTGCGACCCGCACCGCGCTCGATCGCCCGCAAGAACTCGTCCCACGTGACGCGCTGATAGGCGTGTCGCTCGGTGAAGTCACGCAGGATCCGACGACAGTGGTCACGGCCAACCGTGCGCGAAAGCAGGTCCCATACTTGAAAGCCTTTGCCATCGGGCAGTGATCGGCTGGCATCGTTCGGAATGTTCGACAGCGGGAAGTCCTGTCCAGCGGCCACGACCTTCAAATATCCCAGCCCGCTTTGCGCTTCGCTATAGCCTGGATATCCGGTGCGGCGGTAACGCTCCGCGGCGTCTGCTCCCGCGAGCGTTTCGACCACGCGGAGCGATCCGTACTGCGCCATCGCTTCGTCGAGCATCATCCTGCCGCCGGATCCGGTGCGGCGAATCAAATTCCCCCACCACTGGTGCGCAATCTCGTGGCCGTAATAGGCGAGATTGAAACGCCGATCGAGAAATCCACGTGTAACCAAAATGAAGCTCGGCACACTTGCCCCGGTGAAGCCGGCAGCCTTCGATTGCGGTTCGGGCGTCTCGACGACCGCAAATTCGCCCGCCGGGTATGACCCGAATTCATTCATCAGAACTTCAATGCTCTTCCGGCAGCCTTCGACATACTTATCCACCCCCGCTCGCGGCTTCAGCAGATAGACCGAAACTGGAATAACGCCCTCGCGTCGCGCGACAATGTATTTGCCTGCGACGAAGGCAAAGAACGAGGGCGTAGCGCTCTCATAGCGGAACACTGCGCGCGCCCGCTCTTCCGGAGTCCCGCGCTGCAAACCGTTCGCATGAACAGTCAGACCCGCTGGAACGGTGATTCGGAGTGAGCCCACAGCGAGGCCATCGTCCAACACCGGATACCAGGGCGAATCCACTTCGGTGGCTTCTCTCGAGGGGGATTCTGTGAATTGCGGAGGGCGGAATCTCAATCTCGCGCCCCTTCTGTTCATCTTTATCGATGTAGTACAGGTTGTGGTCTACAAAGTATCCGTGCGCCAGGAGCTCGTGCGCGACACGCAGCTCCAGTGGAAACCCCGTCTTGTTGATGTCCTCGAGCAGCTTCTTCTCAAGTTCGTGCGGATCACTGCTCGACCAGTTTCATCGAGCCCGCGGGTGTGCCGTCGCCGAACAAGCGCTTGCCCGCGCCCAATGTGATCGGCGCAATCATCAGCACCAGCCGGTCGAGCAGCCCGCGTTCGAGCAATTGGGGGTACAGCGTCGAGCTCCCCTGAATGACGAGGTCCCGCCCCGTTCTCCGCCTTCAACGTCGCGAGCGCGTCGAGGTCGGCAAGGCGGTGGCTGGTTCGCCATTTCAGCGCCACTCAGCCCGACGGCGATCCCCATGACGCGCTTCCGTTCGTAGCAGCGGGCCTCGCCATCTCCTTAGCGCCATTTTGGCCGCGGCAGGACCATGACGAAGAGAAACGTCTTCGACATCATCACCGCCGGAACTCCATGGTCCAGACCGTCGAAAGCGGCGGCAACAGACGATATCGGCCGATCCGATGCATGCAATCGACGTTTTGGATCCCGCGATCATTCTGCGACCTTGGGTCCATGCAGGCGCACCGTCGACTTTGCCGGGTTGCAAGCCCGTGCCGTCGCCTGGGGAGTTAAACACATGGCACAAGCCCTAATCGTTGTCGACGCTCAAAACGAATTCTCATCTAAGGGGAAGCGAGCCGTACCCAACCATGTGACCGCGCTCGCGGTTATCAAGCAGCATGTCGAGCGGGCTCGCATTGAGGGCAGGCCGATAGCATGGGTACGCCACCACAACAAGCCGCACGAATCGCCGGCCTTTGTGCCAGGTTCGTGGGGCGCCGAGCTGTCACCTGGGCTTGGTCCAATGCCGGGAGTTTCCACCGAGGCGCTATTCGAAAAGGACGTCTTCGGGGCATTCACTGGGACGAACCTCGAGGCGTGGCTTCGGTCAGTTGGTGCTGACGGCGTTCTCATCGTCGGCTTCTACGCGCATATGTGCCTCTCGACTTCAGCGCGGGAGGCGCTGGTCAGAGGCTTCGACGTCTTTGTGGACCCAGATGCGACTGGCGCGCGGGATCTGGCAGACCCCTCCCTGGGCCAGCAGACAGCTGACGAGGTCAAGCGGTCGGCGTTGTTGCAGCTGACCAACATGGGTGTCCGACTTACGACAAGCACAAATTCGCATGACACAACACGACCCGTCGCGGCCGCCACGGGACACTCAGCGTAACAATTGACGGCTTCGGCGGAAGCCGTCGACTCATATTTGAACCGTCTAGGCCTCCTGATTTCGACAGGTGAATGAGGGCCCCAGGCCGCAGGGCTCGCACGGAGCACTCGCGCCGGCGGTAATGCTGCTGGTGGGGAAGCCGCCTGTAAGATTAGGAGAGGTCATGAGGTCGACGCGGCGCAAAAACGTCGGCGCCCCGCTTGGAGCCAGATCGCTATCCGGCCTCGAAATCCGGCAGCTGCGGGCGTTCATGGCTCTCGTAGAAGATCGGGGAGTTACGGCGGCAGCCGAAGTTCTAGGGCTGGCGCAATCGACCGTATCCGAGGCGCTGGCGGCACTTGAACGCGTACTCGGCGCGCAGTTGATCCTGAGGCGACGTGGTGGGCACGGTCCTGTCTTGACCGATGCCGGCCATGCGCTTCTCCCACATGCGCAAAAAATCCTGTCGGCGGTCGATGACGCGGGAACTGCTGTGGCGGCCACAACACGGCTCGCGAATGCCAAAGTGCACATCGTGGCCAACGAATCTGTGACTAGCTACGTCCTCCCCGGCATCCTTCCGCAACTGCGACAACGCTGGCCGAACACCCGTTTTACCGTGTCAGTTGCTACGTGTGCGGGCGTACGGGATGGTCTCGCGAGCGGAGCGTTCGATGTCGGATTGTTGCTCGAGGAGTCCGCGCCGATCGTGACCGCTAATGACGAGGCCGTTATATCCACACCGTTTGCGGATCGTCGAATAATCGCGTCTAGAGTTCCGCTCATACTATTCGCGTCCGCTTGCCATCCGCTGTTAGGTGGCGGGACAACGGCAGTAGTGCGTCATGCCGCGCTGTCAGCGTATCCGCTGTTCGTCAGCGACGCCGCCGGCGACTTCCACGATCTTGTTCTCCGGTTCTTCAAGAACGAGCGCGATGGTGGACCGGTTATTGAGACGTCCGGCAGTATCGAGGGGGTCAAAAAGGCGGTTGTCGCTGACACGTGCGCAATCGGCCTGCTGCCGGCATACGCACTAGTTGAAGAGTTGCAGGCCGCGGCAGTCGCGCGAGTAAATCTACGTCCGGCTCCACCGCTAATGCGGCTTGATGCGTTGCTGTCGCAATACCGTGCACGCCACCCGGCCACCGAAAACTTGCTCGCCGAAGTCGGTTCGCTCCTTACGAATCTCACGGTGACGTGAACGGCTGGCGGCTGCGCACAAATGTCGGATGATCGGGACTCTGATCAGCGGTCGAGTTTCGAATACTCGATGTCGTAGCGAGGAGATTCATGCAGTTCTCGCCGGCACACGCCACGAAAGAGCCGACGACGACGAAATGCGCCGTGAGCAATATCCCACGGATCGCCTGGCTGAGGTCCTCGACGTTCTTCGACTTTTCATTATTAGTGAGCCAAGATTGTGCCGTTAAGAAATGCGCGTACACCCATTCCTGAGATTGCGGTTCAATCGCTGTTTAGATCTCCGACACTGAAGATCCAAGACACGTACTGCCAGGGCAGCTGTCAACATGCGAGCGCAGAGGAATGTACGGCCACCACACAGCTGGTATTTGCATATCGCGGCGTCTACGTGCGACATCTCGGGAGTGATCAAGCCGTCGCCGAGGCGAACCAAGTGGTGTTCTTCAACGCCACCGAAGCCTATCGAGTGAGCCACCCCGTGCCGGGCGGCGATGCAAGTCTGACGCTCGTCGTCGCCGAACCGCATCTGCGCGAACTGGCGCCCGTGACCCTTCTGCGCGCGGGCGCGGCGGTCGCATTTCGGCAGCATCGTCTTCGGATCGATGCGCGAGCCCAATCACTGGTGGCGCTGTTACGGCACAGCCTGCGCCAAAACATCGCGGAGCCTTTGGAAGCAGAGAGTTTGGCGTTAACGCTAGTGCGGCGGGCTCTCGGGCCCCGCACCACGCACGCATCAGGCGGCAGTTTCGGACGGCAGAGACTGGCCGATCGGGCCAAGCTCGTGTTAGCGAGCGATCTAGCGCGCCGGTGGACGTTGGCCGAGATCGCCGCGGAGGTGCGTGTCTCACCCGTTTATCTCACGCAGGTGTTCCAACAAGTGGAGGGCCTGCCGCTGTACCGCTACCAATTGCGACTACGGCTAGCGCGCGCGTTACATCTTCTAGCCCAGTATCCGGACCTGACGACTCTCAGCTTAGACCTCGGGTTCGCCAGCCACAGTCACTTCAGTACAGCGTTCCGCCAGGTCTACGGTCGCTCGCCTTCGGACTTTAGGCAATCTGCTCTGCTTCGCTAAGAACGGCATCACACAAAAGTCGCTAAACATCTTGAAAGCGGCACTCTCGTCCTGAGTGGCCTAATGCTCGTACCCGATGATCGGGTACCGGGAGCGAAACTCTTTTTCCCCGAAGAAATGCCGGAGCTCATTGCAGAAGAGGCAATAGGGTTGTGGGTGTCCGAGAGCACCACGTTTCACTGTAGCCGACGACGGGCAGCGTTTTCTTTCTCGGAACTGAAGTTCGGCACCAAAAGCAAGCCTGCGCTCACAACACATTGAAGAAGGCATTCGCCCTATGACATCTGCTCGCACCATTACTGTTTTTGGCGCATACGGACACACTGGACGATTCGTCGTTTCAGAGTTATGCAAACGCGGATGGACACCCATTCTTGCCGGTCGGGACCGCGCGAGACTGAAGGCCGTCGGCGACGCGCATCCAGCCCTGGAAGTGCGCGTAGCAATGATGAACGACCCCGCATCGCTTGACTATGCAGTCACTGGCGCCGCCGCCGTCATAAATTGCGCGGGGCCGTTCATCGACACAGCAGCGCCGGTCATCGAGGCTGCGCTGCGTTCGAGGATTCACTATTTGGATGTCGCTGCGGAACAGGCGGCTGTCCTCGCCGTCTTTGAACGGTTTGCGGAAGCCGCGCGCAATGCAGGCGTTGTGATCGCACCCGCGATGGCGTTTTTCGGCGGATTGGGCGATCTCCTAGCCACCGAGGCGATGGGAGAATGGGCCGCGGCGGACGAAATATGCATCGCAGTCGCGCTCGATAGTTGGCAGCCAACGCGGGGAACTCGATTAACTGGCCAGCGCAATCCCGGCCAGCGTTTCATCTTTTCGAACAATAGATTGCAGCGCGCTGATCCACCACCGGCACGCATATGGGATTTCCCGACGCCGTTCGGCCGGCAAAATGTCGAGGGTCTTTCATTCTCCGAAACTATTACAATCTCACGGCATCTACAGACACCTGAGATTCGCGTGTACATCAATGTCGCGCCACTCACGGATATCCGTAACGCGGACACCCCTGCGCCGATGGCTGTGGACGAGAGCGGACGCTCGTCTCAGATCTTCCTTTTGGACGTAATCGCTCGACGGGGAAGCGAAACGCGCCGAGCCGTGGCACGCGGGCGAGACATTTATGCGATCACTGCCCCTATTGTAGTGGAAGCGACAGAACGCGTAGTTAAAGGGTTGGCGAAGACAACCGGCGTAGTCGCGGCGGGCGAAGTGTTCGACGCGCGAGATTTTCTGAGATCCCTGAGTCCGATGCATCTCTCCCTTGAGGTTCAATGATGCCATCCGAGATGCTCAGCATACAATATCGCGTCAGCCGGATTACTCGTCGCTAGCGGCTACGCAGGACCTATCCTGTGACTGAATCGGACGCCGAGCGGCGGTTGGATTTTCCGAGGCGTGTGGTTGCGCGCTCGGCGACAAGCAACCCAATGCCGTCCAGTACGCACCGCACCCAAGACGTGAGCGCGTCCCCCTTGGACTTGCCGAAAGCCCGAGAGGACAAGGTCAACATCAACTCGGGGTAACGATCCGCCTTGCCTCTCCAGCAACTTTCGGGTGGCGTATTCCCGTTGTTCGCCAGTAATGCTGCGCCGCCCGCGGGCATGTTGACCGAGAACTGCGCCATGCTGCGAACGTGGCCGAGGACTCGGTTTCTCTCCGGTGCTCGGTAACCGTCGCTGAAAAACTCGCCTCGTCATGGACCCCTCGCATAATCGTGCGCGTATCTTCGTTTGTCACTAAGCTCCATTGCTCCTTGGTGTGACAGTCCACTGTCTACGTGTCCCACAGCGAGGCCGTGTCGTGCTTTCGACACAGATCGGATTGGGTGCTGATCGAATCCACCATGGTGGTACAGCCTTTGCGCTAATCACGACTAACGTGGGAGACAACAAGGGCCTTTCTATCCGCATCAGCAACCGTATTGACCAACTGCAGCGCTTGCGACAAAAGTGGGTGTGCGAGCGCGATGAGTTGTACGAGCGCGCGCACCATGTCTCGGAGGCGATCGAAGACCTCGACCTGTTCATCGAGCGCCTACGGACGGAACATCAAAAGCACGCTAATCGCGGCAACGCGAACCGCACATAACGGGGTTTACCAAGGACCAAAATAGGGAGGGGGTCCATCCGCACGTACGCCCCGAGCTGAACGCGGCGGCATTTCGTCTTTGCGTCGGAGCGCCGCTAATCAAGACGGCCCTGTGTTGGGATTTGCACGGGCATCCGATCGGCCACGTGTTAGTGGTCTATCACGTTCAAGACGGGTCGCGCGAGTGAGGATCGACCGGATTTAGCCCCTCAATTCACTTGTGTTCGCAATCGTGGCATCGAGCCGATTGCAACGCTCGGGCCGAAACCCGCATTGTTCGAGCGTCTCGCGCGGTTGGCGTTCCGAATTCAAGTCAGCTTTGCTAGGTTCGGCCGTCGTCAAGGGCCTGTTCCTGTCAACCAGGTCGGGACGGCGGGGAATATCTGGTTAATGCCCTAGCGCGGAGGGGTTTGGTCATCATTCAGGACAGGCGCAGAATCACAACACGAGGCGGCTTGTGTGCATCCGGAGAGAGCCTGCGCCAGTGCGTGTGGTGCGCGGGGAATCGCGAGGTGGAGTGCCCCGCTGCCGCCAATGCCGAGGACTGGAGGCGCGCCGGAAGCGTTGATACTCTAACCAACAACGTGTTCGAGCGGCCACAGCGGACGAACGCGAAGAGGTCTGATTAATAGCGTACTGAGCACTGATTCGACTCGCTGGAAGGAGCACGACATGTTCACCAAGTTTGAACGCCGCCACTCCAATGGCGTGAACACATGGGTGCGGAGGTGGCCGGTGGGCTGGGAGTACGGTGTCGGAGTTGACGACGGCGGCGGAGGGACAACGATCCTGCGTCACCGAATCACGCTGGAAGAAGCGCAGGCCGCAGCCGACGGCCTGGCGCATACGGCCTGCGACGAGCGGTGCGGTGAATGGGTGTCGAGCGGAGGAGCGTGAAGGCGACGACCGTCGCAGATGGGCAACGCAAACCCGGCATCGGCGACGTCGGCACATCCGACGCGGTGCTCGATTCACCGGACCTCACGAAAGAGGTGAACGAGCTGCCGGACCCGCGGTGGGCGCCGTTGGCGCTATCCACTCAAGTGAGCTCCGGTGAGCTCCGGGTTTAGATCGCGCGTTGACCTGCGACTGCAACCAGGCATCTGCGCGTGTCAAGGAGAGTGAAGCCGAATCGGTTTCCGCGCCTTCCTCGCTGTTGCGGTCTCTGAGCGCATCGAGATCGTCGTCCGTAATCGTGTAGCGCACGAACGAATCTTCTGTACAAGCGTGATGAGTTCCTGGGGAGGATCGCCGCTCGCGACCGCTTTGACGAAGTTCGGGTTGGGTTTGTGGCACGTGCGGACAGCAAGGGCCGACACGGTGGCCTCTCTCAACGACCCAATCGATCATTCACAGCGGGCATTCTAGCGGAGCGGAACGAAATGCACGCGGCGCGCTACGTCGGTTTCAACAGTTGTGCCGCGTCGGTGACATCGCGCTTGGCCGACTCCACCATATCGACATTGGTATCGTACGACCACGCGGAGTGTTGACGCGGTGGATATCGGTGTGCCGTGTAGACCGGGTACGCTTCAGTGCGAAGGTGCGCGAGCATGTGATGCCCCACACGTGTCGCGCGTTCGTGCCGGAGGGCCGACAGGTCGATCGGCGCGACGACGATCCGTTCGCCGGGGCCGGGCGATGCGTCGGCAAGCAGCCGGCCATCGAAGTCGACGATCTGGCTGCCACCCGGCCAGGAGTACGGCGGATAGTGTCGCAGGCTGGCGCCCTGGTTGGCGGCAACGACGTACGCCATGTTTTCAATTGCGCGCGCGCGGTTGACGATCGTCCACCAGTTCATCGGCTCGGTCGCCCCCCACGGATCCATGTATGCCGAGACGCGTAGCAGCACCTCTGCACCATTTGCCGCGAGTTGTCGGATCGCTTCGGGAAAGAGCCAGTCGTAGCAGATCGCACATCCAATGCGCCCGATGTCCGTGTCGGCCACCGGGAACAATGCTTCGTTATAACCGCGAAGATCGTGTGGGCTGGCGTGAACCTCGTAGGGTATCCACGGATTCACTTTGCGGTACTTATAAAGCAATCCCACAGGCCCGATCAGACACGTCGTATTGAACACGACGCCCGGCCAGGCGGAATCCTGCTCGATCATCGAGCCGCTCTGAATATACACGCCGTGCTCGCGTGCCTTCCGCTGCAGGCGATCCGTGTGCTCGTTGGGAATTGGAACGGCCAGCTTGTCGATGAGTTCATGCACCTCAGCGAATACCGGGGCCGCGTGCGCGAACTCCGGAAAGACGATCAAGCGAACCGGCAGAAACGGCCGACTTCCCGCAACCGCGGCATCGACGAGCGCCAGCATGCGATCGGTGTTGGCGCGCATTGCTGTTCGATCCAACGGGTTCGGCAAATCCGTCTGACACGCAGCCGCCGCATATCGAATGTGTGTCATGCACTAAAAACAGAGCTGGGCCGTCAATCAATACGTGACAGCCCGACCATGCTGTTGTATAGAGTTGCACATTTCCGTACACGAGCGGCACTCTGACCTGAAACTCTGCCGCCGCGCAGGAGGCGACGTGATCCGAAAGACGCCTTTGTGAGATCGCATCGGTTTGCGGCTGCCAACACCGCGCTGCCGTTCGTCAACCACGATGCGGTACAGCTCAAAGCGGTGCAGGACTTCCTGCGGGACGGGCAGATTTCCGTCGACGTCTTCGGCCTCGTCCGCGCCGTTGCCCCCGACGGCCAGCGAATCACCCCAAGCCGTTCGGCGGATCCGAAGCTATCGAGCGCGTTTAATCGCGCGTGACCTATGCGCAACGGCCGCATCTCTTCCGCAATATCACCGGCCGCTTTGAAGAAGTCACAGGCCAAGCTGGACCGGCATTTTCACAAGCGATGGTCGGCCGCGGCGCTGCCTATACCGACTACGACCTCGATGGCGATCTTGACGTGCTGGTGAGCACCAACAACGGACCGCCGCGCTTATTCCGCAACAATTCCACCGTCAACCATGCAGTTCGAATGATACCGCGCGGCGTCTCGTCGAATCGCGATGCTATTGGCGCACGCGTGGTTGTCACGCACGGCGACGATTCTTCACAATCGCGACCGGTAAAGACGGGATCGAGCTATCTCTCTCAGAGCGAGGTGCCGGCGACGTTTGGAGTGGGGTCTACAGGAGCGATTCGGGCCATCGAGGTGCATTTTCCACGCGGCGGCGTGGAAAAACTCGGAACGGTCGAATCCGATCAGACGCTTGTCATCGAACAAGGCAATGGGATCGTTCAACGGACCCCGCTTCGGCCGAGAGGGAAGCCGCCAAGAGATCAGCAATGATGCATCACCGCATCGCGTTATGTGCTGTCTGCCTGCTGGTAGCCGCTCTGTTCTTCGGATCGGTGCTGCGCGGGAGAAGCGCACAGCAATCGGCGTCGCGCGAGGAGGCCTATCGTCTGAACAACATCGGCGTGGCGCGCCTGGAGCAGTACGATTACGCCGCAGCCGCAACGGTCTTCCGCCGTGTCCTCGACGTCGATCCACGTTTGGCAGCCGCTCATCTCAACCTCGCGCTCGCGCTCCTGTACGATTCGCAGTTTGACGCCGCGGAGCGGGAGGCGCGCGCCGCATCGGAATTGATGCCGACATCGCCCCAGCCGCCGTACGTCCTCGGACTCATCGCCCGCGGCTCGGGACGATCCAGCGATGCGATCATGTGGTTTCGTCGTGTCGTCTCGATCGATCACGACGATCCAGGCGCAAATCTTCAGCTCGGCCAGGTCCTGGTGGTTGAGCGGCAATACACCGAGGCGATTGAGGTTTTGCAGCTGGCCGCCAAGAGCGAGCCGTTCAACGCGAGCGCCGCGTATGCATTGGCGACCGCACTGGTGCGCGCCGGCCGCGTCGCGGAAGGCCAGACCGCGATGGCGCATTTCCAACAACTCCGCGACAACCCTGCGGCGGTGACGTACTCGGCGACCTACATGGAGCAGGGGCGGTATGCGGAGGCGATCGTGTCAACCGGGCTCGAACCCGACCTCGTGGAAGCATCGACTCCCGACGTGAGGTTCACCGACGCGACCGCCGCGATGATCGGCAGCGGCGACTCCACAATTACCGGCGCGCGTCGACGACAGGTGTTCGGAGCAGTCGTCGAGCGCAACGTTGAGGCGGCTACTGCCCTTGAGAGTCTTCTACCGGATTTGGCGCGCAGTGTGTCACTCGTGGACATCGATTTCGATGGCGACCTCGACTTGCTGTACGCATCGAGCCGTTCGGTCGTATTGCGACGGAATCAGTCGGGTCGATTCGACGCACCGGTGGAGTTGCGGGGTGACGGGACGACGCCACTCGCAATGATTGCGGGAGATTACGACAACGACGGCCGTCCCGATCTGTTCGTCGTGGGCTATCCGGCCAATCGCCTGTATCACCAAGACCCCGACGGCGCATTTCGAGATGTGACTCAGCAGACCGGCATCCCACGAGCAACGGGACTTGCTCGCACAGCAGCCTTCGTCGACACCGATCACGATGGGGACCTCGATATCTTCATCGGTGGTCTTGTAAGCGCATCGTGGCGAGGAAACATGCCCGGTGATGCGCGCTTTCCTCAGAGTTTTGCTGCAGCAGCCAACCAACTGCTGCGCAACAACGGCAACGGCCGCTTTACCGATATGACCGACCAGTCCAGGCTCGCGGGCGACCGCAGTTACGCGGTGGCGGTCGTGCCGACCGATTTCGACAACCATCGCGATATCGACTTGTTCGTGGCGCCGTACGGGGACCACCCCGTGCTCTTCAGCAACCTCAGAGACGGCACGTTCAAAGACGTGAGTGCCGACACTGGGATGCTTGGCGCAGCGCAGTACACCGCGGTTGCGATGGCTGATCTCAACAAAGACGGAGCGTCCGATTTCTTTCTCGGCCGGTCGGGCGCGCCGGGAGCGCTTGCGATGAGCACTGAATCCGGTCGATTTACGGTCACTGCAGCACCGGAGGATTCCCGCGACGCCCTCGCCGCTCAGTGCGTTGATTACGACAATGACGGCCTCCTCGATTTGCTCGTCCTGACGATCGACGGCGCGCGACTTTTCCGGAATGTCGGCAACTCGTGGGTCAACGTGAGCGATCGCGCGCTGCCGGCAGGTTTGACGAGCAACGACGATCCCCCCGTGGGGAGTGCAACCGGCGATCTCGACGGCGATGGTGATGTCGATGTGATCGTGCGCGGATCGTCGGGACGCGTTCGCGCGTGGCGGAACGACGGCGGGAATACGAACAAATCATTACGCGTCGCCTTGACCGCCCGCGTGAGCAATCGAAGTGCCGTCGGGTCCAAGGTGGAGCTGCGCGCCGGGAGTCTCAGGCAGAAGATCGAGACTTCATCTGCCGCACCGGCCGCGGCTCCCGCCGACGTGCTCTTCGGTCTCGGCTCACGCAGCCGCGCTGATGTTGTGCGGGTGTTGTGGTCTGCCGGGATTTTGCAGGCCGAGATCGATCTGCCGGACGCCACCGCGCCCGCGGGGGCGACGCTGCAGGTGACGGAACTCGATCGAAAACCTTCGTCGTGCCCGTTTCTGTACACATGGAACGGATCGAGGTTCGAATTCGTGACCGATTTCATGGGCGGCGGCGAGATGGGATCGTGGATCGGGCCGCACGAACGTAGCGTGCCCGATGCTGATGAATACGTCCGCATTCGCGGCGATCAGCTGCGCGCACACAACGGCAAGTATGAGCTGCGCGTGACCAACGAACTCGAGGAAGCGTTGTTCGTGGATCGATTGCAGCTCATTGCAATCGCACACCCGTCTGATATCGACGTCTATCCGAACGAGGGACTACGCGCGCCAGCCGTACGCGAACCGTTCACGCTACACGCGGTCCGTGACGCCCATCCGCCTCGACGTGCGATCGACGAGCACGGACATGACCTACGCGATCGCATTGCGGCGGTCGATCGTCGTTACGTCGATGACTTTGCGCTTGAGCCCATCCAGGGCTACGCGCGCGAACATACACTCACGTTCGAAATTGATCCGGCGCGTGGAACCTCACACACGTTGCTGTTACTCACCGGCTGGACCGACTACGCGTTTTCCAGCGACAACCTCGCCGCCCATCAAGCCGGGCTGCTGTTCCAGTCGCCGGCATTGCAGATGCGTGACGCGTCAGGCGTTTGGCAGACAGTTGTATCCGAAATCGGACTGCCCGTCGGGCGTCCGCAGACGATCGTCGTTGATCTGACCGTCGCAACTGCTCGCCGTGGTATTCGTTTGCCACGCGTCCCCGAAGTCCGCATCATCACAACTGCGCGCGTTTATTGGGATCAGGTTCTCGTCGCCACGTCCGCTTCTCCGCAGCACACCATGACGCGGATGGATGCCGTTGAAGCCAACTTGCATTGGCGAGGATTTTCCGAAGAGACGAGTTCCGACGGTCGACCGCCGTTCTCGTACGATTACGATCGCGTGTCACCTCTGGCGCCATGGAAATCATTCCCTGGACGGTACACGAAGTTCGGTGACGTGAGACTGCTTCTGGCAGCGACAGACGATCGATTCGCGGTATCGGCGTCTGGAGACGAGATCGCCTTAACGTTCGACGCAAGCGCGCTGCCACCGCTCTCCGATACGTGGACGCGTACCTATCTGCTGTATGCAAACGGCTTCAGCAAGGAGATGAATCTCCACTCAGCGAGTCCGGATCGACTCGAGCCATTGCCCTTTCATCGCATGACGCGATATCCGTACTCGCGCCCTGAACACTATCCGAATACGCCGGCTCACAATCGATATCAAGCCGAGTACAACACCCGCATGATCCGTGGGCCTCTGCCCTCACTAGAGTCCGCGCTGGTGCGGAAATAGTTCCTGGTGTAGCCATGTCTCGATTGCATTCGTGTGCCGCGATCGTGGTCGTTCTCCTTCTCGTTGGTGCGCCTCCCGCACGCGCGCAGTGGACATCGCTTGGCGCCATGACGCCCGAGCGGCGCGCCGACACGCTCGTCTTTCGCGACGCCAGAACGATTCTCTCGCTCGCTGCGGTCACGCCCGAGATCATCCGGGTACGTTTCTCACCGACGCGTGATTTCGGCCGCGATCATTCCTATGCGGTTGTGTTGCGACCCACAGATGTGCATCCCTCGCTGCAGACCACCTCAGCGCGGTCGACGCTTACGACCAACAGCCTTCGCGTGGTCGTATCGCATGCGCCGCTCCGGATCGCATTCACCGACGCGGCGGGACGCTCGCTCGACGAGGACGATGCGGCAAATGGCATCGCCTATTCCGGCCGTGCCGTTCGTGTGTGGAAGCGGCTCCGGGACGACGAGCACATCTATGGATTCGGAGAGAAGAATGGAAGGCTCGACAAACGAGGACGGAATCTTGGCGGCTACAGCTACGCGATGTGGAACAGCGATACCTACGCGTACGAAGCTGACACCGATCCAATCTACGTCTCAGTTCCGTTTTTTATCGTGCTCAGAAACGGCATCGCACACGGCATCTTTTTCGACAACACATTCCGCAGCAGCTTCGATATCGGTCACCAGTCCCAGGGACTCCTCTCGTTCGGCGCCGATGGAGGCGAGCTCAACTACTACTTTATCTACGGTCCGACGCCGAAGGATGTGATCGCGCGTTACACCGAGCTGACCGGACGCATGCCGATGCCGCCGCGCTGGGCGCTCGGCTATCACCAATGCCGCTACAGCTATTTCCCGGATTCCAGGGTGCGCTTCATCGCCGACAACTTCAGGGAACGCCAAATCCCCGCGGACGTCATCTGGCTCGACATTCACTATCTCCAAGACTACGTGCCGTTCACGTGGGATAAGGATCGGTTCCCGGATCCGGCGGCGTTGACGTCGTATCTCCGCCGTCGCGGTTTTCGCACCGTGACAATCCTCGATCCGCACCCGAAAAAGCAGGTCGGCTCCGCGCCGTACGACTCGGGTCTTGCCGGCGATCACTTCGTGAAAAATCCCGATGGTTCGATTTTCGAGGCGCCGGTCTGGCCGTCCAAGGCGGAGCGCAACCCGGGGCCAAGCGTCTTTCCCGATTTTTCTCGAGCTGCGACGCGCGCGTGGTGGGGACGCTTATACGAATCACTCCTGAACGTTGGAGTGGCCGGTATCTGGAATGACATGAACGAGCCTGCCGTTTTCAACGCGCCGACCTGGACGATGCCGCTCGACGTACGCCACGACAACGAAGGTGCCCCGACGGATCACCGCGAGATTCACAACGTCTACGGCATGCTCATGTCGCGTTCCACGTACGAGGGCCTGCTTGCGCTGCGGCCGAATGAGCGACCATTCGTGTTGACACGCGCCTCGTTCGCCGGTGGCCAACGATATGCGGCTTTGTGGCCGGGCGACAACGTGAGCGACTGGACGCAGCTGCGCTCGACGATTCCGTTGTTGACCGGCATGGGGCTGTCGGGGCTGCCGTTTGTGGGCAGTGACATTGGTGGATTCGCCGAAGTGCCGTCGGCGGAGTTGTACACGCGCTGGCTGCAGTGCGCCGTGTTTTATCCGTTCATGCGCACGCACACGACGTTCGGCACCCCCGATCAGGAACCGTGGTCGTACGGCACGACGCACGAACAGCTCAATCGCCGTACGATCGAATTGCGCTACGAACTTCTCCCTCATATCTACAACGTCATGCACGAGGCGAGCACGACCGGCATCCCGGCTATGCGTCCGCTCGTCCTGGAATTCCCGACTGACGAGAACACTTACGGGTTGGATGATCAGTTCATGTTCGGCGCCGATCTTCTCGTGGCGCCCGTGCTGCGCGAGGGTGCACGCGAACGCGCTGTCTACCTGCCGGCGGGTACGTGGTACGACTACTGGACGGCGAAGGCCTACGTAGGGCCGACAACGGTCACGCTGCCGGTCACGCTCGCCTCGATTCCAATCTTTGTCCGCGGCGGCGCCTTCCTGTTCCGGCAACCGGTCGTTCAGCACACCGGCGAAATGTCGGGAAAGCCGCTGCAGGTCGCCATCTATCCGGCCGCCCAGGAGTCGAGCACGTGGCTGTATGAAGACGACGGAGAGACACTGGATTACTCTCGAGGGATCTTTCTGCGGCGTCGGTTTGATGCCCGCCACATGAAATCCGATCGGGGCGTCACGACCACGGTCAACATCAGCGCAGCGGAAGGAACTTACCGGCCTGCGGCTCGCGATTTCGTCGTTACGGTGCGATCTGAAGGTGGCGCGCTGCGTGTGGTGGTTAACGGTGCCGCGCTGTCTCGCCGCACTCAGACTGAGCTCGATAGCGTGCGCGACGGTTGGACCGTTGATGAGACTGGATCGATCGTGGTGAAGCAGCCGGAACGATTTGAGCCGATCACGATCGAAATCACAGCTGAACGTTGATCGCGCCTTTTCCGTCGACTAAACCCGGAGCTCCCGGAGCTCACTTGAGTGGATAGGGCCACCGCCGCCAACCGCGCGAAAGCGGCCGGTTCTGCGCCCATACGGTCGGATCACTTCGATGCCACGCTTTGCAACTCGTGGCGCATGGGGCACTCAAGTGAATTGAGGGGTTAGAGGGTGGCGGGCTACGCCAGCCATTGGTAGAGGAGCCGTCTGACTTTAGCGCCCTCGAGAGCGCCAGCGACAGCGTCCATGACGATGAGACGGGCTGTTTCGGCGCGGCCGAACAATGCGATCCAATACGGAACGTGGAGCTCTCCAGCGGCTTCAACCCCGACGTGGAGCCGTCGAACACCGAAAAATCCACGCCGTTGAAAAGCGAGGCGCTGGATTCTGGACTCGACGATCTCACGCGCAGCCGATTCGTCGAGGACCACGGGCACGTGATTCGAGGTATGCACGTGCGTGATCTCACCGTCCGCCGGTATTGCTGTAAACCAGTACAGATCCAGCGACCCCGTGATCGCGTCGAGGCCGACAACATTGCTCTGCCGCCGCCGACCGTTGCTGATGTGGACCCGGTAGATGCGAAACGGCACGTAAACATCGGCGATGGAACGCAGCGGCCCCAGCACCGCGCGACGAGACCAGCCGCCCGGTCCGGCAGTAAATGTCCGAATCGCTTGATCGCGACTGATGTTTGATCGCACGGTCGTGATCCACCGCGCTTCGATCTCGGCGCTCATCGGAAGTAGACCCACAAGCTGATGACCGTCAGCACCAGCACGGCGCTCATGATGACGTTCGCACGATGCTGCCCAGGAGTTTCCCGAGGCGGCTTCGGTGCATCCACGCCGATAACGCCAACAGCCGTCGTCCTGACCTTCGCATCTACTGTCGCAAAGGTCAGTCCGGCGAGTTTCTGCCTATCGGGCGCGGGTGTGAGGAGACTGATCACGACGAGCACGGCGGCGCAGACCACGAACATGAAAATCGCGTAGTGAAGAAAATTCATGTCAACCAGCCAGCGCAGCGTGGCCGATTCGAAGCGGTCGCGTTTGTCCAACACTTCTGCGATGAAGCGGCCGGAGCCGAGGACGAATCCGGTGAGGAGCGACGCGATCGCGCCTGTGCCATTCAGCCGTGGCCACAAAATTCCGAAGATGAAGCACGCCGCGATGGGCGGACTGATGTACGCCTGCACCGCCTGGAGATAGATATACAGTTGCGAGCTGATGAGATGAATGAAAGGAACCCAGAGGACACCGAGTAGCACCATCACACCGGTCGCGGCGCGTCCGAAGTTGACCAGCTGCCGCTCGCTCGCGTGAGGCGAGATCTTTTTGTAGAAGTCCAAGGTGACGAGTGTCGATGCGGAATTGAACACCGAACTCATCGCGCCCATCAACGCTGCCATCAGCGCGGCGATCATCAGGCCAACGAGTCCTGCCGGCAGCAGGTTGATGACGAGCATCGGATAGGCGATATCGCCGTTCATCACCTGGCCGTTCGTTACGATGAACTCCTGGCGATAGAGGGCGAAGGCGATCAGTCCGGGCAGCACCAGGATGAACACCGGCAGGATTTTCAGGAAGCCCGCGAAGATCGTCCCTGCTCGCGCATGCCCCTCATCTTTGGCCGACAGCACGCGCTGCACGATCACCTGATCGGTGCACCAATACCAGATTCCCAGAATCGGCGCCCCAAAGAAGATGCCGGTCCAGGGAAATTCCGGGTGAACGAGCGGTTTGATCATGTGAAGGTAGTCGGCCGGAACCGCCGCGCGCAGGCCGGCGAATCCGCCGACCCGATCGAGGCCAATCACGGTGAGCACCAGCGCGCCGAAGATGAGGATCAGCGTCTGTACGAGATCGGTATAGATGACTGCTGCTAATCCTCCGGCAATGGTGTAGATGCCGGTCGCCACGACAAGCACCAGTGCGGCAGTGAGCGGATTCCAGCCGACAACTTTCTCGAGCACGACGCCGGCCGCGTAAAGGTGAACCGAGATCTTTGTGAAGATGTAGGCCAGAATCGAGATGCCCGCGAGATACACCGCGCACGCGCGGTTGAACCGCAGTTCGAGGAACTCCGGCATCGTGAAGACGTTCGATCGTAGATAAAAGGGCACGAACACCCAACCAAGGATGAGCACGATCAGGCATGCGAGCCACTCGAAGTGACCAACGGCGAGTCCCGACGAGGCGCCGGAGCCCGCCAGTCCGATGAAGTGCTCTGTTGAGATGTTGGAGACGAATAACGAGGCACCGATGGCGAACCAGCCGACGTTGCGACTGGCCAGAAAGTAGTCGGCCGACGTTCGTTCCTTCAGCGAGAAGTAGAAGCCGATCGCGAAGATCACGATGAAGTAGATCGCGATGATCGCGATATCGATCGCGGCCAGGCTCTTGTGGGTGAGAACCGCGGCGGTTTCCTGCATCACCGGCCTCCTCGGCTACAGGCGGCGCGAGTGTAGCACCTCACGCGGCGAGTGATAGGATACGCCGCATGTGTCGCGCGGCGCGGATTGCGACAGCGTGCTTCGCCACAATGCTGTGCTGGGTGCCGATCGCAGACGCCGCTGCGTCTGCCGACCAATCCACTCCGCACCGGGCGGCATCCTTGGCGGCACTGGTTTCGGAGGCACAGGCTCTCCTCGCGCGCCATCAGCTCGATGCAGCCAACGCGAAGTGCCACGAGGCGCTCACGGTCGACCCCAATTCCGCGGTGGCGCACGACTTGCTCGGTTTCGTCCTCGGACTGCAAGGACGCACGAAGGAGGCAATCACCGAGTTCGAACGTGCAGTCGCGCTTGACCCCAAACTTTTCGACGCCCACTACCATCTCGGCGCCACGTTGTGGTGGACCAAGCGGCTCGATCGCGCGCGTGCCTCGCTCGCAAGTGCGGTCGCATTGCGACCGGACCATGCCGAAGCACGCTACTACCTCGGGGTGACCGAGCGTCAGCTCGGCGATCTCGAGGCCGCCATCACCGACTTGCGCGCTGCGCTGCGACACGATCCCACGCTCGCCGTCGCCCACACTCAGCTCGGCATCGCGCTCCAGGCGTTTGGCGATCTCGAGGGCGCGATTGCCGAGTTCCAGCGCGCACTCGCACTCGATGGATCGCTCGCCGATGCCGGTAACAATCTTGGACTCGCGCTCATGCAAAAGGGCGAGGCCGACAACGCGATCGACGCGCTGCGATCGGTGATTCAGCGGCATCCCGAGAACCGTACGGCTCGACTCAATCTCGGCACCGCGTTAATGCAGAAGGGCGATCTCGCCGGCGCGGTGATCGTTTATCGCGAGTTGACCGAGAAGGATCCGACCAACGCCGAGGCGTTTTACGACCTCGGTCTTGCATTGAAACAACAGGACGAATTCGCGGGGGCCGAGTTCGCACTGCGCAAAGCCATGGCTTTAGACCGCACGATGCCAGAGGCGCCATTCACGCTCGGAGTGGTGCTGTGGCAGACCGGTCGTGCGGACGAGGCGACATCGCTGTTTAAGGAAGTGCTGACCCGTGAGCCCGACTACGCCGACGCTCATTACATGCTCGGCACGATTTTCAAGCAGCAAGGTGATGTGGACGCGGCACTAACAGAATTCCGCGAAACCATCCGACTCCAACCCTCGTCCGCCGAAGCACACACGAGTCTCGGACAAGTGCTGCAACAAAAGCGGGATGTGGAAGGATCGGCGGCGGAGTTTGCGGAGGCTGACCGGCTGCACAAATTAAAGGCCGATTCGCAGGCAGGCGTGTTTGCCGTCAATGCCGGATTAGAGAAACTGAAGCGCAATGATTTGGCGGCGGCGATCCAACACTTTCGTGAAGCGGTTCGCCTCGCACCCGATAACGCTCAGGCCCACTTCCAGCTTGCCCTGGCACTCGTTCGGATCGGTCGTCACGAAGAGGCGCGCGCCGAGTTCGCGGCTGCGCGTCGGCTCGCACCGTATCTGAAAGCTCCGACATCGGAGCGTTGATGAACGGCGCTCGAGAGTTCTCGGGGCGGTCGGCGGTCCCGCGGATGGCTGCGGTGATCATGTTTGCGGTCGGCACCCTGACGTCGATGGATCGGTCCGTCCGGTCGCAGGAACCTGTCGCGTCGGTCGGTTTCTCGTTCACGAACGTGGCGCGAGAGGCCGGGTTGGAGACTGCCACGGTGTTCGGCGGGGCCACCTCGAACAAATACCTGCTTGAAACAACCGGAACGGGACTCGCCTTCATTGACTTCGATAACGATGGCTGGCTCGATCTCTTCATCGTCAATGGCTCGACGCTCGACGGCTTCCCGCCCGATCGAGCTCCAACCAATCATCTGTATCGCAATAAAGGAAACGGCAAGTTCGAAGACGTAACCGCCCGTGCGGGAGTTGGCGCGAGCGGTTGGGGACAGGGAGCGTGCGTAGGAGATTACGACAACGACAGCCATGACGACCTGTTCGTCACTTACTTTGGGCAGAACCGACTCTATCGCAACCGGCGGGACGGCAGATTCGAGGATGTCACGCGAACCGCCGGCCTGTCGACCGCGCGCACGCGTTGGGGGAGCGGTTGCGCGTTCCTCGATGCCGACCGCGATGGCCGGCTTGATATCTTCGTCGCCAACTATATCGATCTCGATCTCGCGACAGCGCCAACGCCTGAATCGGGTCTGTGCCGGTACAAGGGCATCCAGGTCGCGTGTGGACCGCCCGGCTTGCCCGGAGGCAAGAACGCGCTCTACCACAATCGCGGCGATGGAACCTTCGAGGACATCAGCGATCAGGCCGGGATCACTGCCGCGAGCGGCACATACGGTCTAGGTGTGAGCACCCTCGACTTCAATAACGACGGATGGGTGGATCTCTACGTCGCAAACGATTCCAATCCGAGCGCTCTTTACCGAAACAACCGCGACGGCACCTTCACCGATATCGGCATCCGCGCGGGCTGCGCGTTCAGCCAGGACGGGAAGCCGCAGGCGGGCATGGGCGTCGCCATCGGTGATTACGATCGCAACGGCACGATGGACATCTTCAAGACGAATTTTGCGGGCGACACGTCGACGCTATACGCCAACACGGGCGACGGCTTCTGCGAAGACAAGACGTTTGCCGCAGGTATCGGCGTCAACTCACGATGGCTCGGGTGGGGAGATGCGTTCGTCGACCTCGATCATGACGGCTGGCTCGATCTGTTCCTCACAAATGGCCATGTCTACCCCGAAGTGATTCAACTCAAGACCGAAGCCGGCTACAAACAGCGAAAGGTCGTCTACCGCAATCTTGGCAACGGCAGGTTTCTCGATGTAAGCGAGCGGCTCGGACCACCGGTTACCACGCCAAAGGCGGGACGCGGGGCCGCGTTCGGCGATTTCGATAACGATGGGACGGTCGATGTGGCAATCAGCAACGTCAACGATTTGCCCGATCTCTTCCGCTTGCAATCCAACCCGTCGAACCACTGGGTGACATTGAAATTGGTCGGCACACCGAATCACAACGCGATTGGTGCGCGCGTTCACCTGGTTGCCGCCGGCACGCAGCAGTGGCAGGAGGTCCGAGGCGGCGGCAGTTATCTCTCGCAAAATGATTTCCGCATCAATTTTGGCTTGGGCTCAGCCGACCGTGCCGATCGCGTCGACGTGCGCTGGCCTGACGGGCGCGAGGAAGCGTGGACGGACCTGCCGGCCGATCGGTTTCACACGCTAAAGGAAGGAAGCGGGCGTGGCGGTGGCTCTTAACCGGATCGTGACCTGCCTCTCTTCGGCCGGCCGGCGCGCGAGTAACACCCGCTCGCTACGGATTTGCCGCGCCGCTGTCATGATCGCGTTGGTGTCACTCGCGAGTCAGCGGGCCGCGCTCGGCAGCCAGCAGCCGCCAGCGGACGCGCGTTCGAGTGCCATCAGCGAAGCACGAAAACTGATCGACGACGGGCAGCCGGAAGCCGCAATCGAGAAGCTGCGCGCGATCAGCGAACCCGACCCGCGAGTGACGGAATTGCTTGGCGTTGCGTATTATCACGCCAATGATCCTGTACGCGCGATCGAACAGCTCTCGTCAGTTGTTGATCGCCTCGCGCCCGATTCTCTGGAACGGCGCGAAGCCGTCCAGGTGCTCGGGCTTGCTCATTATCTGGCCGGCCACCTGACACAGTCGATTCCATTTCTCGAAGAGACGCGCTCAGTCATGCCCAATGATGTGAAGCTCGCGTACGCGCTGGGAATGGCGTACGCGCAGACGCGGCAGCCGGCGAAGGCACGCGACGCGTACGCGCGCGCATTCGGAGTCCCGGTTGATTCAGCTGCCGCGCACCTGTTGGCCGGGCAGATGATGAATCGTCTCGAGTTGGAAGACCTCGCCGAGGCAGAACTCAAAGAAGCACTGCGTATCGATCCGAAGATCCCGGAGGTGCACTATCTCCTCGGACAGATTGCGATCTTCCGTTCGCGCCTCGACGAAGGGCTCGCGATGATGCGAGAGGAACTGAGGTTGAATCCGGCTCACGCCATGGCTCAGTACCGCATCGGCGACATCTACTCACGCCAGGCGAAATGGGAAATGGCAATCGCCGCACTGCAGCAATCGATCTGGATGAACCCGTACTACAGCGGGCCGTACATTCTGCTTGGAAAGGCATACACGAAAACCGGTCAGCCCGGGGCAGCCGAAGCGATGTTGCGGCGCGCGATCGAGTACGACCCGAACAACAAATCGGCACATTACCTCCTTGCCCAACTCCTGCAGCAGACCGGTCGCACAGAGGAGGCGAAACGCGAGTTTGCCATCGCTGAACGGTTGCAGGGCGACGTATCGAAATGAGACCACTGCCGCTCGCGGCTGGTGTTCTCGCCTGCCTTCTGGTCGGCCACTCCGGCGCGCGCGCCACGCATCAAAGCGATTGGCCTGTCACATTCACCGATGTGGCCGATCGATCGGGCCTTCGCGAGCCATCGACCTACGGTGGCGTCGATCGCAAGCGGTTCATCATCGAGACCAATGGTGCGGGCGTCGCGCTCCTCGACTACGACAATGACGGTTGGATCGATGCACTGGTCCTAAACGGCACGCGCCTCAAAGACGGCACCCGCGAGGTCGAGACATACCCGCCCGACCGCGCACCCGTTTCTCGCCTCTATCACAACAATCACGACGGCACATTCACCGACGTGAGCGCGCGGTCGGGACTGCGGCGCGTCGGCTGGGCGTCAAGTGTATGCGTGGGCGACTACGACAACGACGGATGGCTTGATGTGTTCGTCACCTACCTTGGTCAGAACGTTCTCTACCACAACCGACATGGCGACGGTTTCGACGATGTGACGGCGCAGTCTGGAGTGGCGACGTCTGGTACGCGCTGGGGATCCGGGTGCACGTTCATGGATTACGACCGTGACGGACGTGTCGATCTCTTTGTCGCCAACTATCTGCGGTTCGATCTCGCATCGGCACCGGAGGTCGGCAACGGGCCGAATTGCCTGTGGAAAGGGATCCCAGTGAACTGTGGGCCGCGCGGCCTGCCAACTGACACGAACCTGCTGTATCACAACAACGGCGACGGCACATTCTCAGACGTGGCAGACAAGTCACGCGTCGGCGCGGTACGCGGACGGTACGCCATGACGGCGACGGCTGCCGATTTCGATGGAGATGGGTGGAGCGACATCTACGTCGCCTGCGATTCGACGGCGTCCATCCTGTACCACAACAATCATGATGGCACTTTCACCGACACAGCTGTCGAGAGCGGTGTCGCATATAGCGAAAACGGCACGCAGCAGGCGGGCATGGGCATCGCAGTCGGCGATTACAACGGCGACGGCCTGCTGGATCTCTTCAAGACCCACTTTGCCGATGACATCCCTGCGCTCTACCGAAGCCTCGGAAAGGGATTGTTCGAAGATGTCGCGGAAGCTGCCGGAGTCGGTGTGCTGAATCGCTATGTCGAGTGGGGAGCTGGAATGCCGGATCTCGACAACGACGCTCGCCCCGACCTGGTCTACGTGACCGGCAACGTCTATCCCGAAGTTGAAGCTCTGTTACACCAGTATCCGCATCGTGGACCTCGAATCGTGTTCCAGAACGTCGACGGAAAGCGATTCGAAAACGTGAGTTCGCGCAGCGGACCTGGCGCTATCGCGCCGCATTCGAGTCGCGGCGCGGCATTCGGGGATTTCGACAATGACGGCGACGTCGATGTTTTGATCTTCAACATGAACCAGCCGCCATCGCTGCTGCGCAACGACTACGCCGGTCCGAATGGCTGGATAGCGCTGAAGTTCGAAGGCACGTCGTCGAACCGGGCAGCAATCGGCACGATTGTCCGCGTCACCGTGGGCGCAAAAACGGAAGCGCAAGCTGTCCTGAGCCAGTCAAGCTACTACTCACATGATGACCTGCGCCTTCATTTCGGCCTGGGTGCAGCGGCGAAGGTGGACAGAATTGAGGTACTGTGGCCGAGCGGACGTGTGGACGTGCTAACAAACGTGGGCGGCAGGCGAGTCGTCACGATCAAAGAGAGCACTTAGCAGCCCGTGGTAAAAGGGGCGACGGCATTCGACCCGCGATGCATCCCCGATGGCTGCGTTGCTCCTTCCTCAAATATGGCCCGATATTCTCGGTCGTCGCGCCTTGCCCTCGGGGCGCCTCGCGTGTCTCGATGCTCGCCGCCACTTTCACCACGGGCTGCTAGCGTTGGACTAACCCCTCAATTCACTTGAGTGTCCCATGCGCCACGACGCACCCTGTGGGATGAAACGGGGTACAGTCGACGCAGCGTGCTGGCAGCGAGGTCGGCTCCAACTTGGTGCCGTTGAGCCCGTACTTGAGTGTGACCTGGA
>JBKPAJ010000032.1:0-10781 GCA_046726375.1 Acidobacteriota bacterium
GTGCGAGGTCACGGGCGCGGCCGACGTGTCGCGGCTGCGAGAACAAATTGAAGCTGACGGCCCCACTGAGAGACGCTTCTACCCCTCCGCTACTGCACAGCGACCAGATGGCTGCGCGTCCGGAAGAACATCACGCCCTCCGAGATGGCCGGCGTCGCCATGGCCACTTCCCCTAACGGGTTCACCGCAATCTGCTCGAACGCGGGGCCCGCCTTGATCACGTAGACGTCCCCTTCTTCGCTCGTGAAGTAAATGCGCCCGTTCGAGGCAACGGGCGACGCGCTGAAGCCGGTCCTGCCATCAGCAAGCCGCGCCTGGTAACGGCGCTCGCCGATCTTCGCGTCGAATACGGCAAGTACGCCGTTGTCTTTGCAAACATAAAGGAGGTCTTCGTACACGAGCGGCGTCTGCATATACGAGCCGTCGCGCGGGACGCTCCACGCGATATGCGCGTTCGACGTCTCGTTCTCCTTGAGCGAGACGTCGCCCGAGGCCGATGGCTTCACCGCGAAGATGGGCGATTTGCCACCATGCGAGTTGGTGATGAAGATGAGTCCGTGCGCGACGATCGGGGTGGGGACAGGAATGTCGCCGCCGCCGGTCATGCGCCAGATTTCCTTGCCGGTTTCCAGATCGTAGCCGCCAATGTGTTTCCAGCCGTTGACGACAACCTGTGCTCCATCATCGGTGATCACTACCGCCGGCGTGCTGAAGGTGGGCACGTCTGCACGAGGAGTTCGCCACAGCTCCTTGCCTGACGCCAGGTCCAGCGCCGCGACGAACGATCCCTTCTGCACGTCCGCCTGAATGATCACGCGCTGACCATGAATCACGGGCGAGCTGGCGAAGCCCCACTGCGCGTCGGGCACCATGAAAAACCCGGAGTCGAGCACACCGAAGTTTTTCGTCCACACCGGAGTACCTGTTACGTCGAACGCATACAGTCCCTCGGAACCGAAGAAGGCGACGATATAGCGGCCGTCGGTCGCCAGCGTGGAGCTTGCGTGTGTCGACTTGGTGTGACGTTTGACCCTGGGGACACCCGTATGCACGGTGCGCTCCCACAATTGCTTGCCCGTCGCCGTGTCGTAGCAAATCACCATCCAGCGATGCAGCGACTGGTCGTTAGCCGACTCGATGTTGCCGTAAAGGCCCACTTTCAACTCCGCGGACACGGTGCTGCTGACCGCGGTGCCGACACAGACCTGATTGCCCCAGACGACGGGGCTCGAATGCGCGAGTCCCGGCACGGCGACGCGCCATTTGACATTCTTGTTCGCGGGCACATCCCACGTCAGCGGTGCTGGCGGGCCTTCGCCGATGCCGGACGCCGCGAGCCCGCGAAACGAGGGCCAATTCGTGGCAGTCGCCACCAGCGTCTGCAACACGATCAGGCCCGAGAGCAACAACGTGTGTGCGTGTCTCATGCCGATCCCCTGGCGCGCCGTGGAGGCACGAAATCAAATGAGGCATTGCCGCGCGCAAGTACGCGCTCACGCGCCGGCTACCTCACCTCGATCTGGACGCCGCCGACGATCCGCGCGGTCATATTGTAGAGCGCCGCCATCAGCAGCGTCATCACGAAGCCCGGGCCGCTCTAGAGAATCGGCAGCACGGTCACCGCGCCAGCGCCGAAGATCGCGCCCATCGCCGCGGCGCCGGGCTCGTCGGAGTTGGTGGCCATGGCGGCGGTGAGCGCGATCAGCGAGATGATCGCGCCAAAGATCAAACCGAGAATCGCGTACAGCATGCCGGCAAGTTTCTCGACCGAGTGCGGACTTACGCGATTGATCACCATCTGCTGGACCGCCTAGTCAAGGGCGGCGGAATGGTAGCACGCTCATCGGCGGCAGTCGCGCTTGGATTTATTTCAAAGTGTGGAATTTCCACTCGGCCAGGATTTCTGACAGATCGAGATTCGGCGCAATCAGGCAAATATGTCCGTGTCCAGCAATCGAAAGTCGCGGTTCATGGCTCACGTAACTATGGTACGGTGTCCCGCGCGTGCGCGTACCTGTAGCCGTCGTCATCCGCGTCGCCTGGGCGGTGTTATCGGTCATCGTCGTTGAGACGCTGATTTTCGGCGCATCGATGCTGCCGGCGTTGTGGTTCTGGACGTGGGCGCTTTCCTGGGCCACACCGCCGTGGCCGCTCGTCCGCCCGTTCATCCTTTCGATGTCGCTCGTCCCCGCGTATCTTGTGTTTGCCATCACCTTAGTGGTGTTGTCGTCCACGTTGACGCGGGTGCTTGGATGGCGCACCGCCGATGGCGGCGTATGGCGGCTTGCCGATTTGGAATGGGGACTCCTCAACTGGTCGCGCTACATGGTGTCAACGCACATCGTCCGCGTCCTGGTTGGCACGTTTTTCCGCAGCTCCCCACTCTGGACGTGGTATCTGCGCTTGAACGGCGCGCAGATCGGAGGCGGCGTCTATATCAACAGCTTGTCGATTTCCGATCACAACATGCTGGAGTTTGGCGACGGCGTAGTCATCGGCGAGAGCGTGCACTTGTCCGGACATACCGTCGAGGGCGGTGTGGTGAAGACGGGTCGGGTGCGGCTCGCGCGCGGCGTGACCGTCGGTCTCGGCAGCATGATTGGCATCGGGGTGGAGGCTGGCGAGCGATGCCAGATTGGCGCGTTGAGCGTCGTCCCCAAGTACACGCGGCTCGAGCCCGGCGCGGTGTACGCTGGCGTGCCCGTACGCAAAATCGAAAAGACCGCGCCTAGCCCCGTCGAGGTCGGGTGATTGAAACTGCTGTCGATCATCGTTCCCGTCCACGACAAACAAGCACTGTCTGCAGCGTAATCGAACCGACTTCTCGCCATCGAGCGCCAGGGGAGGGCAATGACACGTTCAGTTCCACTCGTTGTCTCCACCGTGGTCGCCTTGACAGCACCGCGACCGCCGCGATGGCGGCAAAGAAGACAATCGGGGTGTTGACGGTAACGACCAGCCACAGGCCGATGAGCACACAGGAGGTCGCTCTGCGGTGGTGTTTTGCGCTGGCGTCGCGATCGCTCGTTGACAACGAGATGCCGCGGCAGTATACGGTGGCCACACTTCTCGCGTTCGGCGCATTCGTAGTCCCGGTCTTTTTCGCCGGGTCGTTCCTGTCGGTCATCCGGAAGGAGGTCCGAAATGCGGCGTACGTGTCTTGCCCTCGCGGCCGCCCTGCTGACGGCGTCCGTCCCGACTCTAGCTCAACAGGGTCAATTCTCCGCCCTCCAGGGCCGCGTTCTTGACGAACAAGGCGGCGCGCTTCCCGGCGTCGTCGTTGTGGTAACCCATCAGGAAAGCGGCATGTTCCGTCAGGTCGTCAGCAACGACGACGGGTCGTACTTCGTGACGGGCCTGGTTCCGGGTCCGTATCGCGTCACCGCCGAACTGGCTGGCTTCAAGAAGTACGAGCGGCCCGGCGTACTCCTTCAGATCGGCAACACCGGGGCGCTGGACATCACGCTTGGTGTCGGCGTGCTGGAAGAGAGCATCACCGTGACCGCGGAGTCGCCGCTGGTCGACGTCACGAACAAGCAGATCGGCGCCAACATCGGGCAGGCCGAGCTGAACGCGTTGCCCATCCTCAACAAAAACTGGATGTTCGCGGTGAGCCTGGCGCCGGGGATCCAGATCCAATCCTCCACCGCCTCCTTCGCGTGCGAGTCGCTCATCGTCGGCGGCGGCAGCAACCGCAGCGGCAATTTCTCGATCGATGGCGGCGGCAACAACGACGACTATCTCGGTTCGTCCTGCGGCAGTCAGGTGCGCCCGGCGATCGAGGCTGTGCAGGAGTTCCAGGTGCTGACCAACCAGTACGATGCCGAGTTCGGCCGCACCGCGGGCGCGGTCGTCAATGCCATCACCAAACAGGGCACCAATGTCTTTCACGGCACGATGTTCGCCAGCTACACCGATGACAACGTCACGGCGAAGGATTTCTTCGTCGAGCAGAACAACCTGCCGAAGCCGCAAACGTCGCAGCGCGACTGGGGTGGCACCATCGGCGGCCCTGTCAAGAAGGACCGGGCGCATTTCTTCTACAGCCTCGACCGCATCGTTTACGCCGAAAGTCGCACCAACACGTTCTCCGCGCGGCCGGAGCTGAACGTGTCGAACACGCAGACGATGAGGCTGTGGAACCACATGATTCGGTTCGACAACCAGATCAACGCCAACAACACGTGGAACGCACGATATCTCGTCGAGTACTCACCGACCTATGACCGGCTCTCGCCGCAGCGCACGCTCGCCGCAAAAGACCAGGAGTTCGACATCGATCGGTCAGCCGGGGGGACGTGGAATTCGACGTTCGGGAATACGCGCTTCAATCAGGTCCGCGTCGGCTACACCCACGAGGCGAACGGCTTCGCGCCGGCGGAGGTGACGCCGGTGCCGGATGGCGCGAAGCACATGACCGATTTACCGCCGACGCTCAGCATGTTGACCTTCACCGACGGCACGGCCCCCAACGCGAACATGCGCATCAACGACGCCTACGAGGTGAGCGACACTTTCACGCAGTTCCTGCCGCAATGGATCGGCGGCGACCACGATCTGAAGTTCGGGGTGCAGTACATCTACTCGCAGATCAACGTCCCGGACGAGGGGGAGATGAATGGCAGGTTTTCCTTCGCCACGGATCGGCCGTTCAACCCGACCGATCCATCGACCTATCCCGAGCGCCTCTTCATCAGGGTGCCCGCGCTGCAGGATTACTTCGTGGGAACGCACGTCGGCGTCGCCTTCGCGCAGGACAAATGGCAGTTCAAGGACCTGACACTCAACCTTGGCTTGCGCTATGACCTCGAGATCACGCCGCTCAACAACGCATTCAACCCGCTCGTCCAGCCCGGCGAACACGTCGTGGACAAGAACAACTTCGCACCGCGCCTGGGGTTCGCGTGGCGCCCCAACGGAAGCGAGCGGTCGCTCATCCGCGGCGGCTACGGGGTTTTCTACGACAAGATCGTGCTGCAGACACTCACACAGTACGTGACCAATGGCGTCTACAGCTCGTCGTTCGTCGCCGCGTCTCCCATCGATCGCGCCGACCCGGGCCCGGGCAGCGGGCAGCTGCCAACCAACTCGTTGCTGGTCAACGGCCCGGTTGTGAACCGCGCCGTCATCGACGCGCTCTACCCGCCGGGAACGCAGGGCCGCAACATCGGCGTCGTGTATCTCGACAACCCTGACCGGGCGGTGCCGAATATCCATCAGACCACAATCGGCTACGAACGCCAGCTGGCGCAGCAGATGGCGCTCACGCTCGACTACATCCACAGCGAGAACCGCGATCAGCTCGTCAACTTCGACCTGAATCCGGCGACGCGGGTTGATACGAGCCGGACTGGGCGGCTCACCTACACGGACCTCGAAAACATCGCCGGTCGATTGGGGATTTCACCGTTCGTGAACCAGGTGCTGACGCGGCAGAACCTCGGCTCCTCGCGGTTCGATGGAATGAACGTGATGCTGGAGAAGCGCTACAGCAACAACTGGCAGGCGCGCGTGTCGTACGCGATCGGATACGCGCGGGGCAACGTCGAGCCTACTCAGCACACCACCAACAATCTCGACTACCAGGTGCTGGACGATCCCGGTCTGGATCGCAACTTTGGGCCGCTCGACGCCGATCGCCGTCACAACTTCGTCGTCAGCGGCCGTGTCGAGGTGCCCAAAACAGGCGGACTCACGATCAGCGGCGTATTTCGATATCTGAGCGGGCGAGCATTCAGTTTGTACAACTCGAATGTCGACGCCGATCGGAACGGCAGGCTGTTCGATCTGCTGCCAGCAGGCCACTACTGCGGGGAGGGCCTCAACGCGATCTGTGTCGACAACGACGGAAGGCGCAACGGCGCCATCGGCCCGGGCTACAAGCAAACCGACGCACGGTTTGGCTATCGGCTGCGTCCGGGACGCGAGACGACAATCGATCTGAACTTCGAGCTGTTCAACATTTTCAACACCGCGAACTTCGACAACCCGAGCGGCGACCAGCGGGTGGCCTTCCTGCGCCTGGTGACGCTGCGCGGCGGCAACGGTCAGCCGCGTGCGGCGCAGTTCAGCGCACGGTTTGCATTTTAGCGCCACTGTCATCGCGGCGGTCCTCGCTTCGGGCGAAGACCGCCGCGCCACGCTCATCCGCGTACATGCAGAATAGCGAACGTACATCCGCAGCAGGTCCGTGCCTCGCGAATCGAAATGCTTCTCTCTGTTCGAGGCGGCGAGCCCGCAAGTCCGTGACACCACCGATAGTTCGGACGATAACGTGCCGGCGAAGAGGCACAAAGACGCCGTTGTCGACAACAATCAAGGAACATCCACACGGCGCAAGCGTCCCCTAATTTTGCTGCCTTTTTTTTTGGCGGCGCCTAAACCCCAAGCTCACTTCAGTTCGCAGCGCCAACGGCGTTGAACGTTCGAACAATGCCACTTTCGGCCCGAATCTTGAGGTCGGCTCAATGCCACGATCATCAACTCAAGTAAATTGAGGGGGTAGACGGACCTCGAGGACTGAGGTCGATCTCGCGCGAGCAGAATGGCTGACGGGTGGCTGGCCGAGGAAGCATCCTAATGCGCGGCCGTGATACTGTATTGACTACAGGATTGCTCTCTCTATGCCGGTGCGCCTCAATATCACGATTGACGAAGACGTTCACGAGCGCCTGAAGCGTGAGCTACCGGCCAAGGGCATTAGTCGCTTCATCAACGACGCCATCCGAGCGCGATTCCGGCCGTCGCGGGAGGCGCTCAACAAGGCGTACAGAACCGCGGCTCGAGAGCGGTGGCGGAAAGCCGAGGCACGCGACTGGGGCATTACGGACACTGAGGATTGGCCGGCGTGAGCCGAGCACCTCGCCGCGGCGACGTGTACTGGGTGAATCTCGACCCGGTGGTTGGCAGTGAGATTCGCAAAACACGGCCGGCCGTGATCGTCTCGAACGACTCCTGCAACCGATACGGCACGAGGGTCGTCGTCCTTCCGATTACCAGCAACGTGGAGTCCCTTTACCCCGGGGAGGCAATTGTGGAGGTGAAGGGCAAGCAAGGACGCGCGCTTGGCGACCAGATTCGGTCGATTGACCAGAGTCGATTGAAGGCTCGGGCCGGTCGTCTAACCGCGGAGGAAATGTCACGCGTAGAGGAGGCACTGGCGATTACGCTCGATCTTCCGGTGTAGTCCTCCTTCGAGGCGAGTTCTACCTATTTTCAACGCCCTCACGATGCTCCCGATTCTTGCCTCCGCGTGCTGCCCTCCGCAAGCTCGCCGAGAGGTGGAAGCTCGGGCGCAACCCTGTGCGGCCGCTGGTGAAGGCCGAAGACAGCGTCACACTCGGCTCGAACGCAAGACCCCCACGATCTATTCGGTCCCTGAAACCCGTCGCGATACGAATCCGTAACCGCCTGCTGAATAGTCGCTAGGCGCGTCGCTCGTCCGCAGCGCAGGTCGCCAAAGCCGTGCGCCCAATGCTTAGCATTGAATTGTCTTCATGCATTTTCGGAGCCGCCCGTTATAGCCGCAACCGGGACAGAGGAGGCGCCAATCGGACCGCATCTAAGCGAAGGAGAAGGCAAGTAAAGAGACATCATACAAATTCACCCCGCTTTCGCGTCTATAGAAGTGTGCCATGACCGATGATTGGCATCGGTATCTCCATTTACCGCGCGCCGTTCGTCACGGCGGTTCGTCTCACGACCGCTCGGCTCTCTGGCGCACACGCTGGAGCAAAAGCGGCCAGTTTTGAGCGATCCCTCCTCGAAAGTCGTCTGGGATGAATCCGAACGCCGTATGACGCAGCGTGATGAGCGTGCCGCCGTTGCTCTCGGTAAGGCGGTATTGCACGTTGTGAACGACCGGGTAGGACATGAACAGCGGACCGGTGATCTCGAGCAGCGTTGGCCGCTTGATCGCTTGCACGCTACCCCAGGTAATGGCCGTTGTCGTCACCCAAATCGCGGAACCAGCGACCGCCCGGGCGCGGTTCCAGAGTCATCGGCAGCAGCTCGCCCTCACGTGTCTCGTTGGCAGGTCCCAGCTGCTCGAGCAGCGCAGCGAACGTGGCGCTGAGCGACGAACGAACGTGAATCTCCTCTGTGAGCGTGAACGTCAGGTTTTCGATTGCTGGAGTGACAGCGGTCATGATGCCTCCGTTGCGATTGCTGATGATCGGCGATGTCAGTTGCGCTCGGCGCGTTCCTTGATTCGACCGAGCTGGTGCCGCCAATAACGTTCGAAGCGGCTGGTCCACTCATGAAGGGGTTTGATGGCCTTGGCGTTGGTACGATAGAGAACCTGTCGGCCATCACGTCGCACGTCGACGAGACCGACGTTGCGAAGCACGCGAAGATGCTTCGACACCGAAGGCTGTGCCAGTCCCAGTGCGACGACGATGTCTCCAACCGCACGCTCTTGCGAGGCGAGGTAGTCGAGGATGTCGCGTCGGCGCGGTTCCGCAATGGCGTTGAACACATCCGACGTCGTCGCCGCCCGAGCCACGAATGCAATCGTATTCCTATTAGGGAATATGTCAAGAGTGGGTCGACCGACCCGATCTATTTCCAGGCCCGTCGGGGGAGGCGAGACGCCTCCCTCAATGCGACGGACCACGGGGTCATGTCCTTCACTACCACTAGAATCGTCGACGTACCCACCTGAACAGCTCAGCCGAGCGAGACGGGATGGCTTCGCGATCACTATCTCGCCGGTTTAAATTGACAGTGAGGCAGGCATTCACAATGGGAGCAACGATGAGACGAGCACATTGCAAGTCAGCGATTGTCGGTTTCGCCGTGGTGCTGATGGTCAGCCTGGCGGTGGCGCAGACGCCCGTGAAAGTCGAATTGAAGAACGCAAAAGGTGTATCCGTAGGCGTCGCCACGATCACGGAGAAAAAGGGCGCCGGAGTGGAGATCGCACTCGACCTGAAGGGACTGCCGCCCGGCGAACACGCGCTTCATTTCCACCAGACCGCGAAATGCGAAGGCCCCGAATTCACGTCCGCTGGCGGCCACTTCAACCCCGCCGGGAAGAAGCACGGGATGCAGAATCCCGAAGGTCCGCACGCCGGTGATATGAACAACTTCACCGTCTCCGCCGCCGGTACGGCAAAGACGAGCGTGACGAACGCCAACGTGTCACTCGGGACTGGCGCCAACTCGTTATTCGCGGGCGGAGGTACTGCTCTGATGGTTCACGCGGAGCCTGATGACATGAAGACGGATCCCACGGGCAACGCGGGTGCCAGGATCGCCTGCGGCGTCGTGACTAAATAGCATCGGACTCCGAACGCGCATTGCAGGCTCGCCGCTGATCAGTCGCCGAGGTGAACGCGCAGCCGCCGCAGCGGCTGCGCGTTCGTCGTTTACGGCGACACAGCCGGGAGGGTGCCCGGATTGGCGGTGTTAACGCAATTCGGATCGTGCACCCGAAGCTAGTGCCTGTCCTTCACTCAGCGGCTCTCCCCGGGACAACAGCAGTCGCCCATTCGACGACCAGGCGAAGCTTCTCGTGGTCGCAGGACCAGCGAACGACGTCAGGCGAAAGCCACGACGACGCCGCACGATGCGATAGTGGCCGAGCGTGGTGCCGGTCTGCATGAAGGCGCCGCACGAAGCGCGCGCGGCGCTCTAACTCGTCCTACTTCCAGTGCGTCCGCGCGCCCACGATTGGTTTGATCAACTGCGCGGGATCCGCATCCGGCCGCGGCCGGAACTTCTGCGAGCGATCGTTCGATACTTCCGTGACGTATAAGTTGCCTTCCTGATCGACGTGGATCTGGTGGACACCGTCGAACTGCCCCGGCTGTGCACCAGGGCCGCCGATGTCGAGGATGTAGCGTCCGTTCAAGTCGTACTTCACCAGTCGATCCGTCGTCCAGTCGGCGACCCACACGTAGTCGTCTTCCGTGACGATGTGCGCCAGCACCGATGAATTGTGACCCGTGGGCCACATATCGAGGAAGCGGCCGTTCTCGTCGAACACCTGCATGCGGTGATGCTCGCGGTCGGCAACGAAGAGACGGCGATCGCGGCTGATGCCGATGCTGTGCACCGAGAAGAATTCGTTCGGCCCAGGGTTGTCGGGGTTGTATGGGGCCTGTCCCCAGTCGAACAGGAACTTGCCATCCTTGTCGTACTTCGCGACGCGCACACCCGCATAACCGTCGGCGACAAAAAACGTCCCATCCGGCAGCCACGCGATGTCGGTGACACGGTTGAAGTTGTTCGGCCCGCGGCCAGGCACGCCCCGCACACCCATTGTCTTCACGAGTTTGCCGTCGTTGGTGAACACGTTGATCTCGTGCATATCGTCGTCGACGATCCACAGGTGCCTCGCGGGATCGTACGGGTTCATCAGTATCTTGTGCGGACCGCGTGACACCGATCCAGGCCCTGAGGCCTGCGGCGGGGCAAGGTACTTGTCGTGCTGCAGCCACTCGACGATCGTCTTGCCCTCGCGATCGACGGCGAACACAACGTGATGGCGGCGAAGTTTGTAGCCCGGATCGTTGCCCGAATAGGGCCAACGGCCGGTGTTCGTGCGCGGAGGCTTGAGCAGGCCGGCGAAGGTCCACGGCGCCGCGCCAGGCGGCAACTCGATTTCGCCGCGCTGGCAGACCCACACCTTGTCGGGACTCTCGGCCCACGCGCCGCACCCCGATCCCCACGTCCACCCGTTATGCGAGAGATCAGTGTCAGGCAGCGGCTTCGGCCAGTTCGGCACTACTTCATATCCACCGACGCGGCCGGCGTGCGCTCCCGTCATGAGACGACGA
>JBKPAJ010000033.1:0-56541 GCA_046726375.1 Acidobacteriota bacterium
GTGATGTTGTCGTGCGGCGAGGCGTCCGGCGATCTGTACGCCGGCGCGTTGATCGACGCCCTGCGCGCGCACGATCCCTCCGTCGACGTCTTCGGTCTCGGCGGCGACCGCTTTCGCGCTGCGGGTGGGCGCGCGATCGGCGATTTTCATGGCCTCGCGGTGACCGGTCTCGTCGAAGCGCTGCGCGTGCTGCCCGATTCCTACGCGATGTACCGCAGGCTCGTCGAGGCAGCCGAGCGTGAACGGCCCGACGTTCTCGTTCTCATCGACTATCCCGATTTCAACTTCCGTCTCATGACCGCCGTCCGTCGTCTGGGCGTGCCCATTGTCTATTACGTCAGCCCGCAACTCTGGGCATGGCGTCCCGGGCGGATGCAGACGATGAAGACGACGGTCGATCGCGTGCTGCCGATTTTTCCGTTCGAGGAAGAGCTCTATCAACGGGAAGGCGTCGATGTGCGGTTCGTCGGGCATCCGTTGATCGATCTCGCAAACACCACGACGTCACGCGATGCCTTTCTAAAGAGCGTGGATCTCGATCCGGCCAAAGCGGTTGTGGCGCTTCTTCCCGGGAGCCGGGCCAACGAGTTGAACCGGCTTGTGCCGATCCTGGCTGCCGCGGTCCCGCGGATCGCGTCTGCCGTGCGCGGCACTCAGTTCATCGTCGCGCGAGCGCCTCACCTCGTCGACTCGTTCTTCGCGCCCTTCCACGGCGTGGGCGCGGCTGTACGCGTTGTCGAGGGACGAACCGACGACGTGCTGGCGGCGTGTGACGCCGTGGTGACGGCCTCGGGCACCGCGACGGTGCAGGCGGCCCTGCACGACAAGCCGATGGTGGTCGTGTACCGTCTCTCTCCGTTGACCTACAAGTTAGGGAAGCCGTTGGTGCGTGTGTCGAACTACAGCATGGTCAATCTGGTCGCCGGCGAGCGCGTGGTCGAGGAGCTGATTCAGGAGGCGTGCACGCCGGACGCGGTTGCACGTGAAACGATCGATCTGCTGACGAATGCCGCGCGAGTGGCCGAGATGAAGGAGCAGTTGGCCACCGTGCGCGAAAAGCTCGGTGGTCCTGGCGCCAGCAGCCGTGCTGCCGCCGCGATTCTGGAAGTCGCCAGTAAATCAACATGAGTCGACTCGCCGCTTTTCTGATTGCCGTCGCGCTCGCCGTTCCTGCCCACGCGCTCACGCTGACGCCCGTCACGTTCGAAGAGATCGTTGCGGAGGCGACAGCCGTGGTGTATGCGCGGGTCGCGGAAGTGCGCGGCCGCTGGACCGCAGATCGCCGCGCGATCGAGAGCATCGTCGCGCTCGATGCGCTGCGGTATTTCAAAGGCGATCTCGGCGAGCACGTCGCGATTCGCCTTCCTGGCGGTGAGGCGGGTGGCTTCGTCAACGTGCTGTCTGGTGTGCCCGTGCTGCATGAAGGAGATCTGGTCGTTCTCTTCCTCGGATCGAAGGGCCCGGTCATGCCGTCGATCGTTGGCCTGACGCAGGGTGTGTTCCGCGTTGCCGTGGATCCTCGAGCGGGCACCGCGCTCGTCACGCCGCCGCCGCTCAAGGCCAGCGCGGCGGGTCGCGTGATTCGCGGCGCCGCCAATCGCCGGGCACTGACGCTCGACGCCTTTGCCGCGGAAGTCGCAAACATCTCACGGAGTGGCGCAGCTCTCGCTGCGCCTCAGAAACGCCGTTGAACCGCCTACTCACGCTCGCCCTTATCGTTCTCATCGCCACTTGTTCGCCACGCCCCGCATTCGCGTACCTGAAATACGGAGTGCGCATCGGCAACAACACGGTGTCGGTGAAGTGGAACCAGCTGCCGATTCGGTACTTCGTAACGGATCGCGGAACCGCGGACGTTCCGGTCGACGCGCTCGTCGCCGCGATTGGGCGCGCGTTCGGTAGGTGGCAGCAAGTGGCGAGTGCGTCGGTGAGAGCTCAATTTCAGGGCACCACGATCGTGCCGCCCGGTTTCGAAGATGGCCGCACCACGCTTGGGTTCCTGGATCGGCCGGATCTCGACCGCGTGCTCGGCTCGACCAGCTTTCTGCTCGACGGCACCACCGGCGAGATCATCGAAGCGGACATCTTTTTCAACACACGTTTCACCTGGTCGACGGCGGCGGGGGGCGAAGCCGGTCGCGTCGATCTGGAATCGGTCGCGCTACATGAAATTGGGCATCTCCTTGGCCTTGGTCACTCCGCGCTCGGCGAAACCGAGATCGTGGGCGGTGGGCGACGCGTCGTGGGATCGGGCGCAGTGATGTTTCCAATCGCGATGTCGCCCGGTTCGATCGCCGATCGCGTCCTCCAGCCGGATGACATTGCCGGCATCAGCGAGCTCTATCCCGCCGCCGGCTTTCTCGACGAGCACGGCAGCATCAGCGGCACCGTTGTTAAAAACGGCTCCGGTGTATTCGGTGCGCACGTGGCCGCGTTCAATATGCAGACCGGCGAAATCATCGGCAACTTCACCCTCAACGAACGCGGCGAATTCGTGATCTTCGGCCTTCCCGAAGGTGTGTACGTTGTACGCGCCGAACCGTTGGACGACGTCGACCTGGACGGGTTTTTCACGAGACCTGTGGACGTGAATTTCCGAGTCAAGTATGGCGGCCGGTTGATGGCTGTTCCGCGTGGCGGCGGTGTTGGACCGATCGAGATTGCCGTGAACCCGAAATGACGCGCGCGTTGCTCATTTCGGTTGCGATCATCGCCGTGGCGGGTGATGCCGTGGCTCAAGATTCGGATCCCGCGCTGCGCGCGCATCGACTCACCCTGTCCGCCGGCCTCACCTGGCTGAGCGGCTATGGGATTGGCGGCAACACGGCTGGGCTGCGTCGCAACGAAACCGGAACGCTGACGCCGGGATCGTTCACGCTGTTCGCCGCGGATGCGTCGTTTGCGCATGCGCCCGGCTTCGAGGCGCGCATTGGCTATGCATTGACACGCACGCTCGCCATCGAGTTCGGCAGCGCCTACGTGCATCCGCGTCTCGCGGTCGACATCACCGACGATCAGGAGTCATCGCCGGTCACTCTGTCCGACGAGCGCGTGTCGCAATACACGCTCGACGCGAGCGTTGTCTGGCAGGTTTCCCGGCTGCCGCTCGGCAGCCACGCCAGGCCGTATGTGACCGCAGGCGGCGGCTACCTGCGCCAGCTCTACGAAGATCGTGTCAAGCTCGAGTCGGGCCAGGTCATCAACGTGGGCGGCGGTGTTCGGTACTGGCTGCGTGGCGGCGATGCTGCACGCCGCGCGGTCGGGGTGCGTACGGAGGTTCTCTTGAGAATCCGCAACGGCGGCATCGACACCGCCGGCAAAACGCGCACGTTCCCGGTTTTTAACGTTTTTGGCTTCGTCGGGTTTTAGCCTTAACTCATCTAGACAACTCGGGTCCTTCCAGATGTACGTTCCATACGTGCGTTCCTCACGTGTGTTCCTCACGCATGTCCACGGTCGTTCCTGACATAGTTCGTAAGACCTTGGTTCACGGTGGTTCTTGACGGGGTTCGTGACGAACCCGGGAACTCACGTGCGAAACCCCGTGAGGAACGTCAGTGAGGAACCCCCCGTCGGGGATCACGTGATCTATGATCGTGAGATCATGGCCTCGCTCGATACCTTCAAGACAAAGACATCTCTCACGTCCGGTTCAGAAACGGTTTCAATCTACTGCCTGCAAAAACTCGAGGCAGAGTTCCCCAACGTCGCGCGTCTGCCGTTTTCGCTGAAAATCCTGCTCGAAAATCTGCTTCGCCGCGAAGACGACGCGTTTGTGAAAGCCGACGACATCGGCGCGCTGGCATCGTGGGACACTGCGGCGGGCCGGCAAAAGGAAATCTCCTTCATGCCTGCACGCGTACTGCTGCAGGACTTCACCGGCGTCCCGTGCGTCGTCGATCTGGCGGCGATGCGCGACGGCATCGTGGCTCTTGGCGGCGATCCCCAGAAAGTCAATCCGCTCCAGCCGGTGGAACTCGTCATCGACCACTCGTTCCAGGTTGATTACTTCGGCACGCCGAACGCGCTGCGCCTCAACGTGGACCTCGAGTACGAGCGCAATCGCGAGCGCTACATGCTGTTGCGCTGGGCACAGGAGGCGTTCCGCAATTTCCGTGTGGTGCCGCCGTCCACCGGCATCGTGCACCAGGTGAACATCGAATATCTCGCACGTGTCGTGATGCGCGAGTCCACGGACGGTGACGCTGTTGCCTACCCCGATACCGTGTTCGGCACCGACTCTCACACCACGATGGTCAACGGTCTCGGCGTGGTCGGATGGGGCGTTGGCGGTATCGAAGCCGAAGCCGCCATGCTCGGGCAACCGAGCTCGATGCTGATTCCCCCGGTGTTGGGTTGCCACCTGGTGGGCCGCCTCCCTGAAGGAACAACGGCCACCGATCTCGTGCTGACCATTACCGAGGCGTTGCGCAAACGGGGCGTCGTCGGAAAGTTCGTGGAGTTCTACGGTCCGGGCTTGAAGCACCTGACAATCGCCGACCGCGCCACGCTCGGCAACATGTGTCCGGAATACGGCGCGACCGTTGCCATCTTTCCGATTGACCACATGACGCTCGAGTATCTGCGCCTCACGGGTCGGGATCCGGATCACGTCAAGTTTGTCGAGGCGTACGCCTGCGCGCAGGGCCTCTTCCGAGGCGATGGCGTGCCGGATCCGAACTACAGCGAGACGATGCAAGTCAGCCTCGATGCGGTGGAACCGAGCCTCGCCGGCCCACGACGGCCGCAGGATCGGGTTGCCCTCGGCAGGGCCAAGACGTCGTTTGCGAGTGCGCTGCCGGATCTCAAAAAGGGCGTCAAGACAGCGTCAGCCGGCAGCGGCGTCGCCGTCGCCACCGAGACCGTGCTCGATCACGGCTCGGTGGTGATCGCCTCGATCACGAGCTGCACGAACACATCGAATCCGAGCGTGATGATTGGCGCCGGCCTGCTCGCGAAGAAAGCGGTTGCCCGGGGGTTGAACCGCATGCCGTGGGTCAAGACCAGCCTCGCGCCCGGATCAAAAGTGGTCACCGACTACCTGGCAAAAGCCGGGCTGCAGCCGTTTCTCGATCAACTGGGCTTCAACCTCGTTGGCTACGGCTGCGCGACGTGCATTGGGAACAGTGGACCCCTTCCCGACGAGGTTGCCGCAGAAGTTCGCGAACGAGGCCTCGTCGTCTGCGCGGTGCTGAGCGGCAATCGCAACTTCGAAGGCCGCATTCAGCAGGACGTGCGCGCGAATTACCTGGCCTCGCCCCCGCTCGTGGTGGCGTACGCACTCGCGGGCACGATGAACATCGACCTCACGCGCGAGCCTCTCGGTAAGTCGACAGACGGCACCCCGGTCTACCTCAGGGACATCTGGCCGAGCGAGCTGGAGGTTCAACAGGCGATGGTCGCCGCCGTGAGCGATGCCGCGTTCCGGCGGGAATATGCGAAGGTGTTCGATGGCGACGAGCGCTGGCGCGCGCTTCCGGTCCCGACCGGGGCGGGTTTTGCGTGGGACGAGCAGTCCACGTATATCCGTCGCCCACCCTTCCTCGAGAATCTCAGCATGAGCCCCTCGGCGCGTGCGGACATCACCGGGGCGCGTGCGCTGGCGCTGCTCGGCGACAGCATCACAACCGATCACATCTCGCCGGCCGGATCGATTCGCGCGGACAGCCCGGCGGGCAAGTATCTGATCGAGCACGGGGTCGAGCCGAAGGACTTCAACTCGTACGGCGCGCGGCGCGGCAATCACGAAGTAATGGTGCGCGGCACGTTCGCCAACACGCGGCTGCGCAATCAGCTTGCGCCTGGAACGGAAGGTGGCGTCACTACCTATCAGCCCGGCACGACGGTGTTGAGCATTTACGACGCGGCGACGTTGTATCAAAAGCACAACGTCCCGTTGATCGTGCTCGCCGGCAAGGAGTACGGCTCCGGATCGTCGCGCGACTGGGCCGCGAAGGGCACGCTGCTGCTGGGGATCGGTGCGGTGATTGCAGAAAGCTTCGAGCGCATTCATCGCAGCAATCTCGTGAACATGGGCGTGCTGCCGCTGGAGTTCAAAGCGGGCGAGTCGATCGCGAAGCTGCGACTGACCGGTCGCGAGGTGTTCGACTTGGTCGGCACGGGTCCGGCGCTACGGCCGAGGGCTGACGTGGAGGTGCGTGCGGCCGGCGAGGACGGCGCCGTCCGCACGTTCACCGTGACCGCACGCATCGACACGCCCGAGGAACTCACGGCGTACTCGCAGGGCGGCATTCTTCCATACGTGCTGAGACAATTAGTGAAGCGACAATGATCTCCGCGGACGCCATCAAAGACCGGGCCCGCACGATCGGCTTCGATCTGGTTGGCGTCGCGCCTGCAACCGCACTCCCGGAACTGACTCGTCTGCGCGAATGGCTCGATCACGGCTACGCGGGCGAGATGATTTACCTGCACAAGTCGGCCGACACCCGCGCCGACATTCGTAAGTTCCTGCCATCGGCGCGGTCGGTGATCGTCACCGGCACTGTCTATTACACAGATGGCGGACCTAACCGCCTTCGCCAGGGCGACGGCGGCCTCGCCGAACCGTTCGCGGGGGCGGAAGGTCCGCCGTTACATGAGATATTCGATGATGCCGGCCCGAAGGGCGCGCCGCTGCACGAGCGATCTGATCAAATATCAATCGCGCGGTATGCCTGGGGCGAGGACTATCACATCGTCCTCGCGGAGCGCCTCGAGTCGCTCGTGAACTGGATGCGCGAGCAACACGGCGCGCCGTTCGACGCGGCGATTTTCGTCGACAAGCATCACGTGCAGGAGCGTGTCTTTGCGACGTACGCCGGTCTTGGCTGGATCGGCAAGAACACCTGCCTCATCAATCCCACGCTCGGGTCGTATCTGTTTCTCGCCGGGATCGCGACGAGTCTGGAGCTCACTCCTGACCAGGGCGTTGCCGATCAATGCGGGTCGTGCACGCTGTGCATTGATTCGTGCCCCACTGGTGCGCTGATCGACCCGTACGTAATGGATGCGACGCGCTGCATCTCGTACCTGACGATCGAGCTTGGCGGCGCGATTCCGGAGCATCAGCGGGCGGGGATCGGCAATCACGCGTTCGGCTGCGACATCTGCCAGGACGTGTGTCCCTGGAACCTGGCGCCGCTCGCCACGCTGGACGAGGCGTGGGCGCCACGCGCGGGACGAGCGGCGCCTAAGGCGGCGGAGCTGTGGCAGCGATCGGATCAGCAGTTGCACGCGCTCGTGAAAGGGAGCGCCATGACACGCACCACGCTGTCGCGACTGCGCCGGAATTTAGCTGTGACGCTGGGCAATAGCGGTGACGAACGGATGGTGGAAGTGCTCGACCGAGCCGGCGGCGACAGGCGCGGTGCCGCGCCAAGCGCTGAAACGCCGCTCGTGCAGGAACACGCGCGCTGGGCGAAAGCGAAGCTCAAAGCACTCGACTCCGCAGCACCAGGTCACGCAGGCGACGGCTGAAAGCCGATCGCTGACAGCCGGTAAGCCGACGGATAGCTGTAAGATTGCGTTTATGGGCGACTCCTTTGCGCCAGTGCTGCTCGTCTCCATGCCGCAGATGCTCGATCCGAACTTCGCGCGCACCGTCGTGCTGCTCGCGGAGTACGGTACGCATGGTGCATTTGGCCTGGTCGTGAATCGCCAGATGAGCGAGCCGGCGCACGAAGTCATCACGCCCGAACCGCCGATGCCCATTCAGAAGGATGTTCGGCTCTTCGTTGGCGGACCCGTCGAGCCGAATCGCGCGTGGGTGCTCACCGGTCACAAGAGTCTGGACCAGGAGGCGCTTGAAGTGGTCGACGGCGTGTATCTCTCGGCCGCGCCCGACGCGATCAAACGCGCGCTGCAGTCGCAGCCCGATCCACGCATGCGCCTCGTCATCGGGTACGCCGGCTGGGGCGCGGGGCAGCTGGATAACGAGCTCGCAGCTTCTGCGTGGTTGATGGCGCCAGTAGAACCCGATCTCGTGTTTGACGTGCCGATCGAGCGGATGTGGGAGACGGCGATCCGCCGGCTCGGCGCGGATCCGTCGGCGTTGCAGGCGTCCTCCGGCGTGCATTAACGGCGGACCGACGGTCCGCCGCGGCATGACGAACGCGGCCGCGTAAATACAGCTGCAGATGAAGTATTTCGTTATGACATCGCTTCTGACAACCACGCTTCTCGCTCAAGGTGCGGGCGAGCTCGAACAACGCATCGCCCGCTTTGCGCCCACCGAGCTCAGTGCCGATATTTCGGCCTTGCCTGAAAACGAGCGGCAGGCGCTCGCGCGCATCATCAAAGCGGCGCAGGTGATGGATGCGCTCTTCCTCGAGCAGGTGTGGGCCGGAAACGACGCGATGCTCGTCGATCTTCTCCGCGACCAGTCGCCGCTCGGCAAGGCGCGGCTGCACTATTTCCTGATCAATAAAGGCCCGTGGTCGCGTCTGGACCACAACGAGCCGTTCATCGCCGGCGCCCCCAAGAAACCGGAGTCTGCCAACTTTTACGCGGCCGGTACCACCAAGGCGGAAGTGGAGAAATGGATCGCGGCACTCAATCCGGCGCAAAAGCTGCAGGCAACTGGATTCTTCACCACGATTCGACGCGGTCCGGACGGTCGATTAACGGCGGTGCCATACAGCATCGAGTATCAGGGCGAGCTGGCAATTGCGGCTGCATACCTGCGCGAAGCGGCCAAGCTCACGGCCGAGGCGACGCTCAAGGCGTTTCTCGAGTCACGTGCGCGCGCCTTCGAAAGCAATGACTATTACGACAGCGACGTGAAATGGATGGAGCTCGATGCGTCGATCGAGCCCACGATCGGTCCCTACGAGGTCTACGAAGACGAGTGGTTCAATTACAAAGCAGCGTTTGAAGCGTTTGTGACCATCAAGGACCGCAGCGAGTCGGCCAAGCTGCAGAAGTTCGCGGCGTCGCTGCAGGAGATCGAAAACAACCTGCCAATCGATCCCAAGTACCGCAATCCGCATCTCGGCGCCATGGCGCCGATTGCCGTCGTCAACACGGTTTTCTCCGCCGGCGACGCGAACCGCGGTGTGCAGACCGCCGCCTTCAACTTGCCCAACGACGAGCGTGTGATTCGCGAAAAGGGCAGCAAGCGGGTCATGCTCAAGAACAATCAGGAAGCAAAGTTCAGCAAGGTGCTGGTGCCGATCTCACGTCTTGCGCTCGCCGCCGCGGACCAGGGAACGGTCGCGTTCGATGCCTTCTTCACCCACATCCTGATGCACGAGTTGATGCACGGCCTCGGTCCCCATGACGTCACCGTCGGCGGCCGCACGACGACCGTGCGACAGGAGCTCAAGGACACCTACAGCACGATTGAAGAAGCAAAAGCCGACGTATCGGGCCTGTTCGCGCTCCAGTTTCTCGTCGATCGCGGGCAGTTGGATCGCACGCTCGAACGGACGATGTACACTACGTTCCTCGCATCGGCGTTTCGATCGGTGCGCTTCGGCATCAACGAGGCGCATGGCCGCGGCCAGGCGATTCAGGTCAATTACTTCCTCGACAAAGGTGCGTTTCGAGTCAACGACGACGGCACATTCTCAGTCGATGCGGCGAAGATTCGGCAGGCCGTGTCAGATCTCACGCGCGACATCATGACGCTGCAGGCCGAAGGGTCGTACGCGAAAGCAAAGGCGATGATCGACCAGCTTGGCGTCATTCGCCCCGAAGTACAGCGCGTACTCGATCGGCTGACGGCATTACCTATCGATATCGAGCCGCGGTTCACGACCGCCGAGGAACCATTGACAACAGTGGGTTAGCTCGGGCGTATACTGGAACTCGGTCCCCGCCTCCGCGCGGCATGCGGGTCTTCGGGATAAATCAAATATGGTTACACGCGATCGGGTCGCCGCGGTCATCGATCGAATCCGGCCTTTCATCCACAACGACGGCGGAGATATCGAGCTCGTGGACGTCATCGGCAATCGTGCCAAAGTGCGCATGAGCGGCAACTGCGTCGCGTGTCCGAGTGCGTCGATGACGCTGTACATGGGGCTCGAACAGGCGCTCAAAGACGAAATCCCCGAGTTCGAAGAGCTGGTCGTCATCTAATCAGCAACCGTGCAGGCCCGCCCCTTCTCGATCGATGACGTCGTTGTCGGGCGCAGTCCGCGGATGCGCGCGGTATTCGACTACATCCGCGTCATCGCCGACTCCGACAGCAATATTCTCGTCACTGGTGAAACGGGCACCGGCAAGGAGATGGTGGCCAATCTGATCCACCAGTCATCGGGCCGCCGCAGCCGCCCGTTCGTGCCGGTATCCTGCGCGATTTTTTCCGAGCATCTGATCGAGTCAGAGCTCTTTGGACACGAGCGCGGTGCATTTACCGGCGCCATCAAGGATCGTCCGGGCCGTTACGAACTCGCCGACAAAGGGACGCTTTTTCTCGACGACGTGGACGACGTGCCGTTGTCGATGCAGGTCAAGCTGCTGCGCGTCTTGCAGAACCGCACAATCGAGCGCGTCGGCGGGGCGCGGGCGATTCCTGTCGACGTCCGTACGATCACCGGCAGCAAGCGCGATCTGAAGCACATGGTTGCCGACGGCAAGTTTCGGGAGGATTTGTACTATCGCCTGAACGTCATCCCGATTTATTTGCCGCCGCTGCGCGATCGGCGCGAAGACATTCCCGTCCTCGCGGAGCACTTCGTCAAGCGTTACTACCAGATGCGCGGCGAGACACCGCGACCGGTGTCGAGCGGTGTCATGCAGGCGTTTATGCGCTATCCGTGGCCCGGCAACGTGCGTGAACTGGAAAACGCCTGCGAGCGAATCGCGCAAACGTGCACGTGCGATAAAGTGCGAATCGGCTGCGTCCCGGTCAGCGTGCTGTTCCACAAGCACACCGAAGAACAACAGCCCATCGTAGAGACGCACTCGCATCCCTCGTCGGTCTCACTCGACGAGCGGCTGAAAGACGTCGAACAGAATCTCATCGGGTGGGCGCTCAAAGTCACCGGCGGCAACAAATCCAAGGCCGCGGCACTCTTGCAGATCAAGCGATCAACGCTGGGCGATCGCATCAAGAAGCTCGGCCTCTCTCACCTCGAAGTGCAAGACGTGCAGGACAGCGCCGAAGCGACAGACTAAATCTGACACAGCTTGTCTCGCCACAGCGTGTCGCGGCGAGGGGGACCTGAACACAGCCTGCCGAGCCGAAGCTCGCGCCTGTGTCACACGAGTGCAGGCTGGCATTGCACTTGCTCCCGTGCGCGATTGTGCTGGATGCCCGGCGACCGTCGGCCGTTCGCGTACTCGCGCCCGATGCGATGCATCTGGATGCGCGTGCGATGCATGCGCTGGGCGTCGAATGTTCGCGGCGTTCGCGGCGCGCGACACAGCTCGATCGCTGTCGTCACATGGCGGCGGTCTGTGGACCTGACACCGTCGGCTTTGCGGCGTTCGAGCTCACCGATTCGCGCGATCTCCTGGTGCACGAGTTGTCGGCAGCACAGAACAACGACGAGGTCGTTTCGGCGCTGGTGACGGCGCTGGAACTGGCGTGTCTCGCGGCCGGCGACACGCGCCTGCTCATTTCGAATCGGGTCGCGGTGTCGCCGGCACGACTCGCGGCGTACGGCTACGAACCGGCGCCGTGGGCTGGCTGGTGGCAGAAGCGCGTGCCGTAGCCGCGACGGGTCGTTCGAAGCTCGTGTTCGCCCGGACCCTCGGCGACAGGCGACGGCGATTCGGCGCAGTGACGCGCGAGTGCGCCGCGAATCCGTCGAACGACCGCGGGTACGTCGAGCGTGCGCAGGAACTGCGCAGCAATTTCGCACTGATGGGCTCTGGCACTTGCCTTGCTCATCGAGGAGTCGGTGGGGCCCACCGCTCGAAGGTGCCGGTCGTGGGGACTGCCTGGTGCCGAAGAGGGCGGTGGGCTCCTTTCGTTCCAAGCGAAGAACGAAGAACGAACAACTTGTCTCACCGAAGCTCGGAATGATCGCACGAGCGAAGGCGGGACCGGTCGACGGTCGACTGTCGACCGTAGACGACAGCGAAGAACCCCATGCACGTCAACTCCGATCATCGTCTCGTTGCCGGGTGTGTTGGTCCGCGAGAGATTCCGAGGAACATGATCGATCGTGAGAAAGTGATCGCGATTCTGACGAAGCGCTTTCCGGGAGCGTCGGCGGATCAGATCGCCGCCGCTGCCAACGCGATCGTTGGCTTACGCGACGAGTGGCGCGAAGTCGAAACGCGCGTGGTCAACGGCCGCTACATCAGAGTCTTCGAGCAGATCGAATAGCGCTGCCGGAATTTCGGCCGCCGCGTCCTGTGCGCAGGCGCACGCATGTCATCGCCTTGCGCTTTTCCGAACAAATCGCCACCAACACCACGAGGCACCGCGTTTGCAGTAATCGATGTGCACACAGGGTCAGGTTCCGTTCCGGTCCGTCACGGGAGGCGCGTCAGATGCTTCTTCTGATCCCACCGCGACCGGTCGGCCCGAACTTACGGCCGGTCGTGATTGCTGCTTTACTTCGAGCCTACCAGACCCTGATTCACAAGCGCCGTCCTGGGCGGATCGGCGGAACGCTGCTCGAAGCGACTCCAACAGACCGGCCTTGCCGAAACTCCGGCAATGTCAACATTGCACTGACCTCGCCGCGGCGACTCACGTTCTTTCCGGCCGCAATCGTGACGGCACTCTCCTTGCTCGGCTGTGAGCCGAGGACATTGGTATGAGGGGAGACCTGGCCGCGCGGGCCCTGCACGATCACTTCGAGAAGGTTCGACGATCGGAGCTGGCGCGGCTGAAGAAAAAGGTGGCGTCATTGAGCGCTGAGGATCGCGCCAACGTGGAGGCAATTACCGCGCGGATCGTGAGCGCCCTTGCCCAGCAGCCGGCGCATGCGCTCGCGCACGACCGATCACCGCTGCTCGTCCGCGCGCTCGTCGAATTGTTCGGCGTGCGCTCGTAACTTACCAACGAACACGCCATGCGTATCGGCTCTCTGGTACTACTCGTATGCACGCTCGTGCTGTGGGCACCAACGGCTGCGGCGCAGAGCGCGCCAACTGCGCCGACAACCGAGGACTGTCTGGCCTGTCACAGCATACAGGCTTCACGCGCGCGAACGGGACGTCGATCGTGGTCAACGCTGACGCGTTCAGCAAGTCCGTTCACGGTAGCCTGGCGTGCGTCGACTGCCACGCCGATCTCGCCACGTCCGAATTGCCACACCCCGAAAAGCTCCAGAAAGTGTCGTGCGCGACCTGCCATGACGAACCTGTGGCGGCGTTCGCCAAGAGCGTTCATCAGGAGGCGCACAACAGCAAGGCGGCGAACGGCCCGACGTGCGTCATCTGCCACGGCATGCACGACATTCGTCCGTCGCTACGCGCTCAACCTTCCGCGTACGTGCGCGACCTGCCACGGCGGTCAGCACCTGTTCGGCCCCAAAGGCGAGGTCGCCGACAGCTATGAAGACAGCGTGCATGGGCGCGCGATCGCGAGGAGCGGGTTGCTGGTCTCCGCCAACTGCAGCTCGTGCCACGGCTCGCACGACATCCGCCGCAAGAGCGATGCGGCAAGCCCCGTCCACCGCACCAACATCGCCATGACGTGCGCCAGGTGCCACGAGGGTATCCAAAAGGAATACGCGACGAGCGTGCACGCCGAGCAGGTGGCCCACGGCAACACCGGCGCGGCCGTCTGTTCCGACTGCACACGTCGCACCGCATTCAGCGGCACGAGACCGAAGCGTGGCGCCTTGGCGTGATCGAAGAGTGCGGCACCTGCCATCTCGATCGCATCGCGACCTATCGCGACACTTATCACGGAAAGATTACGGAACTCGGGTTCACGCGGGTGGCCGCCTGCGCCGATTGTCACGGCAATCACGGCATCCTGCGCCCATCCAACCCGACATCGACGGTCTCGCCACAGAACATTGTCAGCACGTGCCGGAAGTGCCACACGAACGCCAACGCCAACTTCGCCAAATACGATCCGCATGCCGACAAGCGCAATCGCGAGCGGAATCCGGGCCTCTACTGGACCGCGCGGTTCATGCAGGTGTTGCTGGCGGGCGTGTTCGTCTTTTTCGGCGCGCACACGCTGCTTTGGTTACCGCGCTCGTATAAAGCGCGCCGCGAGCGTGCGGCACGCGCCGGCAAGGTCAAGGAGGACGCACCATGCCTGATGGTCCCCACTTCGTCCGCTTCAAGCCCCATCAGAGGCTGATGCACCTGGTGATGTTCGTCTCGTTTCTGGGACTTGCGGCTACTGGATTGCCTCTGCTCTTTGCGAGCAGCCCGTGGTCGAAGTTCGCGCGTCCTCGGCGGCTTTCAACTGGCTGGTTTCACCCACCGCTTTCTTCGCCTTTGCGCTGCTGGTCGTCTTTGCCGCTCACGTCGGGGAGCTTGCATGGCGACTGTTTGTGCGCAGGGAACGCGAGCTCCTGTGGGGACCGTATTCGATGGTGCCACAGCCAACCGATCTCAAGCAGATGTACGAGCACGTACGGTGGATCGTCGGGCTTGGTGAGCGACCGCGGTTTGATCGCTTTACCTACTGGGAAAAGTTCGACTACTGGGCGGTCTTCTGGGGGATGTTCATCATTGGTGGATCCGGGCTGTTGCTCTGGTTTCCGCACCTCTTCGCGGCGTTCTTCCCCGGTTGGATCTACAACATTGCGCTATTGGTTCACGGTGAAGAGGCGCTTCTCGCCACCGGATTCATCTTTGCGATCCATTTTTTCAACAGCCATTTTCGTGCAGAAAAATTCCCGATGGATATGGTCATGTTTAGCGGACGCGTCACGGTTGACGAGCTGCGTGAGGAACGGCCAGCCGAATACGATCGCCTGCTCGCGAGCGGCAAATTAGAAGTGCTTGCGGCGACCCAACCGGAACGGTCGTGGACATCCGCTGCCGGGCGCGTGATCGGCGCAATCGCGGTTTCGACTGGACTCGTGCTGCTAAGCTTCATCGTGCACGGCTTTTTCTTCCAGTGAGCTGTCGAGAGGAGTCGGGGAATGGCCGGCGATCACCACTACCTTCGGAACCCCATTTCGATCGTCGGCGCAGTCGTCACCACCGTGGCGGCACTGCTGTTTCTGGTGTTTTTCGTTGTCGACCTGTTCGCCCTCGTCAATCACAGCAACCCGTATCTCGGCATCCTCTTCTTCATCGTTCTGCCGGCGCTGTTTGTTGTCGGGCTGCTGCTGATTCCGCTCGGCGCGTGGCTCGAGCGGCGGCGCGTGACGCGCGGGTTACCGCCTTCCATGCGGGCATGGCCGCGATTTGATCTGAATAATCCGCGAACGCGCAGCATCCTGTTCGCGGTCGCCGTTCTCACACCCGTCAACCTCCTGATCGTCTCAGTTGCGGCGTACAAAGGAATCGAGTCGATGGACTCGGTCGCGTTCTGCGGGCAGACCTGCCACGAAGTGATGCAGCCGGAGTTCACGGCATATCAGTACGGGCCTCACGCGCGGGTGAAATGCGTCGAATGCCACATCGGCGAGGGAGCAGGCTGGTTCGTCAAGTCAAAGCTGTCGGGCGCGCGGCAGGTGTACGCGGTCATGTTCAACACGCACAGCCGGCCGATACCCTCGCCGGTGCATGATCTCCGCCCGGCGCGTGAAACGTGCGAGCAGTGCCATTGGCCGACACAGTTTCACGGCGACAAGATCGAGCGCATTTACGACTATGCGGACGACGAGAAGAACAGCGAGACGGTTACCAGCGTGCAGCTGCGCATTGGCGGAGTTGATGCAACCGGCACGCCGCGCGGCATTCACTGGCACGTGGCCGAGCAAAACAATGTCGAGTACCTCGCCAACGACGACAAACGCCAGGAGATTGTCTGGGTGCGCTACACCGGTCCGGATGGCATCGCGCGCGAGTACTTCGCCGACGGCGTGACCGAAGCGCAGATCCAGGGTCGCGAGCGTCGCCGCATGGACTGCGTCGACTGTCACAACCGGCCGAGTCACCGCTTTTCACCGTCACCTGAGCGTGCGGTCAACGATCTCTTGTCAACCGGCGCGGCGTCACGAGAACTTCCATTCTTCAAGCGTGAGGCAGTGAGACTGCTGAAGACGGAGCACCCCGACCAGGACACCGGCGCGACCGCGATTGGCAACGAGCTCCGATCGTTCTACCGCGCGTCATATCCAGCGCTGTGGACGTCGCGGCAAGGAGATATTCAACGCGCTGTCGAGGCCGTGCAGGGCGCGTATCGACGCAACGTCTTCCCGTCGATGCGTGTGAATTTCGGCACCCACGCGTCGAACCAGGGACACATGGATTCACCCGGTTGCTTCCGTTGCCACGACGAAAGCCATAAGTCCAAAGACGGCAAGACGATCCCGCAAGACTGCTCGATGTGTCACGAAGTCCAATAGCTCGGCACTCTGCTTGCATGTGGCGGCGGACCTTTCGGTCCGCCCGGGCCATCGAAGGTGGCCATCATGAGCGCCCTTGTCCGGTTGACGATGCTCGCGCTCATCGTCGGGTGCGGTACCTATGCGTTCGGGGCGGATCGCCAGCAGGTCCCGCCGCAAAGCGCGCCCGTCATGATGCACGGCTATGACGGCATCGACCAGTTCAACACGTACTGTGCCAGTTGCCACGGCACGACCGCCAAAGGCGACGGCACGGTCGGTGCGCTGTTGAAAAAGAGACCACCCGATCTCACGACGTTTGCACAGCGCAACGGCGGCACGTTCGATCCCGAACTGGTCTATAAGATCATCGACGGCCGCAAACCCGTGCAGGGACACGGCGGCAGCGATATGCCGGTGTGGGGCGATGCGTTTTCGCGGTCGCGCGAAGGATCGTCGCCGGGCGCGATCAAAGATCGCATCGATGCAACCGTGCGGTATTTGCAGCGGATACAGGTCAAGTAAGAGACGAATCTCGAGATTTGTCGATTTGGAGATTTGGAGAGAATTTGCAGATTTGGAGATTTGCCGATTTGCAGATTTGCAGATTTGGAGATTTGAAGATTTGCAGATTTGGAAAATCGCCAAATCTCCAGATTTCCACCAATCTCCAAATCGACAAATCTCGAAATTCGCTATCGCAGGTGCCTGTACACCAAATCCAACAACTCGTCGTACATCACCTCGGCCTCGCCGGGCCCCTTCTTGATTGCGGCGGTCGCGCAGTGCTTCAGATGATTCCGCATCAACTGACGCGCGACGCCGCGCAGCGCTTCCTGCACTGACGCAACCTGAGTGATGATCTCGGGACAGTAGCGATCCTCTTCCACCATCTTTTGAAGACCGCGGATCTGGCCCTCGATGCGTTTGAGCCGTCGGATATTGGAGGCTTTGAGCTCGGGATCCACTGCTTGTGCCTGCTTCATACGAGTCGCACGCGGCGTAGCCGCAAACTGTTCATCACCACACTGACCGAGCTGAACGCCATGGCGCCGCTCGCGATCACCGGATTCAACGACAGACCGAACGCGGGGTAGAGCACGCCGGCGGCAATCGGGATGCCGACGACGTTGTAGATGAACGCCCAGAACAGGTTCTGCTTCATCACGGCCATCGTGCGTCGTGCGAGCGTGAGCGCCTGACGCAGGCTGGCCAGATCGCTTCGCATCAACGACACGTCGGCAGCCTCAGCGGCGATGTCGGTGCCCGACGCCATCGCGATGCCGACGTCCGCCTGCGCCAGCGCGGGCGCGTCGTTCAAGCCGTCACCCACCATCGCGATCCGGCGTCCCCGCTGCTGCAACGCTTTGATCGCCGCAACCTTGCCGTCGGGAAGCACTTCGGCAATCACTTCGTCGATGCCGGCCTGGCGAGCAATGGCATCTGCTGTCTGCTTGCGATCGCCGGTAAGCATGACCGTTCGGATGCCGTTGTCCCGTAAAAAGCGGACGACCTCGGGCGCGTTGGGACGGAGCGTGTCGGCGACCGCAAACGCAGCCGCCGGCTGGCGGTTGATGCCCACAAAGACCGGTGTGTGACCGTTTGCCGCCCATTGTTCGGCTGGCCCTCGCAGCGGCGACACGTCAATTCCCGACTCGCGCATCAACGCTTCAGTGCCAATGACAACGCGCGCGCCTTCAACCTGGGCGCGGGCGCCGCGTCCGGCAATGGCCTCGAAGTCGTGGGGTTCGCGCGGCGTGGCACCGTGCGCAGCCGCGTAGTCGGCGAGTGCCTTAGCGAGCGGGTGCTCCGACAATCGCTCCACCGACAGCACCGCATCGAGAACCGGTAGTGCCGCCGGTTGTCGTGGCGCCGCTTTCGCGGCGCCGTCAGCCGCATCCGTGACAAACGCCGTGACCCGCGGCTTTCCCTCCGTGAGCGTGCCGGTTTTGTCGAGGACGACGGTGTCGACGGACGCAAGCCGTTCGAGCGGTTCCCCGCCTTTGATCAACACACCGGCCGACGCGCCGCGTCCGCTTGCCACCATCACCGCCGTCGGTACGGCGAGGCCCATTGCACATGGGCACGCGATGATCAGCACGGCGACGGCGGCCGTCATCGCGCGCAGAAAGGACGGCTCCGCGGGCACGATCCACCACATCGTGAAAGTGGCGATGGCAATCGAAATCACCGCCGGCACGAAAACGGCGGAGATGCGATCGGCGAGCCGCTGAATCGGTGCCTGCGATCCTTGCGCATCGCGCACCAGGCGGACAATCTGCGCCAGAACGCTCGCCGCTCCGACGGTGGTCGCCTCGATCTCGAAGGCGCCCGAGGTGTTCACAGTGGCGCCGATGACTTTCTGGCCTGACGCCTTGTCTACGAGCAGCGATTCGCCGGTGAGCATCGATTCATCGACCGCGCCACTGCCGCTAACCACGATGCCGTCCACGGGGAACCGCTCGCCTGGGCGAACGACGACGCGATCGCCGGCGCGCACCTCGGCGATCGGCACGTCGGTATCAACGCCGTCGCGTCGGACGCGTGCGGACGAGGGCTGCAAGCGCGCCAGCTCGCGGAGCGCGCGCGAGGTTTGCCGCTTTGCGCGCGCTTCCATGGCACTGCCCAGGAGGACGAGCGCGATGATCAGGATGATGGCCTCGTAATACACGTCGGGGGCGGATCCTGCCGCCATCAGCCAGTGCGGAAAAACCGTCGCGCCGAGCGAATAGACGAACGCTGCGCCCGTCCCCACCGCGATGAGCGTGTTCATGTCGGCATTGCGATGCTTGAACGCTGCCCAGGCGCGTTGGTAAATCTGCCCGCCCGCCCACGTCATCACGACGACGGCGGCGGCAAGCTCCGCGTAGCGGATGAGTGTTTCCCTCTGGTCGACGTGCGAGCCCCCCATGCGCGCCATTAACGCCATCGCGACGAGCCCAAGGCCAAGGCTGACCAACGAACGGCGAAGCAGCGATCGATACTCGCTCGCGTGCGCGGCTTCGCGCGCCTCGTCCTCGGCCGGACGTTCCGCGGGGAGGTGAGACTCGTAGCCCGTCGCGGTTACCGCGTCGACAAGGTTTTGTGGCGTGGCAACCTTGGGGTCGTACTCGATCGCGGCCTCGTGCATCATCAGGTTGACGGTGGCCTGTTGGACACCTGGCACGCGCGAGAGCGCGCGCTGCACATTGGCCTGGCACGCGGCACAGGTCATGCCTTCGACCGGCAACGTGATTCTTTCGGCCATGGCTTACCTCACGACGATGGCGCCGTGCAGCATGCCCATTCCGCACGTGAATTCGTAACGGCCAGGCGCCGATGGCGGGAGCGCGATCATCGTTTTCTGAAATGCGGGGAGCTCGCGACGAATACCCAAGGAGCTGACCACGACCTCTTCGGAGCACGGGTTCGTCTCGCGGCGATCGAAGGTGAGCTCGACAGGCCGGCCGGCAGCCACTTCAACCACCGCAGGATCGTAGCCACCCTCCACCCGTATCGTGATCCGCTGTACGCCGTCCTGAATCCGGGCGGCCGCTTGCACGGCGCGTTTCGGGCCGAGAAAGTACCAGTTGACCGCGGCAATCGCGGCCGCTGCGAGCACCACCATCAACCAATCGCTTGCGGTCACGTTGATACCCTCCACCCCTATGACTATATACCCCCTCTCCCTATACAGTCAAGCTCGGTCAGTTACGATGAGGGCTATGATTCGTCGATTCGCGCTCTCCCTGATCCTTGCGTCCGCCGCTTGTGCCAAATCGGAAGAAACCGCGCCGCCCAATGCGCCGGTCAAATCCCCCCCGCCCGCGGCGACGACGGCCGTGGTCAGCGGCAAGGCTACGGGCGGATCCGTGGTGACGCTGACCTCGAGCGCCGCGGCCGATTACCCGCTGCCGCCAGGCCCCGCAGTGATGGATCAAATCGGCAAGCAGTTCGTGCCCGAGCTGTTGATGGCCCGCGTCGGCCAGCCGGTGGAGTTCCGGAACAGCGAGGACATGGAGCACAACGTGATTGTCGTCAGGAGCCGCACCGGGCGCTCGGTGTTCAACGCCTCGCCGCCGCCGTTTCAGAAGTATGTGCACACGTTCGCCGAGGCCGGCATGTATTTCGTGTCGTGTGATATCCACCCGGGCATGCGTGCAACGGTGGTCGCGACCACGACGCCTTATGCCGTGGTCGCCGATTCAAGCGGTGCGTTTTCGTTTGCAGATGTTCCGCCCGGTTTTTACAAGCTGACGATGCTTGCCGACCGGGCGGATGTGGAGCGGACGATTGAAGTGTCGCTGCCGAAAACCGAAATCGATCTCGCGAAGTAACGCTACTTCGGCGTCGCGACCGGAGTGACGCCAAGATCGACCTGTGTCACGGTCACCACGGCTTTGCCAGCCTTGTCTTTCGTTTCCACGCTGGTGACCACGACGCGATCGCCGACTTTGATGTCGGCGAGCGAAGCCGTCGACTTGCCGCGGCGGATCTTGGTCTTGGCGTCGAGTACGTGCTTGCTGATCTTGCCGTCTTTGTCCTTCACCTCGACATGGTTCTCTTGAACCGTCGTGACCGTGCCCATCACTTTGTGCGGATGGCCTTCATGCGCCAGCAGCACCGGCGGCATCACGAGCGCCAGCGCAAGCGTCAGCAACAGAACCCGTTTCATTCGTGACCTCCCTTGTGTTCGTGCGTCGGCTTGACCGGCGCCGGCGGCGCATTGGTTTCGCCTGCGAGAAACCGCCGCTCTTCTTCGAGAGCGCGCCACTCGGCCGGCCCTCGGGGATTGAGATCGGCCATCTCCGCGAGCTCTTCGTCGGTGAGCTGCGGGAGATGCCGGATGAAATTCACCAGGTGCCATGAAGCCTGCTCGCCCTCGGGCGTGCCGGTGCCCCACGCCGCCATGCCGGTGAGCTTCACACCATTCTCAATGATGTAGAAGAGTTCGCCGTCCCGCAACTCCTGCGTCGCACGCTGGCGCATGTCCGGCGCCCGCGGGTACAAGGCGCCGCCGACCGACGTGTCGCCGCTGCCATCGTTGCCATGGCAGCTTGCGCAATGATCGGCAAAGTGCTCCATGCCTTCGCGGATGCTGCCGTTGGTCGCGAGAATCGGATTCGCCCGCGTGCGATCCGCCGCCGGAATGGCGAAACGACGGGCGGAGCGCGCAATCGACACCTCAATCGCGGCTGGGTCGGACCGCGTGCCGATGCCCTGCATGCCGAACCAGACAACGAGCCCTATCGTCGCCAATCCGACGAGGGCGAGCAACGCCACGACAAGGCGGACGAGCATCTTCATGGCTGTAAGCTCATATTGTGTCCCATGTGCTGATGCCCGGTGTCATGCGACGTCTCTGCCGGTCGAAGATTGACGAACACGGCAAAGCCCGCCGACGTGCGGCCCCCATAGAATGGCTCCAGCGAGCCCGGAACGACACTGACGGACACGCTTGCTCCGATGCTGGGAACCAGCGACGAGAACGCGCCCAACCGTCGGGCGTAACCCGTCTGAATTTTCGACAACACGAACGTGTCGTGCGCGAACTCCGGAATCGAGAGATTCTCGCCCGTCTTCTCGCCCGCCTCAGCCCTGCCAAAAAACGTGTTTGCAGTCTTGAACGACACGCTGCCTTCGGCCAGCACGGCATTCGTGCCGATACCTGCCTCGCTGTTACGGCCCCATGCGATGGTCCCGCCCCAGGCACGTTCCGCCGGGTGGCTTTGATATGTAGCCGAGGCGGTCATGCGATCAACATCGATTCGCTCGCCGCCGACATGAGCGAGCTCGCCGTCGTTGAGATGGCCTGCCGAGAACTGCAGGGCCCACCGATCGTTCGGCACCAGCCAGACACGACCCGAAAGCGAGTCGAGCGATCCGAAATCCAGGTCGTAGCGGTTTTGATCGGGCTCGCGCCCATTGAACAGCGACCCCTCGGCTTTCCAGCGGCGTCCGAACACAGCGGCCGTGAGCACGCCGTAGCTGATATGCGTGGAATCGAGCCAGTGATGCGACATCGGCGCGAACGGATTCGACGCCGCGGAAGGCCGGTGCGGATACGCCACTGGACCGAGCGCCGGTTCTCCCGCGATGGCGCCGTAGAGCTGGTAGGCGAGCGATGGATTCAACTGCCGTTTGTAATCCGCTGCCAGCTCCATGAACAAATCATGCGGATGCTGCCGATCGTGAAGCGGCGCATCGTCGCAGAATTCGCCGGTCGCAAGTAAGGTCGGGTAGCCGCATTCACCCAGCGTCAGGGGCTCGATACTGAACATGCCGCGCACGGTGAACCGGCCGCCGGCGAGCGGACGCTGGGCCATCCCCATCACCCAGTTGATGCTGCCGAAGTCGTCATCGCCGCGGTTGCCGCGCTCGTTGATGTACTCGACAAACAGATTGCCGTGCAGCATCAAATCCCAGGAACCAGCCTGACGGTGGAGGGCGCGCATCGGCGAAGAATCGGGCATCCATGACGTTCCTGATCCGTCGCGCGTGGACGTGATGCCGAGCGGCTGCGCGACGTCCTGGTGTGCCTGCGACTCCTCAGGCGGCGGGGGCTGCGGCTGGTGTTGCTCGTGCTGCGCGGCAGCCACACGCGCAGTTGACACGAAGAGCGAAAGTAAAAAGGCAAATCGTACGCGTACAGGCATCCACCATCTCCATTTTCAAGGTGTCCGGTGCGAACACGACCGGATGAAAACGGAGCCTTAGACGCGAAGAACCTGATGCTGGAGTGTCGTGACGCGAGGTGGGCCGGTCGGCGGGCTGTCAAATCGTGCAGCGTGAGACGCGTCGAAAATCGCGGTGATCGTTTGCAGCCACACCACCGCAGCCACTGACCGTGCACCGTTCGTCGGCTTCGTGGTGGCGAGCGCCGTGAACCGGTCGCTCTCGCCCGCGTGATCGCAACGCGTCTCACCGGCGGTCAGCTTGAGAGTCGTCGCGTGCTGACTGCAGTGGCCGCTTTCGCTGCCTTGGGTTGCGATCGCCGGTGCGCAGATCACGTCGCACACCAACGTCTGCGTCGAGTGCAACACGACAACGAGCACGGCAACCCGTGCGATGGGACGCTTCACAGGCCTCCTCGCACTATACACCGTGCCCCGGCGTCAACGTCACACGCGCGTCGGCCGCGCCCGATTGGTCAGGTGTCGCAGCAGCGAAGAAGGGATTGATATCAAACTCGAGGATGTCGGGGAATTCACTGCTCAATTGACTGAGCCGCAGCAGCGTGTTCTCGAGCGTCTGCAGGTCCACGGGCTGCCGCCCTCGCGCACCGATCAGGAGCGGGAATCCTTTGATGCTGCGAATCATGTCGCGCGCGTCGACGTCATACAGCGGCTGGATCCGGAAGGCGACGTCTTTGAGCACTTCGACGAAGATGCCGCCGAGGCCGAACATCATCAGCGGACCAAACTTCGGATCGCGCGCCGATCCAAAGATGACCTCGGTGCCGCCCGTCGCCATCTTCTGCACGACCACCGTCGCGCGCGGATCGACTGCCCGTGCGCGCGCCAGGATGTCTGCCGCCGCTTCGGCCGCCGCCGCGGGGGACGCCAGAGCGAGGCGCACGCCGCCGACATCGGTCTTGTGTGTCGCGACAGCGGAACTCAGTTTCACCACCACGGGACACCCGAGCATCTCCGCCACCGTCGCGGCTTCGTTCGGAGTTCTTGCCTCGCGCCACGGCACAAACGGCACTCCCGCGGCAGCAAACACGGTTTGCGCTTCGGCCAGCGTCAATTGATGACGGCCGTCGTGACGAACACCCTGCAGCACGGCGCAGATACCTTCGTGATTGAAATCGCCGAAGCACACCAGTTCGCCGGGTCGTCGCTCGCACCACGCGTGATAGCGCACCATCGCCGCGAGCGCATGTGCCGCATCCTCGGGAAACGTGTAGACGGCAAGGCGCGCGCGTCGCATGATGTCCACGGCTTCGCGCGAGCGCACACTGCCCATGAAACACACGAGTACCGGCTTGCCGCATCCCGCCGCTCCGCTGACGATCCCCGTCGCGACGCTTGGACCGTCGATCATCTCGAGCGAGGTGAAGATCACGATCAGCGCGTCGATCGCGGAATCCTGCGCCACCGCCCGCACGCACGCTTCGTATTGCGATCCGCCCGCGGTCGCGATCATGTCTACCGGATTGGTGACGCTCGCTTCCGGCGCGACGATGGCGCGCATGCGGGCTTGCGTCGCGTCGCTCAGCGTGGGGATCTCGAGCCCAAGCTGAATACACGCATCAGTTGCGAGGATTCCGGGTCCTCCCGAGTTGGTGACGATCGCCACCCGTTTGCCGTTGGGAATCGGCTGACTCGCAAATGCCGAGGCGTAGACGAACAGTTCCTCGATCGAGGCCGCCCGAATTACGCCGCTTTGCGTGAAGAGCGAATCGACCGCCTGCTCGGCGCCGGCAAGCGAGCCGGTATGCGACGCGGCGGCGCGCGCCCCCGCGGCGGTCCGCCCCGACTTCACGGCGAGAATCGGCTTGGTCCTGGCCACACGGCGGCAGAGTTGCAGGAACTTCTGCGGGTTCCCGAAGCTTTCGAGATACATCAGGATGATGCGTGTGGTCGGGTCGTGTTCCCAGTACGCGATCAGATCGTTGCCAGAGACGTCGGCTTTGTTGCCGAGCGAGACGAACATCGAGAGCCCGAGCCCGCGCTCGCGCAGCAGCGCGAGAATCGCTTCGCCAAGCGCTCCCGACTGCGAGGAAAACGCGACATTGCCGGGTTCTGGCTCGTTCGCCGAGAAGGACGCCTGCAGCCGTACGGCTGGATCCATGTTGATGACGCCCATGCAGTTCGGACCGACGAGCCGCATCCCATAACGCTTGATGATGTCCACGACCTGTCGCTCGAGCGCGGCGCCAGCGTCGCCGACTTCCTTGAAGCCGGCCGTGATGACGACGACCGCGCGCACACCCTTGCGGCCGCACGAATCGAGCGCCGCCAGCACGTGCTGTTTCGGCACGGCGATCACCGCGAGGTCGATGGAATCGGGGATGTCTTCGACGCTGGCGTAGCACTTGAGGCTGTGCACGACCGTTGCGCGCGGGTTGACCGGAAAGACTTGTCCCTGGAATTCGAAGCTCAGGAGGTTGTGGAGGATGCTGCCGCCGACCGATTTGCGATCTCGCGAGGCGCCGATGACGGCGACGGATTGAGGTCGAAAGAGGGGATCTAAAGAAGCGAGCATACGGGCAGGCGTTCGGCGATCAGCTTTCAGCTTTCAGCTACCAGCTGTCAGCTATCAGGTACCAGCTGTCAGCCAAAGCGCTCGAGAGGGCTGAAAACCGAAAGCCGAAAGCTGAAAGCGCGGAGAGAGCCGACAGCCGACAGCTGACTAATTCACGGAACAGGAGCCCGGCCCTCCCGGATGCCCACACGTCCCGCAAGGGGCGGGCGCGGAACTGCGGTCGCGCGACGTTGGCGATACCGCCCCGACGGCGAACACGGAGAGTTGGCGTTCCAACTGCGTGCCAGCGCACGCCGGGCATTTCAATTCGGTGTTTCCACGCACCAGGAGCTCGAAGGTGTGATCGCAGGCCTCGCACCGGTATTCGTAGAGCGGCATCACTTGAGGATAGCCGATTTTCCGGCAGCCCACCGGCGCCGGCGCGGACATGCGGCACGAATCGTTGAATTTCCCGGGAAGGATGCGTCCTTCCGTGGTTGGCCGCGTCTTTGCTCAGCGGCGCATCATGAAGGACTGGGGCCATCTCCTTCGTCTCACGGGCGTCTTTGCGGCGGCGGTCCTCGCATTCCTCGTGTTCCGGCCCTGGTTCGTGCCTGATACCTTCGGCGAGATCGGCCACTATCGAGCGTCGGCCGTGGTCGAAGCGCGCGAACGGCCCGTGCGCTTTGCCGACGGCCAGACCTGCGAAACCTGCCATAGCGACGTCGTCGCCCTCCGCACCGAAAAGAAATCGCGTCACGCACGGATTGCGTGTCAAAGCTGTCACGGACCGCTGGAGACGCATGTGGTTTCGGGGGGGTGGGCAAAAACCCGCGCTTCCCGATGTCGTGCCGCTGTGTACGCGCTGCCATGAGGCGACGGCCGGCCGGCCTCGACAGGTGCCGCAGGTCAGTCCGGCCGAGCACAGCGGCGGCGATAAGTGTTCGACCTGTCATGTCCCCCACGCGCCGGGGATTTCGTGAGGGCGGAGAACCCGAATGGAAACCCCTCGTCGTGAGTTTCTGATCGCGTCCGGACGCTTGTTGCTGCTGACTGGTGTCGCCGCCGGTGCACTCGACGCCATCCTCAACGGCGAAGAGGTCCCGGAGAAGTACGACGCGGCCACGCACTGGTGGGCGTTCACGACCGACATTTCCAAGTGCATCGGTTGCGGCCTATGCGTGCGCGCGTGTAAAGAGGAAAACGACGTGCCGCGCGAGCCGCATTACTTCCGCACGTGGGTCGAGCGCTATCGCATTCGCGAGCACGATCGCGAGCATCCAGTCGTCGATTCGCCCAACGGCGGCTTCGACGGATTTCCCGCAATTGCGGCCCAGGACGACGAGCGCGTGTTCTTCGTGCCGAAGATGTGCAATCACTGCGTCGATTCGCCGTGTGTGCAAGTGTGTCCGGTGGGTGCGACGTTCCGCACTGAAGACGGCGTTGTGCTGGTCGACAAACAGTACTGTCTCGGATGCTGCTACTGTGTGCAGGCGTGTCCGTATGGCTGTCGCTACATCGATCCGCGGACGCAGACCGTCGACAAGTGCACGCTGTGCTACCACCGCATCACGAAGGGCATGATCACCGCGTGCAGCGAAGTGTGTCCGACCGGAGCGCGGAAGCTCGCTGATCTGAAGGACCCGAAGGATCCGATTCACTAGTTCCTGCGCGAAAACCCGATCCAGGTGCTGAAGGCGCAGATGGCGACGCAACCGAAGATCTTCTACGCCAATCTCGACGGCTCGGTGCGGTAGGGGGACACGATGCACGAATTGCCAGGTGTTGCCGGCTTCATGTATCCCAACGAGGTGGAGCTGCAGTGGAGCATCCTCATCGTGCTGTATCCGTACCTCACGGGTCTGGTTGCCGGCGCGTTCATCCTGGCGTCGCTCGAACGCGTCTTCGACGTGCACGTGGTCAAGCCGACGTACCGGCTGGCGCTGCTCACCGCGCTCGCATTTCTGTTGATCGCACCGCTCCCGCTGCAGTTGCACCCGGGTCATCCCGAGCGATCGCTGGAGATGTACCTGACGCCGCATCGCTCGTCTGCCATGGCAATGTTTGGCTTCGTCTATCTCTGGTATCTGCTGGGCGTGCTGGTGATCGAGATCTGGCTCGACTTCCGCCGCGACATCGTGCTGATGTGGAAGGGGAGCCGCGGTATCCGCCGAGCGTTGTATGCAACGCTGGCGCTTGGCTCCGACAACATCAGTCCGCGCGCCCTCGCTATTGACGACAAGGTGGCGCGCTTTGTCACGATCGTCGGCATTCCGTCGGCGTTTCTGCTCCACGGGTATGTCGGGTTCATCTTTGGCTCGGTCAAAGCCAATCCGTGGTGGTCCACGCCGTTGATGCCGGTGGTGTTTCTGTTTTCGGCCATGGTCTCCGGTATCGCGCTCGTGCTGCTGCTCTACATCGTGATGGTCGGGATCCGGCGGCAGCCAATCGACCTGCCGTGCCTCGACACGATCGCGCACTATCTTCTGTATGCCTTCATCGTGGACGCATCGTTGGAGCTGCTCGACCTCATTCACCGCGTTTACGAAGCCGACGAATCGTTCAAGGCACTCGATTTCATGGTCAAGACGCGGCTCTTCTTCTCGCAAATCGTGCTGCAAATCATCGTCGGCACGCTCGTGCCGATTGCCATGCTCGGTGTCACGCAGCTGAAAGCCTTCGCGGTCCGCACGCGCATCGTCTTGTATTCGTCGGCTGCGATCCTCGCGCTCATCGGCATCTTCGCGATGCGGTGGAATGTGGTGATCGGCGGGCAGTTGTTCTCGAAATCGTTTCTTGGCTACACCACCTACAAGCTGGACTTCGTCGCGCGCGAGGGCCTGCTGCCCGCCGTCGTCCTCATGGTCCTGCCCTTCCTCGTGCTCGCCGTGCTCGTTCGCATCCTGCCACCGCTTGACAGTGCCGCTGTGAACCATGCGTCCTCGGCGACGCCGGGAGGCGCTGGGCCGGCGCCCGCGCGCGGATGACGTGTCTGGCGCGCCGCGCGGTCCAGAGACGATTCCAGCCTACTTCGCTGATCTCGGCGCTCGTCTGACAACGTACTTCGGACAGGCGTTGATCGCGCTCGCCGTCGGCTATTTGCTGAGGGCCTCCGTCGAACGCACTGTCGTCACGCCCGCCGCGGGAATCTCGATCGGTCTGTTGTACGCACTCGGCTGGCTGGCGGTGTCACGCGCCGTCGGATTTCGCGGCAATCACCTCGGCGCGGTCTTCGCGAGCGCTCTCGCACTCGTGCTCGCACTCCCCCTCGTCGTTGAGGCGGCATGGCGCTTTCGTCTCTGGAGCGCGAGCACTGCTTTGATTGTCCTTGGCGTTGTCGTTGCGAGCGCTCTCCTGACCGCGGCGCTGAACCGGCAGCCCGGTACTGCATGGCTGGTGATAATCAGCGCCGCGCTCACGGCATTTGTGTTGATGGTGGCAATGCGGGCGTACTTACCGGCCGGAATCTTTTTCACGGCGCTGGGCGGCGCGTCGTTCGCCCTGGCGTATGGGCGCCACTGGCCGTCGCTCCGCTGGCCGGCGGCATTGCTGGTTGATGTGGCGGTGCTGGCCTTAGCGCCACCGGCGATTGCGGCGGCGGCGATCATCGCGTATCCCGCGCTCGTGCTCATCCGATCAGTGACGCTGAGCACCGGCATTGGCAGCTTCGAATCGGTGCAATCGATGGCCTTGCTCCTGGCCGGTGGGGTCGTGGTGTTCGACGGCGCCCGGCTCACGGTGTTTTGGGGCGTTTGTGCGTGTGTGTCAGCCGCCATCGCCGTCAAGAGCTCCCGCACATGGTTTCTCGGGTATGCAATCTGTTTCGCACTCGCGGCCATCGTGCCGTCGGAGCTCCTGCTGTATGCAACGCAGTCACTCGTCACGCCGCAGACGGTTGTGGCGCGTCCGCCAGCGTCGGCGCTCGCCGCCTGTGTGCTTCTCGCGGGTGTGGCGTGGCTGATGGCACGGTCTGCGGAACGCGACAATGTGCCACGCTTAGCCGCCGCGCTGGCGATAACGACAGTGTTTCTCTGGTGCGCGGCCGGCCTGGTCAGTGGTGCGGCGATGTCGATATTTGGCGGGCGAGCGGCCGCCAGCGCGATTGCACTCGCGTGTAGCGCTTGCGCGGTGGCCAGAGCGGCGCGTCTGCGATCGCTTGCCACCATTGGTTGGGCGCTTTATCCGTTTCTGCTGATTGTCGGCGTGAAACTTCTCATTCAGATCGTCCGTGGCCAGGATCCAATCGCGCTGTTTGTGGCGCTGGCTGCCTATGGCACCGCTTTGATGGTCACCGCGCGGGGCTCGGTCCTGCGGTAACTCTGTACCAATCCACCCCGCTTCAGGCCGCGAGCGACTCGATCGCTTGGTCTGATTCCACCGCCGAGCGCGAATCGTGTAGAACAGATGTCGATGTGGCCGAAGGTTCTGGCGTTCGTTCTGGTCGCCGCTGGCTTGCTCCTCCGCATCGCCAGACTCGACTTGATGGAGTTCAAAGGCGACGAGCAGGAAGCGCTCAATCTCGGGATCCGGCTGCTGAACGATCGTCCGTGGTCCACGTTCGTCGTTCCCCAGCACGGCATGCCCAGTTCCCACAACATTGCCAATGCGCCGCTGTTCAACTGGCTGATGGCGTTTTTCTGGGCGCTCACTGAGCACCCCGTCAGGGCGACGGCTTTGGTGGCCCTCATAAACGGCCTAGCGCTGTATCCACTCTGGCGATGGGCCGAGAGGCGGTTCGATCGCCGACAAGCGCTCGTGTTCCTCGGCATCACGGCCGTGTCACCGTTTTTTGTGCTCTTCAGCCGAAAGCTGTGGGCGCAGGATCTTCTTCTCCCCGGACTCGTGTCTCTCTTCTGGGCGATTGAGCGCTACCGCGAGGGGAGACTCTGGCAAGCCGCGATCTTACTCGGCATGGCGTCGCTGATTGTCGGCCAGCTGCATCAATCTGGACCGATGGCTCTGGGCGTTTTTCCGGCCGCCGTGCTCATTCAGCTGATTGTTGAACGGAAGCGTCGCAACGATGGTGTCAGACCTGTTCGCCCGTCACGCGTCGAGATCATCCTTTTGGTCGCGGTCATCGCCCTGAACGCGTTCTTCTGGATCCCATACTTCACCTATCTGGGGACGCTGGGCGTTGAAGCGTTGATCAATCGACCCGTGGCGGCAACCTATGAGCCCGCACTACTCACACGAGTCGTGAAGCAGATCTCCCCGGTCGATCTCTTTTATACCTTTGGACCGGATCGCGACGACTTTCTTGCAGACCCACTACGGCGAGTCGTCTACTACATCGCGATTTGGTTCGGCGCCCCGCTCGCGGCTTATGGGGTATGGCGTTGGTTGCGCTCGCCGCTGCGGCTCCCGGTGCTCGGCATCTGGTGGTGGTTAGTCATTGCAACGTTCACGGTGGCGAGGATCCCGACCTATCCGTTTTATGTGCTCGTTCTCTCGCCGTTGCCAGCGGCACTGGCTGCCGGGGCATTTGACGGTCAGTTCCGGTGGCGATGGCTCGAGCAAACGGTTCATCTCTGGCGATGGACGTATGTCGCGGCCCTGTGCGCACTCACGGTTTCCACTGGCTTGTGGCTTGCCGTGCGTGGAGGTTCGAGAGGCGATTATGGCGTGACCTACGCGGTGCGCGAGGCGCAGGCATACGCGCTTTTAGAGGGAAGCCGGCCCTCCAATCGAAGCCCGGGGCAGATAATCGAATACGGACACGCTCCGCTCGACTGTCATCCGGTTCCAGTCGAAGTGCATTGGATCAGCAAGTGGCTGGGCGGCCAGGCGGCGGCCCTGAGCGCGTCGGCAATCTGCGACGCATGGGTACCGCGACGGTATTCGCTGATTTACCAATGGAGCGTTCGTCCTAACCAGTAGGCGCCGTGCTCAGCGGTCGAGAATATAAACTGCGACTTCCTCCAACGAAGCCTGTCCGGATACGACAACTTCGCTCATCTGAAAATGCAGCGCCTTGCGGTTCTCGATTTGTTTCACCACGTCAAGATAGCGCAACAGGTTGGGAAAGCTGTGCAGAATGACATAGCGAACCCCGAGGTCCTGCAGATAACGGATCGCCTCCTCACTCGGGAAGGACTGCGTGCGCTCCAACGTCTGGAGATAATTTTGTGGGTAATGACCGCTGTACCCGTTCACCAGCGGCTGCCAGTGATACGTCGACTGATACATGTATCTTGGCTCCTGAGTAAACCCTAAACTCGCCGGTGTCGGAGTGGGCCATTCGAACACGGGCGCGCGCGGCTGCTCTGCGAGCCATCCATACAGTTTGCGTGGCGTTGCCGGAACAGACTCGAGAGGAATTGGAACGGCCACGCTCTCAGCGACGACCAGGACAACAAGCACGGCCGCGATCAACCGGCCATATTTGCCCCGCTTTTCGATGCGCGCGACCCCAAACGAGGACAGAACCGCCAACGCCGCCGAGACCATCACGAATATTCGGGCCGGAACACGCAGTCCGCGGTATATCGGGACGGCATCAAAAAGCAATCGGTACAGGTTGCCGTTGACGCCGAGTGAGAGATCGAAGGCGAGGATGAGAACAACGGCGTAGGCGATCACGCTGCGTGTCGGTTTTCCGGCGAACATGCCCCAGCACGCGAGCATCGTCGCCAGCACCCCGGGAAAGAGAAGGAATTCAAATGGGTTGGTGGTCGGAGGCGGTCCGGGATAAAGCCAATGTCCCCACTGGGCGATGACATAGCTGACAAGTCGCGGGCTCCAATCGCTGACCTCCTGCAGACTGCGAATGCCAACGCGTGCGCTGCTCCGCAAATACGGCAGACTGTAGAAACCCACGATGGCGGCCGCCACCGCGATCGACGTGAGCCCAGGTATGGTGAGCTTCAACCGCGCAACATCCTTCCGCCCTACGGTCAGGCAGAACGCGATCACAGGTAAGAACGTGATGAGGAACACGAAGTAGTACAGAGACGAGAGCGCCTGCAGCGACACCATCGAGCCGAGTACCGCGCCATTCCGCCACGTCGGGTTCTCAATCGAGCGATGAAGAGCGAGAAGGGCGAGCGGAATCCAGCACGTCCAGAGCAATTCGATCTGAGGGTAGTGGCCAAACCGGTACGACTGGAACGCGAACACGACGCCGGCGAAGATCGCGGCAACGCGCGATCCAGTGAACGACCGTGTCGCGATGTACATCGCGACACCAGCCGTCACGAACGACGCCAGCACCAGCAAGTTGTAGACGACAACGATGGGTATCCCGGCCCACATCGCGGGTGCACCGGCGAGCCCGATGAGTAGCATGGCGTCTGAATACGTGAGCGTTTTGGGCTGGGGATAAAAAATGTTGGCGTCAAAAAGATGCACTGGATCGGTAATGAGTTGATGAGCGATCCAGGCGAGGCGCCAGATGCTGAACAGTGCATCGTAGTGCGTTCCGATGTGCGTCGAAAGCGATAAAACTTGTGGATACGTTAGTGCCAGCGTGAGCGCTGTAAATAGCGCAGTGATCGCTGCCAGCTCGCGCAAGCTTGGGAGACGCGAGACGTCGCCAGGCTTCATCGTATCGGTCAGTTGGTGCAACTGTTCTGCGATGAGCACGCTCGAGCGTCGCATTTACTTGCGCGTGATGATCGGTTTTTCGACATTGCCCATGTCGTACGTGACGATCGGCAGTCCCGCGAGGAATCGCGGCCGATCCGCGGGATCGTAAATATGAACGCGGGCACCGCGCGTCGATTGGACAAGAGGCGGCCAATCGAGCCTGCCCAACTCGTTGTTCGAGCCGAAGTGCCAGCGAAAGTGTGGTTCCTCCCCCTGCTCCAAAACAAAGTACGGGCGCCGACCCATAGCAATAAGCGCCGCAACCGCGCGATCGAGTTCAGTGAAATGCAGATTGGGATAGTAAATTGTCACGCGCGCGCTGTAGTAACGAATCGAGCCGGAGTGCAGCGCTGCGATCAAGACGGCGTCGCTCGGCATTCCCGCCGCAATATAACGTCCAACATCCACGTAGCGCTGCTCGACGTGACGCAGACCTAGCGTGTTACGCCGAACACTCTCATAGCTCTGCCATCCAGCAAGCACGATGACAAAGATGATCGTCACGATTACAGAGCGTCGTGCATCGGGAACCACTCTGCCCACCAAGGCGACTCCAGCAAGGAGACTAAGCACGATCAACGCCGGATACGCCGGAAGCAGGAATCGCAGATAACCCCAGTTGTCCCGTTCGAAGTAGCCGTAAGGGATGTACAACAGGATCACGAGCCCTGCAAAAGCCAGCAACAGCCACGACTGCGATTTGACGCGTGTCAAGAACGGCGCGACGAACCCGAGATAGATGAACGGCGACTGTGTCGTCAGCAGCCATCGCGGATAGCGATCGAGATTGGGCATTACGTGTTCCCAGCGGTAAAGCTCCTGCAGCGGCGCGTAACCTGAACGGAGCGGGGACCCATACAGATAGTCATTGATGGCACCTACCGCGACACAACCGGCGAGGATCGGCACGCTGAACCAGACCGTTCGCCACATTTCAGCGCGTCGCCGCGAGACATCAGCTCGTAACACGCGCCACAGGTAAAACGCGACGAGCACGCCCGCGAGCGGCACAAGGTTAGGGCGGGTCAGAATCGCGAGCGCAGCGGCGGCGCCGGCAAGTGGTGGCGCCCACGGTGCCGCGTGTAACGCAAGTATGACGCTCAGCGTCCACCACGCGGCGGCGGGCACATCACTCACAGGCTGCGTCACCTGCAACACGAAGCTCGGACTCGTCGCGAGAAGAACAGCCGCGCTCGCGCCCACAAGCTCGCTCCGAAGCTTCCATCCGAGCACGGCCGTGGCGCAAACGATCATGGCGCCAAGCACCGGCACAACATAGAAAACGGCATCGCGCGCATTCGTGATCCGCAGTGCCGCAGCCATGACCAACGGCAGGCCAGGCGGATAGGTCGGCACGATGAAACCCGGCGTCGTCGCTTCCTTGAATGCAGTCGGGATGAACGACAACTCCGCTTTGCGCCACGGCATCGTCAAGGCAAATCGCTGATCGACGCGCAGCGCTCCGCGTGCCATCAACTCGGCCTCGCTGATGTACCCGTACGGATCGGTATCTGCGGCAGCAAAAGTCCCATAGTGCACTCCGACGCTAAACACACCGATCGCCGCAAACAAAATCACGGCGACAGACAGCGCGCGCGTCTTTGTCATCGATGTGCTGTTACCATACTGCCGTTCGGCAGGTCTAATCCGCTGCATGCGCAATGCCGACAGTGAGCGTATCGTCTCGATCGCTGACGCGTATGTCGAGCGCGCTGACGATCGCTGGACGATCGGCAACAGCGACATTCGCTACGCACTCCGAGCCAGCCGCGGCCGAACGCTCACGCTCGAAGGCCTCATTCTCGGAGGGTCGGACGAGGTCCTGACCGCGAGTCGCGAGCCGGATGCTCTTATTACGGTCGGCGGTGAGACGTTCCGCCTCGGCGCATCGGGCAGCCCATTTTCGATCGAGAACGTCGCGGCGGCCGAAGGATCGCATTTTGTGTCGCTGTCGATCCGTTTCAAATCCAACAAGCATGGTCTAACCGCGACGCGCCGTTACGTTGTCTATCCGGGGTGCGCCTGCCGTAGAGCTGTGGATGGAGTTCGAGGCCGCTGACGCGAGACGCATACGATCGAGAGTCTCGACGTGTACAGCCTGGCGGTGCCCCCTGGTGGCGTCGATTGGATTGCGCGTCTGGAGCCGCCCGACGGACCGTCGTTTACCAGACACAACCGCGGCCTTGCAACTGGCGAGCGGCTCGAGTTGGGTCCGCCGGCGCTCTCATCGCTTTCGCATGTGCCCTAGTACAGCGTCGGCAACGGCCATCGCCGTTTTTTCAGCGGCATCAACCCGGACGTTAGCTACGAGCTGCGCTCAGCGGATCGCGGCCGCCTTGGCGAGCTGCGCGGCGCAAATGCTCATTGCCGGCGGACTCGAGATCACCGAAGCGCCGGAATCGGCGGCGCAGGTCCTGGTGCTCGACCCGATTGCCGGTCCGGCTCGCGTAAAATAGCGGGCCGTTGCTGCCGGTTTCCTCTCGTATTTTCATCGCGGCCATTCTGTTTCGCGTCTTCTCGGCGTTGCTGGCGTTTCTTGCGAACGAAACGTTTCCGCCGCTGCAGAACCAGGGATTCACGTTCTTCCGTACACCGAATGCGTTGTGGGACGCGTTTGCGCGTTACGACGCCGGCTGGTATCACGGGATCGCGTCGAAGGGATATGTCTACGGCGCCGGCGGCCGCAACAATCTCGCGTTCTTTCCGCTCTACCCGATGACGATGCGCGCGGGCGGCACGCTGCTTGGCTCGCGTCAGGAGGATTTCTATTTCGCGGGTGTCGTGGTGTCGTGGCTCGCGTTTGCCGCGGCGATGGTCGTCTTGTACAAGCTCGCACGGCTCTATCTCGACGAACGCGCCGCGATGCGGTCGCTGTTATATGCCGCGATCTTCCCGTTCGCGTATTTCTTCGGCATGGTCTATTCCGAGAGTCTGTTCCTGCTCGGGCTCGTTGGTAGCGCGTACGCGTTTCGCACCAGACAGTGGGCGTGGGGCGCACTTGCGGGCGCGGCGATGACGGCGACGCGTGTTACCGGTGTCATGGCGGTGCCGGGACTCGCATGGATTGCGTGGCAGGCAGCGGGCGAGAACCGGCGCGACCGCGTCCTTGCGGCGATCGCGGTGGCGGGCACGCTCCTCGGGATCGGTGCCTATTGCGTCTACAACTATGTGGTGAGTGGAACCCCGTTTGCGTGGTACGACGCGATCACGCATTGGAATTACGCGCCCGGCCAGAATCCTGTCACGATGCCGTTTACCGTTCTCCGCGCGCTGGTGACGCGGCCGTTCACGTATCTGAGTGAAGGGATGGCGCCGTATGACACTCTCAATACGCTGGCGGCGGTGGGCGCCTTTGCGCTTCTGCCGGTGATCGTCAAACGATTCGGCACGGGTTACGCACTGATCGTCGCGGGCGGATTGCTGTTGCCGCTCTCATCGGGGCAGCTCGAGGGTCTCGGGCGCTACGCGTCAGTGCAGTTTCCAATCGCGCTTGCGCTCGCGAGCGTGCGCAGCGAGGCGACGCACACGACGCTGATCGCGGTGTTCGCGATGCTGTATGCGATCTGCATGGCGCTGTTCGTGACGGTTCATCCGCTGTTCTGAACGCAGATGCGCCCGCAGACGGAGCATAAGTCGACGCACATAAACGCAGAAACAACGCAGATGAAACGCAGATGAAACGCAGATGGAACGCAGATGCAACGCAGATGGGACGCAGATGGGACGTAGATGGGACGTAGATGGGACGCAGATAAGACGTGGATGGAACGCAGATAAGTGACGCCGCTATGGCCTTTAGCGATACTGACGCGCGTGATGCGTGGAGCGCCGGAGGACTCGCGCGTATGAAGAGTCTGTCGACGACGTCGGCGAAAGCGTCGCGGCTGAAGGGCGCCAGGCTGGCGAGCCGGCAGCTGGTGGCGACGCTGCGCGGCTGCGAACCTGCATCCCGCGAGTGACCTATACTGAAACGATGTCCGTCGCGCCGTCGCCTCAGCAGAGTCGACTCTCCGTCGCCAATCCCCACCGCCGCAACATCGCTATCATCGCTCATGTCGATCACGGCAAGACCACCCTCGTCGACGCCATGTTTCGCCAGGCGGGCGTGTTTCGCGCCAACGAACGCGTCGCCGAGCGTGCGATGGATAGCAACGAGCTGGAGCGCGAGCGCGGCATCACGATTCTCGCCAAGAACACTGCCGTCCACTATCAAGACATCCTGATCAACATCGTCGACACGCCAGGTCACGCCGATTTCGGCGGCGAAGTGGAGCGCACGCTGTCGATGGTGGATGGGGTGTTGCTGCTGGTCGACGCCTCGGAAGGTCCGCTGCCGCAGACGCGCTATGTCCTTCGCAAAGCGCTCGAGCGCGGGCTGCCGCCGATTGTGGTGATTAACAAAGTGGACCGCACTGATGCGCGGCCGCAAGCGGTGCTCAACGAGGTGTACGACCTGTTCATCGATCTCGACGCGACCGATACGCAGATCGAATTTCCGGTGCTCTACGCGAGCGGGCGGGCAGGCACGGCCGGCACCGTCGCGAATGAGTCTGGTGCCGACTTGCGGCCGTTGTTCGACGCGATCGTCGAGCATGTGCCGCCGCCGCGCGGCTCCGCGGATGCGCCGCTGCAGATGCAAGTCGCCAATCTCGATTCGAGCGATTATCTCGGCCGCATCGCGATTGGCCGCATCTTCAACGGCCGGGTCCGGATCAACGATCCGATCGTCGTGCTGAAGCTCGATGGCCGCGAGCAGGAGACGCGCGTAACGAAGTTGTTCGCATTTGAAGGCCTGAAGCGAATCGAGATCAACGAAGCCGCAGCGGGCGACATCGTATGCCTGGCCGGGATCGAGGACATCACCATCGGCGAAACCATCGCCGATCCCGAGCATCGTCTTGCGGTTCCAGCGATTGCGATCGACGAGCCGACCGTGTCGATGGTGTTCGGCGTCACCACCTCGCCATTGGCAGGCCGGCACGGACGATACGTGACCTCGCGCCATCTGCGCGAACGGCTGGCACGGGAGCTCCTGGGGAACGTCTCGCTGCGCGTTGAAGATACCGAGACGCCCGAGCAGGTCAACGTGGTGGGTCGCGGCGAGCTGCAGCTGTCGATCCTGATCGAGATGATGCGCCGCGAAGGATACGAGATGCAGGTGTCACGGCCCGAGATTGTGACGCGCGACATCGACGGCGTGCGCATGGAACCGGTCGAGGACCTGGTGATCGACGTGCCCGAGGAATTTCAGGGCGTGGTGATCGCGCAAACCGGGCAACGGCGCGGCACCATGACGCGCATGGTCAACCACGGCAGCGGACGCGTGCGGCTGGAATTCCGCATCCCGGCGCGCGGCTTGATTGGCTTCCGCTCTCAGTTCCTGACCGACACGAAGGGGACCGGCATCATGAACCATCTGTTCGCTGGCTGGGAGCCGTGGCATGGACCGATTCCCGCACGCCTTGCCGGCGCGCTCGTGGCGGACCGGCCGGGCGCGGCAACGGCCTACGCCATCTCGAACCTGCAGGAGCGCGGCGAGATCTTCATCGAGCCGGGAACGGAAGTGTACGAAGGGATGATCATCGGCGAGAACGCCCGCACGAGCGACATGGACGTCAACGTCACGAAAGAGAAGAAACAGACGAACATGCGGGCATCAACGGCGGACGAAGCCATCCGGCTGGTCCCGCCGCGACTCCTCGGGCTCGAACAGGCCATTGAATTCATCAACGACGACGAGCTGGTAGAAGTGACGCCGAAGACTATCTGCCTGCGGAAGAAGGTGTTGGAGGCAAAGCGCCGGCCGAAGCGGGAAGTCTAAGCGGTCGACGGTCGACGGTCCATAGTCGACGGGTATTTCAACGTTTCAGCCTTCGCCCGCCGGCATTCTCGGCGAGCTTCGGCGAGGCAGGCTCGGACCTGCGGTCGCAACCATGATTGCGAGCTTTGGCGAGGCAACCACCGTTCTTCGTTCTTCGTCCTTAGTTCATAGTTGCGCTCGCCGAGCACCTATGCGCGTGTTTCTCATTGTTATCGCTTTCGCAGCCGCGGCGTGCACAGACTCGCCCGCCGCCCCCGACAGCCGGAACGAGCCGCTCACGTTTGTCCGCGTTCGATCCGAGCCGTTCTCGTTGACCTACAACAGCGGTCTTCGCACGCCATTGCGTGCAGTTGTGCGAGATAGTGCAACCTGGCAACAGACGTGGGCGGAGATCTGGCAAGGTCACAACCCAGTGCCGGCGTTGCCGCCCGTCGATTTTCAGCGCGAAATGGTGATCGTGGCAGCACTCGGCGAGAAGCCGACTGGTGGCTACAGCATCCTTCTTGACGGCGTCCTGGACAGCGCCAGTGGTTTGACGGTGCTGGTGCGGACTGTCGCGCGGAGTGCACGCTGTGACACGACGCTCACCCTCACTCAGCCTGTTGATGTAGCCCGTGTGACGCGGCGTGATGGACCGGTGAGCTACGTCGAGCGCGCCGAGACACAAGATTGTCCGTGAACCCGGCGCGCCCAAAATGTCAGTGAACGACGCGCCGGCAAAAACCTGACCATTGACTCGCGCCCGAAAACCGCACCTCAGCTATTACAACTTCGTGCCACGTCTGCCAGCTCTGCACATGACGACCCACACACCTCGCGCAAAACATCGCGATTAGCTCGTCCGTGAAGTCGGTTCGAGTGCGTCGTTGGCCGAGAATCTCGCGATTTTACATGTTTGGGCAAACTGCCGAGGTTCGACACAGCCCTTGCGATTACGGCGGGCACCAATAAACGCGGGGGACACCGACTGTGCGTGGTCTACAACCAGTCAGTCCGTATGCCGGCAACCATATGGACGAAGCGATTATTCAGTTCATGAAGCGTCGCCATGGTCTCCTCATCGGCGAGCGAACGGCCGAACAAGTCAAGATCGAGATCGGCTCCGCCTGGCAAACGCGGAGCAGTTGAAGATGGAAGTTCGCGGCCGCTGCCTGCGCGAGGGCCGGCCGCGCGTTGTTTCTGTTGACGAAGCCGAAATCCGCGAAGCGCTCTCGGAACCGCTGAAGGTGATCGTTCAGGCGGTCAAGGTAGCGCTCAACTCGATTCCGCCCGAAATCGCGTCCGACGTGATGGATCGCGGTGTGGTGCTCACCGGCGGTGGCGCGCTGTTGCGGGGATTGGACGAGCGGCTGCGTCGCGAGACCGGCGTCCCAATCATGGTCGCCGACGATCCGCTCACCTCAGTCGTTCGCGGGGCTGGGATGATGCTCGAAGATTTCGACCTCCTCAAGCGCGTCGCGCTGGCTGCGTAGCTCGGTCGGCGTCAGCTTTTTGAACTGCGACCCGATCAAGTCGAGCGTTTCGCCGTGCTGTGAGAGATCGAGCCCGAGTTGTTCGTGGTGCTCTTCGACGCGTAACGGCGTCAGCAGATCCGTCAGCCGGTAGAGCAGCCACGATCCAGCAAACGTAAAGCCGCCCACCAACACCATGCTCGCAAGGTGCTTGACGAACAGCGCCGACGAGCCCGTAATCACGCCGCCATCCTTTGCGAACACCGCCGTCAGCATCATGCCGACGATGCCGCCCACGCCGTGGCAGGGGAACACGTCGAGTGTGTCGTCGATAGTGGATCGCGATTTCCAGTGCACGGCGACGCTGCTTGCGCCACTTGCCACGATGCCGATCACGATGCTGGCAGCGACCGACACGTAACCGGCCGCGGGCGTGATCGCCACCAGACCGACCACCGCGCCGATGCAGGCGCCCATGGCTGATGGTTTCACACCGCGCAGCCACTCGAAAAACACCCACGCCATCATCGCTGCCGCCGAAGCGGTGTTGGTTGTCGCAAACGCCTGAACGCCGGCCGCGTTTGCCGCCAGCGCGGAGCCCGCGTTGAAGCCAAACCAACCAAACCAGAGCATGCCTGTGCCAAGGATTACAAAGGGCACGTGCGCCGGGACGTGCGGATGCCCGGCCAGGTGACTATGCCGTCGTCCGAGCACAGTTGCGCCCGCGAGCGCAGCGAAGCCGGCCGACATGTGAACAACGGTGCCGCCGGCGAAATCGAGCACGCCCCACTGACGCAAGAAGCCATCAGGGTGCCACGTCCAATGCGCCAGCGGCGCGTAGACGAACAAACTGAACAGGCTGATGAACACGAGGTAGCTGCTGAACCGAATCCGCTCGGCGAACGCTCCGCTGATGAGCGCCGGTGTGATGATCGCGAACTTCAACTGAAAAAGCGCAAAGAGCAAGAGGGGAATTGTCGGCGACAGCCGCGGATCGGGAGCTTCGCTCACTCCGCGGAAGAAGAGAAACGTCAGCGGGTTTCCAACAACGCCGCCGACGCTGTTCCCGAACGCGAGGCTGAATCCGACGACAATCCAGATGATGCTGACGACGCCCAGTGCGATGAAGCACTGGAGCATCGTCGAGATCACGTTCTTCGCCGCCACCATGCCGCCGTAAAAAAACGCCAGGCCCGGCGTCATGAACAGCACCATGCTGCTCGCCGTGAGCATCCAGGCGACGTCGCCGGCGTTGAGGCCTTCAGGCGCCGGGGCGTTCTGCGGCGGTTGCAGCGCGAGCGCGATGATCGGCGCGAGCGACAACGTTAACAGCGAGATCAGAAACGTCCGTTTGTTCATGGACCTTCACTTCGGTTTGCCGCGATTGTTGCGCGCACACTTTGGTGAACGCGCGCACGGCAACGGACCACTGCGCGAGCATTGTAAACGCGCGTACGCTACCTGTCCGCTCGTAATGCTCACTGACAAGTGCATGCAGCTCCGCGCCATCATCTTCGGTCAAAGACCCGAACGACGGGTCACCGACGATGTACGCGACGCCGCCGGTCATGCCGGCCGCGAAGTTTGGACCGACGCCACCCAGAATCACGACGGTGCCACCCGTCATGTATTCGCAGCCGTGATATCCCACGCCTTCGACGACAGCCACGGCACCGCTGTTGCGGACCGCAAAACGCTCGCCGGCGCGTCCGGCTACGAAGAGTCGTCCACCGGTGGCGCCGTAAAGTGCGGCGTTCCCGATCAGCGCGGTCGCCGGTCCCTGCGGTGTGCCTTTCGGCGGGACGATCGCGATCACGCCTCCGTGCAAGCCCTTGCCAACGCCGTCGTTAGCCATGCCGGTGAGCGTGATATTGAGGCCCGGCACGCCAAACGCACCGAGTGACTGACCGGCGAAGCCTGACAACTCGAGATCGACCGGCGTGTCTGGAATGCCGCGTGCGCCGAAGCGTCGCGTGATGTGTCCGGCGAGCGTCGCACCAACTGTCCTATCCGTGTTGCGAACCGCCGCCGTGAGTTTGATCGGCTGGCGACCGAGCAGAGTGCCCGCACGCGCGAGCAAACGGCCGTTAAGCGTGAGCGCGCCCGCCGGTCCGTGATGGCGATCGACGTGCGCATCCTGTCTGGCGCCTCGGGCGATCGGAGTCACCGCGGCGCGCAGGTCGAGTCGACCGTGATCGATGTCCTTGCGCAGTTGGAGCAGATCGATCCGGCCCACAAGTTCCTGCATCGAGCGAAGTCCAAGGTCAGCAAGCGTCGAGCGGACCTCCCTCGCCACCATGCGCAAATAGGTGATCACCTGCTCGACGGTGCCGTCGAACTTGGCCCGCAACTCCGGTTTCTGAGTGGCAATGCCCACTGGGCAGGTATTGAGGTGGCATTGACGCGCCATGACGCACCCGAGCGCCACGACGGCCGCGGTGCCAAATCCGAATTCATCGGCGCCAAAGGCAGCGGCCATCGCCACGTCATGACCGGTGACGAGGCCGCCGTCGGTTTGCAGCACCACACGATGCCTGGTGCCGCGTTCGGAGAGGAGCCGGTGTGTTTCGAGCAAACCGACTTCCCACGGCAGGCCGGCGTGTTTGATCGATCCGCGCGGAGACGCGCCCGTGCCGCCGGCGTGCCCGCTGATTTGAATGGCGTCGGCGCCCGCCTTGACCACGCCCGCGGCGATCACGCCGATGCCGAGCGTGGAGACGAGCTTCACGTTGAGACGTGCTGCGGGATGGAACGAGCGCAGGTCGTAAATCAACTGCGCGAGATCTTCGATGCTGTAGATATCGTGATGCGGCGGCGGCGAGATGAGCGCGGTATTCGGCGTTGCGTAGCGCAGGCGCGCGATGTGGCCGACCACTTTCTCGGCCGGCAGTTGACCGCCTTCGCCGGGCTTGGAGCCCTGCGCCATCTTGATCTGCAGCTCGCGCGCGGATGCCAGGTACGCGGGTGTGACGCCGAAGCGCGCGGATGCGACCTGCTTGGTCGTGCTGTTGGGCCAGTCGGTGCCCGATCGTACGAACCGATCCGGATCCTCACCGCCCTCGCCGCTGTTGCTGCGGCCACCGAGCCGGTTCATGGCAATCGCAAGCGTGCGATGCGCCTCCGGACCGAGCGCGCCCACCGACATGGCCGACGCGAAAAACCGCCGACAGATGGCGTCTAGGCCCTCGACTTCGTCGATTGGGATTGGTGTCTGGGCTTTGAACGCGAGCAGGTCGCGCAGAGTGGTGGCGGGCCGTGCGTGCACCAGATCGCGGAAGCGGCGATAGGCCTCGGGGGCGTCCTCTCCAGCAACCTGATGAAATGCACGGACCATCGCGGGATTGAAGATGTGGTGATCGCCGTCTCGCCGGAAGCTGTGGAAGCCAGGATTCGCGAGCAGGTCGCCGGACGCTGTCATTGCCTGCGCGTGCCACTTGCAGCTCTCGCCGGCGAGCTGTTCGAGCGTCACGCCGCCTGGGACGCATGGGGTGTGCGCGAAATACGCGTCCACGAGCGTGCGATCGAGACCGACGATCTCGAAAAGCTGGCTGCCTGCGTATGCCGACGCGGTGCAGACCCCCATCTTCGACATGATCTTCAGCAGACCTTGCTCGAGCGCGGCGTGGTACTGATGGACCTGGCCCGACCCGACTACCGACTGCGCGGTTTCAAACGCGAGCCACGGGCATACCGCGCCGGCGCCGAACGCGAGCAGAGCCGCGACTTGATGCGAGTCGCGGGCTTCGCCGGTGTCCACGACGATGCCGGCGCGCGTGCCCAAGCCTTCGCGCCCAAGCCCATCGTAGACGGCCGCCGTTGCCAGAAGCGCGGGCAGCGGAGCTCGCGCACGGTCGCAATCGCGATCCGACAGAATCAGGATCACCGAGCCGCTGCGGACGGCGGCGCAGGCGTCGGCAACGAGCGCCGTGAGCGCCCGCCTGAATCCGGCCACACCGGCGGCGGGATCGAACACCATCGCGAGTTGAGTGAGGGGCCGTTCCGGCAGACCGTGGAGCGCCATGAGGTCAGCGGCGGTCATAACGGGCGAGCGGAGTGCGACCACTCGCGCGTCGAGGGCGTCTTCCTGAAGATACCTCCCGCGGCGGCCGATGGTGGTTTCGAGCGAGAGAACGAGCTGTTCGCGCAACGGATCGATCGGCGGGTTCGTGACCTGCGCAAATCGCTGTCGAAAATAATCCGGCAGGAGGCGACGACGGGGAGTGAAGGCGGCGAGTGGCGTATCGTCGCCCATGGAGCCGATGGCTTCTTTGCCGTCCTCTGCCATGGGACGAAGAATCAATTCCAGCTCTTCAGACGTGTAGCCGAAAACTCGCTGGTACTGCCGGAGTGACAGCCAATCTGGAGACTTGTCAATTTGGTCATTTGGAGCAGATTTGGAGCTTTCCGTATCTGGACCCTCGGCTTTCTGTTGATTTGCCGAGCCAGGTTCCGCGATCGTCACAGAGGCCCAGAACCGGTATGGCCGTGATGCGGCAAGCGCTCTCCGACAGCGGTGATTGTCGACGAGTTGGCCGCGGTGCAGATCGACGACCAGTATTTCGCCGGGTCCCAGCCGCGTGACACGTTCGATCTCCGCATCGCGAAGGTCGAAGATGCCCACCTCGGAGCCGGCGCACACAACGCCGCTCGTCGACGTGAGGACACGTGCCGGGCGGAAGCCGTTGCGATCCAGCGTCATGCCGACATGCCGCCCGTCGGCAAACGCGATTGCGGCCGGTCCTTCCCACGGATCAGAAACCGCCGACTGGTAGCGCTCGAACGCGCGCTCCCGCTCGGAAATCCGCTCGTCGTGTTCCCACGCGCGCGGGAGGAGCCGTGCAAAGGCATGCGGCAGGCTGAAGCCGGCCGCGCGCAGCTGGTCGACTGCACCGTCGAGGCTGCGCGAGTCGCTGCCGGTTAACGGCACCGCAGGAGCGAGCGAACCGCTCAGCGGAGCTAAAGCTCCGCGTCCGCTGGGCGAACGTAAAGGTTCGCGCCCGCGTACTTCTTCCTCGTGACGCCGAAGCGCGCGCAAGCGATTGCCCAGAATCGTGTTGATTTCGCCGTTGTGCGCCATGACGTGAAATGGCTGCGCCATGGGCCACGCGGGCAGCGTGTTCGTGCTGAAGCGCTGATGAAAGAGCGCAAAGGGCGTCTCGTAGGCGGGATGGGCCAGATCGGCGTAGAACCACGAGAGATCCGACGGCGCGACGAGCGCTTTGTAAACCATGGTGTCGAGCGATAGGGACACGATGGCTGTGCCCTCGAGGCCGGCTGCGGCGAGCGTGGCTTCGGCAGTGCGACGGCCGCGATAAAGCGAGGCCTGAAGCGAGCGGCGGCCTCGTGTCTCCCGCCTCTCGCGCTTGACGAAGAGTTGAAAGACCGCCGGACAACTCTCGCGCTCGGCCGCGCCAAGACACGATGTGTCGACAGGCACCGGGCGCCAGGCTGCACCGCACCAACCGTTGCGCGCGAGCGCCTCGGCGATAAGCCGACGCGCTTCACCCGCGCCATCCGGTGGCAGGAAACACATGCCGGCGGCCCGCGGCGCCGCCGGGTTTCGGAGCGGCGCAGGCAACTCCGGCTCGTAGACGCTCCAGGGAATCGCGGTGAGGACGCCCGCTCCGTCGGCCGAGCCCGCGCCGTCACCGGTCGCGCCGCGATGGGCGAGCCGCGCGAGCGCCTCGAGCCCGCGATCCAGCCATTCACGGGTGGGACGCCGGTGACGATCGACAATGAACCCGACGCCGCACGCATCGCGGTCGCCACAGCCATCGTCAATGTGGTGCATGCGCTGTTATCGGCGATCACTATCAAGAAGGAAAATAGAACGTTAGAATTTTGATCATCAGACTTTCGCATGCATCTGAATTTGTGGCGCGATCTTCCAAGCCATGCGTTTTGCGCATGGACGATGCGCAAAGATTCTCTGCAGCGCTTCGGGTTGGCGCGCCGCAACGCGGCAAGTACACTGTCCCTTCTATGGCTCTCGACGACGTGCGCCCAGTACGGCTGTGGCGCAGCCTTCCGAGCGAGGCACGCACGGCCGCCGCCGCTGCATTCTGGAAGGACGAACAAGCACAACTGGAACAGGCGGAAGCGGTTTCGCTCATTTCGCGGCAGATCAAGTTCCGCCCGAAGAGCGTGTTGACCATGCCGGTCGACAAAAAAGCGCGGCAACTCGCAAACATCGCGCAGGTTTCGGACCTTCTCGCCGCGCGCCTCCTGATTGCGTATCACCTTGATCAGCAACGCCCCATGATGGGCGCCTTTCTCGACGCGCTCGGCATCGGCCACCAAGAGGGCTTGATAACGGATGAGTCGCCAGCCGCGCCTAGCCCCGACAAGCTGGACGAAGCGGCGAAATCGCTGGCATCGCAGTACCCCAAGGTGGACGTCGCGCGCTACTTCTGGACGTTGCTGTGGCAAGACCCCGAGACTTGGGGCGGCCTCAAAGACAGGCCCGAACTCGCCCTCGAGTAATGCCGCCGTTTGAACGACACATCTTCATCTGCTGCAATCAGCGCGAGGCCGGTCACCCGCGCGGGTCGTGTAATCCGAACGCGGACGATTGGCTGCACACGGCGTTCAAAAAGGCGCTGGCCGAGCGTGGCTTGAGCCGCCGTGTGCGCGCCAACAAGGCCGGGTGCCTCGATCAATGCGAGCACGGGCCAACGGTGGTCGTCTATCCGGACGCCATTTGGTACGGCGGTGTGACTGAGGCGGACGTGGCCGACATCATCGACCGCCACATCGTGGGTGGCGAGCCTGTCGAGCGCCTTCGCTTGTCGGACTCGTGCGTCAACATCGCGACATGCCCACACAAACCGCGCGTGCAGTCACCCCAGGCACCCACAGGCACCCCACATGTTTGATGCATTCCTGACCACCGACGGGCTGATCGCGTTCGTGACGCTCACGTTCCTTGAAATTGTGCTGGGCGTGGACAACGTCATCTTCATTTCGATCCTGTCCGGCAAACTTCCAGCCCAGACGCAGCTCCGAGCGCGGCGCGTCGGGCTCATTGCCGCGATGGTCATGCGCATCCTGTTGTTGCTGTCGCTGGCGTGGATCATTCGGCTGAGAGCGCCGCTGTTCGCCGTGTTCGACCACGGGCTATCCGGCCGAGATCTGATCCTGATTGGCGGTGGGCTGTTCCTGCTTGGCAAAGCGACCCTCGAGATCCATGAGCGACTCGAAGGTGAGGAGGGTCACAGCTCGGCGCGCGTGGCGCCGTCGTTCGCATCCGTGATCCTCCAGATCATGCTCCTGGACATCGTCTTTTCCCTCGATTCGGTGATCACCGCCGTCGGCATGGCTGACGAACTTTCGGTGATGGTGGCGGCCGTGATCGTGTCGGTCGGCATCATGATGTTTGCCGCCGAGCCGATTTCCGCGTTCGTGAATCGGCATCCCACGGTGAAGGTGCTCGCGCTTTCGTTCTTGCTGTTGATTGGTGTCTCGCTGATCGGTGACGGGTTGGGCATGCATGTGCCGAAGGGGTACATCTACTTCGCGATGGGCTTCTCCGTGTTCGTCGAGATGATCAATCTGCGAGTGCGGAAGAAGACCGATCCCGTCAAGCTGCACTCGCCGTACGTGGAGGAGAAGGGCTGCTAGGGCGGGGCTGGTCCGGCAGATAGGATGATAGGGTCGTCGAGCGGGTCGCGTTCGCGCCGTTCAGAGCTGTCGAATCCAACGGTCGACAGCATCCCAAATTTCCGCATCGACCTGATCTTGTGTCCGACCGCGCGATTTGCGCACGGCAAACGAGTGATCGCCGTCCTCCACCGGATGGATAGTAATCAGCGGCTGGCGTCCTTCGAGCGCTGCCAGGACGTCTTCGGGACCACCGAAGTTGTCGCGTGTGCCCTGAACGATCAAGGTCGGGACGGCGATTTGGAACAGGTGCGCAACCCGATTGCTTTTCGCCCCACCGGGAGGTTTCAGCGGATAGCCGAGCGTCACGACGCCGGTGAGCGGCGGCACGTCACGTGGCCACTGGTCCGGCGCTGCCGCAAGGTGCGTCGCGATGCGCCCGCCCATCGATTTGCCGCCAATGATGATGCGGGTGGCCTGCACCTTCGCGGGGGCTGACACGGCATCGCGAATAGCCGACCTGAACGCCTCCTCGAGGACCGGCGGTCGATCCGGCGCGCTGCGTTTCGCGTCCATGTAAGGAAAGTTGAACGTGACCACGTCGAGGCCGCGCTCGGCGAGGCCGCGCGCATAGCGCACCATGAAGGGATGCGACTGCCCTGCACCCGCGCCGTGCGCCAGGACGAGCAAGGCGTCGGTTCGGGTTGCAGGATCGGCTGGATAGACGATAACCGCGCTCATAATGATTGGCTGTGATTATCCATTCGATCGAGGCCCGTACGCACGGCCGTTATCTCGTCGAGTCACGTGAGGCGCCTGCGCCACTGCTCGTGGGCTTCCATGGTTACGGTGAGAATGCCGACATCATGCTCGCCAACCTGCGTGCGATCGGCGACGGCTGGTATTTGGTCAGCGTGCAGGCGTTGCACCGCTTTTACACGCGGAAAAACGAAGTCGTGGCCAACTGGATGACAAGGCAGGATCGCGAGCAGGAGATCACTGACAACATCGCGTACGTCTGGTCCGTGATCGACGCCATCGAACGCGAGCGAGGCACCTGCCGCCCACGCGTGTTCGCCGGTTTTTCCCAGGGCGTGGCGATGGCGTATCGCGCCGCGCTCGCGGGCGAGTGCGACGGCTTAATTGTGCTGGCCGGCGACATCCCGCCCGACGTGGCGCCTCACGCGTCGAAGCTGCCGCCCGTACTTATTGGCCGCGGAGTGAAGGACGAATGGTACACAGCAGCCAAGGCAATGGCCGACGTCAACGTGCTTCGCGCCGCGAACGTATCGGTTACAGAACACGTGTTCGGAGCTGGTCACATCTGGGACTCATCGTTCGGTGTCGAGGCACGGCAGTTCCTGCGCCGCGTCGCGCGCTATCCTGAATAAAGTGCCGTTTGATCTCGAGGAGGTTGGCTGGGACGAACAATGGGCGGCCGCCTTTGCCCCACACGCCGCGAGCGGTCTCATTCCCGCACGCGTCGCCATCGAGTTCAACCACATCTACCGCGTCTTCACCGACCGCGGTGAAGTCAACGCACAGCAGGCCGGGCGCATCCTCCATCGCGCCGGCGGCCGTCACGAGCTCGCCGCGGTCGGCGATTGGGTTGCCGTCAGGCTGGCGTCTGACGCGAAAAGCGGCATCATCGAGGCGATTCTTCCGCGGCGGAGCAAGTTCTCGCGCAAAGTGGCGGGTGAGGTTACCGAGGAACAGATGGTTGCGGCCAACATCGACACCGTGTTCCTCGTCATGGGTCTCGACCTCGACTACAACCCGCGGCGCCTCGAACGATACCTGATGATGTCGTACGAGAGCGGCGCCACTCCGGTCGTGCTCCTGAGCAAAGCGGATTTGAGTGACGACGTGCCTGCGCGGGTCGCCGAAATCGAGACGCTGGCGCTGGGGACCCCGGTGCACGCCGTTAGCGCCAAACCGCGAGGCGGCGCGTTGCCGTACGGTGTGGAGATTGTCGAGACCTATTTGGGACGCGGGCGCACGGGCGCGTTGCTTGGATCGTCGGGCGTCGGGAAGTCAACACTCGTCAACGCGCTGCTCGGAACCGAAACGCTCAAGACTACGGCAGTGCGGGAGCACGACTCGCGCGGCCGCCACACCACGCGTCATCGGCAATTGATCGTCCTGCCTGGGGACAAGGGCCTGCTGATCGACACACCCGGAATGCGTGAGCTGCAGTTGTGGGTGGCGGAAACGGCAAAGGAGAGCTTCGAAGACATCGAGGCGTTGGCCGCGCACTGTCATTTCACTGACTGCCGGCACCGCGAGGAGCCGCGCTGCGCGGTGAAGCAGGCCGTGGCCGAAGGACGCTTACCGGCCGAACGCCTCGCGAGCTATCACAAGCTCGAAGACGAAGTGCGCACGCTCGAGGCAAGAAAAGACGCGCGCGCGCAGATCGACGCCAAGCGGCGCTGGAAGAGCGTCAACAAGGCGATGAAGCAACTGTATAAGGATCGTGATCGCTGATCGGTGTCAGTTACAAGTTCAAAGTTCAAAGTTCAAAGTGAGTTACGAAGTTGGAAAGTTTGATCCTGAACTTCCAACTTCACTTTCCAATTTCAATTCCACTCTTCCAACTTACAACTTCCCAACTCACTTTGAACTTTGAACTTTGAACTTGTAACTTCCGCGCCTCAGCGCGCAGCGGTGGGCGCGGGACTCTCCAGCCGTCGCTTCATCCAGCCAAACACCTGCTCGTGCCAGTACTTGCTGTTGAGCGCCTTCAACACCCAGTGCCCTTCATCCGGGAAGATCAGCATCTCGCTCGGCACGTTCTGCCGTCGTAGCGTGGTGAAGAGTTGAATGCCCTGATCCACTGGCACGCGGTAGTCGAGCTCGTTGGTGATCACCAGCGTCGGCGTTTTGATCTGCGGCGCGAAGCGGTGCGGCGACCACTTGGCGATGTTCTCGCGTGCGGTGGCGGACCACGCCACGCCGCCCATTTCCCATTCCGGGAACCACAATTCCTCAGTCGATCCCATCATTGATTCGAGGTTGTAGACGCCGTCGTGGCTGACAGCCGCCTTGAAGCGGTTGGTGTGTCCGATGATCCAATTCACGGCGTAGCCGCCATAGCTCGCGCCGGCAATGCCCATACGCTGCGAGTCCACGTATGGCAGCTTCGCGACGTTGTCGACCACCGCGTTGATGTCCACCATCACCTTGCCGCCCCAGTCCTGCGAGATCTCGTCGACGAACTTCTGACCAAAGCCCGTCGAGCCGCGTGGATTCGGAGCCGCGATCACCCAACCCTGCGCCGACCATAGCGAGGGATTCCATCGCGCCGACCACGCGTCTTCCCAGGCACTCTGTGGACCGCCGTGAATCAGAAAGACGACCGGGTACTTTTTGGTTGTGTCGAAGTTGGGTGGCTTGATCAGCCAATACTGCACTTGCGCGCCTGCGGCGCCCGCCACGGTCAGACTTTCCGGCTGCGAGAACGCCACGTCCTTCAGCCAGGCTTCGTTTTCGCGGGTCAACTGCTTCGTCTCGCCGCCGAGGCTCACACGATAGAGATCGGTCGGCGCCGTCATCGTGTTCTTGCCGATCACGGCAAAATCGCGTCCCACTTCCAGACCGGCAATCGCGCCCCCTTTCGCGACCACTTTGGGAGTGCCACTGGGATACGCGACCGAGTAGACGTTCACGACACCGCGATCCTGTGCGGTGAAAAGAATCGAGGCGCCATCCGGCGTGAACTTGAAATTCTCAACCGACAGATCAGGGGTTTCGAAGACGGTCTGGCGCTGACCGCTCGCGGCGTCGATCACGTCGAGGTACCAGCGATCGGACTCGAAGCCGGGGCGGCGTTGGGCGCGCGTGACAATCTTGCGCCCGTCACGCGTCCACACCGGCTGCATGTCGGCCGCCTTGTTCGTGGTGGTGAGCTTGCGCGCGGTTCCGCCGGTGATCGGCACCATCCAGATGTCGTGATTGGTCGTCCACGACTCGGCATCGCCGCCTTCGCGATTGGAGACAAACGCGATCTGTTTCCCGTCCGGCGAGAAGGAGAACCCGTTGTCTTCGTTGAAGAACGGCGGCGAGTCGAAATCGCCTGGCGTGACGTCGGTTGTGCGGCCGCTGTCAATTTCGGTGACGAAGATGTGATGCCGCAACTCCTCGCGCCAGTCGGACCAATGGCGGAAGAGCAACCGTTTGACGTGATGCACCTTCACGGGATTCTTTTCGGCTTCTTCCGCGCGGCCCGCGTTGCATGCCTCGTCCGGACAGTCCGGATAGACATCCGACACATACGCGATACGGGTGCCGTCGGGCGCATACACAACGGGCGTCTGCACACCCATCGCCAGCTTGGTGATCTGCTTTGGATCGCTGCCGTCCGCGCCTGCCACAAACACCTGTGGCGCGCCCGCGCGCGTGGAGACAAACGCAATCCGCTTGCCATCTCGTGCGAAGAGCGGCGTCGTCTCCGAGGCGTCGCCGCCCACCAGCATCTTTGGCGCTGCGGACCCGTCGGCCAGCACCGTCCAGATGTCGGCATTGCGTTTACCGGTCTGTCCGTTGGTTACGCTGCGTACGTAGGCAACTGTCGCGCCGTCCGGCGTTAGCGCCGGCTCGGTGACCCGCACCGCGGTAATCAAATCGTCGATGGTCATCGCACGACCCGCGGCGGCCTCGACGCCGATCCAGCCGGTCACCCCCGCCACTGCACACCAGAACAGAACGTGTTTCATAGGAATCGCTCTCTTGTCCACGTTACCACGCGGCACGTGTCATTCCGGCAAACGCTCCTGCGCCGCCGAAGTGACACGCGCCCTCGGAAACAAAAGGCGCGACTTTCTCCCGCGCGGCAGTCGCTTCGTTCCGGGACGAAAATCTCCCCACAAACAGTCGCCGCCGGATCGCGCCGTCGCCGCCGGGCACATCGATGACGTACACCGGCAACTGCTGCGAACGCACCACGGCGTCGGCCCGTTCCGCGTCGCGCGGCGCGTCGAAGGAGGCGACGAGCACTGAGAATCCGCTTGTGCCAATCGGCGCCGGACCACCGGCCGGCGTGACGTCGGAAGGTGGTGGCGCCGTCAACGGCGGCCAGGTGGCGGGACGAGCGGCGGGCCGCATTTCAGGCAGTGCCCCCGAGCGCGACATCGTGAACGGATTTCCAAACGCCAGCACAAGGTACGCAGCGATAACGAGCACGAGCCCACTGATCATGGAGACTGCAATGACGGCAGCACGACGGACAGCGTGCCGCATGGAATCGCGCCGCTGTACCGATTCCGGCACGCTCAGTCCAAGCGCCGAAGCGCCGTTCAGAATCAGCGCGTCCGTGATTTTGCTAGTCTGCGCTTCGGCCGCGCCCATCAGCGCGCGATCGCACAGCAGATTGATCACGCGCGGCACACCGCCGGAGATGGCCTGAACGAGACCGATCGCGCCTGGTGTCAATGTCACCGGCCGCGCCGCTCGATGAGTGATGTAGGCGTCTGTTTCTTCACGATTGAGCGGCTTGAGCAAGCAGCGAATCGAGATGCGCTGATCGAGTTGCTGCAACTCCGCCTGGCGCAGGACGTCGAGCAGGTTCAGCTGTCCGACGAGCACGATTTGCAACAGCTTTCGTTCGTCGGTCTCGAGGTTGGAAAGAATGCGAATCTCCTCGAGCACTTCAGCTGAGAGATGCTGCGCTTCGTCGATGATCAGCACCGCGCTGCCATGCAGCGGCGCCAGCGACGTGCAATGTGCGAATCAGCACGTGTTTGCTCGCCGACGCGAGCCGGCCGGTCCGAACGGCCGAGCGCGTGGCCACGCCAAAGCTCAAAGCACTTCGCGAAGCAGTTCCTCGACCGTCAGGAAGGGATTCAGAATCAGCGCGGTGAAGGTGGTGGGATCGAACTGCTCGAGGATCGTGCGGCTCAGCGTCGTCTTGCCGGTGCCGATTTCTCCCGGTCAGGACGATAAAACCTTCCTCGTCGACGAATCGCCTGCCACACTTGCTGCAGCGCGATGTCGTGCGATTCACTCCGATATAGAAACCGCGGGTCGGGCGCAAGAGTGAAAAGGCGGTTGGACGAACCCGTAGTACTCCTCGTACATGCTGAGGTGGAACATCCCAGCGTAACAGCAAGTACAGAGGCCTTCGCATCGCCCGGCGCGATGGTCGGTTGTGCATCTTCAGGTCCAACTCGGCCTCGTTACCAACCCGCGCCGTCCCGACCGGCGGTTTGCGCGAGCTCGCGCCTCACGACCTCGCCCGTGCGCTGCGCCGCCTGCGTGTCCCATTGCTCAGACCGTTCACGGTTCTCAACGCCGATATGACGATAATGCGCCGACAACGTAGCGGTGTCGACCACCGCAGGCGCCTCGCCGATTTCTGCGACGTGCTGCAGTTCGTGCGCGAGGGTCGCGACGAGTTGCGATTTCGTCAGCTCGGGATTGAGTGAAATACGGACGTAGCGGAAATCCTTGGTGGCCGTGACCCAGGTGACGCGCCCTCCGAGGCGGCCGCGAAGCTGCGGTTGCATCTCGATGTAGACGATCACGTCGAGCTGGTCGATGTGCTGCAGCACTTTGCGGAAGGAGTACGAACGCAGACGGCCTTCGGCAAGCGCCGATGCGGAGCGGGCGTCAGCCGCGCGCACGCGGACGACGAGCGGACTCGTGCTGGCAGCGACAGGGGTGATTCCAACCGCAAGGACGATCAGCAAGGTGAGGAACGCGGACGGTCGCATAGCAGCCTCCCGCCTCGCAGCCGCACCTCCTCCTCAAACCAAACGCGTCCAACCCAGAGTCCACCCTCGGGCAGAGTAGACGGGGCGAGTCGGTGAACGGTTCGTTGCGATGTCGCGATTGCTGACGTGAATCGTGGGACGAGCGGAAGAGTAGAATCGCGCGATGCGCGCCCGCCTCCTCGTCCTGATGCTGCTATTTCCCAGCCTCGTCGCGGCGCAACCAGCCGACGCGCTGCGCAACAAGCAAGCGGTCATCGAAACGCCGATGGGCACCATCGTCATCGATCTACTCGCCGAACGTGCGCCCAGTCACGTGGCGTTGTTCATCCAAACGGCACGTCAAGGCGGCTACGACGGCACCACCTTTCATCGCGTGGTGCGACAGGGAATCATCCAGGGTGGAGATCCGTTGTCGAAGGATCCGGCGGCGAAGGCCCGCTACGGAACCGGCGGCTTGAATCTGTTGAAGGCGGAAATCAATCCGGAGAAGCACACGCGCGGGGCAGTGTCGGCTGTGCTGATCCCGAACCGGCCCGACAGCGCGGGGACACAGTTCTTCATCTGCATCATCGACCAGCCGGTGCTCGATGGGCAGTACACCGTGTTCGGCCGCGTCAGCGAGGGCATTCTCGTGGCGCAGAAGGTTTCGGAGATCGCGGCCGATGAGAAGGGTGCGCCGATCGAGCGCATCGAGATGAAGAAGGTCACCATTCGAGACAAGCCGGCGCCCACGGCCGAGCCGTTCTCAACCGAAAGCGCGCAGGAGTTGGCGGCATATCGCGCCGTGCTCGAGACGTCGATGGGAGACATTGGGCTCGAGTTCACGCCGGAGAAGGCGCCCGAGCACGTCCGTAACTTCCTCCGTCTTGCCGGCGCGGGTGTCTACGACGGCACGAGCTGGCATCGAGTGGTGAAGGGGTTCGTCATTCAAACGGGGCATTTGCCAACGCGCCACGAGCCGCTGAACGAAGGGCAACAGAAATACGTGCGCGATCTCAAGGCCGAGTTCAATGATCTGCCTCACGTTCTGGGGACCCTGTCGATGGCGCGCCTTGCCGAACCGGACACCGCCAGCACGTCGTTCTTCATCGTCACGGCGCGCGCGCAGATGCTCGACAACAAGTACACCGCGTTTGGGCGCGTGGTGAGCGGCATCGACGTGGTCCAGAAGATTGAAGCCGTTGCCGTGAACGGTGAGACGCCCGTCGAGCGCGTGGAGTTGAAGCGCGTCAGAATCGAGAAGCGTTAAGCCCGCCGATTTCTTGGACGCAGATAAAACGCAGATAACGCAGATAAACGCAGATGGAACGCAGATAAACGCAGATGGAACGCAGATAAACGCAGATGGAACGCAGATAAACGCAGATAAAAGGCAGTGGAGCTAGATAAAACAAGACAAGGAACGCAGATGGAACACAGATCGGCGTTTCATCCGGGCTATCTGAGCTGAACCTTATCTGGGTCGCCGCCGACGAGCGAAGCTGAAAGCGCGTTTCAGCGCATCTCGTTAGGTGTGCCGGAAAACGTATAACACCACGCTTCGCCTTCGAGCACCGTTTCGCCCGTTTGTCTCTTGATGCGCATGGCCAGCGCAGTCACCGGCTTCGACTCGTGAACCTTCACCACCTCGGCTTCAGCGGTAATCGTGTCGCCGATGTAGACGGGCGCGGTGAACTTCCAGTTTTGACTGAGAAACACCGAACCGGGGCCGGGCATGTCGGTGGCAACGAGCGCGTGAAGCAGACCGGTGGTGATCCCTCCCTGCACGACGAGCCGCCCGAACTTGGTTTGTGCAGCGAACTTCTCGTCGTAGTGCAGCGGGTTGCGATCGCCGGTGATTT
>JBKPAJ010000034.1:0-22335 GCA_046726375.1 Acidobacteriota bacterium
ATCAGCTCCTTCGCCTCGGCGGACGATAGCGTCACCGTCACGTTCTGCTGATTGTGATCAGCCATATGGGCCATACGTTGTCCGTCCACGAGTGGTCTCAGGGCTGATGACGCTTTTGGCCTCGGTGACTATCTCGTCGTAGATGCAGAGCTCCTTGCCACGGGCAATCACTGCCTTTTCCTGACTGGCTCGATCAAGCTGGGTCTCGCGGCAGCAACCCACGATCGCATTGTCTATGACCTTGGCAGCGCCTGTGTTCCAGCCCGCACCGCGTCTCCGAAACGATCGACGGTTCCTCTCCTCGACTACTGGCGGCTGCCAGAGGCTGCTCGTGGGTCGCAGCAGCGCAAATCTGTCGCAAGTGCGGAAGGCGTCACAAACGCGGACTTGCGTTCCAATACTGTTGAGTCTATTGGCCAGCAGGAGACTCCGAGATAAGCCGCGCCTAACGACAGGTCCCGCTGAGGCCGCGCACATCAACGACGCGCAGCTCAGTCACCGCGCCATTGCTTGCCGCCACGTTGGTTTGTTCGCGGGTGGCAACCGCGGCCTGGGCTGAATCCAATGCACCGGCTTGCGCGGCCACATTGGGAGACGGCCAGAGACCGCCGCGAATCGTTACTGCGTTACTGCTGAACCCCACGACAATTTGCGTGCGTTGGCCGGCAAACTTGCGCACGTCGCGGCCGGTGAGACGATACGTGCTGCCGGTGCCCGCATCCACGAATCCGAACTGGCCCGATGGGCCAGGGGTCGCGCTGACACATCCCGTGAGTGACACCGTGGCGGTGGGCTGCCGGCGTGCACTGCCGGACACCTGCTGAGACGCTGCCGACCCTGCTGTTGACAGCACGACGACGATAACGCCGAGGACAAGGCCCTTAGGAAGAATGTTAAGCATAGCGACCTCCCTGCCGCGTGCTGCAGGTCGATTACTGAGGCAGTTAGTGCAACCGCCGCGCCAATGCCGGCCGCTTTCGACGTCAGGCTGTGCTTTGCCCAGAGCCCAACACCAACAGAACCTGGATTGGGTCCAGTTCTTCATACCCGAGCTGACACAGTCTGGCGCAGGTGCGCAGCAGATTCGTGGGGCGCCAACTCGTCGATGCCAGCCCGAGCGGCCGTCGCACGCACGACATCCCAGAGCAACGCCAAACACGCATTCATGCACGCGCCTGAGCGGCTCTCGCTGCACGAACCGATCGCGGCCCTCGATTTCCAGCGCGAATTCCCGGAGAGCCAGCGGCGGCCGGAATGGCCGACGTCGCTAACCGTTTCAACTCGAACATCGTCAAACGCCGTCTGGAGTGCCGATTATGTCGTGGTCACAGGACGTCCGTTACGCAGCGCGATCGCTGCGCAAGAGCCCGGGGTTCACGCTCGTGGCGGCGATCACGCTGGCCCTTGGCGTCGGCGCCAACACCGCGATCTTTAGCGTCGTCAATGCGGTGATGCTGCGGCCGTTGCCGCTGTCGAATCCCAGCCAGCTCGTCAGGATCTGGGAGAGCAACGTCGAGCGCGGCTGGCCGTCGTTCGCGACCTCACACCCCAACTTCCTCGACTGGCGGGCGCAGGCGAAGAGCTTCCAGGCGATGGCGGCCATGGACAACATCGGACTCACCTGGACATCCGGCGGAGAAGCCGAAGTGCTGCTTGGGATGCGCGTCACCGCCACGTTCCTGCCGACGCTCCAGGTGACGCCGATCCTCGGCCGCAACTTCCTCGATGAGGAAGATCGTCCCCGCGGCAACACGCGCGTGGTGATCCTCGGTTATGGCTTCTGGCAGCGTGCGTTCGGCGGCGATCCGGGCGCGATCGGCAAGACGATGACGCTGAACGCGCAGCCATACACGATTGTCGGCGTGCTGCCCGCATCGTTCCGCTGGGCCGGAACCACCGACATCCTGGCGCCGCTCGCCCCGGATCCGGCGCGCAACCGCGCGGATCACCGGCTGTCGGTGATCGCCCGGCTGGCCAACGGCGTGTCGCTTCAGCAAGCAACCAGCGAGCTCGAGGCCATCCGATCCATCCAGTTGATGCTCGGCCACTCGGACGTGAAGCAGACACAGCGGTATCTGAACATCACTGATCAGGAGCTGCTAAAGGCAATGACCGGGGTTTGGGAGAAGCGACGGCAACTTCTCCGCGCCGTGAACGGCTGACGCCCACCGATTTGTCAGTCGTTTGTCAGTCGGGTGTGTGAAATGTGGCGCGCCCGACAGGATTCGAACCTGTGGCCTTCGGCTCCGGAGGCCGACGCTCTATCCAGCTGAGCTACGGGCGCACGTTCTCGTAGCAGTTCAGTTTACAGTGAACCGCCCTCGCGCGCCGTCGGACGGACTGCTGCAATTCGCGAGCCTCACTTGACCGGTCGGGCCCGCAGCTGCCCTCCGCCACGTGACCACGAATCCAGTTCAATCAGTTCATCCTGGAATACTCACGTGCTTCACATTCCATCGAATGATCGGAACCGCGGAGTCGGTGCAGATTCTTCACAACCAGGGCGCGGGGCGTCAGGTCTTGTCGCGCAAGGACTTGACGTACTCGATCAGCGAGTTGGTCGAGGCATCGTGCGTCGTGGCAGGTGATGAGGCATCCAGCTCCGGGCCGATGCGGTTCGCGAGCTGCTTGCCCAGCTCCACGCCCCACTGATCGAACGAGTTGATGTTCCAGATTGCGCCCATGACGAACACCTTGTGTTCGTAGAGCGCGAGCAGACGGCCGAGCGTGCGCGGGCCAAGGCGTCGATAGACAAACGTCGTTGAGGGCCGGTTGCCGGGGAAGACTTTGTGCGGAAGCAGCGCCTCGAGTGCGGCCGCATGGAGCCCCTGCTTCGTCAGCTCGGCGCGAGCTTCATCCTCCGTCTTGCCCATCGCGAGCGCTTCTGATTGCGCCAGACAATTCGCGATCAGGAGCGCATGGTGCTCGGCGAGATCGTGGTGCGCACGGGCGCCGATGAGGAAGTCGCACGGCACGAGTCGCGTGCCTTGATGCAGCAACTGATAGAACGCGTGCTGTCCATTGGTGCCGGGCTCGCCCCAGACGATCGGCCCGGTCGGGACGTCAACGGCGCGGCCGTCGCGATCGACACGCTTGCCATTGCTCTCCATATCGAGCTGCTGTAAATACGCCGGCAAGCGCCGGAGATATTGGTCATACGGCAACACCGCGTGCGTTTCGGCGCCCAGAAAATACGTATACCAGACGCCGAGCAGGCCAAGCGTGACCGGGATGTTGTGTTCGAGCGGCGTCTGCCGGAAGTGTTCGTCCACGTCGAATGCGCCCTCGAGCAGCTGCTCGAACTTGCCGAAGCCTGCCGTCAGCGCGATCGGAAGGCCAATCGACGACCACAGCGAATAGCGCCCGCCAACCCAGTCCCAAAACACGAACATGTTGTCGGGCGCGATGCCAAACGCCTGAACCTCGCGCGTGTTGGTCGAGATCGCCACGAAGTGCTTGGCGATGAGCGCTTCGTCGCGCGCGCGGGCGAGAAACCACTGCCGCGCCGAGCGCGCGTTGGTCATCGTCTCCTGCGTGGTGAAGGTCTTCGACGCGATCGTGAACAGCGTCGTCACCGGATGCAGGTTGCGCAGCGTTTCGAAGAGATGCGCGCCGTCCACGTTCGACACGAAGTGCAGACGCGGACCTTCGCGTGAGTACGGTGTCAATGCTTCGGTTACCATCGCCGGGCCGAGATCCGATCCGCCAATGCCGATGTTCACGACATCGGTGATGCGAAGTCCGCTGAACCCGGTCCATGCTCCGGTGCGGACCGCCTCGCTGAAGCTGCGCATGTGCTCCAGAGCGCCGCGCACGTCGGGCATCACGTCGCGGCCGGCAACCTGAACCGGCCGAGCCGAGCGGTTCCGCAACGCAATGTGCAGCACCGGGCGATGTTCGGTGGTGTTGATCGGCTCGCCGGCAAACATCCGATCGCGCCACGCTTCGACCTGTCGCTCGCGCGCGAGCTGGCGCAAGAGCGCAAGAGTGTCGTTGGTGATCAGGTGCTTCGAGTAATCGACCAGCACGTCGTCGAGCCGCGCCGAAAAGCGACTGAAGCGATTTGGATCGGTGCGAAACCACTCGCGTAGATGGCCGCGGCGGATGTCGTCGCGGTGAGCCTCGAGCCGTTTCCACGTGTCGGAGTCGCGAAGCGCCCGCACGTGGAGAAGTTTACGCGATCGAGTAAGGTTGCACCGGATGAGAACGCTGAAGAGCCTGTATGTGCAGGTGCTGATCGGCATCATGCTCGGCGTCCTGATGGGCGTCGTGTTCCCGCAGCAGGCGGCCGCGATGAAGCCGCTCGGCGATGGCTTCATCAAGCTCATTCGCATGCTGATCGGGCCCTTGATCTTCGCCACCATCGCCGCGGGCATCGCCCACATGCGCGCGGGCAAGGACGTCGGGCGCATCGGTGTGCGCGCGCTCGTTTACTTCGAGGTGGTGACGACGTTGGCGTTGGCGATTGGCCTGGTCGTGGTCAACGTGCTGCAGCCCGGACGCGGTGTGGTGGTGAGGACGCCGGGCGGACAAAGCGCGGCGCAATACGCGCCGCCGGCCACGCATCAGAGCACGGTCGAGTTTCTCCTCAACATCATCCCCAACACCGCGGTGGATGCCTTTGCGCGCGGGGAGATCCTGCAGGTATTGCTCGTGTCGGTGCTCTTCGGTCTCGCGCTGCTGTCGCTCGGCGATCGCGGCGCGCCGATGGTTGCGTTGATCGATCAAATCGGTCAGGTGCTCTTTGCCATGGTCAACATGATCATGCGGCTAGCACCGCTCGGCGCGTTTGGCGCGATGGCGTTCACGATCGGTGAATACGGCCTTGGCACGCTGATCTCGCTCGGCAAGCTCATGGCCGCCGTCTACACCACGTGCGTGCTGTTCATCTTCGTGGTCCTTGGCTTCATCCTGTGGATGGCCGGCCTGAACGTTTTGCGGTTCCTACGCTACATCGCCGAGGAGATTCTGCTCGTGCTTGGTACGTCCTCCTCCGAATCGGCGCTTCCGCGTCTCATGTTGAAACTGGAGCGGCTCGGTTGCAGCGAGGCGGTCGTCGGCCTCGTCGTACCAACCGGTTACTCCTTCAATCTCGACGGCACATCGATCTACCTGACCATGGGTGCGATCTTCGTCGCCCAGGTGAGCGGGATCGACCTCAGCGTTTCGCAGCAGTTGTCCATTCTCGCCATCCTGCTGTTGACGTCGAAAGGCGCCGCCGGCGTAACAGGAAGCGGTTTTGTCACGCTCGCGGCGACGCTCACGGCGATTCCGACAATTCCTACAACAGGGCTGGCGATGCTCGTCGGTGTCGATCGCTTTATGTCTGAGGCCCGCTCGATTACCAACCTGATCGGCAACGCGGTGGCCACGGTAGCTATCGCGCGCTGGGACGGCGCGCTCGATCTCGACCGCGCCAAAGCTGTTCTACACGACACCAAGCACGGTCTGGAACCTTCGTTGAACCCCCGTGAGGAACCCATGTAAGGAACTTTCGTGAGGAACTTTCGTGGGAATCGTGAGGTATCCTTGGACGATGAGCCTGCTTGATTCGTTAAAGCGGACATCCACCGTCGTTGCCGATACCGGCGACATTGAGGCGATTGCGGAATACCGGCCGCAGGATGCCACGACCAATCCGTCGCTGCTGCTCAAGGCGGCACAACAGTCACAATATCGTCCGCTCGTCGAGGCCGCACTCAAAGAGGCCGATCGCACAAGCGGTCCGGAGCAGGCACGCACCGAAGCCTTCATGGACTTGCTTGCGATCAACTTCGGCCGCCGCATTCTCGAAATCGTGCCCGGCCGCGTCTCGACCGAGGTCGATGCGCGTTTGAGCTTCGATACCGAGGGATCGGTCGCAAAGGCGCGGCATCTCATCGGCCTTTACGAACGCGGCGGGACGCCGCGCGCGCGCATCCTGATCAAGGTCGGAAGCACGTGGGAAGGCATCCGCGCCGCGGCGCAGCTCGAACATGAGGGCATTCACTGCAATCTGACGCTGCTTTTCAGCTTCGCGCAGGCAGTGGGGTGCGCGGAGGCAGGCGTCACGCTAATCTCGCCGTTCGTCGGGCGCATCTACGATTTCTACAAGAAGGAGCGCGGCGGCGACATTCCGATCGACGAAGATCCCGGCGTCGCATCGGTCACCCGCATCTACAACTACTACAAGAAATTCGATTACCAGACACAGGTCATGGGCGCCAGCTTCCGCAAGATGGATCAAATCGTGCGGCTTGCCGGGTGCGACCTGCTGACGATCAGTCCCGATCTGCTCGAGCAGCTGCAGAACACGCCCGGCGAAGTCACCCCACGCCTCAGCGTCGCGAACGCGAAGGCGAGCAGCGAACAGAAGATCCACCTCGACGAGAAAACCTTCCGCTGGATGCACAACATGGATCCGATGGCGGTGGAGAAGTTGAGCGAAGGGATCCGGCGCTTCTACGAAGACGCACGCAAGCTGGAAAAGTGGGCGGCAGCGGCGGTAACCGCTGCGTAAGTTCCAAGTTCAAAGTTCAAAGTTCAAAGTTAGTGGAAAGTGCCAAAGTTCAAGAGTTAAAAGAGCGGAGCGTTCCGAGATGGGGCGTCTGGGGTAACTGCGTAAGTTACAAGTTCAAAGTTCAAAGTTCAAAGTTAATTGGAAGTTCACGATTCCGAGTTGATGAGCAAAGCGTTCAAGGTTCACTTCCTAACTTTCAAATTTTCAAACTAACTTTGAACTTTGAACTTTGAACTTTGAACTGACATGACGGTCCCACCTGCTATCCGCGAACTCTCTGACAGGGCACCGGTTCTTCTGATTTTCCTCCGTCACTTCGGCTGAACCTTCTGTCGCGAGGGGGTGGAGGATATTGCGCGCCTCCGCGCCGCCATCGAAGCGACCGGGACGCAGGTTGCGTTCGTGCACATGCAGTCGCGCGAGGAAGCGGACCAGTGGTTTGCACACTATGGACTGCTCGACGTGCCGCGCTTCAGCGATCCCGAGCATGCGCTCTATCGTGCCTTCGATCTGCAGGAAGGTTCGTTATTCGAGCTCGCGCATCCGCGCGTGTGGGGACGCTGGCTGCGCACGGCGGTTGGCCGCGGCGCGGGCATGCAGGGCCGTCACTGGCGGCAGCTGACCGGGATCTTCGTTGTGAAAGGGCCGGCCATTCTGGCCGCCATCCGTCACGGAAACTCCGCGGCCCGCCCCGATTACCTCACCTTTGTGCAAGAGGCGCTCAGGCAACGATAAAATACTCGCCGAAAAATGTGGTCCCCCACCGGGAGGAGTTTTATGTCGCGCACAGTGGCGTTTGGTTTGACGCTGCTGCTGGTCACCTCGCTGCCGGCGGCCGCGCAGCAGCCTGCGCCTCCAGCCCCGACCCAGCAGCCTCCGCAACAGCAGCCCCCGCCGAAGCCCGAAGAAGAAAAGCCCCCGACATTCGAAGAGCAGGTGGTCGTCACGGCGTCGAAAGTGGAGCAGCAGCTCGTGAACGCGCCTGCGACCGTATCGGTGGTGACAGCGGACGTGATCCAGAGCACGCCGGCCACCAACTACGCGGAGCTGTTCCGGGCGGTCCCTGGCGTGAACATCGCGCAGACCTCCGCGCGCGATTTCAACATCACAATGCGGGGAGCGACCTCGACGCTCGCCACTTCACAGCTCGCGCTCGTCGACGGCCGCAGCATCTACCTCGATTTCTTCGGCTTTGTCGCGTGGGACCTGCTGCCGGTCAACCCGAACGAGATTCGCCAGATCGAGGTGATTCGCGGGCCCGCATCCGCCGTGTGGGGCGCCAACGCGCTCAACGGCGTGGTCAATTTCATCTCGAAAACGCCGCGCGAGCTCGCCGGTGAGAGTCTCACGATTGGCGTCGGCATGTTCGATCGCGATGTCAACGACAGCGGGGAAGACCCCGGCACGCAGTTTTCGATCAACGGCACGCATGCCGCGGCGGTGAACGATCGCTGGGCGTACAAGATTTCAGCGGGGTGGTTCCAGTCCGATGCCTTCGCTCGTCCCACCGGCACAATCTCCAATCAGTTCAACACGCCCTATCCCGTGTTCACCAACACAGACACGGCGCAGCCGAAGTTCGACACGCGCGTTGACTATGACGCGCCAGGCGGCACATATCAGCTGACCTTTGCCGGCGGCTACTCCGGTACGAGCGGCATCATCCACACCGGCATCGGTCCGTTCGATATGGACAACAACGTCGGCGTGGGCTACGCGACGATGCGTTACTCGCGCAGCGCGCTCAAGTTCAACGTGTTCACGAACATTTTGAACGGCGACGCAACGGCGCTGCTCGCGATCGATACCTCAGGCAATCAAATTCCGTTCGACTTCCACACCAAGACATTCGATGTCGAGATGGGAAACGCCAACCCGATCGGCACACGGCAAGTGATCAGCTATGGCGGAAACTTCCGTTACAACGTGTTCGATCTGTCGATTGCGCCGCTCGGGGACAACCGCAAGGAAGGCGGCGTGTACGCGCAGGACGAGATCTTCCTGCACGACAAAGTGCGGCTCAATGTCGGTGCCCGTGTCGACAAGTTCGATATCATCGACGATCCGGTGTTTTCGCCGCGGCTGGCGGTGATTTTCAAGCCGCTGCGCGACCACGCGATCCGCGTGTCATATAACAAGGCGTTCCGTGCGCCCTCGCTGATCAACAACTTCCTTGACGTGAGGGTGATCAACCAAGTGGATTTGGCGCAGATCAATCCTGCGTTCGCTCCTCTTCCCGGGCGGTTGTTCAACTTCGCCCAACATGCGACTGGCAACACGGCGCTGAGCGAGGAATCGATTCAGGCCTTTGAGATCGGGTATACGGGCAACGTTCGCAACCGCGCGACCATCTCAGCGGCGGTGTACTTCACGCGTAACGAGGATGAGATTTTCTTTACGCAGACGGGACGCTATCGCGCGACGAGCCCGCCACCGGGCTGGGTTCAGGCGTTGGCGCCGAGCGGACTGCCGCTGACCTCGATTCTCGGCATCCTGGAGCTTCTCCCCCCTCCGTGTCCGTCGATCACCGCAGCGTGCACGACCGGCGGATTGCCATCCGCGTACAGCTACTTGAATCTCGGAGTCAATCGCAACAAGGGCTTCGAGCTCGGGATCGATGGCGCCGCGACCGAAGCGCTCAACGTCTTTGCCAACTACTCGTTCCAGGCCGAACCGGATCCGGATTTCGACATTTCAGAAGTGAACCTTCCGCCGACACATCGCTTCAACGTTGGCTTCAACTACAGCGCCGGTCGATACCTTGGCAACGCGTCGGTGAGCTACGTGGGCGATGCATTCTTCCAGGACGTCCTCGATGCGCGCTTCCACGGTCCGACTGACGACTACACTCAGGTCAACGGCGCATTCGGCGTGCGCTGGATGGATGGGAAGATCATCAGCTCGATCAAGGTGATCAACCTGTTCAACGAAGACATTCAGTCGCACGTGTTTGGCGACATCATCAAGCGGCAGGTGATGGGGGAATTGCGGTTTCAATTCTGACCTAGCGGCTGTCGGCTCTCAGCTATCGGCTCTCAGCTATCGGCTCTCAGCTATCGGCTCACAGCTATCGGCTCACAGCTATCGGCTCACAGCAAGAGGTGGTGATAGCTGACAGCTGATAGCTGACAGCTGACAGCTGAAACGCTACTTCGCCAGCTTCTCCAACGCCCTCGTCAGATCCGCCGGCTTGCTCTTTCTCAACGCCGCCCACAGATCGCCCACGCTGCGCACTCGCGTCTCCATCGTCTTGATCGTGAAGTCCTGCGGCCGGATCTTGTCGTCGATCTCTTCCCACTTGAGCGGCGCGGAGACGCCGGCAAACGCGCTCGCGCGCGCGCTGTAGGCGCACGCCAGCGTTTTGCCAGGGATGTTCTGCAGATAGTCCACGTAGACGGTCCGCTCCTTTCGCCGCCGCACCATGCGCTCGATCGTCGCCACCTTCGGGTGCTTCGTGGCGACGATCGTGGCCACGATTTGGCAGAACAGCACACCGGCTTCGTACGAGGTGCCAGGCGCGAGCGGGATGAAGATGTGCAACCCCTCTGATCCAGATGTCTTGGGAAAGCCGGGCACCTTCAAGCGATCGAGCTCCTCCCTGACCCACCGCGACACGTCGAGAATCTGATCGAAGGTGGCGCCGGGTTGCGGATCGAGATCGAGCGCGACGAGATCCGGCTCATCGAGCGATTCCATCTTCGAGAACCACGGATCCATGGAAATCGAGGCGAGCTGCGCCATGTAGAGCAGCGTCTTGAGGTCGCCGCCGACGAACATTGTCGGCACATCGGCGCCCGGGACCGGCTCGACGCGAACGCCGCGTGGATACTTCTCGGGCCCGCGGTGTTGATAGAACGCCTCGCCCTGGATGCCGTTGGGAAACCGCTTCATCACCAGCGGGCGATCGTCGATAACCGGAAGGATCAGCGGCGCAACACGAGCGTAGTAGCGGAGGAGATCGCCTTTGGTGTACGGCGGACCGGGCCAGAAGATCTTGTGCAGGTTGGTCACGTCGAGCGTGTCGCCGTCTGGCAATCGCAGCTTGCCGTCGCGTTTGTTGGCTTCAAACGCGTCCAGCTGCGCCGTCATTGCATCTGCCGCGGGGGTCCACGACTTCAATGGATCGCGAGCGCTTCGCCGAGGGTCCGGGGTTCTGGGGCGGCGGTGGTCGGAGGGTTCGGGGTTTCGGGGTTCCGGGGTTCGAGGTTCCGAGGCTTTGAGGTTGCGGGGTTCGGAGGTTCCGGGATTCGAGGGTTCTGAAGTTGCGGAGTTGCGTCCACGATTCGAACCCGAACCACCGGACTTGGAGACCATTGAACCTTGGAACTTCTGAAGCTCGGAACCCTCAACCTTGGAACCTTGAACCTTGGGACCTTGGAACTCCGGAACCTTGGAACCCCTGCGCGTGGTTTTCACCTCCTCCGGCCGTTTGTCGTCACGTAAGCCAAGATACGTCGGGTGGCGCAGGCGGCCGTCGTCTGTCCACTCGGTATAGCGCACTTGCACGACGAGCTTCGGCTTGGCCCAATGCGGGCGGCCAAGCGTCTTTGGCTTCACGTAAAACGGGCATTCGGACGTTTCGAGCGGTTTCAGCAGCTTCCAGAGCCGCTCGAGTTCCGCCCCCGAGAAGCCGGTGCCGCAGTCGCCGGCGTGGACGAGACGTCCGGCCTCGTCGTGCGTGCCGAGGATGAGCGATCCGAAATAGGAACGCGCACCTTTCGGTTCGGTCCAGCCACCAACGACGAACTCGTCTTCGTTGGTGATTTTCATCTTGCGCCACTCCGGCGTGCGTCTGCCGTCGCGATACGGCGAGCGAGCCGCTTTCACGACCAGCCCTTCCCAGCCTTCTTTCCTGGCGCGCGCCAGGAGCGTGCGTCCGTCGCCCACGGCCTGTTCCGAAAGGCGCAACGCGTCGGACGTTGGAGGGTGTTCCTCGAACAGCCGTGCGAGCCGCGCGCGCCGTTCGACGAGCGGCAACGCGCGCAGGTCGTCGTCGCCGTCGCGCAGCAGATCGAATGCGATAAACGCCGTCGGCTGTTCTTGCGGCGAGGTGATCGGCCTCGACGATCGATAGCCGGGCACCGTGACGTGAATGCGGCCCTGCAGGCGTTGAAAGCCGGCGGGACGACGGTGGTCATCGAGCGCGACGATCTCGCCGTCGAGCACAATCGGCACGTTGATCTCTCGCGCCCACGTCGCGAGCGTTGCCGCGAGTTCCGGGAACTGGGATGTCTTTTCGTTCCCCAGCCGCGACCAAAAGCGGATCCGCGGTTGTGGCTGCGCCGGCTCCACCAGCGCAATCGCGCGAATGCCATCGTACTTGGGTTCGTAAACGAGGTCCTTCGCAACCAGCGGCGGATCCGACGCAGGAAGCGATGCGAGCATCGGACGAAGCGATGCAGCCGAAAACATGCCTCAACAGTTTAATGCGCGCCAATCCGGCCGCACGCCGTGACGTCGTATTGCGAGCGCGCCCAGTCATAGGAGAGGTAATAACAGTGACGATCGGACCAACGAGCCATGAGATCGTGTAACTGGGCAGTGTTGTTGGTCCACGGAAACCGCACAACGGCAGCCGCCGGCGAACGCTGGCGGAACAGTATGCCGAACACCCAACCTTCCTGAGGACGCCCCTCCCATCTTTCCTCGAGCAGCAGTGCCGGCAACTGCAGCTTCAACGAACGCCGGGGCCCTTCAATTGCCGCGCTCAGCCGCGACAGACGCAACGCATGCTCGACGTAGAAACTGCTGGTGCCAAGAAGCGTCGACGCCAACGCTGTCGCGCGCACCCAGTTGCCCCCACGAAGGTGACCCGAGGTCGCGTAACGCGGCCGCCGTGGAGAACGCGAAAAAGGGGAGAGCCGCGTGGTGATAGATCGCGCCCGTCTCGCTTGTGCCAATCGATGGATATGCGGCTTGGTAGGCAAACGTGACAAGCGCAATCGCTGCCCACGGCGCGACGACGGCGCGATGCGAACGTCCACGGGCGAACCACAGAGCTGCACCGAGCAGCGATAGCGGCCATCCCAACGCCCAGCCATTGAATCGGACGAGTACTACCGCCGCGAGGGCGGCGGCTTTCAGCGGCGTGTGCGCGTAATGGCGAAGAACGGTGCCGGACCCATACCGTTCCAATTCCCCCGTGTAGAGGAAACGAGGCAGATGCCAAGGGTTACCGGTGAGAGCCTGATCGTACGCCACTACTGCGAGCAACCACGGAATACCCGCGATGATTGCGCCGCCAAGCATCCGGCGATCGCGCCAACCATAGAGCGCGGCAAGCGCAATCCCAGCCGGTGTGGCCATCTGCGGCCGCGCGGCAAACGCAAAACCGATCCCGGTTCCGACCAGCAAGCCTCCGCGCCAGTTGCCGACACGCGCGCCGAGCACCCCGGCAGCAATGCCGGCCAGAGCGGCCGGTTGACTGAGCAACGTGGCCGATGTGAACGTGAGCATCGGTGAGAGCGCGAGGAGGAGCGTTCCAATCCATGCGAGGCGCTCATCGCCGTCGCGTACCGCGGCGCGGTGCGCACACCACAAGGTGAGCGCGACGAGCAGCACTTGTCCGAGCCAGGGCGCGCCGATCGGCAGGCCAACGGCGAGCACCATCGGCGTGCCGAACAAATACATGCCCGACATCCCGATCCTGCTGAAGATGGTGAACGGCTCATCGAACGCCGCCGACGGTGGATACGCCGGATCGGCAATGAGCCCGCGCGTGAGCAGCTCGGCCTGCATCGAATAGGTGGCGTCGTCATCCTGCAGAGGAACGCCGCGAATGACGAACAACGCGACCAATGTGGTGAGAAGCGCACCGATGACGACCGGCCACATCACCGAGCGAGTCGACACGATCCTCGGCCGCCAGGTACGTATCGCGAAACCAATGAGCACGCACGCCGGAAACAGCAACACCGCGCGTGCCACGTGACTGGCGAGTTGTTGAGGAGTGAATCCGTTCAACGGCGCAAACGGCACCGGCCACAATGCGTTGCCACCAGACGGGTTGCGATAGTGGAACTCGCCCGCACGGGGAATGGCGGCGAGGGCGCAGACAGCAAGCGCGGCAAGGAGGACGCCGGCTGTTCCTGCGACTACGGTGCGCCTCGTCCGATGGTCCACAGCGGATCGACGCGATCCAACGTCGACGGCTGCACGTTGAACCAATCGTACAGCGCCGGTATTTGCGTGGACATCAGCGTCACGAACATCGCAATACTGACAGCGGCGTAAATCAGGAACTTTGGTTCGCGCAACAATCGTTCGGAGTGTTGCACGGACTGTTCGGCCGCAACGTCATGGTCAAGTAGTGAGAAAACAGCGCGGCTGCGGCAGGGACGAAAAGTACGAGCTCGACGTGAAACCGCACGATGAAGATCCCGGTGAACAGCGCGCACGTGGTCGAGTAGAAGAAGAGCGATACGAGAAGCCTCTCCTCCGTGTAGAAGCTGAAGGAGTTGCGGTACTCGGCGGCAAGCGTGGGGTTGGCCAGCTGACGATATTCCGCGAGGCGCTTCGCGCCCATGAAGAACGCACCGACCATCCAGTACGCCAGTGTCAGCGAGAGCGGAGGGATCCGATCGGTCACGATGGCAAACCATCCGAGCCAGAGACGGATCGCGTTATTGGCGGACTCGGTGAGCACGTCCAGATATGGCACTCCTTGAGCCGCAGCGGCGGCACGTTGTATACCAGTCCCATCATCCACAAGGCGCCGGCGGCGAGCGCGAACGAGCGGTTGACGGTCAGCGCCAATGCGATGCCTGCGAGGGCCAACGTGAACCATTCGACATAGGCGATATCGGGCCGGACAAGACCGGCGGCGGCGGGTCGCGCGCGCTTGAGCGGGCGCAGCGCATCGCGCGGCGCGTCGAGCAATTCGTTCAAGACGTACTTGCTCGACGCAATCAGGCAGGTGGCGAGGATCGCCGCAACGAGCGGCCCGATCGACCGCCAGCGCAGCACGTCCGGCTTGTAAAAACATGCCAGGAGGAGCCCCAGCAGCATGAACGAGTTTTTGAACCAGTGATCAACGCGGGCGATCTCAATGTAAGGCCACACGCGGCTGCGGCGCTCGGCGACAGTTGTCGTGCGCATTTTCCGACCGCCTATTATTTATAATAAAATCGCGCACATCGCCATTTATTCATAGAAATTATGCGTCGCCCACTCCGATTGCCCTGGCGCGCCGTGGTGTGCGCGGCCGTTGTCGCTTCGTTGTGGATCGCGTGGTCGGGAGTCGAGGCGAGTGCGCCCCCGTTCCTGCGATTCACAGCCGCGTGGGCGTTTCTTGTGGCGGGCCCAGGCGCAGCGGCGGCTTGCATGCTGGCGGCGCGGGCCGACACCTTGGAGCGCTGCGTGCTGCCGGCGGCCGCCGGGGTTGTCGCCAGCTGCGTGCTTGCAAACGTGCTGTGGTTGACCGGCGTCGCAGGCGCTTTTCCGGTGATCGCAGCGGCGCTGGGCGGCGCCGGACTCGAGCGCATCATCTCGTCTCCACCTGCCCCGCGCCCGCCGCGCAGAACGTGGGTGGCGTTCGCACTCGTGTCGGCCGTCGCGCTCATTGCCGGCGCGGTCGCGTACGCCCATCGGTTGGAGGTAACGACCGACGCCGTGAACGTCTTCGGCGACTACGACGCCTACGATTCGAGCTATTACGCGGCAATGTCAGCGGAGCTCACGCATCACTTCCCGCCACAGTCTCCTTTCTACGCCGGTCATGCGCTCAACTACTCGTGGTACCCGCAACTGCTGCTCGCGATGATTCATCGCTACGGTGATGTCGCGCTTCTCGATGCGTACTTCGTGTACGCGTGGCCATTCCTCCTCATCACGCTTGCGATGACGGCGTTCGTCGCCGTGCGCCGGATGTCGAGTACTCCTGTGGCTACGCTCGCCACGCTGCTATTGGTACTCGGCAGTGATTTGTCTTACCTCGCGGCGATCTTCTTCCGGCGACTGCGGGCCTGGGACGATCTCATATGGTCGACGAACTGGATGACGCCTGGCGCGGAGCTTCTCTACTACAACCCCTGGACGCCGGCGCTGGTCGTGGCGTTTCTCGCGCTCTGGAGCATGGCGCGGCACGAGGAAACGGGAGACCGCGCGCTGCTCGCAGCCAGTTGCATCAGCGTCGGCATGCTGATGATGTTCAAGCCGTTTGGCTTCGCGTTGATTCTGGGCGGCTTGCTCGCGGCCGCCATCTTCAGCCGCGACGACCTCGCCACGCGCCGGCGGTTCTTCTTGGTCTGCGCCGGGGGGCTCGCGGTCGCATTGCCGTTTGTCGTGAACGCCTTCCTCTTGCGTGAAGACAGTCAATCGACTCTCGAGTTAGGCAGCGGCTATGGTGCGGTACTGCCCGTCATCGTCAGGAGACAACTCGGACTTGGTCAACCGCTCAAGCGGCTTGTCGACGCGTTCGGTGGCGGCCAGTTCGTGGCGGCACTCGTACCCATAGTGGTCGCCAATCTGCTTTTCTTTACCGGCGGTCTCGGCGCGCGTGTCCTGGCATTGCCAGCCGTTTGGCGCGCGTTACGGCCCGCCCATGCCGAGCGCCCAATGTGGCGGTTACTGGCCTGGATCGTCGTGATTGGCGCCGTGACGCCGCTGGTGATCGTGACGAACCCGTATCACCAGTCGTTCATGTTCTATCAGGGGAGCCTCTTCGTACTTTGGATCTTCGTGGCGCGTACGGTTGTCGGCGACGCGTCACACACGCGGACGCGCCGGCTCCTCACAGCGGCTGTCGTTATCGCGCTCGCGGCGCCGTCAACAGTCCACTACCTGCAAGTCAAGTGGACCGATTTTCGTCATCCGTTCTGGACCTTCACACGCGATGGCCTTACTGTGGTGGACGCGCTCCGCCACGAGGACCTCGACAAGACAGTCGTCGCACACCGATTTCCGGGTGGCGCGTCGATTTTTCCGGTTCTTACTGAACGGCACGTGCTGCTTGGCTGGTCGGCGTACGCGAGGGGCGTGCAGGCGCGGGTCCTCGAGGCCGAGATCGATGACTTCTTCCACGACCCGAGTGCGGATCCACGCAAGAGCTGGTTGATGCTGCGTCGCAATCACGTTACGCACGTGATCGAAATCACAGGCGACCACATCAACCCGCAGATAGGTGAGCGGTTGAATCCGGTTGTGGTGACTCCGATGTATCGATTGCTCGCGGTGCCGCAAGAAACGGGTTGCGCCGCCGAAGAATTCGACTGTCGTTGAATCGCCGCTCCGCACCGCTGCACGCGGCATGCGCGCCAGTGTATCTCACCGCCCGGCCTGGCAACAGCCCACTGACGCACCAGTGCAGGTTGCCCTATCATTTCCACATGCGCTTCGAGTTGGTCGTCCGCTCTGGACGCGAGAGCGGCCGTACGATCGCGCTCACGGCGGGGCAGGGTCTCACGTTCGGACGGCTTCAGAGCTGTGACGTGCAGATCGACGACGAATCCGTTTCGCGGCGCCACTGCGCGCTGCACGGACGTGAAGACGGCTGTGTCGTGGCGGATCTGCAATCTGCCAACGGCACTTTTATCAATGAGCAGCGAATCACCACGGCGGATCTCCACCCCGGCGACAAGTTGCGGATTGGCTCGACGGTGCTCGAATTCATGTCGGTCGCCACCTCGGATGCGACGATTGCTCCGCTCACGACGACGGCGTTTCGCGTCACGCCGGACGAGCACGGACAGACGCTCATTCGCAAATCGATCGACCCGGGCAAGCTCGATTTCCTGACACACACGTTCTCCAGCGCGACGATGAGAAGGCGCTCCTGGAATCGGCGCAGCGATATCTTTCTACTCTGCATCGCCTGTCCGATCAGCTGTCACGCGCGACCGGCGTCGAAGGGCTGTTCGATTCGATCTTGTCCACGATTCTCGAGGTCACCGGCGGCAGCTGCGCCGCGATTCTCATGCGCGCGACCGACGGTTTCCCGGCCGGTGAACGCGACCTGTCGTCCGAAGTCAAGGTCGTTGCCGTCCGTACACGAACGGGCGCCGGCCGCTCGGGCGACATGGTCCTGTCGCACACCGTCGTCCGCGACGTTCTCGAGCACCGCATCTCCACTTTCACCCACGACGCGCTCGCCGACTTGCGATATGTCGCCGGCCAGAGCATCGTGCAGCAGCGCATCCGGTCGATCATGTGTGCGCCGATGCGGACGACCGAAACGATTCTCGGCGTGCTGTATGTGGACAGCCCGACCACCCACGAGTTCTGCGAGTCGGAACTCGAGCTCCTGGCGGCGATCGGAAATCAGGCGGGTGTCGCGCTGCACCGCGCGCCTGATGGCCGACATGGAGCGGCTGTTTCTCGACGTCATGAAGGCCATTGCCGCCATCATCGATGCCAAGGACGGCTACACGCATCGTCATTCGGAGCGGGTGGCGGCGTTTTCCGTTCGTCTGGCGCGGCAACTTGGCCTCTCGCCAGACGAGCTCGGCGTGGTCGAACTCTCGGCGTTGCTCCATGACGTTGGCAAAATCGGAGTCCGCGACTCCATCCTCAACAAGCCCGACAAGCTCACCGACGAGGAGTTCGGGGAAATGCGGCGCCATCCGGCGCATGGCGCGGCGATTCTGGCGAACATTCAGAGCTAGAAAGTGATCTCGCTCCTGCCGGGTGTGAAGTATCACCACGAACGATGGGACGGTACTGGTTATCCCGATGGATTGAAGGGCGAGGAGATTCCGCTGCTTGGTCGGATTCTCGCGGTCGCCGACTATCTCGATGCGTTGAGCTCGGATCGTGCCTATCGAGTGGCGACGCCGCTCCACGACGTGGTCAATCTCATCACGCAACAGGCCGGTCTCGCTTTTGACCCCCGCGTCGTGGAGGCGCTCGTCGTGCTGCACGAGAAAGGCGAGCTCGCGCTACCCGCCGAGCCCGCGCCCGCGCTGCGCTAGGAGCGCCAGACTCCTCGCGGTCAGTTCATCGTGCCGCATGCCTGATGCGCGATCGAGACGCCGCAAAAGATCCGGCAACTCGACGCGGAAGCGCCATTCGTCTGCGCGTCCGCCGGCAGATTCGAATACACTGGCCCACTCCGGCCACCACGGCGAGACGCGTGTGGCGATCGGTTCAACGATCAGCACACGCGTTCCGCGCGCAGCCAAGTCGAGGAACTTCGGCAGCAGCGACGTGCGTGTTTCGTCGTTAACCTCGTTCAGCACCCATCCTGCAATGAGCGCATCTGCGGACTGCGGCACGCGCGCCCGCACGACATCACCGCGATGGACGTCGGCATCGAGGTGAAAGGTCTTGTAGGTTGCTGCGGCTTCTCCCAGCGCCCACGGATGCACATCGATGGCGCTGACGCGAGCGGCGGGTGTCACAGCCGTTGCCCACGCGGCACCAGCAGCGCCGGTGCCACATCCCCAATCGGCGACATGTCTCATGTACGTAGAGAGTTCGGGGACGGCGTTCAGAAGCGCGCGCAGCGTGAGGAAATGAAGCGGACCGTAGTAAAGCGCATATGCGGCACGCTTGCCCACGCTGTCAAAGGCTCCACGCGCTGGCAGCGTCGCACGCCGTTCGACATAGGCCGACGAAAGCGCACGCAACGCGCGCGTTACTTCCGCAAATCGAAGGTTCGCGAGATGTCGTTCTTCGAGCGACGTGAGCCAGCGGGCGAAGTCAGGAGTCTGGGTGAGCAGGTGGGCAGAAGGTTAGCAGGTATGCAGGGCTGCAGGTTTGCAGCGATATAGAGTGCCCGGAGATCGCACCAAGCAGGAGGCAGCTCTACACGCCTGCTACAATTGGATTTCGCCAACCGGATGGTGAGTGTAGCTCAGGGGTAGAGCTCCGGACTGTGGCTCCGGCTGTCGCGGGTTCGAATCCCGTCACTCACCCCATTCAAAGTTCGCAGGTCTGCGGGATTGCAGGTTCGCAGCTTCAGCTGACCTCAACACCTGCAATACCTGCACACGTGCAATCCTTGTAAATTAAATCGTGCGGCCGAACGGGCCCACCCATACCCGTTAAGGCCTCGATTCGAGTTCTTCCCGGCGGCGCGTAAGCGACGCGGAGTCGTGGAACCGCTCGACTTGTTCGGTGCCGTCGGGATCGAGGATCACGAGCTCGTACCCGTCTGCACTATCCCGAGTCTCGCAACGGATGTACGGACTGTGCTTCTCGTAAAACCAAACCAAGTCAGCGCCGAAGTGGGTGTCGGCAGTCTAGCATGATCCCTTTGCTCGGTCCCTCCGATCCGTTTCCACCGGTCGACAGCGCCCTTGACGAGCCAAACGGACTGCTTGCTGCCGGTGGTGGTCTCAGCGTTGCCCGTTTGCTCGATGCCTACGCGCGCGGCATCTTTCCGTGGTACAGCGAGGGCGACCCGGTGTTGTGGTGGTGCCCCGATCCGCGCATGGTGCTCGAGACCGACCGCGTGCACATCTCGCGATCGCTGCGGCGTCGATTGCGCAAACGCGACTACGGGATCACGATGGATCGCGCGTTTGCCGCGGTGCTCGAGGCGTGCGCGGCGCCGCGCGGCGATCAACAGGGCACTTGGCTGATCCCCGCGATGATGCGCGCCTACCAACGCCTGCACCGCGTCGGCCTCGCGCATTCGATCGAGGTGTGGATCGACGGCGCACTTGCTGGTGGCGTCTACGGCGTGGCGCTCGGCCACATGTTCTTTGGCGAGTCGATGTTCTCGAGACACACGGACGGATCGAAGATCGCGATTGCGCATCTCGGCGTGCAGCTCGCGCGCTGGAGCTTTCCGTTGATCGACTGTCAGATGCACACGACACATCTCGAATCCCTGGGCGCACGCGACATCAGCCGGCGTGAGTTCGTGGGCTTGGTCGACCGACTCGTGCGCGAACCGGCGACCGGCCCGGTATGGACGCCCGATGCGGACCTCAGCGAGAGCTTTGTGTGACGTTGGCGACGAGTGCCTCGAAGCGCGGATGCGAGCGTAGAGGATCCAACGCCGGATCCGTTCGAAGAAACGCGAGCACGCCCACGCGGCGCGCGTAGGCCTGTTCGAGTTGTTCCATTGCCCGATCGCGTTCTCCGACGACGAGCAGATGCACCGCTATGGAATAAGGGCTGACCCATCGCGTTTTCGCCGCTTCTTCCAGACGACGAAGGCGCCATCGCCAGATGGCGCGGATGCCGTCGGCACTCGATCCAGTCGCGGGCAGCACGAGATCCGTCGTGCTCGGCAACGAACTTTGTGCGGCGCGGAGCGCGTCGTCGTACAACCCTTGCTGCATGAACGCGCGCTCCAGGCACCCTTGCGGCTCGAGGGCGTCGGACTGAATCGCGAGCGTGTGCCGGCACGCTCGCGCCGCCTCGCCTGGTTGTCGCAGATGGAGAAAGAGCCAACCGATGTCGGTATTCGCGCGCGGCGAGAGAGGATCGAGGTCGCGCGCCGTCGTAATGTGCGCGACTGCGTCGTCAAAGCGGCCGAGACCGACGAGTGACCACGCGTAATCGTGATGCGCGGCCGCATGACTCGGATTGATCGCCAGTGCCCGCTCGAACGAGCGCGCGGCCTTCGCCGGTTGCCAGTCGTACCAAAGCTGCACGATTCCTGCGGCCACGTGCGCGTCGGCCAGCGTCGTGTCGAGGGCCAGCGCACGGACGGCGCCCTCCTGCGCGCGTGGATACGCATCACGCGGCGCCATGGCGCCGATCATCACCATCACATGTCGCGCTTCGGCCAGTTGTGCCCAGCCTGCGGCAAAATTTGGATCGAGCTGCACAGCCGTCTCGAATTGATCGAGGCTTTGCCGCACGTCGTCGGCGCCGCCGCGATTGAGCCAGTAGCGGCCGCGGAGGTACGCGTCCCATGCGTCGGCGTTTGGCGTAGGCCGGGGCAGCGGCGGCCCGCCAGCACCGGGCACGAGTTCGAGTGTGACCGCGCGCGCCACGCGGATGGCGGCGGCGGTCTGGAGATCGATGCTTTCCGTATCTGAACGCTCGAAGGCGTCGCTCCACACCTGCGCTTCGTCTCTGACGTCGACCAGCTCCATCGTGATGCGGGTGCGCGTCCCTTCGCGCCGCACGCTGCCCTCGAGGACATAACGCACGTCGAGCTCGCGGCCGATCTCGGCGACGCGCCTGGTCGTGTTGCGATAGCGCATCACCGACGTGCGCGCGATCACGCCGAGCCGTTCGCGGCTCGCGCGGCCAAGCTGCGCAATCAGCTCGTCGGTGACGCCGTCAACGATGTAATCGTCGGCGCTGTCGCCGGTGAGGTTCACGAACGGCAGGATGGCGATCCGGATTCGCGCGGCAGCGGAGTCGGGGACGGGCCGTGCCGAGGCGGTGAGTAGCCAAATCACGGGCGCGAGGACGACCAGTGCGCCGATCGCCAGGACTACGTACTTCGCTCGAGCGCGCGATCTCCGTCCCTCCCAACGACCTCCGTCTCGGCGAGAGATCTCCATCCCCGCTAGCGCGGACGGAGGTTCCTGACCAGAACGGAGGTCGCTCGCCGGGACGGAGGTCTCGAGCAGGGACGGAGGGCCTTGAAGGGGCTGGGCACCGGCCACCGGTGCGATGAATCGATAGCCCTTGCGCGGGACCGTCTGGATGAATCGAGGGTTCTCGGACGAATCGCCAAGCGCGCTGCGGACCTGCAAGATGCAGAAGTTGAGGCCGCGTTCGAAATCGACGAACGTCTCGTCTCCCCACAAATGCGCGCGCAGCTCGTCGCGCAGGACGACTTCTCCCGGCTTGGCGAGCAACAGCGCGAGCACACGCGCCGGCTGCGGCGGGAGCTTGACGACGTCGCCTTCGCGGCGGAGCTCACCGGTGCGAAAGTCGAATTCGTAGAGGCCAAATCGGCAGCGGCCGGTCATCCCCATCGAAGCGCT
>JBKPAJ010000035.1:0-12355 GCA_046726375.1 Acidobacteriota bacterium
GACACCCGACACCAACAAGAGGAACACAACCAAATAACGCTTCACGACGGCCTCCTCTCTGCGACTCAGAAATGCAGCTGCGCGCCAATGGCGAACAGCCGCCCCTGGAGGATCGAACTGGGACGATCCAGCGACCCACCGAACGTCTCCACCACACTCAGAATGCTGCTCGAGTTCAGCACATTGAAGATGTCGAACTGCCCCAGCACTCGATAGCGGCCAATTATGAACTTCTTTGCCAGACGCAGATCAATCTGATTCCAGCGCTCGAGGTATTTCGTGCCGGGCACGATGAGCGGCACCGTCACGCTCGATTGCGTGAGCGCCGAGATGATGGTCCGATCGACGACGTAGTTGGCGTTCAGGGAGGGATCGGGAATGCGATTGAGCGCTGGATCGTACTCCGCGTCCTGTCGTGCGGTGCCTGTTGCCACACCGGGATATCCCTGCCAGCTTCCGCTCACTTGAATGCCGTATCGTAGCGGCACCGTACCCGCAAGCTTGAATTGGGTGAGGTACGGGATATCGAGCTGGCGCTGATCGCAGAAGCGCAGGCTGTTGGGATCGTCGACTTCGCAGTTGACCGTGATCTGCCGCCCGATGCTCGTACCGCCGTACAGGTTCGCGCCCTTCACTCGGGCGGTGAAGCCGAAATCGAAACCGTTGTACCAGCGCCGGTTCACATCCGAGTTGCGATCGATCTGTTGCACCTGACCCTGCTTGGCGCGATTCAGGTTGTAGATCGGGATCATTTCGGAGGCATCGAGTGGATTCGGAATCTCGACGATCGTGTAATCCTCGTGCGAAACCAGAATGTTGTCGGTCCAGAAGAGCCGATGAAACTGCCGGCGCACCCAGCCGGCTGAAACCGACACGCCGGGTCGCAGTTCGCGCTGCACGCCGGCGCTGTACTCCCATTGATACGGCCGCTTGATATCCGGATCGGGGACGCGGTTGCTCATGCCGCTGATGTTGAACGGCGTATTCACCGGCCCGATCTCGTTGTCTTGCGCGATGTCGTCGCCGTTGCTGTCGCTCCAGTTGCGGCGGTCGTTCTGGATCACCATGGGGTTGTAGATCGCGGCGAACCCCACCGTCGAGAACGAGCGCATGTACTTGCCGACGTGCATCTTGAGCGCCGTCCTGCCATCGTCGAACAGATCGTAGACCGCGCCGAGGCGGGGAGCCACGTCGCGCCAGTTCGGCAGGTCTTCGATCTTGTCGAACCGGCGCGCCGGTACAAACCGTCCCGCCGGCGACTCCTGCGCCAGCACTTCGGTGTTGAAGAACTCGAAGCGAATGCCCGGCGACAGACTAAGGCGCTTGTAGGTCCACACGTCCTGCACGAAGAGCCCGAGGTCGTATTTGATGTTCTCTTTTGCCCTCTGCGGCGTGTTGTAGACCATCACCGATGCCGGCTGACGCACGCCGTTGACGGTTCGGTATTCCTGATACAGATCCATGCCGCCGTTGATTTGACGATCGTGAGTGTTGCCGCCCTTCCCCAGCTGCATGCCGCCCTTGACGGCATGAGAACCGGTGACGTACGACATCGTGGCTGTCATCGTGTGGCGATCGGGCACGCGGAAGTAATACGGACCGATCGGCGCGCCCCAGCGCTCGGTCGTTGTGCGATCGAGACGCCCCACGTGTTCGGGCCGGAAACTGGGCTGCGCCTCGTTCGTCGAATACGTCTCGTCGTTCTCCGACCAGCCGCCCTCCACCAGCAGCCTGTCGGTAAGCGTGCCGGTGTACTTCAGCTGCGCTGTGAAATACCGCTTCGGGCTGCGGATGCCGCACGCTTCTTCCGCCGAGAGCGGTGGACACTCGTGACCGCGGAACTTGACGATGCGATCGAGGTAGCCGGACACCTTGTGCTTGCCCGACATCTGGTACGTCAGACGCAGCGCGCCGCTCTTGATCACGTTGTCGTCGACAGTTGAGCGTGACAGGTCCGGCACATACGTGCGGAACGACGGATCGAGGTTGTAGAACGAATCGGTGATGGTCTGATCGACGCCCCAGCGCCGGAACGTGCCGTAGAACCAGAGGCGGTTGCGGAAGACCGGACCGCCAAATCCGAAGTTCTGATCGAAGGTCCGCTCGACGCGATTCGGCGCGCGCAGGCCCGCGGCCGCGAGTTCGGGCGTGAAGTTGTTGCTCTGCCAGCTGCCTGGCGTGTGCGAGATGAACACCGAACCGCGGAACGTGTTGCTGCCGTCCTTGGGAATCATGTTCAGGCGCACGCCGGACGATTGCACCTCCGCGCCGAGCGCGCTCGTCTGATAGCTCATCTCCTCGAACATGTCCTGGTTGAAATAGTTTTGAATGGCGCCGTCGCCTTCGATGCCGTTGACGCTCATGCCATCCACCTGAATGGCGTTGTCGCGCCGGTCGGATCCGTGCACCGCCATGTAGGTCTGCTGCATTCCGGCAGTGCCGCCCACATCAGGCGCGCTCAACTGGACGCCCAGCATCGTGCCGCCGACACCCCAGATGTTGCGGCCGGTCGGCACCGATTCGAGCAGTTCGCGCGTGAGCACCTGCTGTTGAATAGGGCTCTGCACGTCGACCACTGGACTTTCTCCCGAGACGGTGACCGTCTCTTCGAGCGTGCCGACCCGCAATTCGGCATCAATCGTTGCCGTGAAGTTTGCCGGCAGCGAGACTTCCTCTCGTCGTACGGTGCCGAAGCCCGCCAGCGTAAAGGTCAGTGAGTAGATGCCGGGCCGCAGATCGACGATGCGGTACAGGCCGGCGCCGTCCGTGATGGCCGTGCGGCTCTTTTCAATCAATGCGGGACTGCTGGCTTCGACGGTGACGCCCGGCAGAACCGCGCCGGTCGCGTCTTTGACGGCACCCGTGATGACGCTCTGAGCGGCAACCGGACGGCAGGTGAGGACGAGTGCGAGCGGGATGCTCGCGAGAAACATGACAATCCGGAAACTCCGCATACGGGCCTCCTTCGAAACCGCAGTTCGTTCGATCGGAACCGACGCGCGAGCGAGGTGCGAAGACGAGCGAATTTTCGGGGAACGCTACGCCCGGTGTTGTGAGGAGTCAAGAGGAATGACCGGGCTGAGATTGACGCGTAAGCGGCTACGGCTTCACGGTCACCTTCACATAGCCGTTGGTCCAGCAGCACTGGTTTCCGGGTGACGTGTCAACGCGACCGAAATTGTCGGCGCGCACGCGGACCAGATAGTCACCCGGTTGCGAGAAGGTCGCGGAGGTGGTTGCCTGACCCGCTAGTTCGGCAATTGGCTGTTTCGCCGGGTCGAACACGACGGACCCGGGTCCGGAGTGCTTGTACCACGTGACATTCAGCGCCGCCTTCGGGCCGCCGCGGCCTTCACGTTCTTTGATCTGCACTGGTTCTTTTTCGCGCTCGCTGTCGTCCGTGATCCAGATCGACAACGACACCGGCGCGCCAACTGATGCTTGCACGGGATCTGCCTGGATGCCCACGGGACCGCGTCCGGTCGGACCTTTTTGTGTAAAGCGGAGGAGCGGCGGAACCGACCCCATCGCCATGGGCCACCGCAGCTGATACGCTCCGATCTTCGCGCGCGCCGGCACACGGTAGGTCTGTCCTCCGTTGCGCAGCGTCCACACGACGTCGCCTTTGAAACTCGCCGGCACCGTGATGGTGAAGACACCCCGTTCGCGTTCGCGACGGTCACCGCCGCGGGCTGCTGCCGCAGTTCGATCGGAAATGGGCGGCGGGAAGGAAGTCGGCTGCCGTCCGTCGTACTCCTTCGGCTCGATGAAGTTGTCAGCGCCGAGTGGAATTTCGATGATCTGTTCGCGATTCAGATTCGAGTAGCCGAAGGATAACGTGACACTGCCGTCAGGATTGGCATACCAGCCGTCGAAGAACGGAGCAACACGTTGTCCCTCCGGCGGCAGCGGAGAGAGCGGCCGCTGACGCTGCTGCGCGCTCAGCGGTAACAAGCCGATGAACATCGCAAGTACGAGACCGACGAGCCATCGTCCGGACATGGAGGTTCCCTCCATCAATCGGCCGTCACGCAAAACGAAAGAGCCTCTCGGTGTTCGAGAGGCTCTACAAACCATCGCAATCAGGCGAGGCTTCTACTGCTTGCTTTCGTTTGTGGTCGTCGTCTTCTTGCCCTTCTCGCGTTCGGCAACGAGCCGCGCGTAGCCCTCGTCATCGAGATGCGTGACCGCAATCCACGCATGCGACATCTCGTCCGCGGTCCGGCTTCCAAGCCCCACCCATTGATCGGGATCCGGGTTCTGCTTGTTGTCCTTCGTGTTGTCGTAGTAGCCGGTGATCACCAGGACAGCTCCCTTGGGCACGAGCGGCGCGACGTTGTCTTCGTAAATGTGACTGGTGTGCCAGGTGTTCGTCCAGTTCGAGATCGAGCTCACCATCTCGAGCTTGCCCGTTTCCGGATAGAAGATCTCGAGTGTCTTCGCCACCAGCCGGAAGTGGCCGTGCGGCTGGAAGCTGTCGATGCGGACCGGAGTCTTGAATGAGTGGAACCCCTGAGTCATCGCGGTTCCGTGCGGAGGAATCTCGAGCTCGCTGCCTTTCATCAGGAGCGTGTACAGCTTCAGATCCTGTTTGTACTTCGCTTGATGATTCTCGGGATAGAGCCAGAACCCCATCTCGATCACGTCGTCGATGAGTTCCTCTCCGACCGGATAGTAGTGAACGTCCCAGCGGATTAACGAGTTGGCCGGCAGCGTCCGGCACGAGTCGGGCGGCACGATCTCGCCGACCTTGCCGAGCGCGTACTCCGAGATGCGCTCCTTCTCGACGTACTCGTTCGTTTTCTCGTCGAAGACGATCAAGTCGCTGTTCGCATGATGCGCGGCCGCGCGCCCCTTCTTCGAGGGCTTGACGGAGATCGCCTTGATGCAGCGATCCTTCGTCAGTCCGGTGGGCACCACGGGCCGCCACCACACATCCTGCCCCTGCGCGGGAAGACTAAACGGCTTCGTGCGAACGATCAAATCGGGCGGACCGAACTGAGCCGCAAGCGCCCATTGATCGGGATCCGCGAACTTCGGCGGCGGCGGAAGATCGGCGGGATTCCCACGCGCGGCGCCGCTGTCGACCCAGCGCGCAATCGTCTGGATTTCACCCTCGCTCAATCGCAGATCGTGTTTCAGATTCTGAATGCCGACGTCGCGATCGTAGCGATAGGGCGGCATTTCGCCCGCCACCACTTTCTGTTTAATGGCACGCGCCCACGGACGCACTTCCTCGTAGGTCGTGAGCGCCATCGGGCCGACAGCGCCGGGTTGATGGCATTGCTGACAGTTCTTCTGGAGAATAGGGGCGACGTCTTTCGTGAAGGTGGCTGCGGGACCCGCAGCGGTATCGGTTCCCGCGCGCGGGGGCGCGGTCGACTGGGCCGATACGTGAGCAACGAGAACGACGACGCCAAGTGCAAGGGATAGGTGCCAACCGAAGCGCGTCGCTGCCATAGGGATTACCTCACGCGCTCATCTTACGGCGACAGCTCGTGATTGTGAATGGCAAATTCTTCGCGTGAGCGCCGGCCGATCGAGCCAGGACCGGCCGAGCTTCTGGGTCGCGAAGGTCCGCGCCTTTCGTTGGTTTTTGACGATCGCTCTGTCGTCCCGTGCCTGACGTCTGCGCGAGGACGATGATATCAACGCCCGCAAGGCAGGAGATGTCATGCGAAACGCTCTTTATCTTGCCGTCATGTGTCCGCCCTCGCTGTTCCCGCCGCCGCGCAACCGCGCGAACGGTGCGGCACGCGCCAGCCGGGCCTTGCGGAGATCGAGCAAATCGAGCAGCGCATCGCGGCTGTCGGCTAAAAGGTAAAGCCTCGATCATCGTGTGGACTACACGCACTCGCCCGGGATTCCAATGCCACCAGGGCCTGGCGGCGGGGTGGCACACCGATCGGATTTGGCTACGGCATCGAGACGACGCTGTGGCGATTCACCGCGCGATCGCAATGAAGTAGATCGACAATCCGCTCCACGGCATACCGGTTGAGCGCGTCGCTCGACGCATGCTCTCCGCGCAACTGTCCATCGATCGCCAGCATGGAGATGCCGTGCACCTGCGCCCAGATGAATCGCGCCAGCATCTGCGGATCCTCCTGGCGCGCAAGACCCTCCCGCTGGAGCTCGATCAGCGCGTCGACGAGCACTTGCAAGGCGCCCGCCGCTTCCTTCATCACATCAGGGTCCTTCCTGCAGGATTCAATGAAGCGGCCGAACATCACGCGGTAATGCGCCGGGTGCTCGCGCGCGAACCGCAGATACGCTGCACCTTGCGCCTCGAACCCGGCAATGCCCCGGCCATGGCGCTCCCACGCGTCGGATAGCGCCAGCCGGAACGTGCGGAACCCTTCGCGCGCGACGGCCGCGAGCAGCGCCTGCTTGTCTGAGAAGTGGCGGTAGAGTGCCGACCGCGAGACGCCGAGCTTCGCCCCGACGGCGCGCACGGTGAGGCCCTCCACACCGTTTGCCTCGATGCTCCGGAGCGCCTCCTCCAGGAGAGCCTGACGCAAATCGCCGTGATGGTAACGGCCCGGCTGCTTTTTCCTGGGCTTTTTCGCGGCGGAACCAACCATTCCCTGCCATCGTAAATCTCAATGTTGACACTGTCAACACCGTTCGCTTACACTGATGTTGACAAGGATCACATTTGTTCACGTGCAGAGGAGCGTTTATGTTCAAACGGCTTTGGCAGAGTAGCCCGGCGTTGACCACCACCGGGCTCTTGATGATCCCGCTGTTCGCCGGCGCCCTTGTCGGTCTCGCCGTCCATTCGCGCATCGTCACCGGCGTACCCGTGTGGCTCAAGCCGGCGAAGTTCGCGGCCTCGGTCGCCATCTACACCTTCACGCTGGCCTGGATCTTCAGCTTCCTCACCGAATGGGCCCGCACGCGCCGCATCGTCGAGTGGCTGGCGGCAGTGATATTCCCGCTGGAGCTGACCATCATCAACGCGCAGGCGTGGCGCGGGACGACGAGCCATTTCAACGTCGCCACGGCGCTGGACACGGTGCTCTTCAACCTCATGGGGCTCGCAATCGTGGTACAGACGCTCTCGACGATCGCGGTCGCGGTGGCGCTCTGGCGTCACCGCTTCGATGACGCGGCGCTCGGCTGGGCGCTTCGCCTGGGCGTGACGATGACAATTGTCGGCGCGATGACTGGCGGGTTGATGCTTGGACCAACCGGGCAGCAACTGCGGGACGCGCGCGCGGGACAGCGGATGATGATTGTGGGCGCTCACACCGTGGGGGCTCCCGATGGCGGACCGGGCATCGTCGGCACGGGCTGGAGCACAGAGCACGGCGATCTGCGCGTGCCGCACTTCGTTGGTCTGCACGGGATGCAAGTGCTGCCGCTCTTTGCGCTGATGCTCGCGCGGCGACGCGTTAACACGGGCGTCCGCACGCGGCTCATTGTCACCGCGGCGGCTAGTTACGTCATGTTCTACGCCATCTTGCTTGCGCAAGCGTTGCGCGGCGAACCGCTCGTTGCGCCTGATGCTGCCACGATCGCTCAACTGGGCGCGTGGGCGCTCGTCACGATCGCGGCAATGGGACTCGCGATGTATCGCACGGCGCCGACGCCTAACATCGCGACCGTGTGAGGGGCATCATGTCACCCGAACAGATCTTCTCGATCGCCAACGCCGTTGCCGCTCTTGCGTGGCTGCTCCTCGCGGTGCTGACCACGCGTGCATGGGTCACCGAATTCGTCACCGGGAGAATCGTTCCCGCAATCTTCGCCGTGGCGTACATCACAATCATCGTGAGCGTGTTTCCAGGCGCAAGCGGCAGCTTCTCGTCGCTCGCCGGCGTTACGACGCTCTTTGCCAATCCGTGGGTGCTGCTCGCCGGCTGGCTGCATTACCTCGCGTTTGATCTGCTGATTGGCACCTGGGAGGCGCGCGACGCAGTCGATCGCAAGGTTCCGCGTCTGCTGCTCGTGCCGTGCCTATTCCTGACGTTTATGTTCGGACCGACCGGGTGGCTACTGTATCGGCTGGTGCGGACGCGCTATGCGCCGGTGACAACGGCGCGTCGCGCCGACACCGTCGCGACATCTGGATAACCGCGGCCAGCATCAGCTCATCCGCGTGGCGGCAAACTCGGGTAAGGTAGGAGCGCGCCCGATGGTTGTCCGCCGCATGGCCGTCGCTCTCTTATTTTGCGACGCACACCGCTTGCCGAGGCGTCGCGTCAGCACCGTTACCATGCCGCGATGAAGGCCGCCAAGATCTGATCGCATCCGCGCCGTACGGCCGCGCGCTCTTGCTGCGGCATTGCTGCCCACGCGGCCTCGACGGCGACGCAGTTCACGAACCACACGCGCTGATCGTCCCACACGCGACGCGACTCGGCGTTGAGTTCTGGCGTCTTCCGATCAACGTTCAGGTTCATGGTGTTTGCCTCCCCTCCTTTACGAGTACTGGGGCAAGGACCGTGCCGTGCGCGCGTTACGATGAAGCGCACGGTTTGAGTGGAAAAATGCGCTCCGCGCGCCCCGCGGCGCGAACGCGTCCGGGCCCGGAGACAGTGTTGTCCTCGGCGATGGGGAGACGGTATGCAAAACGACAGTGCACTTCGAACTCACCTCGTGAAGCTGCTCGACTGGTCCGACGCGCACGCCACGTTCGACGACGCGGTCAGAGGCATTGCGCCGAAGTTCCGCGGCGTGGTGCCAGACGGCTGGGAGTACTCGGCGTGGCAGCTCGTCGAGCACCTGCGCAGCGCGCAGGAGGACATCCTCAAGTTTTGCGTCGCCGAGCGCTACCTCGAGAAGAAGTGGCCTGACGACTACTGGCCCAAGTCACCCGCGCCGCCAAACGAAGCGGCGTGGGACGCATCGATCGCTGCCTATCGCCGCGACCGCGAGGCGATGCAGAAGCTCGCCGCGAATCGCAAAATCGACTTGCTGGCTGTCGTCCCCCACGGAACGGAGCAGACCTATCTGCGCGAGATTCTGCTGGTCGCGGATCACAACACGTATCACGTTGGCCAATTGATCGCGCTGCGCAAGCAGCTTGGAATCTGGCCAGCGTAACAAAGCGCGACGTCACGGCACGCGAGCCGCGCCTGAGCGTTCGGGGCGAAAACCCTGCGAAGCGTGCCGCGCACGAAAACCTGACAAATCGCCCGACGCGTCGCGTCTCCGCAGACGACGACGAATTGCCTGGCAAACCGTGCAACGTCCATTGTCGAAACCTCGTGACTGCGATGAAACTGTGTGAGCGCGCTGCGGGGGCGCGTCTGTTGTGGGAATCGAAGTTGGTCGGGAAAAGGCGACACGCCTGCGTGACGTGATGAACCCTGCGCTCTCGGACCTGGTGACCGCCGCCGAACAAGGCGACCGCGAAGCGGCGGACGCGCTCTTCGCCACGCTGTACGACGAGCTGCACCGCATGGCTCGTCGCCAACTCGCGAAGCGCGGCGCCGGCGTCACGCTCGGCGCGACGACGCTCCTGCACGAAGCCTATTTAGGCATCTCGGCGCGCGAGCGCGCCGCGTTTCCCGATCGCAATCGCTTCATGGCCTACGCCGCTCGCGTGATGCGCGGTCTGATCATCGACTACGCGCGCAGCCGCCACGCCCAAAAGCGCGGCGGCGAGTTCGAGATCACCTCTCTATCGACGGACGTCACGGGACCGGCCCCCGACCCCGACGAGCTGAAACGGGTCAGCGAGGCTCTCGATCAGCTCGAGGCGACCGACGCTCGCCTGGCCCGCGTCGTCGACTTCAAGTTCTTCTGCGGTTTCAACTTCGCCGAGATCGCCTCGATGATGGGGGTTTCCGAGCGCACCGTGCAGCGCGATTGGGAAAAAGCGCGCATCTACCTCTACAGTGTGCTCAAGGACGATGCCGGGCTGGCCTGATGGCGGGTTTTGATTGCCGTTTCCGATCTCCTTCTGTAAAGGCGCGATATGAGCCCACTGGGCCTCGAGCGTTGGCAGCGGGCCAGCCCCCATCTCGACCAGGTCTTGGACCTGCCACCGGCGGAAAGCGACGCGTACCTGATGTCGTTGCGGGCCGGCGACCCGCAGGTGGCGGCCGACGTCGAGGCGCTCCTGAAGGAGCACCGCGAGTTGAGCGACGAGGGGTTCCTCGACTCTGCCCCGCTCCACCGCCCGGAGCCGAAGCTGGCCGGCGTGACGATCGGCGCCTACAAGCTGGTCTCGTCGATCGGCCACGGCGGCATGGGCAGCGTATGGCTGGCCGAGCGCAGCGACGGCCGCTTCGAAGGTCAGGCCGCGCTCAAGCTGCTCAACGCAGCGCTTGTCGGTCGCGCCGTTGAGGAACGCTTCAAACGCGAAGGCACGATCCTGGCGCGGCTCCGCCATCGGCATATCGGCCGTCTCATCGACGCCGGGGTGTCGGACACCGCAGCCGTATCTCGTGCTCGAGCACATCGACGGCCGCCACATCGATCGCTATTGCGATGAAAAGCGCCTCGGCATCGAAGATCGCATTCGCCTCTTCCTCGATGTCCAGTCGGCCGTCTCGCACGCGCACGCGAGTCTGATCGTTCACCGCGACCTGAAGCCGTCGAACATCCTGGTGACGTCAAGCGGCGAGGTGAAGCTGCTCGACTTCGGCATTGCGAAGCTGCTGGAAACCGACAGCGAGCACCAGCCGATGACGCGGCTCACGCGCGAAGGCGACGTCGCGCTGACGCCGGCCTATGCGGCGCCGGAGCAGGTGGCGGGCGGGCCGATCGGTGCGGCGACGGACGTTTATGCGCTCGGCGTGATCCTGTTCGAGCTTCTCAGCGGCCACCACCCCACGGCCACCGACGCGCGGACGGCTGCGGAGTTCATGAAGGCGATCGCAAATAGCGAGCCCCTGCGCCTTTCCACCGCGGTCGGCATCGGCATCGATCGCGAGGAAATCATCGCGCGTGCAGCCAGGCGCGCGGCCACGCCGGATCGTCTGCGTCGCGTGCTCCGCGGCGATCTCGACATTATTCTTGCGAAGGCGCTGAAAACCGATCCCGACGAGCGCTATGAATCGGTCGCGGAGTTTGCCGAGGATCTGCGCCGCTTCCTCGCGCACGAACCCATTGCCGCGCGTCGCGACGCCCTCGGCTACCGCGCCGCGAAATTCCTCCGTCGTCATCTCCGCGTCCTCACCGCAGCCACGATTTTTGTTTCTCTCGTGACATCGCTGGTCGTGTTCTACACGACGCGCTTGTCCACCGAACGCGATCGCGCGAGGTTCGAGGCAACGCGGTCCGCGAAGGTCAGTGAATTGCTCATCGGGTTGCTCACGAGCGCCGATCCCTTCCGGACGCCGGATTCGAAAGATCCGACGGCGCAGAGCCCGCTCGACATCGCCGCGCAGCGCATCGACAAGGAGTTAGGCGACGAGCCGGAGCTGCAGGCGCGCATGTTCACCATGCTCGGTCGCACCTACGAGCGCATGGAGCTGCATGCGAAGGCGCTCCCGCTTGAAGAACGGGCGCTCGAGATCAGTCGACACGCGCTCGGACCAGAAAGCGTCGTCCTGGCACAGAGCCTCAACAATCTGGGCGTGCTCTATCGTGAAAAGGGCGACCTTGCGAAAGCCGAACCGCTGATCCGCGAAGCTCTGGCAATGCGCCGACGGGTTCTCGGCTCGGAAGATAAGGACGTCGCGATCACGCTCGTCGAGCTGGCGCGCGTGTTGAACGACCGCGGCCGATCGAGCGAGACCGAGGTGTTAATTCGCGAATCGCTCGCGATTCGCAGCAAGGTTCTTGGTGAAGGCCACCGCGAAACGTCGGTGAGCAAGTCCGAGCTCGGCCGGCTGCTGATGCGCCGCGGCGACATGGCTGGTGCGGAGCCGCTGCTGCGCGACGCGCTTGCGATTGACCTCAACGTTTTAGGCCGCGATCATCCCAACACCGCTTGTCGCAGGGCAACCTCGCGCTGTTGCTGATGTACAAGGGCGACGTCGCCGCCGGGGAGTCGCTCCTGCGCGAGGCGATCGCGACGAAGCGGCGCGTCTTTGGCCCGCAAGGTCTCGAGTATGCGGTGACGCTGAACTCGCTGGCGATTGCCGCGGAGTGGCAGGGCCGTCTCGACGAAGCGCAAGCGACGTTCGAAGAGTGTCTGCGCATCGCGCGTCCGCAGGTGGGCGACGCGCATCCGCGTGTCCTCGAGTACATGCTGCATTTCTCGCGCGTCCGCATCCTGCGCGGCGATGGCGCGACCACAGAATCGACGCTGCGTCAAGTCCTTGCCGGACGCGAGAAGCTCTACCCGGCGAGCGACTGGCGCATCGCCCAGGCGAAGAGCCTGCTGGGCGCGGCGTTGATGGCGCAGAAGCGGTATGAGGAAGCGGAGCCGCTGATGATCGCGGCGGATAGCCAA
>JBKPAJ010000036.1:0-9255 GCA_046726375.1 Acidobacteriota bacterium
GGTGCGTATCTCGGGGGCGTGGCCGCGTCCAACGGTACCTGGCGGATCGAGGGCGACGCCATCTGGGCGGGCGTCGGAGGAGACCGCATCGAGCGACCTCACCTCACAGTGGACCTGGATCTCGTCTACGGACATGCCAACCTCGGACGCCGGGTCGCTCGCGACCTGTATCTGACTGCGGGCGTGCGGCGTCTGGCCTTCAAATACGACATCACGCTGGGCGAGCTGCCACGCTTCTCACGGAAGCCCGGCGTCTGGAACCCTCTCGTGGGAATCGGCTGGCACCGTACGGGTCCGAAAGTCGAGTGGCACGCGTCCTTCGAAGGCGGCGGCTTCGGCGTCGGCGCCGACGTTGATCTCGCCGGCACCGTCCGCATCGACTGGAAGCCAGTAAGGCACTTCGGCTTCACAGGGGGTTACAACGTCCTGTACCTGAAGGTCACCGATACGGTGGCGCGCCGAACCGTGATCGTGGAGCCGACGGTGCACGGTCCTGTCGTCGGCATCGGGTTCTACTTCTGACAACACCTCTGCGAATCGGCGGCTTGGTCCGTCCACAATTCACGGACACGGGAGTCGGGTGCTCGAAGGCCTGCGCCGCCTGATGACACTGTCCGAGCGATTTGGTTAACAACGGCACGCGACGGCAGCTGAGCGAGCAAGAGGCAGCGGACGCGACGCGCGAGATCGAGAGCATGCGCGATGCCGTGCAGTGGATGGAGGCCATGATTCTGTTGCGGCGACAGAAACTGCGCGTCATGTGACGACCCGGCAGGCTGACGACACGAAAAATGGTTCTGCTGCGCGACACCGCAGATCGTTGAGTCAACAAACGAATGAATGTGACTCGCACGACCGTCCTGCGTGTCCGGCGCGTCGCCGGCAAGCGCGCGACCTGCCGCGACCGGCAACCAGAGCACCACCAAACCGTCAGCGGCGATGGCCCAGGCGCCGAGACCGTCGTCGCACAGCGCCGCCCGAACGATTGCTGCAATGCGAAGGGTAATTGGAAATTCGAGGGCCTCGCCGGTTGAAGTCGGCAGGCCTCCATCACGCCGAGTACACGGCCAATGACCAGCCACTCGTCTCCACGACGGGAATGCCGTCATCGTGCTCTCGTGAGCGGCAATCGCGCGGCTCGAAGTCGCCCGACATCGTTCTCACCCGAACGCGATCGCACTCGCCACGGCCGAAGCGACAGTTCCAAATCGAGCGTGCAAGACCGAAATTTCGGGTCTCCCGATGACGAGCGCAAATCCCGCACAAGCCCTCTGGTTCGCAACCGCTGCATCAACGCCTCATGGGCCAACATTGGCGCCCCGCGTCTGACTGCCAGCTGAAACGTGAGAGAATCCAACGCCCGGCGTCGACTACGCATGAGAAGTCGTCTATTCTCGATCGTCGCAATGATCATGGTGATGGCCGCACCGCAGGTCGGCGCGCGAGAGTTACCCGTGCGATCTTTTACGACCGCCGACGGCCTCGGCGACAACCGCGTGAAGCGCATCGTCTCCGATTCACGCGGCCTACTGTGGATCTGCACCAACAGCGGCATCAGCCGGTTCGATGGTGCGCAGTTTCAGAGCTTCGGCGTTGCTGAAGGCCTGCCGTTTCCGATCATCAACGATCTGCTCGAAACATCCGACGGCTTCTGGCTCGCGTCGAACGGCGGCGGCGTAATTCACGTTCGACTCTCGGCGGCTGAGCGCCGGTACGACGCCTTTTCAGTCGATCGCGAGCCGACCTCGAATCGGGTGAACCGCCTGTTCCGCGCCGCGGACGGCACACTGTGGGCCGGCACCGACGGCGGCCTGTTCCGCATGACCGTCGGCCCCGACCGCCGACCGGAGTTCGCGCGAGTCGGACTGCGACGACGGGGCCACCCGGACGAAATGGTGCAGGTCTGGTCGTTCGCAAACGATCGCGAGGGCACGTTGTGGGTCGGCACACGGTTCGGCCTGGTTCGCTTACTGCGGGATGGCCGCGTCGTTTCGTATCCCCTCGCGCAGGAACTGGAAACGGACCACGTCTTCTCTCTCTTGTACACGCCAGAAGATGACGCACTCTGGATCGGTCACCAATCCGGCCTCGCGATCCTCAAGCCTCCCCCGGCTTCGGTGTACGGCGCGGAACGAACAAAGGACTGGGTGTTCGACGATGGAGCGATCGCCCGCGCGGCGACGCGGAAGCAGAGGATGCAGGCTGGCGTCGCGGCCGTACCGCAAGCGGCGGGTGAAGCCGTGTACTTCGATACTTCGGACTTAGGCGAATTGCGGGTTCCGGATCTGGTGCGGTCGCAGTCGGGTGGCATACATGTCGTCACGGCGGGCGCCGTCATCGAGTTTTCGGCGGGGCGCTTTGCCAGGGTCGAGGATCCTCGCCTTCACGCCCGGCTCGCGGGCGCCGCCGAGGACCGGGACGGTAACCTCTGGATCGCAACGCAGGCGGCAGGCCTGTTTCGCGTGGCGCGCCACGGATTTATCACCTACCGCGAATCCGACGGGCTGGGACAGTTGGTCGCTTCCGTATTCGAGAATCGCGCCGGCGAGCTCATCGCCGTCAGTCAGGACTGGCGTGTGAGCCGCTTCGACGGTCAGCGGTTCCGGACCGTCCACGCGAACATTCCAGCGTCGGCCCGAGCAGCTGGATGGAGAGAGAACCAGCAAGTGATCGAGGACCACCTTGGCGGTTGGTGGTTCGCGACTGGCGCCGGGCTGGTCCGATTTACAGGCATTCGCCAGGTCGACGACCTCGCGGCGGCGATCCCCACGTTGTATACGACCCGCGACGGCCTCGCTCAGGACAGCATCAACCGACTGTTCGAAGATTCACGCGGCGACATCTGGATCGCGAGCCTGATACCGGGCCGCGAGGTGCTCACGCGCTGGGATCGGGCGTCGGGCCGCTTTCAGAAGTACTCGGAGGCGGACGGCCTGCGGCCGTTCAACGCGCCAACGAGCTTCTGCCAACAGCCGAACGACGTGCTGTTCGTCACACTGCGCGACGGCGGCATCGCGCGCTACGACGGCACCGGCTTCCGGATCCTGTCCGCGGCCGACGGTCTGCCCGCCGGCAACATCGGCGGCGCGATCACGGATCGGGCGGGCAGGTTGTGGTATTGGAGCACGAGCGGTGTCTATCGAATCGACGATCTCGACGCTCCGCGCTTGCAGCCGATCATGATTGCGACTCCACGGCACCTGAACGTGGGCATCGTCGGCGCGATGGTGGAGGATGCCGCAGGCAATCTCTTTATCTCCACCGGTCAGGGCATCGCGCAGATCGACCGGGCGTCGATTGCCGTCGGATCCGCGACTCCTCGCATTGCCAACATCTACACGACGAGTGACGGGCTGGCCGCCAACGAAGTGAACGGGGCGTACGCCGACCATGCGGGACGACTCTGGTTCAGCACGACGCAAGGGCTGTCCTATTACGAACCCGAGGCACGCCTGAACGTTGCCGCACCCCAGGTTCGAATCGCCGGATGGCGCGTCGCGGGTGTCGATCAGGCCGTGTCGCTGGCCGGCGAGGACAGCGTGTCGGGCCTCGAGTTGACTCCGGGACGAACACAGCTCGAGATTGCGTTCTTCGGTATCAGCTTCGCCACGGGCGACGCCCTGTCGTTCGAATACCGTCTGGTCGGCGCCGCCGACGACTGGAGCGCGCCGAGTCCGCTGCGCTCAGTGATGTTTTCGAACCTGGCACCAGGCAGTTACGCATTCGAAGTGCGCGCCGTGTCGGCCGGCGGAGCGCGCAGTCCGCGGCCCGCACGCGCCGTCTTCCGAGTGTTGCCTCCGATCTGGCGTCGTTGGTGGTTTGTCACGCTCGCAGCGCTCGCGGTATTGAGCGGCATGACTGCGTTCGAGCGCTATCGCGCCGCGACGCAACGGGAAATCAGCAGAGCGCGCGAAGAGCGTCTCACGGAGCTGGAGCGGGTGCGTCGGCGTATCGCGGCTGATCTTCACGACGAAATCGGATCGAGTCTCACGCAGATTTCGATCCTCAGCGAGGTGGCGCGGCAGCAGGGTGCGGGCGTTCTGCCCGAGCTCCATCATCCACTCGCGATGATCGCGACCGCTTCCAGAGAGCTCATCGATGCGATGAGCGACATCGTCTGGGCAATCGATCCTGCGAAGGACCATCTCGCCGACCTGACGCGGCGCATGCGACGCCTGGCGGCAGACACGTTCACGGCGACGAACACGACGTTGCACCTGAACTTCCCTGCGGGAGATCAGGAGATCAAGCTCGGCGCGAACGTGCGACGCGAGGTGTTCCTGATCTTCAAGGAAGCCGTCAACAACATCGTCAAACATTCTGCATGCACCGAGGTAGCCATCACGCTCGCGATCGACGTCCATGTGCTGCGGCTCGAGTTGCACGACAACGGTCGCGGATTCGATCCGCTGATGCCGAACGAAGGCCACGGGTTGGCAAACCTGCGCAGCCGCGCGGCGGCGCTCGGAGGCGCGCTCACAGTAACGTCGTCCCCGGGCGCCGGCGCCGCCGTCACCCTCCATCTGCCGATCGCTACATGAACTCGTAGCTCTACCCCGCCGGCACTCGCATTTTTTCTCTGCTCTCCGCTACGCATCTGCGCGGTGCGGGCGGTGTGGGCCGTTTTGCCTGGATCTGCCGTGCCGAGCACGGCCTCGAGCAGGTCGGCATTCACCACCAGCGTCTCAAGGTCGTCTCGGATGGCGTCCACGTGCACGCGCTCGTGAATGAGCTCGATGGTCTTTGGGCCGAGCGCATGCCACCGGAGGCGGCCGGTGCCGGTCGACGGTTTTCCACACGGCATGCGTGCGCTGCCACACGAATTTCACCTGGGAGTTTTTCGCCGGAACCAACAACCCCGGGCAGTGGGTGGGCGCGCTCGTGCTGCGAGTGCCGATCGTTTCCTCCAATTGATGGCAATCGGGAGGGTGCTCGCCGTCTGAAGCGCGCTCGATCGGATGGAGCCCGCGGCGCCCGCAGAAGTCTGTCTCCCTGCGTGCTCGCGGACTCCCGTTGAGCGTCGTGATGCCGCGCTCAGTCCGAATGCCGCGGCCGCCGCCTCACTGGATAGGATGCAACTGCTTCTGGGTCAGCAGGTTCTTCCAGGACTGCGGGAGCTTCTGAACCCAGCCGTTGTACACGAGCGGTATTGGCAGCACGCCTTGCCCGCCCATACCTGCGTATGCCGTCACCTCGTCGTCGGTCTGCACGTCCGCATTCGGGCCGATGGCGAGGATGACGCGGCCCACGATGCTCGCGTCGGCAACGTTCCCGTCATCGTTCGGATCGGGATCGACGACGATCAGGTCGTTCGAAAATTTGCTCGAGACGTACGCGTAATACCCGCCGCCCTTCTTCGCGCCGAAGTTCACGCCGTGGCATCCGGCGCTGCAGGGCAGGACCTTGACCAGTTCGTCGATGGCGGTATCGATGATGGTAATTGTCCCGCTCAGCGTGTTGGCCGTGACGACGAACTTTCCATTTGGGCTCACCGGTGTCTGAATCGGCAGGGCTCCCGACGTCGAGAACCCCCCGCCGGTGATGGGGTCGTAGTTGCCGAGCGACGCGCCGCCCAGGAGCAGGTTGATGTTCTTGGTCGGCACCGTCGCGTTTCCGCTCTCGCACGCCGGCGGTCCGATCGAAATGCACGTGATGGTGCTGTCGATGTAGTTGGAGACGTAGTACTTGCTCGCATCGGGCATGATGCTGCTCGCGATCGGCAGGAATCCCGTGTCGGTCTTGTCGGTGATCGTGCCGGACGGAATGTCGATGCGGGTCGAGTCGTTGCTGTTCGAGTTGGGCGTCACCATCGTCTGACCGTCGTGGCTCATCCAGTGAGCGTGAGGCTGCGCCGCCAATTGTCCCGGGAACTGCGTGGGAATCCGGCGTTCGATCTCTTTCGCTCCGGGACTGAGTTCGACGACGTCGCCTTCGCCGTTGATGCTCACGTGCACCTGATCGGTGTCGACACGGGTCATCACGTGGGCAGGCGATTCGCCGACGTCGATATTCCTGACCAGTTTGCCGGTCGTGCGGTCGAACACGGTCAGCTTCGTGTCGAACCACTGGGTCTGGTAGATTAGCTTCTGACCGATATCGGTCCACATGTTGTGGGGGTTGTTCATGTTGATTTCGGGCAGCGCGACCTTCTTCGTGATTTTCCAGGAGCTCGCATCCACCGCGGTCACGGTGCCAGGCTTTGTTTTGCCGGCCGTGTTCTCGTACTCCGTGTCGACCCAGACCTCGCCGATGCCCTTCTGAGCAGGCTTGAACGGCGCCGCCAGCGGCAGGTTGTTTCCGTATCGCGCTTCCAGCGTGTCTTTCAGGTCCACCACGGCGCCGCCGGTGATCCGCACGGGCACTCCGGCTGGGTAGTTGATCGTCCACCTCAGCGAGGGATTGGTGACGGGGTTGTGATCCTGATAGTTCGTCGGGTTCGTAATGAGCCAGAACGCGCGCAACAGCCGCGTCGCCAGGTCGCTGCTCGAGGGCACGGTGATGCCGTTGACCAGAGAGACGTCCTCACCCAGGTCCAATCCTTGCGTCGCGGGATCGTCCACGATCGTCGCCGCGAGCATGAATGGATGCACCTTGCACACGAAGACGTAGAGTCCGGGGTTGTTCAGCGTGACGCTCTTCGTCGCCGCTCTAAAGGCCGATGGCTGGTCGAACGGCATGTGCTGGGCGCCCGCCGGGTAGACCAGGCTCGTGAACGTGTGTACCGTGCCGGTCTCATTGCCAACCGTGATCCGGACGTCAGTGCCTGGGTTGACAACGGCGAGCGATTGCGTGCCGGCCTGAACGCATCCGGCGCCCACGCATTGGAACCACGGACCGACGTCGTCGGTGGCGACGAAGTTGACGACGCCAGCGGCGCGGACGACGGGACCCAGCCAGTCGCGCCGTGCCCCGGCCCCGGCAAGAACGACGAGCACGACGAGAACGAGAATGCGCACCTGCGCTCGGGATGCGATGGAACGTTTCATCTGCAACTCCTTTTCAACTCATGACCCACGCGATCGAGACGTGGGAGGATACGTGAACGGTCGCGTGCACGCACCGCACACATTCGTAGGAAGCGGCACGTCAAATGTGCGGAGAGTGTGATCGACCTACGAGATCACGTAGCGATCGTGACACGCAGGCGGGCGGCTGCCCTCCTTCGTCGCGTGCCCTGAAGGGGATTCTTCGTTGCCTAGACGAGCCGGTCGCGAAGGGCTTTGGCGACGGCCGCGGATTTCGAATGGACTTGCAGCTTTTCGTAGATGCTGCGGAGGTGGAAGCTGATGGTGTGGACCGTCACGCCGAGCTCTGCGGCGGCTGTCTTGTAATTGTGTCCTTCGACGAATAACCGGAGCAGCCGCACTTCATGAGGCGTGAGCTCGCATTTCGTGCTGTCCGGCGGACGAAACTCCCGGAAGATCGCGATCACACGGCGGGCGACTTCCGGCGACATCGGTGCGCCGCCCGCCACGGCCTCGCGCAGCGATTCGAGGAGGCGCGCGGGTTGAGTCTTTTTGAGAAGGTAGCCGGAAGCCCCTGCGCACAGCGCGTCGAAAATACGATCGTCATCATCGTAGATCGTGAGGATCAGAACCAGCAGGTCAGGGTAGCGCTCCTTCAGAATGCGGATGCCGTCGATGCCGCTCATGCCGGGCAGGCCGATGTCGTTGAGAACGACGTCGGGCAGGTCTTGTCCAATCCGATCCAGCGCCTCTTCCATCGATCGGAACGCGCCGGTGCAGTGGAATCCAGGTGTCCCGTTGATGATCGTCGCCAGTCCTTCACGGATCTCACGACGGTCCTCGACGATGGCGACGCGAATGGTCGAGTCGATGCCTGGAATCATCGTTGTGTCCCGAAGTCTAGTCGCGTCACAGCCGGTAGGCAACGACCGGCAGACAATAGGTCAACGCCGCGATGCGGGCACCGTGCAGATTCGTAGTGACGAGAGAGAGGAAATGAGACGAGAGGCGAATCGACCTACGAGTTCAGGTAGTGATCGGCAGCATTGGCGCGGAGCCCGCCCTAACGAAGTCTGATTTAAGGTCGCCAGACGGACCGCGTTCCACCCAAACCGGCTGGCTAGCCTCCTGTGCCTGCGGCGCAACAGCTCCCGCTACGCGAGACGCGTGCTTTTCTTGCCGGGTTGAAGTAACCGATGCGGTGCTCCCGGGACAATGGGTCGAATTCCGATGTGGCGCGCTGGGTCGTCACCTGTTTCGCGGATTCCCGACAAGTGCGAAGATCCACGCCGGCGTCGTACTGATCGTCGGGCGCAGCGGCTCGCAATGTGATGCTGAGCGATCGGACGTGGTTCGAGAGGGTGATGAATGTATAAACAGGGCCCGCAATGTCGGCCGACGGGAATAGGGTCACTACTCCTGTCGATCTCGGCGTTGATGACGATCGTGTCGGTGCTCTCGCCGCCCGCCGTGGCGCAGTCGCTCGACGGCTTCTGGCTGGCGGATGGCTATGGTCTGCTGGTGGAAATCGACGGCGCGAGGATGAGCACCTCTCAGATCACATCAATCAGTTGTGTGCCCTGGTGGACTGCCAAACGGTCGGATGCCGGCGGGAGCAAGACCGACGTCGTATTCAACCGGGGCGATGCCGACATTCGTCTGACGCCAGGCTCCTCACCGGACACGCTCCTGATGCGCCAGGGGCCTTCCATTTCGAGCGTGAGCCTGCGGCGCATCAGCGCTCGACCCGGGACCTGCGCCGAGACGCTGCCGAACACGCCGCTGGAAAACTACGCCGTGTTCTGGCAGACATATGCCGAGCAGTTTGCGCTGTTTCCTCTCTATCGCACCGATTGGGCGGCGGTCGACCGCAAATATCGCCCTCGAGTGACCGCATCGACAACGGCGGAAGAGCTCTTCGACATCCTCCGGGAGATGATCCTCCCGTTTCATAATGCCCACACCAACATCAATGCTGCATCGATTCATCGCCAGTACATCGGCTACCGGCCCGCTTCAGAAATCAGGCGCAGGCTGCAGGCCACGAGCTCACTCTCAATCGACGAGATTCTCGGGTTGTTCAACCGGCAGGCTCAACGAACGAAGGACATCATCGAGTCGAAAAACTCGGACGGCAAGCTGCGGCCCAACGTAAACGAGATGATCCACTTCGGCATACTGAGCGGCTCGATTGGCTACATGCGCATTCTGGCCTTCGACGGGTACACCAAAGACGGAGGCTTCGAGCAGGGAGCCATCGCTCTGGAGTCCGCTCTGGACGACATTTTCA
>JBKPAJ010000037.1:0-30619 GCA_046726375.1 Acidobacteriota bacterium
CTCCGCCTCAAACCGCCAAGGACTGCGAAGTTGTCTCCGCTTCACTGCCATATGTTGGTTTGCCCCCGCTCCGCGGGGGCTAGACATCCCCTAAGGCGCTTGCAAAACTTGCCTCATTTCGCACGCTCTCAGCCTTAGGAGGTGTCTAGTGTGGAGCGCGACGGCGTGATGGGACATCACGCCAGAACACGGCTACACCACCGCTGCGTCCGCGCGGCGCTGCAGGAACGCCAGCGTCTTCTCATTGAACTCCTCGCCATTCTGATAGAGCGGCGCGTGTGTGCCGATTCGATCGCCTTGGTGGATCACGGCGCTCCGTGCGTAAGCCAGAATCACGGCCGCCATTCGGTCCGCAGCGGCTGGGACGTCGTGGAAGTACAGTTGCGGCTCTGTGAGCTCGAGCTCCATTAAAACAGGACAACCGTCTTGATCCGTAACCAGATCGACGCGGGCGTACAACAATTCGTTGCGTGAGCAAGGCACTGCCGCCAACACGCGCTCTGCTGCCGCGAGCTCTTTCGACGTCGGTCGGTACCGACTCAGCTTCACCCCTCCCTGTGGCTGGAAGCGCCGATCGATCCCGGTGTCAGGCCCTGTGAGAACGGCGCCTTTGCGCATCGCATGACTGAATACGCCACCGAAATAAACGAGCGCCGCCTCCCCTTGGTCGTCAATGGTCTGCATGTATGGCTGCACCATCACCAGGCGACCGTCGGCGTGCAACCGGCGAACGTGGTTGGCGGCCAGGCGCCGTTCTTCGGGATCGTGCATGCGATAGCGGCCTGTGTCGAGGCTTGCCAGGCTCACCGCCGGCTTGATGACCCAGTCGCCTGTCTCTGGTAGTAGCGACGACTCGTGCGTCGGCTCGAGCCACATCGTTTGCACGGTCGGGATGCCGCTTGCGGCCAGATCCCTCAAATAGCGCTTGTGAGTATTCCACGCAAGCACGGCTAGGGGATTGGCGACGTGTGGTACTGATGCTGCCCAGTCGAGGAACTCGCCACGGCGTCCGGCATAGTCCCAGCAGCAGCGGACGACGACCAGGTCGAAGAGTGTCCAGTCCACGTCGGAGTCATCCCAGATCGCGGGCGTCGCGCTGATCCCACGCGCGGCAAGCGGCGCGATTAAGCGGCGCGTGTCCGCGTCGAGTTGGGGAAGTTCCCGGCATGTGACGAGTGCGACTCGGACTGCATTCATGCGGGCAGATTACGAACCAGGTGGTGCACGCACAAGGTCCAGATGTGACGATGTGAAAAGGACCACTTTTTCAGTTGAGTTGGAGAAAAGACCGATGTATGGGTGCGCGTGACCGTCTGCTACGGTAACGTAAACGGCACATGGATGGTCATGCGCGAGCCCGGCTCTGTGCCGCTCTACATGACGGTAGCGACAAGGCAGCAATTGACCTCAAGCCGTAAGTCAACGAGGTCGAGCCCAGGAAAAGTCGTCCGGGTGTTGAGGTGCTCAACGTAACGTCTGCGTTGAGGCGCAATTACTTGCCTCGCTCGCCTAGCGCAAACGCCACGAGATGATCGCCAAGTGGTGGGCCGACGGACACTCCGTGGCCGCCGGCTGCGACGACGACGTATTGACGCCCGTCGCGTCCGCGATAGGTCATCGGAGTCGATTTGGCGCTCGTGGGCAACATCCCTTTCCACAGCCGTTCGCCGGTCTCGACATCGAATGCGTAGATCGCAGCCTCGAGCGTCCCGGCGGCGAAGACCAACCCTCCAGCGGTCGCAATCGGTCCGCCAAGCGCGATCGAACCCCACTGTGCCGCACCGGGGATCTGTTCGGTCCCAGTCAGTTGGCCCAGCGGAACCTGCCATGCAATTCCGCCAGTCGCGGCCTTGACCGCCGTCAGCGTACCCCAAGGCGGTGGGGTGCACGGCAGACGGGTCTTTGGCCCCAATAAAAACCGTCGTGTCATACCATACGGTGTGCCATTCTGCGGGTGGTACTCGAACTCGCCGCTGAGCCGACCACCACTTCGCTCCGTTTCAACGTGGTCTCGCGCGATCAGACGGACCTCGGCCGCGAGATTGTTGACCGCCATGATCAACAACCCGTTCCGCCGGTCGTAGGCGATGCCGCCCCAGGAAACGCCACCGATGTTTCCCGGTACGACCAACGTTCCGCGGAGCGATGGTGGCGTAAAGATTCCCTCGGCACGAAGCGCGCTTATCGTGCTGCGGCACCAGGCGCGGTCTTCCTCGGTCGCGCCCCACGCTTCCTCCGGCTTCAACGTTGTGCGCGCCAGCGAGCGCGGCGCAGTCGGGAACGGCTGCGTTGGTGCGGCGGCCTCCCCTGCAACGTCGCTCGCGGGTACCGGTCGTTCCTCCACGGGAATCAGTGGCTTGCCCGACGCTCGATCCAGGATGAACAGGTGACCCGTTTTCGATGCCACGGCAACTGCCGGCACGCTGGGGCCGTTCGCCTGCCAGTCGAACAGCAGCGGCGGCGCCGCCACGTCGTAGTCCCACAAGTCGTGATGAACAGTCTGGAAGTGCCAACGTCGCTTGCCCGTGTCGGCCCGCAAAGCCACAACAGAATCGGAGAACAGGTTGTTCCCCAACCGCTCGCCTCCGTAGTAATCATGGCTCGGGCTGCTCGTCGGGACGAACACCAGGTTGCGGGCGACGTCGGCCACGATGACCGACCAGGCATTCGCGCCGCCGGCACGCGCGCCGCCGCCGCGTTTCCAGGTGTCCGCGCCGGGTTCCGCCGGATGCTGCGGTACGGGATCCCACGTCCACTTCAGCTTTCCGGTCGCGGCGTCGAACCCGCGCACCTCGCCGCTCGGGTGCCGCTTGTCGGTGCCGTCGGCGATCCCAGAGCCGACCACGATCGTGTTGCCAACGATCGCCGGCGGTGAGGTGACCTCGTAATCGGCAAACCCGTCGGGCGGGATGCGCAGTCCTTTGCGAAGATCCACCGCCCCGCGCTCGCCGAAACTCTGAATGGGCTGGCCGGTTTTCGCGTCGAGGGCGATGAGGCGGGCGTCAATCGTCGCCACAAAGATTCGGCGCTCCGCGCCGCGCTGCCAGGTCGAGACGCCGCGGCTCGTAAAATCGCCGTAGCCTTTCTCGCGCGGCGATTGTGCGTCGAAAGCCCAACGCTGCTGCCCCGTGACCGGATCAAGCGCAATGACGCGGCCGACGGGCGTGCTCACGTAAAGGGCATCGTCGACGTGGAGCGGCGTTGCCTCGAATGCGGTCGGCCGGCCCCCGCTCGGCTGATACGCGTCACCTGTGCGAAAGGTCCACGCGACCTCGAGCGACGCCACGTTACCGCGGTGAATCGCGTCGAGCGGCGAGAAACGTTCGCCGCCGCCGTCGCGTCCGTACGCGGTCCAATCGCCCGCCTGAGACAACATGTGCTGCGTCTCTAGCTCCACCGCGAGCAGCAAGACACTGCCAGTGAAAATCGAGCACGCCATCACGGCAGCTCTATTGCGAATTGATCGTCTTGGAGCCCTCTTCACGCGACGACCTTGCACTGAAGATGCGGGTGGCGATGATTGAGACGCGATAAGCTCACGGTCGGTGATCATACATTCACGAATCATCAATGGCGCGGTTTCAGTCGGAAGCCTATGCGTTCAGCATGCGAGTGACTGTTATCAATCGTCCTTTTGATCAAACTTGCCTTCAAGCATCATTTGGACAGGTTGCAACCACTCGTCGAGCCGTCGCGCCCAGGTCTTTATGAAGAGGCGTCCATAACGAGTGATTTCAAGTGAACTCGTATCGCCTTCCCTTTCGCGTCCGCGAGCCTTGTGTCAGCGTGGCGGCCGCCGCAAGCCGCCTCACCGCGGAACGGAGTTCGTCCTCGGCGAGCGACGCGAAGCCGAGTCGCGCGCCAGCTGCTGGAGCTGGGCTAAGGCTGTACTCGGTCGGGGGGTCGAACACAACGCCATTCGCACGCGATGCCTCTGCCCACCGCATCATGGTTCGCGCATCCTTCGTCCTCACCCAGATCGCGGTTCCGCCTGACGGGATACGAAACGTGACAAAGTCGCCAAGCTGCCGCCGCAGGGCCGACACAAGGATCTCCAGCCGTCGGTGATAGACGCGCCGCATTTTTCGGACGTGTCGTTGAATCAGGCCCTCGTCGAGTAGCTCCGCGATCGCTGATTCGAGCGCGGGATCGCCCTGGAGATCGATGAATGATCGATGGGCGACGAGCCGTTCGATCAGGTTGGGCGGCGTCGCGATGAACCCGAGACGGAGGCCCGGTGCGAGCACCTTCGAGAAGGTCCCGATGTATACGACCACACCCTCCGTGTCGATGCTGGCCATCGGGAGCACAGGTTTCCCGCTGTAGTGGAACTCGTGATCGTAGTCGTCCTCGATCACCGCGAAGCGTGCACGGACCGCAAGGCGCAGAAGCATCGTACGGCGCGGACCCGTCAGGGTCACTGTCGTGGGGAACTGATGGTGCGGCGTCACATACACGGCACGGATGGATTGCCGTGCGACCAGGCGCTCCAGTGTGCTGACTTGGAGACCGTCTTCGTCAACGGGAACAGGCAGGATGTTGGCGCCGGCACCTCGGAGCGCCTCCCAAGCGGGCCGATACCCGGGATTCTCAACAGCGACCGTATCGCCGGGGCGAAGCAGCGCCCGAGCGGTGAGCGCCAGCGCCATCTGGCTTCCACGTGTCACGAGGACCGAATTCGGATCGACAGCCAGGCCTCGCGTCGCCGACAGCATCGCTGCCAGCCCCTGCCGAAGACGAGGGACCCCGGCCGGATCGCTGTACGACAGGAGCGCTGGACCACCGGTCCGCAGCGCGCGACGATAAGCTCGCCCGATGAGGTCGAAAGGCAAGAGCCGTAAATCCGGTCGTGTCCCGGACATCAGGATCGTCCCCGATGGAACAACACGCGGCAGCTCGGGAACCGGCGCGACAGGGAGTGAAATCGCGAATTTAGCCGCGGCGCGGGGATGGGCTCGCACGGAGTAGGCCGATCTCCGCGACGGCGGCTCCGGCAAGCCCGCGGTGACGAACGTGCCCGACGCACGCCTGCTGACGAGCCAGCCTTCAGCGATCAGCTCCTCGACCGCCGCGACCACGGTCTGCCGGTGAACGTGCAACGTCCGCGCGAGCGTTCTCGTGCCCGGGAGACGGTCGCCAGGCCGAAGCCGCCCCCGTTGAATCTGCTCGGTCAGCGCGTTCGCGATCTGCCGCACGCAGGAGATCCCCCCGGCTCGATCAATCTCGAAAATGAATTCCCATCGCGCCATGGGCAATCCTCACAGCAGAACTGGCCCAGCAAGAATAGTCGATCCGCGCTGTTTCGATGGTCCAACTGGTCCAACCCCATTTTCACAACTGGTCGATGACGTCATGCCGTCAGCCACGTACTGTCGACGTCATGCGCGCGATCTGGCTCGTGGTGGCGGTGTCACAGGAATGCTTATGAATACGACTGCTGCACATGCGGACTGCTGTTCGGTGATCGAATTGCGGCAGTACACCCTCAAAGCGGGGCAGCGCGACGCCCTCATCGACCTGTTCGAGCGCCACTTCATCGAGCCGCAGGAAGCTGTCGGCATGACGCTAATCGGTCAATTCCGCGACCGGTATCGGGAGAATCGTTTCGTGTGGCTCCGCGGCTTCGCGAACATGGACAGCCGCCACAAGGCTCTCGAAACCTTCTATGGAGGGCCGGTGTGGGCAGCGCACCGGAATGCGGCGAACAGCACGATGCTGGATAGCGACGACGTGCTGTTGTTGAAACCTGCTCGGCCGGGGCTCGCCTTTCGCCTCGACGTCGGACCCGACAGGACACGAACGCACGCGCGCGGCCTGATGACGGTACTCGCCGGCATACATCAGACGCCTCTGCCTGTCGACACGCAAACCGTGTCCCAGTTCGAGCGCCACGTCATCCCGGTGCTTCAGGCTCATGGCATCACGCTCGAGGGCGTGTTCATCACCGAATCCTCGCCGAACACGTTCACGAGGCTGCCGGTGCGGGAGAACGAGCATGTGCTCGTGTGGTTCGCAACTGTCGCGCATGACGCGTTCTCGGGGTCTTCTGTCGATCGCCTCGCCAGCCGGATCGTCCTCGACAACCAACCGGTGACCTTGCTGGATCTGGAACCGACGTCACGGTCGCGGCTCGGCGACGGCCCGAAGGCCGCCCGCGCGACAAAACACGATTTTGATTTCCTCTTCGCATCGTGGAACATCCGCAATCGATTTCTGAAGGGCCGCCTCCAGCACTCAACCGAATGGATTGAGTTCGATGCACGGTCTGACGTGGCGCCCCTTCTCGATGGCTTTGGCCATCTGGATCGGTACTTTGCCGTTCGCGATGGTGCGCCGTTCGAAGGCATCACGCTGCGGCTATTCGATCCGGCGACGGGGGAATGGTCGATTTACTGGGCCGACACCGCGCACGCACGAACGTTGCTGCCTCCAATGGTGGGCCGATTCATCGGCGGGGTCGGCGAGTTCTACGGTGACGAAACCATCGACGGCAAGACGGTCCGGTGCCGGTTTCTCTGGACGCGACCGACTGCCGATTCAGCACGGTGGGAACAGGCGTTCTCAGACGATGGCGGCAAGACGTGGGAAACAAACTGGATCATGTCCTTCACGCGACGGTAAACGGACGCCAACCGACGTTAGCGCACATTCGAAAGAATCTGACAGCGCATGTGCCGCTGTTGCGACACGATGTCCTCAGGGGCACTTAGCCCCTCAATTCACTTGTGTTCGCAATCGCGGCATCGAGCCGATTCCAACGCTCGGGCCGAAACCGCCATTGTTCGAGCGTTTCGCGCCGTTGGCGTTCCAAAATTTCAAGTGAGCTTGGGGTTACGAAATGGACGCCAGCGAGTATGTTCGTGAACCGGTCCAGCACCCGTCACTCACTGTCATAGACGTGGCGCAAGAAGCCGCTGGTATTCGGAGCGCGTATCGTAATGTGGTGCTCAACCAAGTTAACGGAGGATGTCTACGCCTTGCAGTTATGTCCGGTGAATACCCTTGGCACAGCACGCCCACTCCGACGAACTATTTCTGGTTGTCAAGGGACGCCTCATCATCGAGCTGTCGGATGGACGTTCACTGACGTTGGACCCGTGGCAGGCGGTAACGGTTCCCGCCGGTATGGTGCACCGCACTCGGGCAGAGGTGCGAACGGTCAATCTGTGCTTCGAAGAACTTGCCGCCGAAACCGTGTTTCTCGACCAAGATCCACCAACGTGCTAACCATCCCCTGGCGGCCGCGTTAGCCCCATAAGCGACGCTCGAAGGCTTGGCGAAGCGGGCGTTCATGACGTATCAACGACTGTCGAAATCAGCCCGCCCATGGGTGATCGTCACGAAGCTCTGAAAACGACCGTCTGAAGCTGGAGGCCCACACGATGAACTACACGATCTATCAATCGCAGGACGATTTTGCAGCACCCACCGACTCCCGGGATTTTCTCGTCGAACGCTTTCTTCGGGTCTCGGCATGACGAGCAAAGCCGACGTCGAAACCGTGGTGCGTCGCTGCTATGACGCCTTCAACAACCGTGATCTCGAAGGCGCCCTCGCGCTCATGCACCCGGACGTGACGTGGCCGAATGGCTGGGAGGGCGGTTGGGTGAACGGGCGCGGTGGAGTGCGGGCGTACTGGCAGCGGCAGTGGGCCGCCATTGATCCGCGAGTCGAGCCACGAGCGTTCCGCTGGGACGCTGACGGGCACCTCGTTGTCAGCGTGCATCAGATCGTGCGCGATCTGACGGGAACGGTGATCGCTGATCAAATCGTCGAACATGTGTACGAGATGCACGATGGCCTGGTACGGCGAATGGAGATCCGATGATCGATCCTCACGCCTCCATCAATGAGCTCAGTACGCACATACGAGAGCGGACGCTCTCCCCTGTTGCGGTTGTGGACGTCTGCCTCGCACGGATCGACGCGCTCAACGCGCATGTAAATGCGTTCATCACTGTAATCGCAGAGGCCGCGCGTGTTGCCGCAACGGTCGCGGAATCGGAAATCAAAGCGGATCGCTGGCGTGGGCCCCTGCATGGTGTGCCGATCGCCGTGAAGGATTTCTACGACACTGCGGGGATCAAGACAACGGCCGCGTTCGAGCGCTTCGCGAATCGCGTTCCGGCGAAGGACGCCGATGTCGTCACACGCCTCAAGGCGGCCGGGGCGATCGTGATCGGCAAGACGAACATGGATACCCTGGGAATGGCGACGACCGGACTCACGAGTTTCTATGGCCCCGTGAAGAATCCCTGGAACGCGGACTACATCCCCGGCGGATCGTCGAGCGGATCGGCTGTCGCCGTCGCCAGTGGCATGTGTTACGCCACGGTCGACACCGATGCCATCGGCTCCTGCCGGCTGCCGGCGGCGTGTTGTGGCGTCGTCGGCTTCAAGGGGACGTACGGCCTGATCAGCAGCCAAGGCATTCTCGCCGGCGAAGCACCGCCTGACGACATGATCGTCTGGTTCAGTCACCCTGGTGTGACGACGCGGCAGGTTGCAGATACGGCGCTCGTTGTGGACGCGTTGAAGGAACGAAACGCCCTCTCGCGGCCAGTGGACTTCGCAAGCGAGTTGCACGAACCGAGACGGCTGCGCATCGGGGTCGCGACGAACTTCAAGGCAGACGCCGACGTAGCCGCAGCCTTCACGAGGGCGGTTGAAACCGTCGCCAGTCTCGGCCACGTCATGAAGCAAACGGTGGTCCCTTTCGCCGGTCCTACTACCGGCACCCGCCAAATTGAGCGTGCTCGAAAGGCGGTGTCTCGCCAGTTGTTCGGCGAGATTGACGTCTTGCTGCTGCCGACGACCACGACTACGGTGCCGCGAGCAGCGGCCGCCGCCGCGAATCCGCAAGCGTTGTCACCGGAAAACACCGTGTTCGCGAACTACTACGGCCTGCCGGCGATGACGGTACCGTGCGGGTTCGATTCGAGCGGACTGCCTATCGGCCTGCAGATCGTGGCAAGCCCGTTGGCTGATCTGGATATCCTGACCCTCGCGCAGCAGTATGAACGGACGTCCGCGTGGTTAGACAAACACCCGACGCTATGACGTTAACAGGACCGACGATCTAAGCCCAACCTCACTTGAATTCGGAGCGCCAACGGCGCGAAACGCTCGAACAATGCCGGTTTCGGGCCGAGCGTTGGAATCGGCTCGATGCCGCGATTGCGAACACAAGTGAATTGAGGGGCTAAGCCCAAAGCTCCCTTCCAGATATGTCAGCGCCTCACGGACGGTCAGCCGGGACGCCCGGGATGCCGGGCCTAACGTCGCCAACACTGCACCCAGAATGACGGCGACGATCCAAATGACGGGTTGCCGACAGGGACACTCGGAATGGTAACGATCCATTTAAAAACTGTCTGCCGAACCCTCTACCCATCGCCGCAGCGAGAACAACGGCGGGAATGACCGCGATCACGCAGCTGACCAAGGCCACAAACACGCCTTCGCTGCTCGTCCAAGTTGCCGGTTGGTTCGTCGGCCAGCAGGATCGGCGGATCATTCGCCAGCGCGCGGGCAATGGCCGCGCGTTGTTGCTGCCCACCCGACAACGCGGCAGGCAATTTGTCCGCCTGCTCGCGAATCCCGACACGATCCAGGAGCTCCAGCGCTCGTGATCGACGGTCGGCTGGCGGAATGAGGTTCGCAAAATCCATTCCTCCTAGCCCGCCGCCATGACGACCCGGGATGTGGCCACCGCCCTGCGACGATTGCATCCGATCGAGCTTTGTCTCAGCGTTCTCGCTGCTCACGGTTCAATTGCCACCGGCCCGACAAATCGGGACGGAGTGACGCGCGCTCCTGAGCGATCAGGTGACGCTTCCCGCAATCATCAGACTCCCGAGAACAGCGGCCCAGGTGCGTGTGCCAGATCCCTTCTGGTTGGCATGTGTGCTCCTCTCCCTTGCAGCAATGCGTTGGGTAGGCGGCGGCCATCGCACTGCCTTAAGTGTCGGGAGCAAACATTTCTGGATTGTTGCTGGAATGTAAGGAAGTGAAAACGGATTAAACGCGAGCACAGCGCTCAAGCATGGTGCGGCCGGCAACAGCCGGAGGAACGCCGAGTCGACGATTACTCAGCACGCCTTGCTGCAATCAGGAAATTTCGAATTCGGGTTTAGCCGTTACCGCGGGAATCCGAAGGTGACCCCGAAGGTCGCGCGCCAGAAGCCGTAGTCCTTGAAGTAGCCGCCCTCGTTCGTGCCTTCATCGACGAACGCGCGAAAATACCGCAGCTCGCCCCGCACCCCGACGCGATCGTTCAGCGAGTACATCACGCCGCCGCCGACGTTGAATCCGAAGTTGTTCTGGTCGGTGTCCAACAGGTCGCACGCACAATCGAACATGGCGCGAATCACACCCAGCCCTGCGGCGGCGTACGGACGCAATTTCGGCGCGCCCTGAATGTGAATCGGCGCCACCACGTTGCCCATGAAGCTCAGAGCGTCAGTATCGAGGTCCATCCTGGGATCGGGACGGAGGTTGATCAGGTCCTGATCCTTGAAGAAATGAGCGTAACGTTCGAGATCAAACTCGAACCCCAGCCCGCCGCTGAAATAAGCGACCGAGGCGCCGACGCCCCCCTTGGCTGACTCGACGTCGCCCGCGACGTTGATGCCAATGTAGGGCGTGACCACCCATTGCGCGTGCGCGGGCGCGGCCGTCCACGCGACGACCACCATGGTGAGAAGAATGCAGCGGGGAATCTGTCGGTTGATCAGCATCACGGCTTGGCACCTCCCGATGCCGCGCGCACGACTGCAGGTCCGATGCCAGCGGATTCTTGTGATGAAAGGCACGACACGGTACGAGCGACGAATATTGTCCGCACCGGGCGACACGCGAGTCCCCACACTGACCACTCGGGTTGACATTCGACCCAAGACGAGCGATACTCCTGTGGTATGACTTCCCGAAGAGCCGTGGAAGAGCGTCTGACGCTCCTGCAGGGAACGCTCGACCTGTTGATCCTGCGCACACTGGCTTTCGAACAGGGCATCGCGCGCGCGAGCGAGCAGCAGTCGGAGGACATGCTGCTCGTCGATCATCGCTCGCTCTATCCGGCGCTGCAGCGACTCGAAAGCCGCGGCGCGATCGCCGCGAAATGGGGTACGTCTGACAACAACCGCAAGGCGCGCTTTTACACGCTCACCAAGAAGGGTCGCCAGGCGCTCGTCACCGCGGCAAGCAAGTGGCGACGGCTGGCGGCGGCGATTAGTGGGATTCTCGGTCCGGAACACCCATGACGCGCAGCGTGGACGACTTCAAAGCGGAAATCGAGGCGCACATTGCGCTCGAGACCGACCAGTTGATCGCTGAGGGGCTCAGCGCGCGCGACGCGCGCGACCTGGCAATCAAGAAGTTTGGCGGTGTGGTCGCCGCCCAGGAACGATTCTACGAATCGCGACGCATCATGTGGCTCGACCACTTCGCTCGCGATATCCGCTACGCGTGTCGCTCGCTGGTGCGAAGCCCGCTCACCACCGCCGCGATTGTGCTGTCACTCGCGATCGGCATTGGCGCCGATACCGCAGTGTTCACAATCGCCAATGCCGTCATCTCGCGCGTGCCGGCGGGCGTGGCCAACCCCGAAGAGCTCGTCGACATCAGTCGCGAGGATCGAGACGGGTCCTTCGGCGTCAACGAGATCTCGATGCCCAATTACGTCGATCTGCGAACACGGACGACGACGCTGGTGGACGTGTACGCCTACGAGCCGATACCGAAATCCGTGGGCTTCGCGAGCGGCAGCCAGGGTGCCGAGCGCGTCTACGCTCACACGGTGACCGTGAACTACTTCGACGTGCTGCGCGTGCAGGCTGCGGCCGGTCGGGTGTTAACCGATCGGGATCCCGATCGCGGAATCGTGCTCAGTCACGCATTCTGGACGCGCCGCTTCCAGCAGGATCCTTCCGTCATCGGACGTGCGGTGCGGCTCAACGGCCAGCCGTTTGAGATCGTCGGCGTGGCGGCCTCCGGCTTTCGTGGCACCAGTCTGGTCGCGACTGACGTATGGATTCCATTCGCTCCCGCGCCGCCCGACTGGTCGTACCGACGCGAGATGCCCGCGGCACTGGGCCGCGGGCGTTTGAAGCCAGGCGTGTCGGTGGCACAAGCGGCAGCGGAAGTCGAGACGATCGGCCGCGCGCTCGCGGAGGAGTATCCCGATCAGAACCGGCCGCAGGGACTGCGACTGGCCGCGGCCTCGTACCTTCCCGGCAACCTCGCGCTGCCGTTCGGCGGCGTCGTCGTCCTGGTCACGCTGTTCGTGTCGCTCGTACTGGCGATCGCCTGCGCCAACCTCGCCGGTGTTCTGCTAGCGCGCGGACGTGCTCGCCGCGGTGAGATCGCGATCCGCATGGCGATTGGCGCTGGTCGGGCACACCTCGTACGACAGCTGCTGACAGAAACAGTGCTGCTGTTTTCCGTCGGTGCCATCGGCGGCATGGCAGTGGCACGCGGCATCGTGAGCATCGTCATCGCGCTCGGTCCAACGTTGCCGGTTCCGCGCCGCCGAGAGCCGCGCGCGCTCGGTCCCGTGTTGCCCGTTCCGATCGATCTGATCCCGGCCATCGACGGGCGCGTGCTGATGTTCACGTCGGCGATTGCACTGATTGCAGCGATCGCGTGCGGTCTCGTGCCGGCGCTGCAGGCGGCGCGGATCGATCCGATTGGCGCCCTCAAAGACACAGTCGCCGGCGCCACCGCCCGTTTGCGGTCGCGCAACATGTTCGTCGCGGTGCAGATCGGTCTGAGTATCGTGCTGCTGGTGGGCGCTGGTATCCTCATGCAATCGGTCGGACCCAGCTCGTCGGCTAGCCGGGGCTTCGATTCAAAGGGTGTCGAGGTCCTCGAACTCGATTTCGCGATGGGAGGGTATTCGCCGCAATCAAGCGCTCCGGTGGCGCGCGATCTATTGGACGCCGTGCGGGCTCTGCCCGGTGTGACCGATGCGGCCCTCGGCATGCTGTTGCCCACCGGCGCCCGCATGGGCATGGGCGTGTTCATGCCCGCCGATGCGCCGCTGACCGCCCGTCAGTACAGCCTTTCCGACGGCAACATCGTTTCAGCCGGATATTTCTCGACGCTACGCATTCCGATGCTGGAAGGGCGCGATTTCGCCGCGACGGACGTCGACGGTGCGCCGTTGGTCGCGATTGTGGGCGAAGAGACCGCCCGCCGATTCTGGAACGGGCAATCGGCAATCGGCAAGAGGCTCGTGCTTGGCCCCTCGCAACACCGTTTTGGCGAGCCCATCAATGAAAAGGAGCTGGTGGTGGTCGGTGTTGTCGGCGAGGTTCGAGCGCAAGCAGGTGAACCGGAACGTCCCACGGTCTACCTGCCGTTGGATCAGTATCACCCCACTGGCTTCCACATCGTCGCACGTTCACGAACGAGATCGATCGTGGGTGATCTGCGGCGCGCCGTCACTGTCTTAGCCCCGAATGTACCGACAGTGACCGCGCAGACGCTGGACGATGCGCTGGCGATGTACCAGTGGCCGCAGCGTGCCGCCGCATTCGTGTCAGTCAGCCTGGGTGTTGTCGCCTTGATCCTGGTCGGCATCGGGATCTACGGCGTCACGGCCTACACAGTGGCGGCTCGTTCTCGAGAAATCGGCGTCCGGATGGCGCTCGGCGCCGAACGGACCGCGGTGTTACGAATAGTCCTCGGCCATGGCTTTGGTTTGGTTGCCGTCGGGTCGGCGATCGGCCTTGCCATCGCGGTTGCGGCGATTCGCGCCTTGCGCGCCGTGTCCTTCGGCTTTCCATCGGTCGACTTCGTTTCGTTCGCGTCAAGCGTAGCGATTGTCGTCCTCGTCGCGCTGGCGGCATGCGCAGTGCCGGCGCGACGCGCCACCACTCTCGATCCTGTCGCGACATTGCGGTGCGAGTGAGATCCCGGCGTCTCGGACCGGCCCTCGCGAAGGCCGTCGAACTGTTGCGGTAGTCGTCAGCGGGTACCAAGCTCGGTGGCCGGGCCCCCGGCCACCCCGTGCCGCAGATGTTCTCACGCTCGTTCCGCTCGCGTACACCGGATTGCGTTTCGAAATCACGCGCTTGAATCGTGAAGCCGCCGAGGCCCGTCCCCCGTCAGCCCCCAATCCCGCGCGAGCGCGTCTGTTCTTGGGCCGGGACGGATCGCGCGCGGCGTGACACCGAACTCACGGCGGAACCGGAATGTGAAGTGACTCGGCGTTTTGAAGCCGACGTCGAGCGCGATGTCGAGAGCCGAGCGTTGCGTCCCTACGAGCAGCTCGTGCGCCCGCGCCAGCCGGCGAGTCATCACGTAACGGAACGGCGTCATCCCGACCGTGGCCGCGAACGCCCGCGCGAAATGCGCAGGACTCAACTCCGCGATCTCCGCCATCATCGTCACATTCAGATCGTCGGCGAGGCTGCTTTCCACGAAATCGCGGAGACGACGGAGAGTTCGAGTGGGAAGGCGCTCGCGGCCGTGGCGATCGAGAACGGGAGAGCCAATGCGTCTCGCTAGCGTTTCCAGCAGCGTGCGCATCACCTCGTCTGCGAATAACCCGCTCGCGGGCGCGCCGTCTGCCAGCGCGTGCCAGAGCCGTACGAGCTGGCGCATGAGCCGCGGATCGCGGAAAGCCTCCTCTCGTCGAATGGCGACTCGCGCGCCTGAGTCCTGTGCGAACTCCTCGACAAGGGCCTTTGGGATCGCGACTGTCAGCACGTGGGCGGCGGCGTCGGCGACGTACTCGCAGAAGGTGTCCGGCGGCGCGAGCAGCATCGCGCCGGAGGAGACGGCGAGCCATCGCGGGGGACGATTGAAGCCGACACGGAGCAGCGGCGCGGTGCGGACCAGCAGGTGCAGCGCGTATTCGGGTAAGGGTGGCTCGAGCACGCCGCCGGCCGGCGGCGATACGTTGATCATGTGCACCGGCCCTGCCTGGATGGTCCGATGCGCCTGCGGCACGGTGGCGAGTGGACCGTCACGATACCAATCGCGATAGCTGAGGACTTGGGACATACGACGCTGCCGAGGATGGAGCCGCGAACGCTCACGAACAGCGTAGCCCACTTCGCGCGATCACATTGTCGCAGTTCTGCGACAGACCAGGGCGCGGTCCGCGGCGTACTGTTGGGCATGAGCATGACACGACGGACGTTTCTGTTGACATCGGGCGGCATTACCGGCTTGACACTCGCGACCCGAAGCTCGGCGCTGGCCTGGGCGCAGCCGCAAGCGGGGGAAGCGGCGAAGGCAAGAGCGGAGGGATCGCGTGTGATGACGGCTGCGGAGTTTCACGCGTCGCGGCAGTTCGTCGAGACGCGCTTCGGTCGGATTGCGTATGTGGAACGAGGGACTGGAGCGGTCGCGCTGTTTCTACACGGCCTCCCGCTCAATGGATTTCACTGGCGCGGCGCCATTGCACGCCTATCGGCCCGGCGGCGCTGCGTTGCGCCGGACCTTCTGGGGCTCGGATACACCGAGACGCCTGTCGATCAAAATTGCGCGCCGACCGCTCAGGCCGACATGATCGCCGCCGTGCTCGACGCGCTCTCGATTGATGCGGTCGATGTTGTCGCGAACGACAGCGGCGGCGCCATTGCGCAACTCCTCGCAGCGCGCCATCCGGTGCGCGTGCGGACGCTGCTTCTCACCAATTGCGACGTGCACACGAACAGCCCGCCGAAGTCATTAGCCGAGGCGATGGATGCGGCCCGTAAGGGAATATTGGCCGATCTCCTCGCCCGTCACCTTTCCGACAAGGCGTTTGCGCGATCGCCTGAGGGACTCTTCAGCGTGTGCTATGCGAATCCGGCGAATCTCACGAACGAGGCGATTGACTGCTACCTAAGGCCGCTAGTGAGCTCGGCCGCGCGACGGGCGCAGTTGCACGCATACATGCTTGCATTCGAGCCGAATCCATTACCGGCGATCGAACCCGCGTTGAAGGGGTGCACGGCACCGGCGCGGATGGTCTGGGGCACGGCTGACATTCATTTCGATGTGAGTTGGGCCGACTGGCTCGATCGCACGTTCCCGCATTCGCGCGGCGTGCGCCGCGTCGACGGCGCAAAGCTGTTCTTTCCAGAAGAGATGCCGGAACTGATCGCGGAAGAAGCGCTCGCGCTATGGACCGCGGCGCCGGACGGCGCGAATGGCGCCAATCGATCGGCCTCGTTGTGATCGGCGGGCGAGAGATCTATCGCAGTCTTTGCCATGTGACGGCTATCAGCCAGGCGCAATAGGAGGCGATCATGAATCTATTTGTCCAGCCGACCACAACGGCATCGTATCCCTGCGCGAATCCGTAAGACGGGAATCCGTAAAAAATGACGATGGATCCGAAAAACGAAAGCAAGCCCAGCCACGCCACAATTGTCGTCCCCTTCAATAAATGGGAGGCCACGGACCATTGGTGATGGTGGACCAAGCTTCTGCTTAGCAACGTGAAGGCGATCGGCGAGCTGACAATGGCAATAAGTCCGAAGACGCCGTGCAAACGACTCTCGACCATCGATGCAGGATTGGGAATAAAAATACCCGCGCCAACGAATGCGAGGCCGATGAGCAACAACCACCACCCGCCCAAACGCCCGCCTCTCGTTCTGAGATCGGACCATACTGCTCGAGCGAGCAAAAGCGAGCCGATCCCAAGGCAGACAAAGGCAAGCGACATCAACCATCCAAAGCGGCCGAGTTCGTATTCGCTGATCAAATATGGAGGATTGAATTCCGGCTCAAGAAAATGGAGAGCCGTAAGAATCACCAGAAACGCGATCACGGATCCGCATGACGGACAGGCCGCTGCCGTTGGCGTATGCGAACTTTGATGCACCTTGTGCCACCAAACCGAAAATATTCTGTCGTAGAACAGGTTGCCGACTCACGGATCTTCTGAAACTACGAACACCTGCCATCCCTCCAATGATCGGTGACCCGTATAGGCGTCGGCTGTCACGTTCTTTATCTCGGGATCAGTTAGGGCACGCTTCGCTCACCCGCAATGGATGCGCTTAGTGCTAAGCGAGATCGACGCGATCACAGGCGAGTCAGATATCCAAGTCAAATGAAACAATTCAAAGGCAAGATCCGGAGTGCACAGCAGCGGGTCGCATTGCTACCGTCGATTTCGTGGAAGGGACAATCCCTCGCACAACTACCGCCTCAATTCACTTGAGTTGATGATCGTGGCATTGGGCCGACGTCAAGATTCGGGCCGAAAGCGGCATTGTTCGAACGTTCAACGCCGTTGGCGCCGCGAACTGAAGTGAGCTTGGGGTTTAGGAGAACACCGCACATGCGAAATCTGTTGTTTGGACTGTTTCTCGCGACACTGCCGATCGTTGCCACAGCGCAGGAACCGCAGGCTTGGACGCCCAGCACGATACATTGGCAGGAGCTGAACCCCGACGGAACGAAGTACTCGGTCTTGCAGGGCCGTCGAGATGTACCGGGAGAAACCTTTACGTACGCGTTTTTCATTCCGGCCGGTTATTGGGAACACCACTGGCATTCCGCCGACGCTCGCGTTGCCGTAATTCAAGGCGAGCTCAAGGTGGCATATGGGCCTGCGCTGGACAAAGCTGGCGCAAAGGGCTACGCAGTCGGTTCGTTTATTCTGGTACCGAAGAACGTTCAGCACACGATGGGCGCAACGGTCGACACGATCATCATCGGAAGTGCTGTCGGCCCCTGGGCAACGCATCGGCATGACACACACAAACATCAACGTCCATAAGAGTGGCGCAAGCCGCTGTGTTCCTGAAGTGATTGCGGGGTGCTGCACGCCTGTCGTGGCGCTGAAGCCAAGTAGCGTTCAGCGCCTCGTCCTATGACACAGTCGACGAGCGCGTCGCGCGCAGGAACAGCGCGACGCCTTGCGCGATGCGATCACGGACTGGCGGCGGAGCTCCACGGCTGGAAGTAGCATGTCACAGATGCCTTATGTTGCTTGCCTCGCAATGCTGATGCTGTCTACCGCGCAACTTCCTCCGCGCGCGCCGGTGATCCAATCGGTCGACCTGCTCGTTCCTCTTGCGCCGGTCATCTTCAGTCAAGAAGGCCGCCTGCAGCTCGCCTACGAGCTTCACATCACCAACTTTCTTTCGGTCGACGTGTCGCTGACCACGGTGCGGATCAGCGCTGCCGACGGGCGAGTACTCGCGGAATACAAGGATTCCGATCTGCACCGGCGGCTTGGCCGCCCGGGACTGCGCAACGACCACAGCACGCCGCACATCGTCGGTGCAGGGATGCGAGCCGTCGTGAATCTCTGGATCGCCCTGCCGGCGGGTGCGCCACCACCGGCGTCGGTGACACACACCGTCGCATTGGAGGTGCTGCGTCCGACAGGGTCCGTTCACACCACGGTCGAAGGCGCCGTGTCGCCGGTGTCGGCGCCGCCGGTTGCGACTCTCGATCCGCCGCTGCGCGGCGGTCCATGGGTGGCGATCTACGACCCGTTGCTCAAGGGAGGGCATCGAACGGCGATTTACACGGTCGATGGACGCGCGCGAATTCCCGGACGGTTTGCCATCGATTTCATCGCGCTACCGCCCTCAGGCGTCGTCGTGCGCAATCCCGCGGTTCGTCCCGCCAACTGGAACGGATTCGGCGCGGACGTACTCGCAGTGGCCGATGGCATCATTGCGGCCGCGCTCGACGACACGGGCGATGATACGCCTCCGCCCATCGCGCCGGAGAACGCGAGCGGCAACTACGTAGCCATCGACATCGGCGGCGGCCGGTTTGCGTTCTACGAGCACCTTCAGCGCGGCAGCGTCGCCGTCAAGGCGGGGCAGCGAGTCCGCCGCGGCCAGGTCATCGCGAGGCTTGGCTCATCGGGCAGCACCTCGATGGGTCCTCATCTGCACTTTCACGTTGCCGACCAGAACTCGTCGCTCGCGGCAGAGGGTCTCCCGTTCGTATTCAAGGAGTTCACGCACCTCGGGGGATTCGCATCGATCGACGCGCTCATCAACGGGGAGAGGTGGGTAACGGCCGCGAACGACCGACATGTTGCGGCCGAACGGCCCGGGCCGAACGCAGTGCTTCGCTTCCCTTGACGCTCCTCGCTCCGTACGGCTGTGGCAAGGACCCCTTCTCGTATTCGGATCGAAACTATGCGGCAGCGCGCTGCGGCTCGTTCGAACACGATGCGCCCAGGAAGCACCGGTCTCTTCTTGTTTGCGCGGTTGGCGCCGGTTGGCGGCGGACGCCTGAGCGGCGCCGACGGATAGTGCGAACGTTTCGAGAAGACCGCGCCGCCGGGTGCATCTGACTCGGTTAGGCGAATCGGTCGAGCCGAAGTCGTAGGTGGGCGGCTGAACCTGGAGGAACGCTCATGACGGTCGTGACCACACTGGACGTGCATGGCATGTCGCGCGAAGAATATCGTGCCGTGATGGACAAACTGGCGGTCGAGCGCCGGCCCGAGGCGGGCATCTACCTGCAATGCAACCATCACGACGGATTTCGGCTATCGCGTCGTGGAGATCTGGGATCGCAAGGAGGGATTCGAGGCTTTGCTTGAAAAGCGTCGGGCGCAGGCGACGAAGGCGTTGGGCATCGGCAGGAAGATCGAGATCACGATCACGCCGCTGCACAACTTCTTCGCGCCTCGCCTCAACGAGTTACCCCGGTCTGGTGGGCGCGTTGCCGGGCGCGCCGCGCCCTCACGGGCAAATTACTTGAGTATCCGTGAGCCGCGAGGCGGCGACTCGATGTTCTTGGAGACGACGGCGAGTACTTCTGACACCAGCCGCTGGAATCACATTACGAGAAGGCACACATGACGTCTGCTACTCACACGTTATCCGTCGGGAAGAAGAGCGTCGCGATCGGCTTTATCCTCACCGCACTTGTTGGACTCTTCCTGACCTTCGACACCGTAATCAAAGTGCTGATGCTCGCGCCCGCGGTTCAGGGGACGATGCAGCTCGGTTACCGAGCCGATAGCGTGCTCTGGATCGGCATGATCGAGCTCGTCTGCGTAGTCCTCTACTTCGTGCCGCGCACGTCGGTCCTGGGCGCGCTCTTGCTGACTGGGTACCTTGGCGGCGCGATTGCGACCCACGTGCGCGTTGGCAGTCCGTTGTTGAGTCACACGCTCTTTCCGATCTATGTCGCCCTTCTGCTATGGGGAGGACTGTATCTCCGAGAACCGCGGCTGCGCGAGCTAGTGCCGTTCCGCCGCAGCCTGGATAGGAGTTCAATGTCGCTCCAACTTGAATGAGATGGATTTGGGCGGATTCCGCCTAACCCGGCATCCGGGCACATCGTCGTCCTGGCGACACCCACCGCACAGTCGCTCCAAATTGCCGGGCAGATGGCCGGTGCGTGGTAGAGCGAACCCGATAGCTACTTCGCGGTGAAGAATGACCGCGTAAGTCGTTGACGTGTACTGACGGCCGGTGGCCGGCGGTGACCAAACGCGACGTTTTAGATCGTTTGCCAGCGTAGATCATGGTCCTTACACTGCACGCACTGATGCGAACAAAGGAGCGTGCATGGTTCAGCGCCGACCACGCGAGCGCAGTTTGTGCGCAGTGTTGTTGCCCGACGGTCACAAACTGTGGCCGGAGTGGTTGCGCCGGATCGACACGCTGCTCGCGGACGAGGCCGTGATTGAGAGCGTGGCTCAAGGACGCGAGAAACGCTGGCCACCGAGTCGGCGGCGTGGCCGACCAGGAACGCCGGCGGAGGTCGGGCTGCGGATGCTGATCCTCAAGCATCTGTTCGACTGGAGTTACGACGATCTCGAGCACGAAGTCCGCGCCAATCTGGTCTATCGGGCGTTCACGCGCATTGATGCAGGTGACGTGCCCGATGCGAAACCATTTTGACGATCGCGCGCGCGCTCGGTCGGCGGTCATCGAGCAGCTGCATCGACAAGTCGTGGAGGTCGCCCAGCGTCCCGGGGTCACGCACGGGCGCCGCTTTCGCATCGACACCACGGTCGTAGAAACGAATGTGCATTACCCCACGGACCGCTCGCTGTTGCAGGATGGGAGAGGCACAAGCAGTGAATTGATATCGGCCTGTGACATCGCACGAGGACAAACGCGCCGGATCACACCTCGAGTCTCGAGCGTCGCGAAGTGACGAACGCTTGCTAAATGCGAGCTGCGGTCCGACACGCACTGACGCGGAGGAAGATCATGACCCTCACGCAATCTGTCGCGCCTGAAACGTTCAGCGCCTCCGAGCTCGCCATGCGCACGCTCCAGCGCCGGGCGGTGGAAGCCACGATTGGTGAGCCTCGACGAAGGCGGCTGGGAGGTTGCGAGCGGCGCGCTCCTGAAATCGGCCTCGAGAACGATTCGGAGTGACCAACCCTACGATGCGCGTAACTGAACAGGCCTGGTCGTTGTGGCAGTCCGCGAGAGGCATCGAATCGCGACAGCCCTCGCCGGCGAGGTATGGAATCACAACAGCTCGACGGCCGAACGGAATAGAGCACCTGCTCCGTTGCTGCCTAACCATTGCTGCCTAACTCCAGAGCTGCGGCTGGCAACTTGGTTGCACCGTCGCAGCCTTATGCTGGCCGCGTTCGACATTCCTCTGAGCTGGACTGAGCTGCTCAAGCGGACCGCGAAAGAGACGAGCGACGACGACTGCGTCGGTCTTGCCGCTCAACTCACGAACTTCATCGACGAGATTGTGCGCGCGCTCCGGCCTATTGCGCGTGCTGAAATCCTCACATTCCCGGAAGAGCAGCTCCGGCGAGTGTCGAATGCAGAAAATGGGGCCGTTCAGGCCGCCGGCGATATGGCCAGCGACGTGGCTTCGTCAGCTCGTTCACAAGCGCGTCGTCTCATCGCCGCAACTCAATCCGCCCCACGTGCAGGTGTAACGAAGCGAAAGAGTTTGCCGACGCGCAACCGAAAAGCGCAGAAAAGTACTTAGAGATCAAAAGGAAGGTGATTCCATGGGACTCAGAGACAAGTACTCCTACGCAATCCAAACCGCGAAGAACCTCCGTTTTGATGGATCCGCGCAGGAGCAGAACGACAAGCTGCATTTCAAGGGCACAGCCAATTCTCAAGACGACGTGAACAAGATCTGGGATGCGATCAAAACAATTCCAGATTGGCAGAAGGAAATCGTTGCGGACATCAAAGTGAATCCTGCTGCCGCGCAGAAGGCAACCGGGACGTCGGGCCCAGCGGGGACGAAGACTTACACGGTCAAAGCGGGCGATACGCTCAGCAAGATCGCGAAGGAACACCTCGGCGACGCGAACGCGTACATGGAAATCTTCAACGCTAACAAGGATCAGCTGAGCGATCCAGACAAGATCAAGCCGGGTCAGGTGCTTACGATCCCCGTAATGGCTCGCTGAATCCCCAATACCGTCGCAGGCGGATGGCGCGAGCTAATGGCTCGCGCCGTCTGTCGCGACGCTATTCCCACGGCCGCAGATTAGGCCAATCGGAGGAGGCAAACACATGGATTGGATGAATCAGGTGACTGACATTCTGGACAAGTACGGATCCGAGAACAGCCGCAATCCTCTCGAGTCGGTAGATGCTGATTTCGACCGATTCGCGAGGCACGCTCCTTCAGCAGCGATGTCTGATGGCCTCGCTGAGGCATTCCGTTCGCAGCAAACACCGCCGTTCGCGAGCATGCTCTCACAACTGTTTGGCCGTTCGCCGACGACGCAGAAGACCAACGTCTTGAACACGCTGATTGCCACGCTCGGTCCTGCGTTGGTGTCGCAACTGCTGGCGAAACACGGAGCAAACCGAGCGGCCCAAGATCTCCAGGCCGGCAACACGAGAATCGCGCCGGAAGTCGTCGAGCAGGTACCCTCGAACTCGATTGAAGTGGTGGCTGCGGAGGCGGAGAAGAAGGATCCTTCTGTGGTCGATCGCATCAGCAAGTTTTACGCGGACCAGCCGGCGCTGATAAAGACGCTCGGAGCCCTAGCGCTTACGGTCACTATGGCGAAGGTTGCGCAACGTCAGACACAGGCGGGGCGCTAAGGTCAGCATCGACCACCGACGTTCGGAGGGCGAAGCCACGATGGCGAAGAAACGTGCTTCGGGGAAGCGTGATCTGTTAGGGAAACGTAAGGGCAGCGGATTTGCCAAGCGAACCGCGAAGGGTCGATTTAAGGAGATTGATCCGGTCAAGAAGTCACTCCCGGCAGACCGGCGCAAGAAAGCGAAACGGAAAGTCCGCTCTGGATACGGAGATCAAGGCGATCGTTGAACTCCGGCGCGCCGGGCACCCCCGCAGCGCGCGCGGCATGGATCGGGCCAAATACAGATGGTTGCGAGTGGTTGAGGTGACGCCTCGCGATCGGGCCGGAACTCCGCGAGAATTAATCGTTTGAACGGGTGAAAATGGGCTTTGCGGGGCTCGCAACCGACGGCGGGAGCGTGGTCGCTGGGTTCGAATGCGGCGATCGTCGTGGATCCGAGGACCGGCGTGCTCAGCGCCGGCGCCGATCCGCGCGTCGAAGCGTAAGCCTGGGCCCGCTTGAAGGTCTGAGAGAAAGGGATTTTGCGGGGGCTCGCAACCAACTGAATTTGGAGTCGCTTGGGCGGGCAGCCTGAGTTTAGAGAGCTACAGCCAGTCAGGCATGACGATTCGATGCTCATACAATTGAGCGCCGAACGCGACACCGAGGTTTATCAGGAACAACCAACGCGGCACCGTCTGGATTCGTGCGGGCGTTAACGCTCCAACAGGTCGACTTCCGTTCGCAGCGACGTCTACGTCTGTTTGCTTTTCCTTTTCTTTGGCGAGGTCTTTCGTTTTTTTGTATCCAGCGCACGTTCCGCCGCCTCCGCAGCGGCGCGCGATTCGGCCGCAGCCTGCTCGTGCGCCTTTGCTTCTAGTTCGGCATTCTCCGCAATTGTTTCGTAGAGTCGCTCTTCGGTGCGCTCGCGTGCAGCTTCGGCCACGCGTGACTCGGTCCGTGCCGCTGCGGCGGCGCGCTCGAGCGCGGCAGCGCGAACGTCCGCCGAAACCTCCAGCCGCTCGAGTCGCTCGAGCTCACGCGCAAGCTCCGCTTCCGGCTGCAACGCCAGCGCCCGCGCGAGCGCACCCTCCAGATACACCTCGGACAGCCCTGCGCCCCAGTTCGCCAGATCCGCAAGCGTGGATTGGGTGGTCTCGGTTCCGGTTGCGATCAGCCGGCCACCGCCCACCGGGACGAAGATCAACGACCCGGCCCATCGGCCGTCGGCTCGTTGCTCACCATAGACGCGGGCACGATAGGTCCTGCCCGCCGAGGTCAAGAGTTGGTCATAGTGATGTGCCACAGTCAGCATCGTGCTTGCCTTTCTGTGCCGTAATTCCATCCCCCATTACGAGATTCGTGCCACCACACAGAGCGTTGCGGGAATACGGGTCGGTAAGGCTGTGCTGGCTGACTTAACTGATCACGCACATCGTCATTCCCTACTTACCGGGGCCGCTCCTGCGTCGGCGGCGCGTTCGGTGCAGGGCTGCGCATCAGGCCGCATGTGATCCTTGCGGCTCTTGCCACGCAGATCACGAGGGGCCAGGTTATCTCGTGCTGACGGCGCCAGATGTTCATCTCGAATCGGGCCATCAGCCCAAGATCGCGGATCGGGAATAAGCCCAATCCGCCACGTTGGTTCGAACCGATTACCCGTTAGCGCCGCCTTACGGTAATCTGCGCGGTGAAGCCCTCACGACGAAGGCGCGAACCTCGAACGTCTCAGGGTTCTGGCTGAAAACGGTCATCGCGATCTGTCCCCGATTGTTCAGTGCCTCGGCACAGGTGAAGAGGTTCGTGATTCGCTCACCCTCGTAGCGGTCGCCGGCCTGCAGCACCTTATGGACGGGTGGATCGGGTCCGGTGAAGACGCCCTGGGTCACGATGAAGTCGTTCGGATTGCGCTGGACTTGCGCCGTGAAGACGACGCCGCCGACATCGTTGAGCGACGGCTCGGCGAAGGTTGCGTATTCGCCCGGGCTGCTTTCCGCCACCGTGGTCACGGATTGCCCGCCGCTGATGCTAATGCTGGAGATCTGATTGAAGTTCTCGTCGAAGCGGCTGCCGATAAACGCCACCCGGCCCTCGTTATTGAGCGACGGGTCAAACACCGAGGAGAACGTGGCGGCAGTGTCGACGATGGTCCTGAACGTGCCGTCAGGATTGGACAGGAAGATCCCGCTGACCGATGTCCCGGACAGGTGGCTTTGGAACGCGATCTCTCCCTTCTCGTTGAGCGACGGCCGCGACGAGATGCTGCTGAAATTGAAGCCATCCGCCGTCGCCGTACCGGCCAGAAAGCGCTGCTCGATGGATCCGGTGTTCGAACCAAGGAACAGGCCATGCTGGAACGTGAGGTCGAGCTCGGGCGCCAGAGTCACGTTGCCAGCCGCATTCACCGACTGATCGGCCACCAGGAACTCGGCGATGAAGTCACCCCCCGGCTGATTGATCGTGTGGGCAATCGCCGTCAGCGGACCGGCGAGACCCAGGAATACACCCTGCCGGCGGGCCCGCTGCTCGGTAGTTCCGCACTCCGCGCGTGTCGTCAGCCGTCGCAGATTTCCCTGGAACGCGACTTCACCGGCGTCGTTGATGGACGGGTCCGACGGCAGGCTGATGAACCCGTTGTCGCAGAACGTCGGGAAATCCGCCGCCGCGACGGTATCGGCGACGACGGTTGGCGCTTCGTTCGGGCGCTGGATGTTGATGATCTTGGTGACACCGGACGCGGTATCGCGAACGGTGACGGCGACTGTTCCGAACGAGTTGATCGCAGCGCAGCGCGTCGGCTCAAGGCCGTCGTGCCGGCTGTCGAGGAGCGTTGTGAAGTCGTAGTTCGTAGCGCCGGCAGTCGCCTGTCGACCTCCGCCGGCCTGCGCCCAACCATCTGAGATGAGGACTGATATGAGAAGCGCCGTAGCGCCTCCGACGGTCAACGTCTTAGGCATTTCCGCCTCCTGCTAAACGCGCCCAACTGTCTTGGAAGGTCTTGCGCGCGCGGACTCGCCACGATGTCAGTGCGCGGGACGGCTCCGGATTCCGGCTTCGACAGAGCTGCCGCCCTCCCTTCAATTGATCGTGATGGTTGTCACCTGCGTCGCCTGCTGGCCGTCCTGATCGCGAACGGTCAGATTGAACGTGAAGGTACCCCTCGCCGTCGGCGTCCCCTCAATCCGGTTGCCGTTGTTGGCGCGGATGATTCGCAATCCAGGGGGCAGTGCGCCGCCCGTGATTGACCATTCGTACGGCGTCCGGCCGCCGGACGCGAAGAGGTTCTGGAAATAGAACTGTCCCAGCGTTCCGGACTGTGCCGTCGGGCCCGGCAGCGTAATCACGAGCGCCACCGCGGCGTTGATCGTGATGGTAAACGTCCGCGTTGCCGTCTCGGCGCCATCGTCGACCCGCACCGTGAAGGTGCTCGTTTGGATCCGGGTCGGCCGGCCGTGGATGAGGGTCGATTGAACGCCGAAAAACTTGTCCATCTGCAGCCCGTCTGGCAGAGAGCCGGCCACGAGGCTGAACTCGTGCCGCTCCGTCCCGGATCCGCCCGTCGTGTTGAGGGACACCGTGTAGTCGGCCCCGACGTTGCCGTCCGGGAGCGTCAATTCGATGAAGGTGAGCGGCTGGCTGGCGAACCTCGCCGTCGCCGTCGTGTTGGCACCAAGGGTGAACGCACAGCTTGGGTTCGTGCTGCCCGCGCAAGGACCGGCGGCCCAGCTCGCGAAGCGCCCCGTCGTCGGAGAGGCGAACAGGGTGATCGAGGTACCCGACGCGAAGCTGGCTGTACACGTCGCCCCGCAATCGATGCCCGCTGGCGAGCTCGCCACGTTGCCGGTTCCCCCGTCCTGAACCTTAGTCACGGTGAGCGTGAACGTTCCGGACGGAGGAGGAGGCGGCGGCGCGTCCGACGTATTGAACGTAGCGCTGACGGTCACGTTGTTGTTGATCTGGACAGTACAAGAGCCCGTCCCCGTGCAGCCGCCGCCGCTCCATCCGGCGAAGACAGATCCTGAAGCCGCCGCTGCCGTGAGCATGACGGTGGTGCCCCCCGAGAATGTTCGGGAACAGGTCGTTCCACAGCTGATGCCGCTTGGGCTGCTGGTCACGGTGCCGCTGCCCGTACCGTTCCGGGTGACCTGGAGGGTGAACGTGCCGCTGCTTCCGCTCCCGCTGGCGTTCAAGCCGCCTGCGGGAATCTCTTGCGTTGGACTGGGACCGGTCGGCGGCGTTGTCTGATTGCTGCACCCCGACGCCAGCATCCACAGCACGATCAATCCGCCTACCGATCGTCGTCCTCGCATGATCGTGATCTCCTCTTTGATCCTGCTCGCCGTCTCTGATCGAGTAGCCCACCGAGTAGCGTCGTCTGCCTCGCTACTTCTGCAGCGACTTCAGGTACAGCGACAACGCCTCCACATCACCAACAGACAAGTGCGACGTTCGACCATGCGTGTCGACGATGACCCGTATGCCGCGCTCCGCAAGCAGGGGATTGAGCTGGCCGCCTACGATGAGCGGTGCGACATTACTCGTGCCGAGCTGATCGATCTGTAACCGGCCTTCCGGGTACGCGCGCTGGTCGAATGTCGGATTGCTGCCCGCCTTCTTCACGAACGGGCTATCGAGGCTCACGCAGATCGGTCCCTTGCCGTCACCCGCTAGCCGCGTGCATGTGCCATCGTCAGTGCTATCGGCGAACGTGACCGGCACTTCGGTCGGAAGTCGCACCTCGGGGCCGCCGAGGAAATCGAATGCCGTGACGCGGCTTTGGTCCGCTCGCACCGTTCTGAAGTTGAACCCACGTTCGCCCGCCGCCAGTAGCGGCGAATCAGGCGGGAGCAGAATCTCCCGAATCGTGTGTGCGGCACCGTGATGGAGCCATCGGGGCACGCTGTCCCAGAACGACCGGAGATGTTTCGTATTGCGACTGCTGATGTTCTGCCGGCCACCAAGATCCTGCGGTGGTTTGAATGGGGTGAAGAAGTAGTCATTGAGCAGTCGCGTGAATGGTCCCTCGTTGTCGACCGTTATTTCCGCGACCACGCCGGGTTCGTGAATGTTGAAGTCCTGAAACGTATCGTCAACGACGCCGTTAGAGTTCACGTTGCCATTGTGGTGACAGCTCGCGCACCCGGCACCGCCTTGCGACACTTCGTTTGTGAAGATCGCCTTGCCGCGCGCCACGAGCGTGGCTTCCGTGACGTTCGGTGCCTGGCGCAGGGGATTCGGCATGAGACGCGTCTCGTTCTGGGTCCACAGAATCTGCGCGAACGCCATGTCGTAGAAGCCAATGGTGAACGCCTTTCCGCTCAGTTCTGGACGGCCGATAGCCCGTGAGTTCTCTTCGGTCTTGCGCTTCACGAACTCGTCTCTCGCCCTGAGCCGATCCTCGAGCCGCGCCTGCGGAAACACCACAGTTGGATTCTCGGCCTGGACCAGTTCTCCGTTGCAGGACGACGCATACGAGTTCATGTCACTGCTGAGACCTTCGAACCACTCCGGCCAGTTGTCCGATGTGTCCTTGTTTTGCGGCGAGATCTTGGGGCCGCCAATCGCATTGCCACCGACGTTCCACTGCCCTCCGTCATGTCGGCTCTGCCAGTGGCAATGCCCGCACGATTTCTGGCCGTCGTCGGAATACGATTGCGTGAAGAGCCATCGAAGCCCGATCTCTTCATGCGTGGCGAACAGGTGATCACCGTTTCCACTCTTGGTGGGGTCGGGCGTTTGGTCGGTGACGCCGACCGCAAGGTAGCCTTGGCGCGTCAACGCGCCCGTTGGGCTGATGCTGAGGAACGAGACGTCCTCGGTCTGCATGTTCGCGACGTAAAGCGTCGCCCCGTCGGGCGACACGGCGAGTCCCTGCGGCGTGATCCCGCCGGTGAATTGCAGGCCCAGGTGAGTGAGTATCTGCGATGTCGTCGCCGGACTTTGCTCGATCCGAAACACCTCCACTTTGTCGGAGTGAAGTTGCGACACGAACAACAAGTCGCCCTTCACAAGGAGCTGCTCGGGGCCGCTTCCGCGGATGATCTCCTGGCCCGGTGCGTGATCGCCCAGATCGACGACCTGCCCCGGCACCGCAATGATCGACCGGTCGCGCTCGAAATCGACGTAACGGTACACAAATTGGTTGGTAGTCGTGTCGAAGACGTTGAGCTCGCTGCCGAGATCATCGAACGTGGTGGCCCGCGTGGCATCGCTCATGACCGGAGTGTAGCCAAGCGGCTGGCCGGTGTTGCGGATGGCCGCCCCGTTCACGATCTTCGGCAGACCGTGGCCAGTCTCCGATGCGTTGAGGACGCTGTTGGTCGAGTGGCCAGACACGATGCCCCAGCGACCCGCGATCTTCACGTCGGTGGCGAGGCCGCCGACCGGAAGAACGGCGCTCAACGTATTGGCATCGCCGGCGATGTCGATGACGGCGATCGTGTGGCCGAGCGTATTGGCGACATATAGGGTCGTGCCGTCAGCACTGATGGCGAGGTCACGGGGATTGGAGCGATCGAGATCCGTTTCACCGGTCGGTATAGCGGCGATCTGCGTGAACGTCGGACCTGGATCGATCCGGAAGGCACGCACTTGATCGACGAACCGGTCGGTGAGGTACAGGCGCGTGCCGTTGGCATTGAACACCAGGTCCTCACCGTAGAACCCGGTCTCGAATTGGCCAATCACCGCGTCGTTGGCCGTGTCGATGATGCTCGCAAAGTTGGCGTATTGGTTCGCGACGACGGCATAAGGACGAGGAAAGATCGTCTGATTCAGCGGAGATACCGCGATGCCCACGGGTCGTGTGCCGCGAGGCTGGCCCGAGACGCTCAGGCTGATCCAGCGCAGCACCCGCCTCGTACGCGTGTCCACTGACGCCACTCGCCAGTCCGGATAGCCCTCCCGTCCCGGCAGCGTCACGTACAGCTTGTTGCCATCGGGCGTCAGTGCGAGCGCATTTGGCCAGCTGCGGAACGGTTGCTTGACGAACGGCCAATGCTGACTGCCGCTGTTCACCTGCGGATTGTTGGGGTCGAGACGGGTGCCAGGGTCAGGGCGCCCGGTGAAGTAGTCGACGCCAAAGAGGATCTTCGTAAAGCGCTCGAGGCCGGCACGGTCCCCCGCTGACTCCGCGCCGACGAGGTTCTTCACCGGATCATCGTCCGGGCCGGTGATGATCTCGCCGCGCGAGTTGGTCTTCACCGCACCGGAAAAGAACCTCAAGTCGAACGGCGATTCTGGCAGCGCAGGCGCAAGCACCTTGCGCGCGAACGTTCCCGACTGGGCGGTTGCGATCGCCGCGCCACGAGTGGCGGCACCAACGAGCGCGAGCAACCAAACGCCACTAAAGACGACGAACCATGAACTGAAACGGCGACGAGGCAGAGCGAACTCCATCTACGGCCACCTCCGCGGCGGCGGCAATGTGCAGGAGCCGATCCATTGTGAGCACGCGATTGGCGGGGTTGGAACGCGCGGGTTCCGGGCACAAGATTTAGTCGAGTTTGGCCGCGCGTGCGGTTGGGCTGATTACGAGCGCCGTAAGATGCGCCGGCGGACGTAAAAGCACGTACCGTGTTCATCCGACCTTTGTTCGAGAACTCGCAGGTTCGCCGGGCTCCATCGCAGGTACTAGGTTTGCCGATCGTGGACGCCGCA
>JBKPAJ010000038.1:0-6517 GCA_046726375.1 Acidobacteriota bacterium
GAGGCGGAACTTGCCGAACACGGCAACGTCACCGATACCAGTGGATTGCCCTATGCCAGTGGCCCTCGCCAGGATGGTCCCGTTTACGTTCTCCACCCACGAAATAGCGTCGACCTTGATTTGCACAATCGGCACGGCGACGCCGACGTCAACCTTGTCGGTTATACCCATGACGCCCTGGATCGCGGTGGTGTAGGCCGTCATCACAAGACTCATGAGGCCCTTCTGCTGGAGCTCCGGGAGTGGAGAAGTGGAACGGACCAGCTCCATGCGATCCAGATCGAGTTTATAGAGCTTGTCGAACGTCGCTGTCGTCAGGTTGGCGGCGAAGCTCATCTGCCCTGCGCCGGCCGTAATCACGCGCTCGGCGAACGATGGGCCGAAGGTGCTGGCTTTCCGCACTTCGAGTCCGGTCGTTTTGTCTAGCTTGAAGGCGAAGCCACCCGCTGACGTCCCGAGAGGTGCTGACGCCACCTCGACGGCAGTATTCATTTTGATAATCTCTCCGACCACTGGCCTACCCATGATGTCCGTCAGCGCCGTCAGCGTGTCGGCGAGCGAAACCTCTTGGGTAATCGTGTCTACTTGAGCGGCGGCTGGAACAGCGCTCAAAAGAAGAAGCAGAAGGCTGAGTCGAATCGGCTGGCTGAGGGGTGCAAGGGAACTCAGCACAAGTGGCGCGAAGCTCCTCTGTTTCTCTGTACGCACAGGTCCCCCCTGAACCGCCTGAACCGCAGAAGTGGCTTTAATCGCCGAGAGGTATCGCATTGTTCCAACGGTTAGTCAAGGCGAAGTTCTTCCGCTATTGCGCTCACTTCACACTATTTGTGGTTATCGGACGTGTTTGGAATCGGTAGAGAGCAAAGCGCTGGTCGCGATCACGGAATTCATGCACTAACACAGCCGGTTTGTTCTCGAGCGCGCGGCGGCAGAGCTCCTGCTGAGCTGGATCGTGAACGTTGCACCAGAAGTTCCAGTGGAAATAAACGCCGCCCGCGTAGCGGCTGCCGAGGTAATCCACATACGTCGGGTTGTTGAGAATCATCGAGACCTGTCCGGCGTTGACGCCCCATACATGGAACATGTTGGGGTTGTGTGTCAGCACGTACGAGTTTCCGCGCAGTTCCGGCACCACCCACTCAGCAAATCGCACATCGGTGCGAGCCGCCCACGCCTCTTCTGTTGTGGCGCGAACGAGCGGCAGATACCAGAGAAACTGAAAGAGCAACAGCGCAGTGACCGCGAGCGGCGCGGGCACTTGCGGGCGCTGCGTCTCCAGCCACCTCGTGACTTGTGCCGCTCCAAGTCCGGCGAGGATCGCAATCGGCGGAAATGTCATGAGCGAATAGCGCACGTCGGCGCCGTAGTTGTAGCTCCCGGCGTAGAACAGCAGGTCGATCCCGAAGAACAGCGCGAAGTACATCAGCAACGCCGACCGCCCTGCTTTGACGTGCCGGGCCGCGAGCCCTGCGAATGCAAAGAGCGTCAAGACGACGGGAAAACGCTCGTCGGCGATATAGAAGCGGCCGTTCACCGCGAAATTGTCCGCGACGTAGCGAAGGGACAGCCGCGCGTCCGAAGTTCCCCATCCCTCGTTGCGCACCGCGAACACGTGGGCGCTATATACAGCGATGAGCACCAGGAACAGCAACCCGACCCACCAGAGCCGAGGCTGCTGCAACTCATCGCGCGCGCGCTGCCACAGGAGCAGGCCAACGACGGGAACGATCAAGATCGACTCCGGACGAAACTGCACGGCATACGCCGTCGCCACCGCCGCGAAGGCGAGCGGGATCGTGGTCCTCGCGACCGTAAAGTAAGCTACGGCCGCCAGAGCAGCGGCGGAAGCCAACGACGCCGACGGCTCGGCCGCCGCGGTCGCCGACCAGAGAATCTGTTGCGGCATCAGCGTGACCAGCAACCCGGAGAACAATGCCGCCAGGCGATCGGCAAACAAAAACAGCGCAGCAAGGTAGACGACGACGACCGTCAGTCCCATGACGGCGGCGTTGACCAAAAAAGCCCAGCGTGCGTCGACGCCGGCAATCCGGTAGACGAGGCTCAGGAGATGCGGGTAGGCGTAAGGCTGCTTGTTGTATTCCCCTGATAGACATTGCAGTCGGCCATACTCCACGATGCCGTCGTTGCACATTTGCGCCTTGCGAAGGTCCGCCAGGTTCTGCGCGATGCTCTGATAGATCTGCTCGTCGTAGTAAATGCGGTTGGTTCTCGGTGCAACGAATACAGTGAGACAGACGCCGAACAGCGCAACTGCAGCGAGGTTCACCACGTCTCGTCGGTGCAGTTCGCGCCAGATGCGCCGGGCCAGAGGGACGCCGAGCGCGAGCAGCAGCGCGACGCAGAGTTCGAGCGACCAGAACTGTGCGCTCTTCAGCTGTTCGCGCAGCACGGGTAGCGGAGTGGTCGCGAGCCACAAGAACAGCGCCGTAATGACAACGATCCACGCCAGGGCGATGGCGTATCGCGTGTGTATGGCGTTCATCAACGCGTTACGCATGTGGGCCGGGGCGCTGAATGAAAAATGGTCCGATCGCGAGCGCGTCCGCTCCAGAGCGCTGGAACACGTCGATCGCCTGTTCCGGCGAACACACCAGCGGTTCACCGTGAATGTTGAAGCTCGTATTCAGCACCGCACCAACCCCCCATTTGCGTCGGCCCTGGCGCAGCAATTCCGCGAACTCGCCAGGATCGTCATCGGCCACGAATTGCGGCCGGCATGTGCCGTCGATGCTCATGACCCCGGCTAGCCGCTCCCGGTGTTCTACGGCGACTTCCGAGGCGATGGTCATGAAGCGATTCCGGCTGCCGTTCCAGTCCGCGAGTACGCGAGCGCCTTCGCTCTCCAGCATGCTCGGACAGAACGGCTGGTACCACACGCGCCGTTTCAACACCAGGTTCAACCGATCGCGCAGCCCAGGCCGATCGGGACGTGCGAGCACACTGCGATTGCCGAGTGCGCGTGGACCGTACTCCATTCGCCCTTGAAACCACATCACGATGCCATCGCGCTCGAGGAGTTCCGCGACGGCGTGAGTCACACGCGGCTGACATCGAGCGAACAGCCCGGCGTTCCGGAGAGCGCGTTCGATATCGTCACGGCTGTAACCATGCCCAAGATCGAGACTCGTAAGAGTCAGATCGATCTTTTCGCCTTTGCGTGCGGCGCCCACCACGGCGGCGCCCACCGCGAGGCCGCCGTCTCCCATGTGCGGAAACACGTACACATCCTCGACTTCAGGCAGTTGCTGGATGCGGCGTGTGGCTTTGACATTGGAAACGACGCCGCCGGCAAGCGCGATGCGCCGCAAGCCGGTGAGACGAACCGCGTCGCGCGCGAGTCCGACACATGTCTGTTCGACCACCCGCTGTGCCATGTACGCGAACTGCTCGTTGGCATAACGCCAGTGAATCCGCGCGAGCATTGGTCGGAGGCTGTGTCCGGGGCGAGCGGTCTCAATCCGCCCGCACCGGACGCGAATGCACTTGAATAAGGGATTCTCCTCGTCGTCTATTGGCGAGGCGTAGTCAGCAAGCGCCATGACCTTGCCTTCGTCCTCGAGCTCGCGCATGTTGAGGAGGTTCGTGACGTGCTCGAAAAAGACCCCGAGCGAGTGACGGGAGGGTGACGAGGCGACACGCTGCAGCACGCCGCCGCTGAACGTCGAGATCGTGGCCGAATGTCCGTCGCCGAGTCCGTCGATCGTGACCACTGCACACGGCGCAAAGGCTGCCGCCCAGGCGGCGGGCGCGGCGTGCGCTTCGTGATGGTCCACGATGACGAGTTCGGCGCCCGCAAGGCCGTGTTCGCGAAGCGTCCGACCGAGTGCGACGCGACTGAGCGTCGTCGAAATCGGACCAGGAGCCCACTCGGTCATGCGGTATTTCACGCCGCGGGTCAGTCGTGCGAGGACGCCTGGCCACGCCTTGCGGCGACGCACGGCGTAGTACCGTTCCTTGCTGCCGGGCCACCACCGTCCGAGCGTCTTCGCAGGATCGGACGTGGACGCGGCGACCAGATCGATATCACCGGGCCGCAGGTTCGCCGACGTCAGACACGCTTCAATCGATTGCGTGGGGAAGCGGATCTCGAGCTTGCGCCTTGTGAGGCGTTCTTCGTTGACCGCGAAACGAAGCCGTCCGTCCTGTAGCAGCGCGGCGCCGGCATCGTGTCCGTCCCAGATGCCCAGTACGTTCACGCGGCCCAGAGTCTATCGGTGTTGCGAGACGATTAAAAGAACAGGTACTTGACCAGCGACCAACCGTAGCGCGGCGCGCTTCGCCACACCCTGATATGCGACGTGCCGTGTGCACGCGGGTGTTCATGGCTCGGCACCTCCGCCATGCGGAATCCGCGCCGCAGCGTCTTGATGATCATCTCCTGTTCGATCGTGGTCGTGTCCTCTTTGAGATCGAGCTGACGCAGCACCTCGGTGCGGATGGCGCGAAAGCCGTTCTGACTTTCGCTCAGCCGGCAGTTGAACCGCCAGTTGATGCAGGCAGTGATAAAGGAGCTTCCGGCAAGGCGGAAGAACTCGTCGAAGCCGCCGTGGAGCTCGCTCGATCCGCCCCTCAAACGGGAAGCCGATACATGATCGGCGCGATCGGTCAGAATCGGCTCGACCAGGAGAGGAATGTCCTCCGCGTCGTGTGAGCCATCGGCATCGATGAAAACGGTGATTGGCGTGCGGATGTGAGCGATCGCGCAGCGGAGCGCCTCGCCTTTGCCGCGGCCCCCATCCGGAATCACCGTGGCGCCGCTTTGCGCGGCGATTTCGGCGGTGCCGTCGGTGGAACGGCCCGCCACCACAATCACCTCACCGGCAAACGCGCGCGTGCGCTTCACGATGTCGCCGATGCTCGGACCTTCTTGCTTCGCCGCGATCACGGCGGATACCGCTGTGGCAACGTGCTGCGCGACGGCGCGGTCGAGATGTGCCTGGATGACCGCGTCGCTGTAGCACGTGATGTTCATCGCACGAGCTCTGAATTGGGAGAAGCGGGTTGCGCCGAACGCGGAGCGCTCGCACGTGGAGCGTGGAAGCGTGCCGCCAGGACGTTGCCGAGGATGCTCTGATACGCCTCACACGCCGTCCAGCACTGCGGACATTGACCTTCCCAGATCTCCCGCTGCAGCTGCACGGTCTCGGGCGCATTCCAGATCGGCTCGAGGCGCATACCGGTGTCGCGCAGCCGCCCGATCGGTCGCGAATAGGTGATACACGGATACACCACACCCCACGGATCGACGAAGCAGCTCGCGCGCAGCGAGTGGCACGGCATCGGCGTTTGCCGCGTCTCCAGATATCGATCGAGATACTTGAGATACGTGTTCTCGAGCAGCTGCTGCGGCGAGCGGGCGTGGCCGCGTCGTCCTTGATACTCGCCGAGCTCTGCGCGCGCCGTCGCCTGATCGGGCACGAACGAGGGGTGTCCGTCGTTGCCGTAGTAGTGGTCCGACACCTGCGCGATGTTCAGGTGCACATCCTGAATCGTCAGGCCCGGGCATTCGCGCGCGCACGCGTCGAACGTCTGCCCAAACTTGCCCGCGTTGTACGAAGAAAGCGTGACGCCAAAAACCACTTGCACGCCGGGAATGCGCCGCAAGCCCTTGAACGTTTCAATCTGCCGTTTGAAGCCGCCTTTGATCCCTCGAACCTCGTCGTTGAGCCGCTCGTCGCCGTCGAGGCTGACGGTCACGATTGTGCCGGTCGGTCGGCGCCGCGCGAGACGTTCAACGCTCTTGACGATCCGATCGGTGAGAAACCCGTTGGTTGGAAAGTGGAGGATGGCAAGCCGGTTCCACACGCTGACGATCGCGTCGAAGATTTCGTCGATGTCAGGGCGCAGAAAAATCTCGCCGCCGGTCAGATCCGCCCACGTGATGTGCGGATTCTCGCGCACGAATGTGAGCACTTCCTCGGTCGTGAGCTCGTCGGTCGGCTTGCGTTGCCAGATGTTGCAGGTCTTGCAGCGGTACTGACACCAGTAGGTGAGGCAGAAGTTCAATTTCAGCGGGGCAGCCGGCCGCACCGCGGTGGCTTTGATGACCGCCAGCCCCAGGTGCGCCGACCGCCGCAGGTTATCGATCAAACATGCCTCTGGTCTATTTTTGCGCGCGCCTGACCGAATTGATGACCCACTGGCCGTCGGCCCCGCGCTTCTGCAGATCGATCGTCTCGACGAATGTGATTGGTGGCCGTTTGCCGGTGGGCATTTCAGTCGTTTGCGTCGAGCCGATCTCGACCACCGCCGTTCCGTTGAAGGCGTCGAGCTGAACGTACTTCGGCGCTCCCGTGAAGTCGTATTTCAAGGATTTGATCTGCTTGAACTGGTCGCGAATCGCCCCCTGTACGTTGGGGAACGCGCGCTGCACGCCTTCGAAATTGCGGGCCTCGTACGCGCTGCGATAGCGTTCGAGGAGTTGGTCGATTTCCTTTTTCGCGATGTCAGCCATCGCCGGCGGAGGCGGCGGCTTGGGCGGCGCGATCAGTTCGGC
>JBKPAJ010000039.1:0-15386 GCA_046726375.1 Acidobacteriota bacterium
CAAGCCCGATTTCTACACCGACGATCATCGCCGCCTCCTCGACCGCGTATCCGAACAAGCGTCGGCTGTCATCCACAATTCGATCGTGTTCGAGCAGACGCAAGAGGACTCGCTCACCGACCCGCTAACTGGCTTGCCGAATACCCGTTTCATGTTCATGCACCTGACGCGTGAGCTCGCGCGCGCGGAACGCTTGAAGTCCGAAGTGGCGCTCCTGGTCATGGACCTCGACAACTTCAAGGACATCAACGACAGCCATGGCCACCATATAGGCGACCGCGCGCTGCGCGAAGTGGCCGCCGTGCTGCGAAGCGCCATCCGCCCGTACGATATCTGCGTTCGCTACGCGGGCGACGAATTCATCGTGGTGTTGTCCGGATGCGGGCAGGACGAGGCCGAGCGCAAGCGCGGTGAACTGCAGCGAGCGGTGGATCAGGTCATGTTCGAAGCGCGTCCAGGTCGACGTTTGCCGATTGCAATCAGCGTGGGCGCCGCGATTTACCCGCAGGACGGCGAAAGCTACGAAGCGCTCCTGGCCACCGCGGACAGCCGCATGTACCGCGATAAAACACGTCGCAAACAGCAGCCGCGCCTGCAGTCAGTCGCGACCGGGACGGAAGGCCGTGCCGGCAGCGCTCACGTTGGCCTGGAGGAACCGACCGAGATCGACATACAACGCGCGACCATCGGTCTGCTGTAGCAGGCGTGACGTAGCGGCCGGCCTTCGGAACGGCGGGCCGATGCACCCTGATACGATCGCTCGGTGCGCGTCTTGCCGACCCGCGAAGTTGTCCATTCCACACCTCGTACGCGCATCATTCACTTCGATCTTGGCGCCAACCCGTTTCCATTTACCGCCGGCCAGGCCATCGTCGTTGCTCTGCACGGCGGCACGCTTCGTAAGCCGTATTCGATAGCCTGTTCGCCGCGCCAGGCTGCGCGTACAAATCAACTGGAGCTGCTCGTTCAGATCGACGACGCCGACCCGGCCAATCCGCATCTGGAACGGCTGACGCCAGGCGCGCTCGTGGATGTGGAAGGCCCGTTCGGCACGTTCGGCATCCCCGAAGATGCCACCGAGCACGACGTGCTGTTTGTTGGCGGCGGCACGGGCATCGCGCCACTACGATCGATGATGTGGGACATGATCGAGCGACAGCCAGCCAATCATCTATCGTTGATCTACAGCGCACGCAGCGTTGACGAAATCGCTTATATCGACGAGCTGCGCCGGCTCACCGACGAAGGACGTGTCGATGTCCGGTTGACCGTGACGCGTGACGGACGGGAAAGCTGGTTGGGGCCCCGCGGCCGCATCGACGCCGCGCTTGTACGCTCGGTCGTGCGAACACCGGAAACGCGGTGCGTGCTGTGCGGACCGCCCTCGATGATTGCGTCGGTGACCGAATTGTTACGTCGTGCAGGCGTGGAGGACGATCGAATCCTGACGGAGACGTTTACATCCCCATAGCGTGATAGCCGGCATCGACCATCAGCACTTCCCCCGTGATACCGCGGCTTGCGTCGCTCAAGAGAAAAACAGCCGCGTCACCAACTTCGGACTGTTCGATGGTTCGCTTCAGCGGCGCGCGCTCACGTACGATACTGAGAATAGTCGAGAAGCCGGCAATGCCTGCGGCAGCGAGCGTCTTCACCGGTCCTGCCGATATCGCGTTGACCCGGATGTTCTGCGCTCCCAGGTCCGCGGCCAGATAGCGTACCGACGACTCGAGCGCCGCTTTGGCGACCCCCATCACGTTGTAGTTGACGAACACTCGATCGCTTCCCAGATACGTCAACGTCACGATGCTGCCGCCGCCACGCGCTTGCATCAGAGGTTTGGCGCCCCGCGCCAGCGCGATGAGGGAGTACGCACTGATGTCCAGGGCCAGCTTGAAGCCCTCCCGCGAGGTTTGAACGAAAGGATTCGTGATGTCGTCGCGGTTCGCGAACGCCACGCCGTGAACGAGGAAATCGAGTCCGCCGTGCTGCTGGTGAATGTGGTGGAACACGTGGTCCATTTCCGCATCGTTCTGAACGTCGAGCGGAAGCACGTGCGGTTTAGGGGTAAGTGACTCGGCCAGCTCGTTGACGTGCTCTTCGAATCGGCCCTGATACGTGAGAATTATCGTGGCGCCTGCGTTTGCCGCGGCCTGCGCGATTCCCCACGAGAGAGATCGCTTGTTTGCGACCCCGACAATCAGGCCAATTTTGCCCGAAAGGTTCGTCATGCGCGGTTAGCGCTTTTTGCCGCCCCGCCTGGACCCGCCCATGCGATTGCCGTTGGCCCCACCATGCCCGCCGTGACCACCAGGCCGACCGTGTCCGTTCGAACGCTGCCCGTGCCCGCCGCGACCAAACCTCGTCGGCGCATTCGCACCGTGACCCTGGTGCTGACCGCGGCGACGCCCGCTGCCACCGTGGCGGTTACCGCGGCCCATAGGCTGGCGGATCGTGAACTCGGGTATCGCTCGGGCCGGCGGCGGTGTTCCCTCGGGACGCGGTAGCGCGGCGCGGATCAACTGCCGGCGGAACGGTCCATCGACGACACGCTCTTGTCCGTTCTCGACGTCCGGTTCACGCGGCGGAGCGCTTTCCGCGACCGTCGCAGCAGGGTTGTCGCCGTTGCCGTTGGCAATTTCATTGAGCGGCTGGACGGCAGCAACCGGTTGAGGCTCCGGAGCCTCTATGGGTTCGTCGAGCACAATGTCGGGCTGTTCGTCGAGAGTGTCGGGAAGGTGAGGTGGGCGCGTCGGCGCCTGGAGTCCATCGAGCACTTGCTTGAAAAGCGCCGGCGCCTTCTTCTTGCGTTGCGGCGGCACTTTCGCCTGCTTGTACTCGTGTTCTGCGTCGCAGACGACGCAGCGGGTTTGTTTGATGTTGTCGTCGATCATCGCCACGATGGCGTGATCAGTAACGCGGCGCTCGCGCGGACAGTAATCGTCCAGCACGTCGCCGGGCCGATACCGGCGTTGCTGCATGCACTCCCCCGAAAAGACGACTCAGATCACAGTGAGGAGGGGTAATCAGTCGGGCACTGTCTCAGTGCCAGCGGCGCGCGCCTAGCGCACCAAGATCCTCGAATTTCGGTTGAAACCGTTAAGGCGCAGGACAGTTCAGTGTAGCAGATGCCCCGCGGACGCGGCAAGTATACGCAAGCCGCGGTGGTGGTCAAGTTTGAATTTCACGATGACCCCGGACCGCCGCTTCCCGGTCAGGCTCTTGCCAGCCATTCCCGCGTTTCCGCCAGGGCTCGTCGAACCGCGTCCGGCTCCGTGGACTGAGGCGTCCGCCGGGCCGCCACCGATTTTTCCGGTCGAATCGAGTCGCGCACGTCCTCGCCGAACTTGTCATTGAACGCGCGCCACTCGTCCAGCGTGAGGCTTTCGAAATCGCGGCCGGCGGCGAGCAGTTGACGAACCATCCCGCCAACGGTTTCGTGGGCCTGTCGAAACGGAACACCGCGCACCGCCAGGTAATCAGCGACGTCGGTCGCCAACAGCAGCCCGGAGGCGGCCAGTCGCGCGCGCTCCGGCTTGAGTCTCATATCGGACACGACGGCGCGAGCCGCCTCCGCACTCACCCGCAGCGTGTCCTCGGCGTCGAAGACCGGTTCTTTGTCTTCCTGCAGATCTTTGTTGTAGCCAGTGGGCAGGCCTTTCATCGTGGCGAGCATGCCGGTGAGATTGCCGATTGCGCGACCTGCTTTACCCCGCACGAGCTCGAGCGGATCCGGATTTTTTTTCTGCGGCATCATGCTGCTGCCGGTCGCCGACCGGTCGGAGAGTTCGAAGAAGCCGAACTCTTCGCTGGTAAACAGAATGAGATCTTCGGCGAGGCGCGAGAGGTGCACCATCGCCAATGCCGTCGCGTGGAGGAATGTCGCAACGAAATCGCGATCCGACGAAGCGTCGATACTATTGGCGACGACCCGGCTGAATCCCAGGCGCGAGGCCAGGGCAGCGACGTCCACGGCGTAGGCTGTTCCCGCAATTGCGCCGGATCCAAGCGGCATCGCATCCGCTTCCGCCATTGCGGCCGCCATGCGCTGATGATCTCGCCGAAACGCCGCGGCATGGCTCAATAGATAGTGCGCCACTAACACCGGCATCGCTCGCCGCAGATGCGTGTAGGAGGGCATGAGCGCGTTGCCAGCTTGCGTCGCCTGCTCTGCAAGAGCGGCGATGAGCGCGACGAGACTCTTCTGCAGGAACGGGATACGCCGCCGGAGATACAGCCGTAAATCGAGCGAGACCTGCTCGTTTCTCGATCGGCCGGTGTGCAGCCGTCTTCCAGCATCTCCGATGCGTGCGACGAGCTGACGCTCGACGAAGCTGTGCACGTCCTCGTCGTCGCCCGCGATCGATGCCGGATCGCGCCGGCCCTGTTCGAGAATCGCGGCCAATCCATCGCGAATGGCGACGCCATCGGCGCTAGTCAGTACGCCTGCCGCAACCAGCGCCTCCGCCCACGCGAGGCTGCCCGTGACATCGTCTTCGAACAACCTGCGATCGAAGGGAAACGACACGCCGAAATCGAACGCGGCCGGATCGGGCGCACCGTCAAACCGACCCGACCAGAGATACTGGCTCATATCGTCGCGCAGTCGGACTGTAACGTTCGCATGCGGCCATCGGCCATCTCGATCCAGGCGGAGCCCGTCGCGGCATCCTGCGCGGCGACTTCACGGCATGCAACCTGAAGCGCGTGTACCGCGGCGCGCGCGTCACCGATGCCCTGTGCTGCGGCGATCGTCGAGAGGCACTCGATTATTTCCGCGAGGGTCATCGTCACGCCGTTCAGCGACAGGGGCACGCCGTTTTCGAAGGCAATCTCGATACGCGCCGACCGATCGGGCAGGGCGCGCACCGTGCTTGGAGCGGCACCGATCAACGGGGTTGTTTGCGAGTCGAAGCTCACGTCCGCACCCCCTTCGAGTTCAGCGATCTTGGCAAGCGTATTTGCGACAAAACGAATGGCTAACTGATCGACCGTGGCTTCACCCTGAATCGAAGGCAACACGCACTCACGGGCGAATGCCTCGTTTACGTCGAGGACATGGCAACGCGCGGCGCCTGCGGAGATGGCATCGTCGTGCAGTACGCGCAGATTGTGACCGTTGGCGAGATCAAACGCGACGGCGATCACCTCTACGGCGCCAGAGGCCGAAAGGCTCTTGATGTGCGCGAGTTCGTCCGCGCTTCCCAGATACGCTGTGATGATTTTTTTCAACTTTCCGCCGCGAGCTCCTCGATGGTCTTGCGCGTCACTTGCGCCGTTCGCGCGTCCCGACAAATCACCAAGATCGTGTCGTCGCCGGCAATCGTGCCCAACACATCGGGCAGCCGCGCGCGGTCGACGGCAAGTCCGAGCAATTGCGCTTGTCCCGGACCCGTTCTCACAACCAGCAACTGCTGCGAGCAGTCCACACTCTGCAGAAACTCTCCGAGGGCACGCGACAGCGTTACCAGTGCCGCTGCCGGCGTCGAGCTGTCGCCGTCGGATGTGTGGTACGCGCCGTCTGCGGCGCGCTTTACGAGCCCAAGCTCTTTGATATCGCGGGACAGCGTCGCTTGCGTCACGTCGAAACCGCGCGCGACCAAGCGCTGGCGCAATTCTTCCTGGCTGTGGACGGCTTCGCGCTCGACCACATCGCGAATCGCCGTCAACCGACGGTTTTTCATAATTATGCGTTCAATGAATCATTATACAGACGGGGAGGGAAATGTCACGGCCGTATTGCGTTGACCTGCGCTGTATGGGAATGTATAGTTATTCTTCTCTGCGCATACCTATGCCTGCCCGTACACCCATCCGCGCGGCTGTCGTCGGGGCGACCGGCTTTGCCGGTCAGGAGCTCGTCCGTCTGCTCGCGCGTCACCCTGGCGTGGAGTTGACACTCGCAACGGCATCACAGGCGACGAGCACGCCTCGGCACCTACCTGCGCTCGCAAAAATCTGGGATGGCGACGTGCGCCCACTCGACCTCGACGCAGTCAGGACCTCGGCGGATGTGGCTTTTCTCGCTTTGCCCGAGACGGCATCTGCTGATGCCGCTCGCCCATTGCTCGACGCGGGTCTGCGAGTGATTGACCTTTCGGGCGCGTTCCGCATTCGCGACGGCGCGGCGCGGGCGAAATGGTATCCCGCGACCGGTGACATGCCGGACGGCGTCGCCTATGGCTTGACCGAATTCGAGCGCCTTGCTGTCTGCCGAGCGCGTCTGGTCGCGAACCCAGGTTGTTATCCAATGGCGTCTCTACTGGGGATCCTTCCGCTCGCTCGAGCCGGTTTGCTGGTCGATTCAGGCGATGTCGTCATCGATGCCAAGTCTGGCCTTTCCGGCGCAGGCAAGACGCCGTCAGAGCGCACACATTTTTCGGAGAACCACGGCAGCGTTGCCGCCTATGGCGCGTTCGGCCATCGGCACACGCCGGAACTGGAGCAGGCCCTCGATCGACATGTCACGTTTGTGCCGCATCTCGTCCCCCTTGATCGCGGCATTCTGTCGTCGATTTACCTTCGCGTCGCAACGGGGACGACTGAAGCACAGGTCGCTGAGGCGTTCGAACGCGCGTACGCGACGGCGCCGTTTGTCCGGCTGACCGGCACAGCCTTGCCGGAGATCAAGCACGTGGCCTGGACCAACTTCTGCGATATTGGGTGGAAAGTGGATCATGCTACCGGCCGGCTTGTCATCGTGTCCGTGATCGACAACTTGCTCAAGGGTGCGGCGGGATCGGCTGTGCAGAACTTCAACGTCATGACAGGCTTCGACGAGAAGACGGGACTGCTGTGACCAAACCGGTTGTTTTGAAGCTCGGCGGCGAACTGCTCGAAGAGCCGAAGCGCATGAAGGAAATTGCGCGTGCGGTGGCGCGAATGGCCGGCAAAGGCCCGCTCATCGTCGTGCACGGCGGCGGCAAAGAGATCGACGCAGCCCTTTCGCAAGCGTCGATTCCCAGGCATCAAGTGGACGGTGTACGCATCACGGATGACGCGACTCTGCAAGTTGTAGTGTCCGTCCTTGCTGGCTCAATCAATACCCGGTTCGTTGCGGCGATCAACGCCGCAGGTGCACCCGCGGTCGGATTGACCGGCGCGGATGCGGGCGTCGTGCCAGTGAAGCCGGCGAAGCCGCATCAGGCAACGAACGGCGAGACGGTCGATCTGGGTCTGGTCGGCGAGCCCCTCCCCGCCCGATCACCCAAATTGATCAAAGCGCTGTGCGCGAAAGGCTTCGTACCGATCGTAGCGTGCATTGGTGCATCGAAGGAAGGGCAGCTTTTCAACGTGAACGCCGACACGCTCGCAGGCAACCTGGCATTACGGATCCGCGCCAAACGTCTCGTCGTCGCGGGCGCGACCGCCGGCGTGCTCGGAGCAAAGGGCCGCACGATCGCGAGACTCGACGGCGATGACATCGACAAGCTCGTGAGCACGGGCAAGGCAACGGCCGGCATGATTGCGAAGCTGCGCGCCTGCCGCAAGGCCGCCAAAGGCGGTATCCGTGACGTCGTGATAGCCGACGGGCGTCAGCCAAAGCGTTTGGTCGCGATCGTTGCAGCCCGAACAACGCGCAAGAAAGGCGCATGGACTCGGATCGAGAGATGAACGTCGACCTCGAAAGCGTTCGGGCACTGGAAGCCGAGCACGTTCTGCAGACTTACAAACGCACCGACGTCGTCTTTGTGCGCGGCGAAGGGACGCGTCTGTTCGACGGCGGCGGACGCGGATATCTCGATTTCATCTCAGGCATCGGTGTCGTGGTGCTCGGCCATGGCCATCCTGGCCTGGCCGCTGCCATCGCGGACCAGGCGTCCACGCTGATTCAAACGTCGAACCTGTACTTCCATCCTTTGCAGGGCCAGCTGGCATCGAGGCTCGCGGCGTTGTCAGGTCTACGTCGATCATTTTTCTGCAACAGTGGCGCAGAGGCTGTTGAAGCTTGTTTGAAGTTCTCACGCCGCTATTGGTTTTCGAAGGGCGAGAAGCACCGCACCAGATACGTGGCACTTGAACACGGGTTCTCGGGACGGACGATGGGAGCGCTTTCGGTGACAGCGAATGCGCATTACCGTGAGCCATTCGAGCCGCTCATTCCTGGCGTGACATTCGTGTCGCCCGATGATCCTGCCGCGCTCGATAGTGCCGTTTCGGCCGAAACGGCGGCGATTATCGCCGAGCCGGTGCAGGGAGAAGGGGGCGTTCGCCCGCTGTCGCGCGAGTTTGCCGCCGCAATCGAGCGTGCGTGCTCGCGCACTGGGGCGTTGCTCATTGCCGACGAGGTGCAGTGCGGCCTCGGACGTAGCGGTGAGCCGTTCTATTTTCCCGCGCTGTCGCTGACGCCAGACCTCGTCGCCGTGGGCAAGGCATTGGGATCCGGCGTCCCCATCGGTGCCGCGCTGGTTGGGGAACACGTTGCCCAACAGATTTTCGCGGGCGATCACGGGAGCACCTACGGTGGGAATCTCTTGTCCACGCGCGCTGCGCTGTTCGTGATGGACCAATTGCCAGCGCTTATGACCAACGTTCGCGAGCTCGCCCCACCCTTCGAGGGCGCGCTCGACGCGCTGGCGCGACGGCATTCGGTCGTCGCAGCGGCACGCGGCGTCGGTTTGATGCGTGCTCTCGAGCTCACGATCGATGCAACGCCCATCATCGAAGGTGCGTTGAAGCGTGGCTTGCTGGTCAATCGCACGGCAGAAAAGGTCGTTCGCATGCTGCCGCCATTGACGGTGAAGAAGCCGGAAATCGAAGAAGCGTTGGCGATTCTCGATGCCGTTTTTGCTGATTTGAGAGTCGGAGTAACGCCATGAACTCGCGGCTTGCAACAATTCAACCTGCAACCGGTGCGTGCCAGGCGCAGCGCCCGCAGCGGCGTGTTCATCCGGTCCGAACATCGGCAACCGTATCTTTCCGTACCGCGACTCGCGCTGACGCGCCCGCGCTACATGCCTTAATCGAGGCACATCTCGCAGAGGGTCACTTGCTGCCGCGCTCGCTCTCCGAGCTGGCGGTGCACGCGCCGCGGTTTGTCGTCGCCGTTCGCCACAGCGGTCGCCGCCTGGATCGCATCGTCGGATGCGCCGAGCTCGCGCCTCTGAGTGCGAGCGTCGCGGAAGTGCGCTCGCTGGTCGTCGATCGATCCACGCGATCGCTAGGCGTCGGACGGCGCCTGGTCGAAGAGCTGAGACGCGCCGCGGTGCGGGATGGATTCGAGCGCCTTTGTGCATTTACCCACGACGCCGGCTACTTCGTGCGGAAGGGCTTCTCGATCGTTCCGCACGAGTGGGTGCCGGAAAAGATCGTGCGCGATTGCTCGACATGCGCGCGGTTTCGGACCTGCGGCCAGTATGCCGTCATCCTGCCACTCAAGGTCTGACATGCGAGCCGGGACGCGCACCGTCACGAATCCTGTTGCCGGTGGCATCACCGCCCCGCTTGGGTTCCGCGCTGCCGGAATCGCGTGCGGGATAAAAGCCTCAGGCAACCCGGATCTCGCCCTCATCGTCACCGAGCGCGCCGCAGCGGCCGCCGGGATCTTTACGACCAACCAGGCGAAGGCGGCGCCGGTGCTCGTGTCGGCCGAGCATCTTTCGTGGAGCAATGGCCTCGCGCAGGTCATTGTGACCAACAGCGGTTGCGCGAACGCGTGCACAGGGCCGCGAGGCATGGCCGATGCCCGGGAGATGGCGGTTCTCGCGGCGAACCGAATTGGTTGCGCGCCATCACAGGTATTGGTCGCGTCCACCGGTGTTATTGGCGTGAATCTGAGAATGGATGCGATCCGCGCAGGGGTTCCGACGGCGGTCGCGGCGCTCTCGCGGGATGGTGGCGCGGACGCCGCACGCGCGATCATGACGACCGATCCGTTTCCAAAGTCATACGCGGTAGAAATCGAAACCGCGGCGGGCCGGTTTCACGTCGGCGGCATGGCGAAGGGTTCGGGCATGATCGAGCCGCGCATGGCGACCATGCTTGGATATCTCACAACCGACGCCCATGTCGATCCGTCGCTGTTGCGGCGTGCCCTGGTCGAGGCGTCGCGATTCACGTTCAACGCCATCTCCGTTGATGGGGAGAGTTCTACCAACGACTGCGTGTTCGCTCTCGCGAGCGGTGAGAGCGGCGTCAGAATTGACGAAGAGTTCTATAGTGCGCTCTTCGAAGGCTTCCGAACCGTCGCGCTGGAACTTGCACTCGGCATCGTGCGCGGCGGCGAGGGTGCAACGAAACTGATCGCGATTTCCGTAACCGGCGCTGGTTCTCAGGATGAAGCATGGACGGCCGCCCGGGTCATCGCCAACTCCCCGCTGGTCAAAACCGCCGTTCACGGCGGGGATCCCAATTGGGGCCGTCTTGTCGCCGCTGCTGGACGCGCCGGCGTTTCGTTTTCGCTCGATCGCGCCGCGGTTCGCATCGGCCCACACGTTCTGTTCAGCAACGGCGAGCCTCACGACGAGCTCGCACCACGAGCCGCCGAGTATCTGCAGGGTAAAGAGATCGACATCGAGGTGAACGTTGGCATCGGCGGCAGCGGACGCGCGACGATGTACACCTGCGATCTCTCAGCGGAATACGTCAAGATCAACGCCGAGTACCGCACGTAGAGGTTCACATGGGCGCATCAATGCGCGCGGTGGATCCCGCCGTGCCGAAGCTTCGCTGCAAAGACCTGCTGTCGATCCTCGATCTGAATCACGAGGAGCTCACTCAGGTCATCAGTCTCGCCTCGCGTCTGAAGCGTGAGCGCTCTCTCGGATTGCGCGCTCCCACTTCGCACGCGCTCGATGGCCGGCACATCGGGTTGCTGTTCGAGAAGCCCTCGTTGCGGACGCGAGTCACGTTTACGATTGGCGTCCGCGAGCTCGGTGGGGACATGGTCGAGATTCCGGCCGACGTGATGCACGCCGACCGCGAACCGATCCAGGATGTCGTGCGGAATCTCGAGCGATGGGTTGATGCAGTTGTCATCCGCACTTTCGGTCAGGATCGGCTCGTGCAGATCGGCGAAGCGACGACGCGTCTGCACGTCATCAACGCACTGTCGGACGAAGAACATCCATGTCAGGCCTTGGCCGATATGCAAACGCTGTTCGATCTCTGGGGCTCAGTTGAAGGGCGAACGATCGCGTTTGTCGGCGACGGCAACAACGTCGCGACTTCGCTCGTGCACGCGGCGGTGATGCTGGGCATGTCCGTGCGAGTGGCAACCCCGAAAGGCTATGAACTTCCCGACCAAGTGCTCGCGGATGCCGCGCGCGTTGCCATCAACGCTGTCGACGTCGTGCAGTTCACCGATCCAAAAAGGGCAGTAGACAGTGCGGACGCCGTCTACACCGACGTGTGGACATCAATGGGGCAGGAAGTCGAGTACGCGGAACGAAAGAAGATCTTCGCGCGATATCAAGTCAGTGAAGCACTAATGGGCAAGGCCAAGCCCGAAGCCCTGTTCATGCATTGCCTGCCGGCACACCGCGGCGAAGAAGTGACCGAAGAAGTGATTGAGTCCTCGGCATCGGTGGTTTTCGACCAGGCGGAGAACCGGCTGCACGCGCAGAAGGCGCTCATGTTGATGTTGATGGCATAGGCCAGGCAAGAGGCGTAAAACCGCCGGCGTTCCAAGCTCATCCATATTTTACTCGACGCGACGCGCCCACACGGACGTTGATAACGCGACAAGCATGAGCGGCCAGCCTTCGCGTAAAGGCGCCACCGTGTGTGCAGATTTATTGATTGCTCTGCGCGTGTGCCGTAAGCAGTGGATATCGGTCGGAGAGTCGCGAAGGCGCAGACGCATCGCCGCTCAACGAGTCATGGTGCGTCGTTGCGTTCTCGGAGTTCAGTCCATCCACCTATTCGCGACAGCACCACGACGGTAGCGATCATCGGTACGCTCGAGCAGTCATCGCGGCTGCGCATCCCTTGAATGTGCGGGAAGTATACTCTCGCCGTGTTTGGGCTCGCGCTGGTGCTGGCGCTGCTCGTGTTGATCATCATCCTGCCGCTCACCACGTCGCTGCGGGTGCTTCGACTCACACGCGAGGTGGAGGAACTGCGTGAGCATGTCGCGCTACTCCAGAAACAATTGGGCGTCACCGGCGCGCCGCCGTCATCCTCCGAACCTGAACACGCAACGGAAGTTTCAACCACGCCGTCGCTCGATCCAATGCCTCAGTCGCCACCTGCGGCCACTTCGCTCAACGTACAGGAAGCTCAGGACCTGGAGGGTCGCATCGGTGGACGCGGTTTGCTTTACACGGGCGTTCTGATCCTCCTTTTCGGCGTGAGTTTTTTTCTGAAATACGCCTTCGACAACGAATGGATCGACGAGACCGGCCGCGTGTTACTCGGCGGCCTGGTTGGGATCCTGCTCATCGTTGGCGGTATCAGGTTGACGGCGCGCGATCTCGTGCCGTTCGGGCAAGCGCTCATCGGCGCCGGGCTTGCCATTTTGTACCTCGTTATTTACACCGCGCTTTCCTTCTATGCACTCATCCGCAGTAGCACTGCGCTTGGGCTGCTGATTCTCGTGTCGATCGCAGCCGCTGTGTTCGCGGACCGGCAACGATCCCAGGCTCTCGCCTTTATCGCGGTGGGCGGTGGTTTTCTGAGTCCGTTTCTCGTTGGGTTCCGCGCCGATACGCAAGTTGCGCTTTTTACCTACGACGCGCTGCTCGTCGCGGGCACGCTGCTGCTGTCACGTCGCCAGCGGTGGCACGCGTTGAATGCACTCAGTTACACATGTACGGTCGTTACCGTCGCTGCATGGATGTCCTTGCACTACCAGGATCGGCTGTGGCTCCGCACTCTGCTGTTTCTGACGCTCTACTGCGTCATGTTCGTTCAGGTGCTTCGCGCTTCGCGTGACGGCCACACTGGTGTGGCGCGGCTGGTCACGGCACTGCTTGCCACTGCCCCTCTCTTCTATCACCTCGTTGCCGTCGTCTTGACCGCTCGCCATCCGCCGGCAATTCACATCTATCTGATCGCGTTTACCGCCATCGGCCTCGTGGTCACTGCGGAACCGCACCGTCCCGGGCTGCGGCTGCTCCTCTTGTTCGGCAGCTACATTCCGCTCTTCGGCAGGTTGACACTGCCGCTGGGAATCTCGTGGGTGATCGCAAACACGATCACGATTATGGCCGTCGCGGCGCTCCACCTCTTAGCACCACTCGATCGTGCCTTTCGACAAGAACAGCGGCTCCAATTGACAGAGTTAGTGACGCTGCATGTTGCCGCACTTGGACTGTACGGTTTGCTCTACCAGGCACTTGGCGGGGCTTATCCTGACTGGCGCGGCGCACTGGGTGCGATTCTCGCTGCTGGAGCGATCGTGCTGTGGCAGACATTGCGGGGAAAGGACTCGACTGCGTCCCTCGCCGCATGCGCTCTGGCGTTCACGCTCAGCGCTATAGCCGTCGCGATTCAGTTTGATGGTCCCGCCGCGGTCGCTGCGTGGGCGGCGGAAGGAGCGGCGGCGATCTGGATCGGCCTTCGTGTTGCGAGTGCGATCGTGCAGTTCGGCGGACTGACGCTGTGGGGCCTCGCGATCATTCGGCTTTTGGACGGTTACTTCGATACAGCGACACATTTTGTTCCGCTGTTCAACGTTCGCGCCGCAACTACGAGCTTCGTCGTCATTGTTACCTACTTACTCGGGTGGATGTTCGCAAGGCATCGAAATGCCGGCGTACACCGTGGCCGCATCCGCGCTGCGCTTCACGTTGTCGCGAGCATCCTGACCGCTGCCTGGATCACCGCGGAGGTTGGTTCGTATTGGGATCTTCGCTATGAAAGACCACAAGCGCATCTGTATGAACTGCTGTACCTCTCACTCGGCTGGGGCCTGTACGGAGCGCTCTTGATCGTGATCGGCATGCGACGCGCGTATGGACCCGATCGCTACATCGGGATCACCGTGCTCGCGGTGACCGCGCTGAAAGTGTTTTTCTACGATTTCTGGCAGCTTGGCGGCGTCTACCGCGTCGTCGGTTTCATTGTCGTCGGCATGCTGCTCCTGGGAGTTTCGTTCCTGTACCAACGGCGACGCGCACCACGGGTTCCAACGCCGGGTGAATAGCGACCGTCCTCAGCCGCGCACCTTGAGCTTTGGACCGGCGTTTGCCTTTATCAGAATCGAGTCGTGACCGAGAAGCGAATCGTGCGCGGCGCACCGGGTGTGATGTTGTTGTTGCCGTTTGCAAAAGGGTAATATCTCGCGTCGCCGAGGTTCTCGAGGTTGGCTTGCGCGCGAAGGTTCGAGGTGAGCCTCACGAACAAGGCACCGTCAATGCGCGTAAACGGCGGCAGCGTCACGGTGTTGTCGGTCGCCGCGAACATGCTGCTCGTGTGGATAATGCCGAGCCCTGCCCCGACACGGCTCGTAAAGTCATAACGATTCCAGAGCGAAAAGCTGTGCGGAGGAACATGCGCGAGTGCTGCGCCTGCGAGCGCACTCGATGAAATGGTCTGCGTGATGGCACCATCCTGATAAGCGTAGCCACCGGTCACGGTCCAGGCGGGCATCGGGTTACCCGCGATGCCGAGTTCCAACCCGGTCGTCCGCTGCGCGTCCGCGAGGAGGGAACGGTTCGGATCGTTTGGATCCGGCACGATCACATTCGTCCGATCGAGTCGATATACGGCCGCGGTAAACGCAAGGTCCGATCGGACGTCCCATTTCACCCCGACTTCGTAGTTGATGAACCGCTCGGGGTCGAGCGTCTGGTTCGAAAGCGATAGCGATGACAGCTGGTCGCCGGCGCGCGGGATGTACGCAACGCTATAACTCGAGTAGAACGACACCGGCTCGCCTGGCTTAATCACGAGTCCAACGCGGGGCGAGATCAGGTTGTCGTCGCTCGACGCGATCACGCCTGTGCGATTGTTTCGCGCATCGACGCTGAAGCGATCGTAGCGAACACCAATGATCGCCTGAAGCCACTTCGCAACGTGAACCTCGTCTTGCGCGTAGAGTGCCGCTACGTTTGCGACGATGTGATTGTCGGCATCCGTGGCGCTTTGGCGGAATGACACCGGAGTCGAAATCGTCGGAGCCGTGACAGGGACGGTAATCGCGGTGACGGACGCGCCGAGCGCGCTGAAATAACCAGTCTCGCGGAAGTTAGCCGTGATCTGCCGTCCGACCTCGACACCACTCAGCAACCGATGCTTGACCGCGCGAGTGTGCAGCGTGAAATTGATGTCCGTCTGATTAAAGAAATTCCGCCGCGCTGTCGCGTTGTTGTAAGCCGAAATGGTCGCGCTCGTGCCGTCGGCACTGACCGCGCTTGAGGGATAGACGTTTTGATAGAACTTGTCGTAATCCGCAAACCGAATGCGATTGCGCAACATCGCGTCGCGGCCGAACGGCCTCTCGA
>JBKPAJ010000040.1:0-5735 GCA_046726375.1 Acidobacteriota bacterium
CCCTGCTTCATGACCGTCTGACCGAAAGTCACCTGACCGTCGCCGGCGAGGACGGTTCGCTCATGCGATCGGACAGCGAGTATGGTTGTGGCGTGGAACATGGGATCTTCAGCATGTTACGCGAGGGTGCGGCTGGACGGACGGCGTCTCGTTCGACGGGGCGCGTCTTATTCGACGGGTGCGACAGGTACGACAGGTGCGACGAGGTGCGACGGGGTGCGACGGGGTGCGACGGGTGCGACGGGTGCGTCCGTCGCCGCGACCCCGGTCGAGGACACTCGACCGCCGCCTCCCGGAGACAGAGGCACCTGCATAAGTCGTGATTTCGGAGTGTTTTCCAGGATTTCGAGCTGGCAGCAACGTTGCTTTACATTTGGGAGGAGCCAGCCCATGAAACCGATGAAGTACACCTACGCGATCGTGCTGGCAGGAGTCCTGACGGCCGCGACGGCAGCCCACGCTCAAGATAAACAGACGCAGCAGGCGGCGTCGCGGTCTGCGCCCGCTCCGACTCCGCCGCCTGCCCCTCAGGCTGCTCCACCCCCGGCTCCGGCCCGGAACCAGGCGCCGCCGATGCGCGCCGTCGCGCAAACGCGCGCCGCCGACCGATCGGATGGTTCTGCACGCGCCGTTCCGCGTTCTACGCCGCCAAGTCGCGGCGACAGCGCAACGGGCACGCGCTCAACGCTTCGTCCGCCTGTGGAATCGGCGGCTGCTGCGGCCAACGATCAGGGCCGGCCCCGCACGGCGCATAGCGGAGGAACCGCCAGAGGCGCGACCTCGCGTGGCAGCGGTACCACGTCGCGCGCGGTTCCTCGATCCCAGCCGCGCGAGAGCGGTCGTGGAGCGCCCGACCCCGGACCGGTCACAGCGTCGCCGCGCTCGCTTGGCGACCGCCAGTCGTACGGCGTCGCGACCGCACGACGGTATCCGCCTCACCCGCCGCACGGCGGTGGCTACTACCCGTGGTCAGATCCGTGGTGGTGGAACTCGTATCCCTATAGCTTCGGGTTCTTCGCCTGGGATCCGTTCTGGTACGGGGCGAGCTATCCGATCTACGGCGGCTATGGGTACGGCGGCGGCTACGGGTACGACGAGAACTATGGTTATGGCAGTTCAGGCTATGGTCTTTACGGCGCATTGAAGCTCAAGGTGAAACCGCGGGATGCCGAAGTGTTCGTCGACGGGTACTTCGCCGGACACATCGACGACTTTGACGGAGTTTTCCAGAAGCTGAACCTCGAGAGCGGTCCCCATCGCATCGAGATCCGAGCTCCGGGATACGTGCCGCTCTCGTTCGACGTCCGCATCGAGTTCGACGAGACGACCACGTACCGCGGCGAACTTCAGCGGGTGCAGTAACGTCGTGCCTTCGGCCGCGGGGGCGCATCCCATGCGTCCCTGCTAGTACAATTGACGGCGATGTTGCAAGTACTGGTGATCGTCGACATCGTCGTCAACGTCGCGCTCGGGCTCACCATCTGGGCAACACGCGGGGCCGCGACCAATCTCGTTGGTGTTCCCTCGCCTCTCCCGTTCTACGCGAGCCTGCTCGCGATCTTCCTGGTCGGCACCGGCCTCGCCTACATCCCCGCGATTCGCTTCCCGCAGTCGCAGCGCTTCTACCTCTGGGTGATGGGCGTTGGCGTGAAGCTCGTCGCGGCGTCGCAATTCATTCGCCTGTGGCTATTGGGCATCGCGCCGGCCGTCGTGCTCGTCGGCGCCCTTGCCGACACCTCGCTCGGCCTGTTGATGGCGTTCGCGCTGCTCCGAAGGCCTGCGGTGAGGTCCGGCTAAAGCCGGACACTACACGAAGCTACGCGCGCCGCCGGAAGGCGAAGTAGAGTGGCAACCCGCCCAGAATGATCGCGAGGCCGGCTGCGGTGGGACGCGGAGCCCTCACCAGCGCGTTCATTACGATCGCCGCGCTGGCAAGCACGAACAGACCTGGCAACAGTGGATACCCCCACGTGCGAAACGGGCTGGGCTCGTCGGGACGCCGCCATCGCAGCACAAACAGCGCCACGCCCGCGATGCCCGAGAACAGCACCACCGCAAAGCCCGTGTAGGTGAACAGACTGTCGAAGCTTCCCGTCAGCACGAGGCCGGCGCTCCACAGCGCCTGGGCAACGATCGCGGCCGCGGGTGTGCCGTAGCGCGGATGAATCACGGCGGCCCGCCGGAAAAACACCCGATCCCGCGCCATCGCAAAATACACACGGGGGCCAGCAATCGTCATCGCGCTCACGCTGGCCGCGATGCTGACAATTGCCAGGATCGCCATCACGTCGCCGGTCACCGGTCCAAACAGCCGCTCCGCGATGTGATCCATCACGCTTCCGCGCGTGGCGGCGAGCTCGGCGACCGGCAACGAGTAGACGTAAAGCACGTTCAACAAAAGATAGAGTGCAACGACGGCCCCTGTGCCGATCGCCAGCGCCCGCGGCACGAAGCGCTCTGGATGGCGGATTTCTTCCGCGACGTACGACGCCGCGTTCCAGCCCGAGTAGCTGAACATCACCGGCACCAGCGCCAACAGGAACCCGCCCATCCCTGCCGGGCCCGCGGCCGGCTGGAAGTGCGTCCACGATCCGTCACCGAACGAAAAGCCGAACACGATGAGTGCCACCAGGCCGGTGACCTTGAGGCCGGCGAGAATGTTCTGCACGACCCGCCCCGGCCCCACGCCGCGCACATGTATCCAGGTAAGGCCGGCGATCAGCGCGATCGCCGCCAGGGCCTGCGGCGTGACAGTGAATGCGATCGGACCAAGCGGGAGCGAGGCGAGGACGCGGGTGTCGCCGGCTGTCGGAAGGAAGCGTCCGAGGTAGCCCGCGAATCCAACCGCACTGGCCGCAACGGCGCCGGAGAAACCGGCGACAAAGGACGTCCATCCGGTCAGGAACGCCGCGATTGGACCGAAGGCGGCGCGAAGATAGACGTACTCTCCTCCGGCGTGCGGGCGCAGCGCAGCGAGCTCCGCGTAGGCCATGGCGCCGGCGAACGCGATGAACCCGCCAGCCAGCCACACGCCCACCATCGCGATCCCGTCGCCGGTGAGCGATGCCACGACGGCCGGTGTGAGGAAGATGCCGCTGCCGATGACGTTGGAGACAATGATCGCTGCGGCGTCGAGCGGGCCGAGGCGGCGGTCGAGAGACGGACGCGCCACCAGCTACTGCATCGCCAGGAGTTGGCGCTTGATTGAAAACTCGCCCAGTTTCACCGGGGTGGCCGAACCCGCCTTGCCGAAGATCTCGACCTTGAAGTCGACGAACAGCCTGTTCCCCAGCATCGTGACGCGGGGCTCGGTGCCCGTATACCCCTGCGGCGCTCGCACAGTAATCGGACCGGTCGTCGCTCCCGGGGCGAGGTCGTCGACGCCCACGCTCGCGCCGCGCAGCAGCACCGCGCTGTGTTCCTCTGGATCGCCGACGCGCTTGAAGAGGCAGTTGAACTGCACCTGGCCGAGCGACCGGCTGCCCGTGTTCGAGACGCGGAACACGATGCTCGGCACCAGCTTGTTCTTGCCGTCTTCGGTGATGCCGGCGTCGAACCAGCCAGTCGTCTCGGGGCTGATCCGGCAGTTTCGCGACAGGTCGACCGACTCGCCGCATGCGATGGCCAAAAAGGGGACGAGGACCAGCACCGCGAGCCGCGCGCGCATGGTCCTTATCTTACTGCGCCTCAGTACTCGCGGATCTCGACGCGTTTCACGGCGCTCTCGCGCGAGATCTGCTTGGCGCGATACGCGGCCAGATCGGACCCGCGGATCCGCAGCAGGATGGTGGAGACGTCGTACGGATCGCCCCCGCCCAGGCGCGAATCGTCGTTGTCGCGCGCCGCGATGGTGAGCCACTCGCCGTCGGCGACCGGAATCGGCGGCCCGAAGTCGAGCATGGCGTCGATGAGCGCCGTCTGCACCTCGTTCGTGTACGCGCGGCCGGGATCGTCGAGCACCGCGGGCGACGCGTCGTCGGGCGAGCGGACTTCGCTCTCCCCCGCCGGTGCGCCTTCGACGACACCCGGCGCGACGGTCTCCGTGCTGGACACACGCGCGCTGCCGCCGGCCGACGTGTCTGGCGGCATCACACCCGGCGGAAGCTGCACCGGCCCCACCGAGCGCTCGAGCCGGCGCAGCGCCTCTTCGATCTCGCGCCGCGCTTGCGGATCCGAGACCGACGTCAGCCTGTGCCGGATCGACTGCATGGCCGCCGCCGCCGAACGTTCGCCACGATCGAGCGCGCGGAATTGCCACGCCACACTGCGCCGCATCGCCGGGACGTCCACGTCGAAGAAGACGCCGTAACCTTCCAGCCAGAATCCCTTCGCGCGTGCGGCGCCCGCGATGAAGAGCATGTCGGGGCTGACCGCCTGCACCTGCTGGCTGAGTCGTCGCGCCCCAAGCTGCACGGCAGTCTCGAGCACGCCCTCCATTGCGGCAATCTGGAACCGCGCTCGCATCTGTTCAGGCTGCACGGCGGCGCCAACCGACGACGCTTCCTGCGCCGAGGCGGCGGAGCTGGCAGCGGCAACCAGGCCGGCGATGACGATTGAACTCCAGGCTCTCACCGTATGACCTCCTACGGTTGGCGCTGAGACGCGCGCACCAGATAGTTCGTGATTTCGCGCTGCCGGGCGGCTTCCTGTCCAGTGAGGCTTTCGATCTGACCAAAGCCCCGCTCGATTCGCACCAGATCCGTGCGCCGCTGCGCGTCGAAGTCCTGCACGACCTGGCCGAGCCGCAGCGCGAGCTCGCGCTGCTGCCGGCGCTCGCTCTCATCGACCAGCGACCGCACTTGTGACAGCAGAGCGCCTTTGTCCACGTCGCTGCCCGTCGAGACGCGCTGGACGCCCGCGGCAGCCGTCGGCGACATCTTGCTGAAATCGGATCGCAGCTTGACCTCGAGCGCCTCGAGGGCTTTCCGCACCTCGGCCGCCGACATGCCGGCGCTGACGAGGGCCGGCGGCGCGGCCTGTGTCGTCGGCTGCGAGACCGCTGGCGGTGCCGCTTGCGCCGCGGGCGCCGCTCCTGGCTTCGACCAGCCGGTTCGGACGACCAGCGCGCCGTTGCCCACCTGAATCTCCAGGTTGGCCGCGGCCGCCCCGATAGCGAGCACGAGTCCCGCGGCAAGGGCAGAGGTTGCCCACGCGGGTACTCGCCACCAGGGACGCGGCGTCATCGCGGCATCGCGCACGATGCGCACGGTGAAGTCGGCCTCCGGCTGCTCCCATCGTCCCAAATCCGCCCGTACGCTGCGGAGGCCGGAGACTTCATCCCGGCACGCGGCGCACGTCATCAAGTGCGCTTCGACAGCAGCCCGCTCCTCGTTACCTCCCTCTTCATAGAGGTACGAGATCAGCTGCTCTTTGTCTTGACAATGAAATTGAGTTCTCATGGCACCGTCGTGGTTGTCGGGTCGTATTTCCCCTGTTGCTGCAGGTGGCGCCGCAGCACGCTCAAGCCCTGATACAGGCGGGTCTTCACCGTGCTCAGCGGGCATCCTTGGAGGTCGGCGATCTCCTGAAAGGTCATGCCGTGGTACTCCTTCAGGATGATGGCCGTCCGCTGTTCTTCCGGGAGCCTGGCCATCGCTTGCGCCACCGCCTGGCTCATGTCATTTCTGGCGACCAGCGTCTCTATGGACTCGACCGGCCCCTGCTCGGCCGCCAGTTCCACGAGATCCACGCCCTCGGGCGTCGGCTGAATCGGGGCGCGGCGCTCGCGCCGGATC
>JBKPAJ010000041.1:0-17843 GCA_046726375.1 Acidobacteriota bacterium
CTACTTGGTGAGGCAGATGTCCACTGAACGGCTGGTGCCATCCTCAAGCTTCGCGAAGATGCGATAGAGCCCGGCGGTCATTCCCTTCGTGCTCCAGTTGTAGTGATACTGGCTGCCGTCCCATTTGTACTGAGGCACGACGTCGGCCTGGACCACTTCAGAATCTGCCAGCGTCGAGTTCGCATCACACGCGCCGAGGTTGGCGGGACGAGTGAACTCGGGGTTCGTCGTCTGTCGGACGACCGCGCCGGCTGCATCCTTGAGGACGAACTTCGCCGGAATGGTCTGACCCAGCTTGAACTTGCTCATGACGACGAAGTCGTGGGCCGTATCGTTGATCGGCTGCAGGAAGCCGTCCCACCCGTAGACGACGACCAGACCCTTTACTGCGGTGTTGGGCTTCACGTCGTAGTTCAATTCATTTCCACTCGTGAAGACGAAGGTTGAGGTGATGTCGTAGCTGCCGACCGCTGCAGCCGCGGCCGCTCCCAGGCTGGCATACGTTGCGGTGCCGGCGTCTGTGCCTTGAAGGCCGTCCACGTTGCCCGTGAAAGCTGTGAACGTGGCTCCGAGAATCTTCGTCTTGCCGCCCTCCGGTGTGATGGTCAGCGTCCGTGGTTCGATGGTGAACTCCTTCGAGCCGGTGTTCCCCAGGTGATTGGCGGTCTCGCTATAGCTGGCGCTGGCCGTCGCCGTCCCCGCGTTCGTGTTGTTGCTGTAGCTGACCGTGAGGGACTGAGCGAGCCCGCCCGCACCCGTCACGGTGGCGGTGCACGGCTTCTGCGCCTCGCCGTTATAGGTCACGCTGACCGGGCAGGTCACAGCGACCATCGTGGCCGCCTTGGCCATGGTGAACTCCTTCGAGCCGTTGCTCGCCAGGTGATTGGCGGTCTCGCTATAGCTGGCGCTGGCCGTCGCCGTCCCCGCGTTCGTGTTGTTGCTGTAGCTGACCGTGAGGGACTGATCGAGCCCGCCCGCACCGGTCACGGTGGCAGTGCACGGCTCTTGCGGTTCGCCGTTGTAGGTCACGCTGACCGGGCAGGTCACAGCGACCGTCGTGGCCGCCTTGGCGATGGTGAAGTCCTTCGAGCCGTTGCTCGCCAGGTGATTGGCGGTCTCGCTATAGCCGGCGCTAGCAGTCGCCGTCCCTGCATTCGTGTTGTTGCTGTAGCTGACCGGGAGCTCTTCGTCGAGCCCACCCGCTCCGGTCACTTGCGCCGAGCAGACCTCTTGCGGCTGACCTGTGTAGGTGAAGGGGCCCGGCTGGCAGCTGACCAGGGTCGTAGATTCAGCCTTCGCGATGCTGAACTTCCGCTCCACGGACTGCGCCGGGTTGTACTCGGCGTTTCCAGGCTGAGTCGCCGTGATAGTGCACTCTCCTGCTGCGGTGATCTGAACAGTTGCGCCCGTAATGGAGCATGCCCCGGCGGCCGCAAAGTCCACTGGCAGCCCCGAGGGGCTCGCGGTCGCGCTTACCGTGAAGGCGGGATCACCGTAGGTCTTGGCGTTCAGAGGTCCGAACGTAATCGTCTGGTCTTTCTTGTTGATCGTGTCCGACGGAACCAGCGCCCAATCGATAGTTTGCGTCTCTTTGTCAAACACCAGGGATCGTATCTGCGAGGTATATCCGGGCGCTGAGACACTGATGTTCGCGGTATTGCTGTTACCTTTGAATTGAAAGGTCAGAGTATACGTACCGTCAGCACTGCTCGTCGTCTGCGCGGGGTTGTTGCAGGCATTGGTTCCTTGATTCGAGCACGCGATTGTCGCTCCGCCGATCGGGACGTTCGTCACCGAGTCTCGGATCGTTCCGTTGAGGGTGCCGTTGCCATCCGTAAATGTATTGAGCGCCTCGGAGGCGGCCCCGCTTGCCCTGACGTAAAACCGCTTGCCAAAGTGTTGGAAGATCTCGTTCTGGATCGGCGCGAACTCCGCGTTCGTGATGTTGCCGGCTGCGTCGGCGACCGCACGGTAAATGAAGTCGTAATGCGTGTCGGCGTCTTCGGAGATGGTCAGGGTCACGGTCTCACCAGGCTGCCACCCGGAGCCCGTCACACTGACCGCCTCTCCAGGCCAGTAGTCCTCACGGTCGGTCTTCACGGTCGCGTACCCGTAGTACTCACCGGTCGCGGCGCCACCGCCGGCGACGAGAGCCAGATCGTACGCCTGCAGTCCACCGGCAATCCCGCCTGCGCGCGCCACTGACATCGGGTTCCGTGTTGCAGAGAACCCGTCTCTCCAGTCCGCGTAGAGCTCCGCGGACGCGACCCCTGCCCCCGCCGACACGCCACCGGCGATGAGGACCTGATTGTTGTTCGGCAGTAGCACGGCCACGTGGCTGCTGCGCGCGATCTGCATCGCGCCGGTCATGAAGAACGATTCAGTAGCAGGCTCGAAAATCTCGGCCGACGAGAGATCGTTCGTGCCGTCGCTGCCGCCGGCTACGAGCACATGCCCGTCGAGCAGCGTCGTGGCCGTCGTGCGTACGCGAGCCGTGGACATGGCGGAGGAAAGCCCCACGCTGTGTCCGGTCGCCGGATCGAAGAGCTCGGCAAGGCTCAACGGCGATACACCGTCGGAACCGCCGACGATGAGCACGCGGCCGTCCTTGAGCGTCGCGGCGGCGTGATCGACGCGCGCCAGCGTCATGTCGCCCGCGTGCACCGACGTTCCGTTCGCCGGGTCGTAAATCTCGATGTCGAAGGTTGGGCCGTAGGAAGCCGTCCCTCCCGCAATCAGCACACGGCCGTCGTTCAACACTGTCGCGGCATGGCCCGCGCGCGCCGTCGCGAGGTTCCCGACCAGTACCCTGGCGCCCGACGCCGCGTCGTAGGTTGAAATGGCACTCGAGAAAGTGTCGCCGCTCTGGCCGCCCGCTACGAGCAGTCGTCCGTCTGACAGCGCTACCGAGGCGGCGCCGGGCGGAATCGTGCCGACCTCTCCAGCCGCGGCCCATGTGCCGCTCGCCACCTGCGGGACGTCCGCGCGCAGGACGAGCCACGAGGAACTTACAACGACGAGGGTCAGAAGTGCCGCCGCGAATGCGACGCGCCCTATTGATCGAGCGACACTTGAAGAGATGTTCATCGTCATGAAATAGCGTTCTGCCTTCAGCGGGCCGGAATTGGCCGCTCCCTGAATCTGTGTTCTTGGGTCCTGCGCTGCTCCGTGAGCCCGGACGGATTCCGGACGTGTCGCTGTGGGATGTCACACTACGTAGCCATCCCGCGCGCTGGTTTGGTTCCGCTGGACATGCTGTTTTTCAACACCAATGCCAATGTGATGCGGCACGCTGCCCGTGGGCACGTCGTAAGCGATGGCGCATTGCTCGCAGATCCCGAGAGCTCAGGATGGATAGGCTGAATGTTCCGCGGTTAGCGAACTGACAAATGCTGGTCCCGACCAGACTTTCTGACTTGTCCCTACCAGAACTCCATGGGGCACCGTGAGGAGCCTCCGATGTCGTGCATCAAGATCGCCGATGTGATCACGTTCCAACAAGCGGGCCGCGTCGGCCTTTTCTCGACATCGGGCGGAAGCACGCGGGTCGATGGTCCGTTTGATGCACACGTATCCGCAAGTCCGCCGGCGTCTGGCTAGTCGCGTACCGGTACCTCGTCGAACGATTCGGGAATCACACGCGAACTTCGTTCCCATGGCCGGTCTGTTTTTTTGTCGGCCGCGCTCCTATGGTTTAAGATCGCCCGCATCGCTCGCACCGCCGCATGACTTTCGCTTTATGGCGCTGATGTCCGGCGCTCGATTGGGACCGTACGAGATCCTCGCCGCGATCGACGCCGGCGGCATGGGAGAGGTGTATCGCGCACGCGATCCGCGGCTCGATCGCGAAGTGGCGATCAAAGTGCTCGTGGGCAAGCTCGCGTACGACGCCGAGGCAATCTCGCGTTTCGAACGCGAGGCGATGATCATCGCCAGACTCTCGCATCCCAACATCCTGGCCATTTACGAGTTCGGCCGCGATGGCTCGACGGCGTACGTCGTCATGGAGCTCGTGTCAGGCCAGACCCTGCACGCCCGTCTCGCCGCTGGCGCATTGGCGCCGCGGCGAGCCGTCGACTACTCCCTGCAGATCGCGCGCGGTCTGGGCGCCGCGCACGCTCGCGGCGTCGTGCACCGCGATCTCAAGCCCGCAAACGTCATGATCACCCGCGATGATCAGGCCAAGATTCTCGACTTTGGTCTGGCCAAGTCGATGGATCCAGTCGCGGGTGAGTTGACCGCGGCAGGCTTGACCACCGCTGTCGGGACGGTTGCGGGGACGATGGGGTACATGGCGCCCGAACAGGTGCGCGGGCTCACCGTCGATCATCGCGCTGATATCTTCGCCTTCGGTGCCGTGCTCTACGAAATGCTCAGCGGTCAACGCGCATTCAGCGGCGAAACCGCTGCCGACAGCATGACGGCCACATTGACGAAGGATCCGCCCGAGCTCGACATGGCACGACTGGCCGTGCCCGCCGCACTCGACCGGATTGTCCGGCGCTGCCTCGAGAAGTCGCCCGATTCAAGGTTTCAGTCGGCCAACGATCTCGCCTTCGCGCTCGAAACGTTCTCGTTAGTGCCAATTCCCGGCTCGACCACGTTGGCTGAAACGCCCGCGAAGCGCAGATTACCCGCGGTGTGGCTGGCGTGGATTGTGGCCGGGGCAGCTCTGCTCGCGGCGGCGGCGTCGTGGATTCCAAGAAACATTCAAGAAAACGTGGAGCCGCGCTTCGACCATTTCATGCGAGTCAGCGAGGCGGCCGGCGAGGAAACATCACCGAGCATTTCGCCAGACGGCAACACGGTGGCGTACTCCATACGGGTCAACGACAGCTGGGACATTTACGCCCAACGTGTCGGCGGACGGAACGCCACCCCTATCGTGAACGATCCGCAGCGCGACGAACGAGGAGTCGCCTTCGCGCCGGACGGATCACTGATCACGTTTCACGAGGCGGATGATCTCGGCGGCATCTTCGTCGCCGGCGCGACCGGCGAGTCCGTGCGCCGGCTCACCGAATTCGGTTTCGACCCGGCGTGGTCGCCCGATGGACAACAGATCGCGTTTGCCACCGAGGAGATCGTCGATCCCGCCACGCGGCTGGGTGACAGCACGTTGTACGTGGTGGAGGCTGCCGGCGCTACGCCGCGCAAGCTCGTCGAAGGCGACGCCGTGCAGCCGTCGTGGTCGCCCGACGGCCGGCGGCTCGTTTACTGGAGCAGCACTGGCGGGCAGCGCGACATCTACACGGTGGCGGCGGCCGGCGGCGCGCGCGTCGCCGTCACCCAGGATTCGGCGATCGACTGGTCGCCGGTGTGGTCGCCTGATGGGAGATTCATCTATTTCTCCAGCGATCGCGGCGGGGCGATGAACCTGTGGCGGATTGCGGTCGATCAGCAAACGGGACAGCCCGAGGGAGCCCCTGAGGCGGTCATCACGGGTGTTCAGGCCTCAGCCGCGCTACCGCGGTTCTCGAAAGACGGATCACGCTTGTCTTTTCGATCGAGCGTCGTCGCTGTCAATCCGGCGGCTATTCCCTTCGAGCCGTTAACGATGCGAGCCGGTGTGCCCATCGTGCTCGAAACACAGAATAACGTCCGCATTCCAAGCGATGTGTCGCCTGACGGCAAACTGATAGCCCTTTACAGCCTCGCAGATCAGCAGGAAGACGTTTTCATTCGATCGCTCGATGGCATGACCCGCCGCGTCACCGACGATATGGCACGTGATCGCGCACCGATATTCACACCGGATGGACACTCGCTCGTCTTCTACTCGAATCGCGACGGCAACTGGGCGCTGTGGATGGTGGCGATTGACGGCGGCAACCTGAGGAAGGTTGCCGGCGAGGGACCGGGCGCTGCTTACGTCAACCTCTCGCCCAAGGGAGACACTGTCATCTTCGTCGCCACATCGGGGCGCACCGTGTTCTCGGCGCCGCTCGGGGGCGGATCGTCTACGCCGCTTCGGGGTACGCACATCGACGATAAATACTTCACGCCCACCGCATGGTCACCCGACGGCGCGCGGCTGGCCGGCCCGGTGGTATCGGAGAGCGGCCGTTCATCGGGGATCGCGATCTACGAACTCGCTCAGCAAGCGACCAGGGTTGTTTCCGGCGACGAGGCGTTTGCCATGAAATTCCTGGCGGACAGTCGTCGCGTCGTGTACTTCACGAAGAACGGCCGAGAGCTCGTGGTCCTCGACACGGTGTCGCTGAAGCGTTCCGTCGTCGACGTGCGCCTGCCTGCACCGGCGAGCCCCAATCAAATGTTCGCGATGGGCCGCGACAATCGAACGATTTATTATGGTGCCGTGCGGAAGGAAGCGGACATCTGGATTGTCGAGCGCAGTGATCGCATGAAGCGTTGACTAGCCGACCTCCGGCCAACCTGATCCACGAGTACCAGCGCGGGGTGGGGAACACGCGGTAAGCTGCCTCGACAACGCGCGTAGTGGCGCGGCTTTAGCCCCGCCGGGCGCGCGAGAGCCAGTAGCCGATCGCCAGCAGCAGTAGCCATGGTCCGCCGGACATCAGCGTCGAGCGCAGATCGGGCACCCACCACGTGGACACGAGAATCGCGGCAATGAGCGCTGCGCCAACGCACGACGACAGCGGAGTGGACGAACCGCGAAAGGCGATGTGCGTCACGAAGATCATGAGCCACACGAAGAGCGCGCCGAAGAGCGCCACGCCGAAGAACCACACGTACGCGGAATCGGGCCAGAGTGCGCGAACCAATACGGCGGCGCCGAGGCCAAGGCTCGACACCAAGAGCGCCGTTACCGGAGCGCCGCGTTCGGTCACTGATCCGAACGACGCGGGCACGAACCCGGCCCGCGCCAACGAGAACAGCGTCCGCGAGATGAGATAGAGGTTGGCGTTGGCGCTCGAAAGCGCCGCGGTCAGCACCACGAAGTTCATCACACCCGCCGCGCCCGGAATGCCCAGCCGCCGCAGCACACTCACAAAGGGGCTCTCGCCGACGCCCAGCTCGGTCCACGGGGTCAGCACCACCAGCAGCGTCATCGTCACGATGTAGATCGCCGACAGGCCGAGCACCATGCGCCGCATCGCGCGGGGAATGGTGCGGCCCGGATCCGAGGCTTCGCCGGATGTGACGCCAACAATCTCGACTCCGATGAACGAGTAGATCACGAAGCAGCAGCCAAACCACACCCCGGCGACACCAAACGGCATGAAGCCGCCGTGCGCCGTGAGGTTGCGAGAGCCGAGCGCCGGCGCGCCAGTCAATCCGAAGACGACGAGGAGGGCGAGCGCGATGAACAGAAGAACGGCGATGACTTTGATCATCACCAGCCAGTACTCGATAGTTCCGAGCCGGCCGACCGCCGATACCGGCTTCGATGCGAAGACCGGCAAGAGGATGGCCGGTGAGCGTCCCGGCAAACAGCTCAGCCAATCCGATGAGCTATCCGGAAACCGCTGTAGAAGCCGATCTGAAGCCAACCTTCAGTTCGCAGGATTGACGCGCACCGTCGTCTCGCCGAGCGAGCATTGATGGCGCGGCTATACTGGAAAGGCTCGTAAGTGTTCTCGGCACATTGGAGGACCTATCAATCGGCGGAACCTGCCACATTGGGTAACCGCAAGTCGTTGATTCTAAACGGAGAGATGCTGGAGCGGTCGATCAGGCACGCTTGGAAAGCGAAGCGGGCTAGCGACATCAACTCACACCGCAGCGTGCGAACGCACGCGCAATCAGCGACTTGAGCTTCCAAAAAGCTCACTCCGTGTGCCGCCGTAAACCTCGATGTTCGTCGAGGGTTTGAGCCCCACGTATCACAGTCCCATCACAATCGTCGCCGTCACTTAAGGCGTGTCGAAGTAGAGGCAACTGAGCCGTCAGTGTTGACCTTGAGCCTGCCTCTCGAACTGAGAGTCGCCTTGTGACGCGGTCCGTCTCCTACGGGTGTAGTATTCAGGCATGCCACGAAGGGCCGCGGCGCCGCCTCGCCTGACGGCGCTGCAACTGGCCGTCATGCAAGTGCTGTGGTCGCGCGACGAGGCGTCGGTGACCGACGTCCAGCGCGCGATGACGGGACGGCGCCTCGCGCTGACCACGGTGGCGACGATGCTCGTGCGACTGGAACAGCGCGGACTGGTCAGTCACCGCGCCGAGGGCCGCCAGTACATCTATCGATCGCGCGTGTCGCCGGCCGAGGTGCGGGAGACGGTGACGCGGGAGCTGCTGCGCAATCTCTTCGACGGCGACGTCGCGGCCTTCGTCAGTCAATTGCTCGACGCGCGCAAGCTGACGCGTGAAGAAGTCGCCGATCTGCAGCGTCTGGTACGCAACAAGGCACGCCGCTGATGACGGAGCACATCCTGACGACCTGGCTCCTGACGTATGCGGTGCACGGCGCGCTCTTCGCGGCGCTGGCGGCCGTCGCCGAACGCACCTGCTGGGGAGCGGTGGCGTCGCGGCGCGACGCGTTCTGGAAGCTGGCGCTCGTCGGCGGGATCGTGACGTCCACCGTGTTCGTGGCGGCGGGGTCGGCGCCGGCCGGCGCGGCGGTTCATCTGTCGCCCCAAGGCGTCATCGCACCCGCTCTGACGAGCGACGGCGTGTTCTGGCTCGCGACGGGGTGGATGGCGATCACGGCGATACTGGCGCTGCGCACGGCCCGCGCGTGGCGTCTGGGCGTGCGACATGCCGGGCGACGCCGCGTCATTCGACGGGGCCGGGCCACCGTCCTCCTCCAGGAGATTCTCGGTCCTGCCGCCGATCGCGTGACGTTATCGTGCAGCCGTACGCTGCGCGTGCCGGTCGCGTTCGCGCGCGAAATCTGCGTGCCGGTCCGCGCGTTGCGCGAGCTTCCGGACGACGAGTTCCGCGCGCTCCTCGCGCATGAAGCGGCACACGTCGTCCGCCGCGACGCGGTCTGGCTGATGATCGCCGCCGCCGTTCGCGCGCTGGGATGGTGGCAGCCGCTCAATCTCGTGGCCGCGGCTCGGCTGCGGCTGGCCATGGAGTTGTCCTGCGACGAGCGGGCTGCCGCGGAACCACGCGAACGCGCCGCGCTGGCGCGGTGCCTGATCAAAGTCGCCGAATGGAACGTTCGCGATGACGGCGCCGTGCTTGCGACGATGGCCAGCCGCGGGTCGGCGCTGCGGCGGCGGCTCGAGTCGCTGCTCGACGACGCGCCGCGCCGCCGTCGGGCCGTGGGCCCGTGGCTCGCGGTGACGACTGTCGCCGTGCCGGTCGTGTGCCTCGCACCCGTCGTCACGATCGCGAGCCTGTCGCGCGTTCCCGCGGCTGCGGTCCGGCTGGTGAGACACGCGCCGGCCCCGGAGGCACCGGCCGCGCGCGGCGTGCCGTTCCCGAGGGTCGCCGACGCACGGCCGGCGCCGCGTACGTCGACGACGGCCTCAGCGGCGCCGCCGGGTGCCGCGGCGGCCGATCGAGCCGCGGTTCCCGAGATCGCGCTCGACGAGCCAGTACCCGCCGCGCCGTCGGAACCGATGCCCTCCGCCGCGGGTCTCGAGGCCGTCGCGGCCCCGGCGGCCCCGGCGACCCGTCTTCGAGACGCGGTTGCCGCCGCTCGGATCACGCCAGGACCGGCGCCGTCGCGGATGCGGTTCGACGAGCCGGATCTGCAGCGGCGCGTCCTGAACTGGATCCGCGGGCAGCGCGTTATCCTCTCGTTCGACCCCCAACGACCGAAGTACGAACTCCGCTGACCTCGCCAGACTACTACACGCGTAGTAACGTCTAATACTACACACGTAGTAATGACCCGCGAGGAGGATGGCATGGGGGAGGTGCTGGCGCTGTCGGCGTGGCTCGGGTTGGAGGCGCTCCAGGGCGGTCCGTCGATCGCGGGCCGCGTGCTCGACGCGCAGACGGGCGACCCGGTCGCCGGCGCCGCGATTGTCATCGACGGCCGAACCGCCGCGGCGGCCGGCGCGGATGGCGTCTTCTCAGTGCCGGCCGGTTCGACGCGCCGGGTCGACGTGCTCGTCACCGCGGTCGGGTACGCGTTCGTGACTCGCCGCGTGGACGTGACCGCCGGCGGCGCCGATCTCGGTGACGTTCGGCTCAACCGCGAGTCCGCCGCCCTCGCCGAACGCGTCGAGGTCCGCGGCGCCCAGACTCGTGACACCGCGCCGGCACGCACGCTCACGAAAGCGGATCTGGAGACGCTGTCGATGGTTATCGTCGACGATCCGCTCCGCTCCGTCCACGCGCTGCCGGGCGTTGCGGCCAACAACGATCTGAAGGCCGAGTTCTCGCTGCGAGGCGCCGGGTTCGACCAGGTCGGCGTGTATGTCGACGGCGTCCGCACCGGCGGGTTCGTGCACCTGTTGTCGGATTCGGGGACGACGGATCAACTGTCACTGTCGGTCGTCAACCAGGACACGCTCGCGTCCGGCGCGCTGACGCCGGGCGTCAACGACGCGCGCACCGGCGGCGTGACCGCCGGCGCGCTCGCGCTCGACACGCGCGAGGGCAACCGCGATCGCCTGACGGCGCATCTGTCGACCGGGTTCATTGTTTCGTCCGGCGTGCTCGAGGGGCCGCTTCCCCGTGAGCGCGGCGCCTGGTTGCTCGGCGGCCGGACCACGCGCCTCGACTACCTGCAGCAGGCCGTCGATCGCGTGGCCGGCACCAACGATGACGACAACGGATCGGATCTGGCTTTCGGGGACGTGATCGGTAAGACGGTGATCGATCTGTCGGCCAGGCACCAGATCACCGCGTCGTGGCTCGCGGGCGCGTTCACGAACGACGAGCGCGACGGCTCGGGCGCAAAGTCGTCGAACCGGCTCGGTTCGGTCGCGTGGCGGGCGGTCATGAACGGCCGGCTGTTCACCCGCGTTCAAGGATTCTTCCTGTCGACGGCGTATCGGGAGCACGACGCTGTTCGTCCGGTAACGTTGGAAGACGGACAACAGGGCGCCGGAGTACGCGCCGACGTCACCTTCCAGGCAACATCCGCCCACCAGCTGCAGGCGGGCATCTACGCGCAGCGCGTCCACGCGCATGCCGGCGGCGTCGAGTCTCTCGGCGCCTTCGACGCGACGCGGAGCGAGCCGTCGTGGTACGTCCAGGATCGGTGGACGCCGTCGGCGCGTGTGTCGATCACCGCGGGCGCGCGCGTGGACAGCGCGGCCGGCGAAACCGTGGCCGCGCCGCGCGTGCTCGCCGCCGCCGCGGCGCGGGGTTGGACGCTGCGCGCCTCGGCCGGGACGCAATATCAACTTCCGCCGCTCGCCGCCCTGCACGGGCTGCTGGGCAACCCTGCGCTGCGGATGCCGCATGCGTTCGAGATCGACGGAGGAGTCGAACACGCGGTCGGGGGCGGGCAGACGCTGAGCGTCGACGTGTATCGCCGCCGCGACCGCGACGGCCTGTTCGCGCTGGCCGAGCCGCGCCTCGAAAACGGCCGCGCGACCGCACGCCTCAATCCTTTTGAGAACGCGCTCGACGGCACGTCACGCGGCGTCGAGGTGGCGATTCGCCGCGGCAGCGCCCGTCGTCTCAGCGGATGGGTGGCATACGCCTACGGGGACGCGCGCATGAACGACGACGTCGACGGTCTCGCCTTTCCGAGCGATGACGACCAGCGGCACACGCTCAACGCGGTCGGGGCGTTTCGTCTCTCGGGAACGGCGGCACTTGGCGCGCAATGGCGCCATGGCAGCGGCATGCCGCGCCGCGGGTTCCTGACTCAGGACGGCGCCACGTTCGCGCTCGGGTCCGAGCGGAATCAGGTCCGCCTGCCGCCGTACGACCGGCTCGATCTGCGCCTCCGCAAAGTCTTCCTCTTCCGATGGGGTGTCTTCACGCTCTCGGGAGAAGTGCTCAACGTGCTCAACCGCAAGAACGAGTACAACGTCGAATCGACGCTCCTCACGGTCGCGCGGACCGGCCAATACAGCAGCGGTCTGCGGAGAGGGTTCCCCGTCGCGCCATCCATCGGTCTGTCGGTGCAGTTCTGATTAATGAGGAGGCTGCACATGCACGTGACCCCATTCAGTGCCGCGACGATCCTCGTGTTCGCGACCGCGTCGCCGTTGCACGCGCAGGGCATCGAGGTCTTTGGCGGATATTCCGTCAATGCCGACTACGTCCAGAATCGTCCCGCGATCCTCGTCGTGACCAGAAGGTGTCACCCTTCTTCAGCCTTGGGAGCGGCCCGACCGGCTTCGAGGCGTCGTTCAAACACGATGTGCGGAACGGTCTCGGCATCAAAGTCGATGTATCCGGTTATTCTGATACATTCCCACCGGGCCCCGCGGCGTACGGCCAACCGGCCAGCTCCACTGCCGGGATTGCCTGCGGCACCGGCCTGACGTTTCAGGCCACAGGCCGCGCGTTTTATGTGACCGCCGGTCCCGAGTGGAAGATCCGGCGCGGCAAGCGGTTCGCTCCCTTCGCTCAGGCGCTTGTCGGAATCGTATACACCCGATCGACGTTCATGATGAGCGGGTCAGATGTGCAATACACAAATCCCTTCACAGGAGGAGTGCTGCTGTTCACCAGTGGAGGGTTCCCCCCGGATCGAAGCATCCATTACGCTGACGGCCATGCCGATGCCGGACTGGCACTGGCGATTGGCGGCGGCTTTGACATCCGACTGAGCAAACGGATCGGGCTTCGCGCCGCCATGGATTACGATCCGACGTTTCTGGTACGTCCGGTGTTTCCCGACCTCACGCCCGACGCCCAAGGGCGAGTCGCCCTTCGGCCCGCGTCGAACGAGCGACAGCGGCAGGATCATGTTCGCCTGAGCATCGGAATGGTGTGACGCATTCGATGAGTTCAGGCGAGGTCGTCAGGGGCTACACGACTCGGCCCAACAAAATTGCCGAAAGCGATCGCAGCAGATCAGGAGACGTATCACGAATCTGAGATAATGACTTTTCGACCGTCCGCAACTCGTTGAATCTAAAGCGGAGAGATGTCGGAGTGGTCGATCGAGCACGCTTGGAAATAGATTTCGGCGGTGCGTAGAGACGAACACGACAACGCACCAAAGCACTTCCCGTTAAGTACTTCCCGCGACAAAGGTCTCAGTCCGTATGCATCGATAAGTGACGATGTTGGATCACAGGTTCGCGGATCATGTGACACAGTTCTGACACAATCCGCATAATCGATTTCGTCGACGATTACGGAGACGCAGCGGCGGCGAGGCTCCGCCTCTCTCTAGAGCAGCTGATCCGCCAGCGTGCTCCTTACCGCGGCGTGCGGAGCGACTTCTCCAGAAATGTGAGGACGATCCTTGTGCGACACGGGGCTACACTGAGGGCCAGGCGCTGGCTGAGCGCGATCGGCTCGAGCGCCGCCTGCAGCGGCGCCCGCTGCCTGTATATCGGTGCGGGGATCGCAGGAGGGCTCATGCGATCAGCTGGCATTCGTCCACGTTTAGTGAGCGCGCTCGTCGCTGCGCTGTTGTCCGCCCCGGAGTTGCTCCGCGGCGGCGCTCTGGCAGCGCAGACGGCAGAACTCACTCGGGAAGAGATCTTTGTGCCGCACGTGTCGACCGTGCCGGTCAACGCCGGACAAACGGTCGGAGTCGCGGTGCGTCGTGTCACTCGAAAAGATGCGCCGCCTACGCGCGGGCCCGTGCTGTTCACCAGTACGGGATTCACATCGTCACCGACGATGTTCGATCTGCAGTTCAAGACCTACAGTATTGCCGCAGCACTGGCGGAAGAGGGCTTCGACATCTATCTGATGGATCACACCGGCTTCGGCCGTTCGCCGCGCCCGACGATGGATGATCCGTGCAACGTTGATCCTTCACAGCAACAGCTGCTCATCCCCAATCCCTTACGCGCGCCGTGCAAGCCAAGCTACCCACGTCATCTCGTCACGATATTTACCGAGCTGCCCGAGATCGAGTCAGTTGTCGACTACATACGTAAAACAACCGGACGCAAGAGGGTTTCGCTCGCAGGCTGGTCGCGGTCACTCGCTCGCTTCGGAGTGTATGCGGCCGAGCATCCCGAAAAGGTAGAGCGACTCGCGATCATTGGTCCCGGCTATCGGCGCGATGCGCCTTCGGAATTTCCGACCGGGAACAACCCCTCCGCAGGCCCATCACGCACGTCCGCACCACAGTTTTCGTTTTTTCTCAGGACGACGGACGATATCTTTGCCGCGTGGGAGCGTCAGCGTCGCTGCGACGACGTCATCGATCCCGGCTTTCACGACGCGTTCGTCAAAGCGGTCCACGCGTACGCCGATCCTCGAGCCGCCACGTGGGGCACGCCAGCCGGCCGGTTCTACCGGGTTCCCAATGGCACGCAAGTGGATGCGGGGTGGAATCAAACGTCAGCGCGGCGCGTGAAAGCCCCTGTGTTGCTGATTGTCGGCGAGCACGATCCGCGGTTTGCGGACGAAGCGCCGAACCTGTTCGCCGATATAGGGTCGACGGAAAAAATCCTGCTGAAGGTGCAGTGTGCGACGCACTTCCTTCTCTTCGAGCGGAATCACAAAACGGTGCACAACACGTTCGCGGAGTTTCTCACGAAGGGAACCGTCGACGGGCGGCAAGGCGTCATTACCGCCGATCGGAAGGGCAACTACTAGCTTAGCTAGCGTCACAGACCAGCGTTTACACGAACAACGGCGAGCGTATTGAAGCGCAGTTGTACAAACCGGCGGGTTCTGGTCCATTTCGGTAGCAGCTATGACGTGTCACCAGACGGGGCTGGTGTCTGCCGCCAGACCTGCAAATCGAGAAGGCAGCTCAACGAAATCGCTGGTAGTGGTGGGCGAACATTCGAAGGTGTGACACAGTTTCCACGACCGCCGTCGTCGTACACCTCAAAACAGTTGAATGCAAAAGGAGATGGCCTAGCAACGCAACGAATCGGCGACGTGTGCGATAATCTGTTCGCGACCGCTCGCAAGTCGTTGATTCTAAAGACGGAGAGATGCTGGAGTGGTCGATCAGGCACGCTTGGAAATCGACTCCGCCCGCGCGTGCTGATGCACACTAAATTCCACCAACGCACTTCTGATCAACGACTTCACGCGACAACGATGTGCGTCGGAGTCTCCTCGTAAATCATCGTGTTTACGCGGGGTCTGGGGTCGTATCTGACACAGTTCTGACACAATCCGTCCTGCGATTTGCGCGGACGTACACCGGCGAATCCTGCTTCACCTCAACTTCTCTCGCATAGATAGGCCGACGTGATCAGGTTGCGGCACGCGGTGGCATTGTCAGCTGCATGAAGCGCTGGGCCCGATCAGCAGCGACAGCGAGACCCATAGCCTGCAGGCGGTCACCGAACCGCGCATCGCCGCGGAAGCAGTCCCATTGTGGTGCAACGGCAAGATGCACGAGCGCCGGGTCGCGGCTGTCGAGCGCGCGATCGAGCCTGCGGAATGCGTCGTCGAGATCGCCGGCCTGGGCATGCAACACCGCGAATCGGATGTCGGCGCTGCCGTTGGCGTCCTGCGCCTGCTGTGCGGCGTCATCGAGAGCGCATCGCGCCACGGCCGCGTGTCCACCGCGCGCGTACGCCGCCTTCAGGCGTCCGCACGTGGCGCGTATCTGCTCGATCACCGCCGGTGGACATCCGAACGACTCGGCCTGCGTGACGTTCTCCTGCACAAACGCGTCGAAGTTGCCGGTCATCAGGTACGCGCCGGCCAGGAACTCGCGCGCGAGCAGGTGCTTCGGATCGACATCGAGCGCCTTGTTCGCCCACACGATTGCCTTGGCGTAGTCGCGCTGGTGCCAGTAGGCGGTGGCGATCTGGACGCGCACGAGCGCCGAGAACGGAACGCGCTCGAGGGCCTGTTGTTTCAGCTGGAGGCCCTCCTCCAGCTTTCCCAGCGCCTCCATCAGGCTGCCGTAGTGCAGCCATGCCTCGGTGTGATTCGAGCTGATCTGGAGCGCCCGCCGCAGGCTGCGCTCCGCGCCGATCCAATCCCATTCGCTGAGGAACAGCACGGTCCCGAGCGCGACCTGCGCGTCCGCACATGCGTCGTCCATGGCCAGCGCGCGCAGCGCGGCAGCCTTGGCGTCCGCGTACGCCGCGACGTGAGGCGCCGCGCGGAGCGACGCCTGCGCGCACTTCGCGAGCGCGAGGCCGGCGTGGGCGGCCGCATAGGTAGCGTCGAGCGCGATCGCGGCCTGAAACGTCTCGACCGCCTGCGCAACCTCGAAGTAGGACGCGGAAAGCAGATGGGATCGCCCGCGCCCGACGAGCTCGATGGCTTCGAGCGGGCGGCGCGGGGCGCAAGCCACCGTCCGGTCGTCGGCCGGCGGGCTCGTGACCTCCGCGACGAACCGGTAGCCCGAGCGCGCGACGGTCTGGATGTACGCCGCGCCGCCATCGCCGGCGCCGAGCGCCTTGCGCAGGCTCGAAATGTGAACCGAAAGGATGCCCTCTTCGACGAAGGCGTCGGGCCACACCTGTGCCAAAAGCTCTTGTTTCGTCAGCAGCCGGCCGGCCTGACGGACGAGCGCCACGAGCAGATCGTGCGCTTTCGGCGCGAGATGGATCGCCGCGTCCCGGCGCGCCAGCGATCGGCCGGTCGCGTTGAGCGTGAACTCGCCGAACGCGTAGATCTCGGGGGCGGCCACGATTCGGCGAATCTTAGCAAATGCTTAAGGACGACGGTTCCGCGGGGCGTCTACGCTGGGCGCCGCTAATCAGGGAGGGCCCGATGACTGGAACCGCCGTGCAGGAAATCGTCGCGTTGGAAGACAGCGTCACGCAAGCCACGCGCGCGCTCGACGTCGACGCGCTCGACCGGATCTACGCGGACGACATCATCATGACGTCGGTGCTCGGCGAACCGTGCGGCAAGACGGTCGTGCTGGACGAGGTCCGCCGCGGCGTCGCGCAGCGCGAGCAGGCCGCGGCCGCCGGAAAGCCGATCACGTCGTCCTACGACAAGGAAGACCTCAAGGTATCCGCCGGCGTCGAGGCGGCCGTCGCGAGCTACCGATTCGTAGTGCGGATCCAGGCCGACGGCATCGACGTCAATCGCCGCTATCGCACGACGAACGTGTGGATGAAACGTCAGGGGCGCTGGCAGATCGTCGCCGCCCACACCGGGTTCGTGCTCAGTCCGAAGCAGGCGGCGAGCCTCGCCGGCGAGGCGAGCTGAGGACTCACCAACATGGTGGACTCGCACCTGAATCGTGATGCGTTAGCTGCGAAGAAGGAGGTCGACGTGTCTCACATGGACAACTTGACAGGACACTCTCGAGAAGAGTCGTCCCGATGCGCGCAGCTTGCATTATGATGCGCAAGCTCTTGCAAAAAGGCCGTAAGTGATCGCGGAACATTAGAGGGTCTGACACAATTGGACCTCGACGAAACGTGCGCGTCTCCGTAACCATTTGCCACCATGCGACATGCGAGATCGGATGTGCGTGAAGGAGGTTTTTGCGCTATCCTGATCCAAGCCGCTCGCAACTCGTTGAGTCTAAAGCGGAGAGATGCTGGAGCGGTCGATCAGGCACGCTTGGAAATCAGCTCCGTGCGCGAGTGCTGACGCACACCAACTCCTTCCAACACACTCTCCGATCAACAACTTCCGCATCGATACGCGTCGATGTGTGCCCGTAAATGACGGTGTTGACCGGGGTTTCGGGGGGTATCTGACACAGTTCTGACACAATGTGGCCGACGATTTACGCCGATGAACATCAACGCGCATCGCGAGACAACAAAATGCATCGAACAACGAATCTGGAAACGAACAAGTCGACCGTTGTCGCGTTCTACGATCTGATATTCAACAAGTGCCAACCGGCCGACGCGGTCCGGCGCTACGTCGGCGCGACCTACACCCAGCACAATCCGATGGTCGCCGACGGCAAGGATGCGTTCATT
>JBKPAJ010000042.1:0-8510 GCA_046726375.1 Acidobacteriota bacterium
GCGCAGATCCCCGACGATGACGAGCACGGCCACCGGCCGAAGTACGCCCCAGGGTCCGTAGTGGTGGGCACGATTTCTACTACCTGATCGATTGCGAGCAGGTTGCGCGCTCGAGGTCTCGTCCTCCCTCGTGACTCCGTGCACCACTATCTTTGGCGCCTCGCAGCCTACCTGGTCGCCCGATGCAGCGTTCATCGGGTTCACGAATGGTTACGACATCTACGTCATTCCGGCCACTGGCGGTCAGTCGATCGTGCTCACGAACGGGACAACCGATGCGTCTACCCAACCGGCGTGGTCCCCTGACGGCCGTCAGATCGCCTTCGTACGTTCGACGAGCGAATCGATGGAACTGGGTTTGGTGAACGTCGATAGATCAGGGAACATTTGCGAGCACTTGATTGTGTCGCCGAGGAACAAGCGCTGCGTCTTTCTTAAAAAGAGCCTCTAACAAAACTCCACGCAGAGTAAACCCGCGCGAGAGCGCCTCCGCTACTTCGTCGGCACGAGGCGTTTCAGCTCTTCGAACCAGTTCAACACCACGTTGATGCTTGTCACCGGCGCGGACTCGGTTGCAGGCACGCGGGTCTTCAAGAGAAACCGACCGTCCGATGTCACCTCAAATCCCCTGCTCGGAATCTGGCCCTCAAGGTAGTCTCCGGAGAAGAGCTCCGTTGGCGGCCCGAGCTGGCGGAACCCGGTCTCAGTCGAGATGGGCACCGCCATCATTCGAGAACCCTCACGATAAAACAGCTCGCGGCCATCGGCCGACCATGCCGACGAGGTGCCGCCATTCACCGACACCCGTGTGATGGGCGTGCCGGCAGGAACCGGCCTGACGTACACTTCAAACGCCCCAGTCTCGTTCACCGAATACGACATCCATTTCCCGTCTCTTGAGAAGACCGCGTAGTACACCTGCGTGGACCACTCGAACAGCGGCCTTACTTGCGATGCCCCGTCCATCGCCAGCGTCGCGAGCCGGCCGGGCGCACTCGCGGCGACCCGCTGCAGGAACACATGGTTGGTAGGTGCCCAATAGACCGGTTCGTCCAGCCCATCCAAGCGTCGCTGTTGCGGCGCTCCGCCGCGATCGACATCAACCACCGCCAGCACAGGGGAGCCATCGTCGCCACGTGACCTGGCTGCCAGCCGCGTGCCGTCGGGACTCCACACCGGGGTTAGATACATACTCCCCTCGATGATGCGCCGCGAGACGCCCCGCTCCAGGTCGAGCAGCCAGATCGCTCCCTTTTGTAACGATGACGCCTGGGCCCAGGCGATTCGTTTCCCGTCAGGCGAGATCGTGGCACCGTAAATGGTCGCCGGAGAAATCGGCAGCGGCGTCGCGGCACCGTTCCGATCGACCAGCGTGAGGGCACGTTTTAGCGCCGCGTACAGGCCCCCAGGTAAGTAGGCGAGAGTGCCGGAACGTGACACCGCAAACTGCGCGGTTCCGTTCTCCCGGAAGTAAGCGACCCCTCCCTCGGACAGCATCACGTCTTCGCCGACCACCACTGGATCGCCACTCGTGGTACGAGTTACCGGATCGAATCGGATGGCCATGAGCTTTCCGCCCCGTGCGAACAGCACGTGGCCCGATGTGACGAAGCGTGGAAAAGTGCCGCCACGAATCAGCACTGTGCGCTTGTGGGTATCAAGCGTTTCCACGGCGATATCAAGGAGGCTGGGTACCGCCTCCGGACCGACGACGTTGAACAAGATGGCGCGTCCGCCCGGCAACAGCTCAGGGAAACGAACCCCCCGCCCCGCGATCAGTCGCTCGATGGTGCCGCCGGTGGCAGCGACTCGGTAAACGCCCCCCTCTCCGGACAGCAGAATCGTGTCGTCGGCCACTCCATGTGGCCGATGGAAACACAAGGGAGGGCGCAGTCCCGGAGATCTCGACGGTGCGGACCGGGCCGCCAGCGACCGCCACTCGCCGAATCGCGCCATTGACGTTCACCCCAGCTCCAATGATCGCCCCGTCAGCGTCCCTGCGCTCGGGGATCGGGGCGAAGCTGGAGTGGTGATCCCGGTCGCGCCCGGCGAAGTTTACGGTAGGTTGAACCTCCTGCGGAGTGCCGTGAGGCGAGGATCGCCGCGAAGTACCACCATCTCCGGGTTGATCAGAGTCCGTGCTGCCTGGTGCGGCTCGACGCGAGCCGCCCGCTCCAACGCTTCGAACGCGCGATCCTTGTCCCCGAGGGCGGCAAAGATAATTGCAACGGTGCAGGGGGAGTCCCCATGCTGCACGGCCAGCGTCTCCGCCTCCGCGCGTCTGCCTGTCCTGACATAGGCCAAGGCAAGCCAGGGGTTTTGCCTAATCTTTCCCGCAGCCACGCGGCGGCCGATTTCCTCGCGACCGGCGCGGCCGATTTCCTCGCGCCGCCTGAGGTAACGGTAACGGCTGTCGTGCTTTTCCATCAGGGGTACCGCCTCCGCCAGTCTGCCGGCGTACATCAGCGCTCGCGCGTGAGCGCCTTCCGCGTAAGGAAAGTCGGGGTCGACCGCGAGCACGCGTTGGAAGGTGTCGATGGCCTCCGCGTATCGCCCGGTGAGCAACTGTGTTTGACCGATCTCCCGCTGCACATCCAACGACAGAGGATCGTTTCGCAACCCCACGGACAGGATCCGCAAGGCTTCGTCAAACTTTCCCAGTGGTTGCAGCGTCGAGATTGAGTAGCTGGTGTAGGTCTGTGTGAGACTGGGGTCCAGGGCGATGGCCCGTTGGAAGGATTTCTCGGCATTCTCCCAAGCGAGCTCCCGCGAGTACACCCAGCCCATAGCAGCGTGTGCTTCGGCCAGCAGCGGATCGAGCTCGACTGCCTTAACGGCTGCTGGCCGCATGATCGAATGAGCCGTTTCGAAGGGAAGGGCAAGGGAGCCCCCAGGCGACATCCACGCGTATGCGTTCGCCAGCCCTGCGTGCGCGGGTGCGAACGTAGGATCCTTCGCGATGACCTGTTTGAACAACTCCGCGGCCTTTTCCGCGTTGGAAACACCCCGCCGGTCATTGAGCGCACGCGCCTTCAAGTACAGCTCGTACGCTTTCAGATCGATATCGTAGCGGCGCTGCCCACGACCCAACGTCAGGCGAAGCTTGTTGACGATCTCCCGCGAGATCTCATCTACGACGGCGAAAACATCACTGGCGGACTTGAGGTCTCGATCGAAATGATCGGCCCACAGTGGCACCTCACCCGCCACCTGGAACAGTTGCACGCTGATTCGCAACTTGTTGCCTGACCGCAAGACCGACCCGTCGACCACGAGATTCGCGTCGAGCTGATCACCCACCTCGCGCAGGTTGCGCGGCGTGTCTTTGAACGCGAACGACGACGTGCGAGAACGCACCTGCAGGCCCTGGATCACCGCGAGATTCCGGATGATTTCGTCCGTCAGACCGTCGACGAAGTAGTCGCTCTCGGGCTCTGCGCTGCGGTTCTTGAACGGCAGGACGGCAATGATGCGTTGACCGCTGGGGTTGACGGTTGCGCTGCGGACAGTGCTGAACCTGGCGAAACTCGCCAGCAGTGCGCTTGGCGTGCTCGACGATCCTACCTGCCAGCCACGGATTTCCCACCCAACCGTGCCGACAAGAATGACCGCGGCCGCCACGCCGGCGGCGCATGCCAGCCGCACGAGTCTCGCCCGCGGCGTCAGCGCGGCTAAATCCGCTTGCAGAGCCTCCGCACTCTGATAACGCCGCTCAGGTTGGGAGTCAACGGCACGCTCGATGACGCGAGCAAGCTTGGATGGCACATCACGTCGCGCGGCCTGAACGTTCGTTCGCTCGCCCCGCTCATGAGCCTGTCGGACTTCGCGCACCGTTCGAGCATGTACGGGATACGAGCCCGTGACGAGATGGTAGAGCAGGACGCCGAGGCTGTAGACATCGCTCCGAACCGTGGCTGGTTGCCCCTGCAGCACCTCCGGCGCGAGATAGAGTGGTGTGCCAGCCAGATCAGACGGGGCATCGTCATGAAGCTCTCTACCCGTGCCGAAATCCATGAGGACAATGCGGCCATCGTCAGCTCGCATCACGTTGTGCGCCTTGATGTCGCGATGCAGGAGGTCAGCACTGTGCACGGCCGACACGGCGCAACAGAGATCGAGTCCGATCTCGACCGCCTCGGCGGCGGTCAAGACGGTCCCGCGTTCCAGGAGCTGCTCTAGCGTGTGGCCGCGAACGAATTCCATCCACAGGCCGATCTGGTCGCCAATCTGCTCGGCCCCATGAATAGTTACCACGTTCGGATGACGCACACGGGCGAGCAATCGGCCTTCGTGGATGACCGAGGTAGGCGTGCGATCGCCGGATGCGCGATCCGCGGATAACAGTTTCAGCGCGACTTCCCGATCGAGGCGCGTATCCCAGGCGCGGTAGACTTCTCCGAATGCCCCCTGGCCAATCTGCTCGATGAGCCGCAGATGACCCCATAGCACAGGGACGTCCGCAACTTTTGGCTCCAAGCAGGACGACGCGACCTGAGAGAGTGTCGATGTGCTCGGCGGGGTACCGCGATGGAGTTCGGCAACGGCTGCCAGCACCCTCAGTTGTCTAAGCAGTGGCCGCGCCGTCCCGTCAGAACTCGATTCGGCAGCTGCCCAGTCAATTGGGGTTCCGTCGAGGATCGCGTCGACGAGATCGTCAACCACCTGCTCATTCGGCGGCACGTTCCATCTCCTCGGCCAGCCGAACGAGCGCCCTGTGCGCTGCCTTGCGCGCCGCCTCTGGCGTCGGCTTGTCGAGCGCCTCGGCCAGCTCCTCGTAGGTGTAGCCCATCTCCACCCTGGCGATGATCGCTTCGCGCTCCTCCACCGTCAGCCGCTGAAGCGCCCCTTCGTAGCGCTCAACCGCCTCGGAACCAATCGCCTGTTCGAGCGGTGATTCGGCACTCTCGACTTCGATGCCATCGAGATCGGTGGCTTGCGGCTGCCGTCCTTTCCGCCGCAACTCGTTTCGGATCCGATTGAGCACCGCCTGACGGAGGTACGCCTGCAGCGCGCCGACACGGCGCGGCTCGAAGTCTTCGATCCTCTTAAACGTCTGCACCAGGGTGTCCTGGACAAGATCATCCGTGTCGGCGAGATCGCGCGCCCATTTCGGCAACCGGCCGCTGGCCCATCGTTGGAGCGGTTTGAGATGACGCGCGAAGAGGCGTTCCAGCGCCTCCTGGTCACCGGTCCGCGCCCGTTCGATGAGATGGAAGGTCGACTCGACATCGACGGAGTCAGAGCCCTCGAAGCGGAATCGAACGCCGCCTTCGTCGCTGGGCATGAGTTCCCTCGTTGGGATGCTGATGGGGCAAGATCTTACCCCACCTACGCGAAGCCACGCGGCAGTTGTCCGGTTTGGCCGCGGCTGGTGTTTAAGCAGATATGAAGCGCTGCCGAGAGAAAAACACCGACGCAGCGCGCTCGGCGTGCGCCTATGGTTGTGATCGCCTCGTGCGCATCAACCCGGGCGCTTGTTTCCAGAGTCCCTCTCGAAACAGCGTAAGTGCGCTGCAGTCGATCACCATCGTCGGAAGAGAACGAATGCCGAATGGGCAAGAAACAGACGTTTTCAGGACGGAACTTCCGATCAAGTTTCGGGATCGTTGATGCTACGGGAGACGGATCATGATTCACGGGAAGTACTGCTTGCTGGCCGTAGCCGGCCTGCTCGCACTCACCACGCCCGCCGCCCAACTGAACTCGCTCCACGCCTGGGCTCAGGATTCATATCGCGAATTCCTGGACAGTCCCGACGACCGCCGATCGCGCCATGCGGTCCGCGCGCTCTTCGATCTCAATCGTCCGGAAACCGGCCCATTCCCATCCGATGTCTTTACTGTCGCCGATCCTGCGAACAACACCGGACGTAAGGTGAACCTGCCCTACCCTGATTGCACGGCTCAGCCCGCGGACTGCGATGATCTCGACGTGATCAATACGCTGGATGGTTTCGGCCTGCAAACCCGCATTTCGATCCCGTTCGACGGGCCCATTGATGCAAACACGGCTACGGCGCAGAGCGTGTTCCTCATCAGTCTCGGTAGCACCCTTGACTGGGGCCGCGATCCGCCGGGCACCATCACCGGCATCAACCAGATCGTCTGGGATACGTTTACTCAGACCCTGCACGTCGAGTCTGACCAGTTGCTCGCCCAACACACGCGCTACGCGCTCATTGTCACCAATGGCCTGCTGGACGCAGCAGGGCGGCCGGTCGAAGCGAGCGAGCCGTTTCGCCGGTTCCGGCAGACCGTGCGAGGGGAATACAAGCACGCGCTACTCGAGGCGATTCACGTCGCCAGGCGCCTCGGCGTGCGGGAACGTGACATCGTGAGCGCCAGCGTCTACACCACCCAGACGATCACCTCAGTCATGGAGCGGTTGCGCGACGAGATCAAGAATGCGACGCCGGCGCCGGCCAACTTCCTCCTCGGGCCCGCTGGCGAACGAACTGTTTTCAATCGCAGCGACATATCGTCCATCCTGTGGCGCCAGCAGATCCGCCACAGCCCACCTCAGTTCCAGGACGCGAACCTGGACATGGCGATCCTCGATGCGATACCGCATACCGTCGGGACGATCAGCTATGCCTCATTCGTATCGCCGAACTACTTGGTCCGGCCCGCCGGGTTCATTCCACCCGTGGGGACGCTGGCGGAGACGCCCCCGCTGCAGGCCTACGACACGGTCTATCTGACGGTCCTCCTGCCCACTGGCCCGAAGCCCGAGCACGGCTGGCCTGTGGTGATCGTCCCGCCTCCCGGTGGGAACACCCGGAACCAGTCGACACACATCTTCGGGTCGCACTACGCGTCGCGCGGGCTCGCCTCAATCGCCGTCACCATGCCAGGCAGCGGTTTCGGGCCAGAGAGCGCGCTAACCGTGAACTTCGTCGGGGGCGGGTCAATCACGTTCCTGGAGGGAGGTCGCTCGTACGATCAGAACGGCGACAATGTCATCGGGGGCGCCGAAGGTCTGAATCCTGCGGCTCCACGCACGTGGACAATCGCAAACCGCGATACGGCGCGGCAGATGGTAGTGGACCTGATGCAGCTTGTCCGTGTGATCGAGGTCGGAATCGACGTCGACGGCGATGGTTCGATGGATCTAGACCCGCAGCGAATCTACTACGAGGGCCTGTCCGGCGCGAGCCTGTACGGGGGCGTGTTCGTAGCGCTCGAGCCCGACGTGCACGCGGCGGTGCTGACGGTCCCGCCGGCACCGATTTACGATGGTCGCTTGAGCCCGGCTCGACGCGCGAGCCTGGCGCAGCAGCTCGCTGCGAGGATCCCGTCGCTCATCAACTCTCCAGGGATCACATCCATCGATGGCGTTGCGGTCGCTGCCCCACATTACAACGAGAACATGCCGCTGCGAGATCGTCCGGTCGTCATCAACACCGTCCCCGGCGCGATCGCCATCCAGGAGGCCTTCGAGTTGCGCGAGTGGGGTCAGCAATCTGGTGAGGCTCTTACGTGGGCTCGCCACCTGCGCCGAGAGCCGCTCCCCGGCAACGAGCCCAAGTCTGTGCTCGTCCAGTTCGCGAAGGGCGACCAGAGCAGCGTGAATCCCGGGACCCTGGCGCTCCTGCGAGCTGGCGGGCTGTTCGCCGTCGCGACGCGGTACCGCCACGACCTGGCATTCGCCACGGACCCCACGATCATCAGGAATCCTCACATGACCTTCTCATTCGTGCTCAGCGCGAGCCCGCTGCTCGGCGCGGTTGCGCGCGGCATTCAGTCACAAGGTGCAGAATTCCTCGCCTCGGACGGCACCAACATCATCACCCCCTCCCCCGAGGGCCTGTTCGAGGTGCCGACGACGACCACACCAGTGCCTGAGGAGCTGTTTTTCATACCCGATCTCCTGTCGAGCCCTGCTTCGCCACGCTCGACTTCGTTGCCGCCGAGGTAGGTGGCATACGCGCTGCCGTCCTTTCCGCTGCAATCTGAACCAGGGCGTGCTGGCGCGAGAGCATCGGAGTCGAGGACTTGAACTACATCAGTCACGGCGGCGAGTCTGAATCGTTGAGAGGAGATGATCTCAGCGAGACGCTGCCGCTGGATTACTGATAAAACGTTGCAAGTTGGCGAACCGGTGAGACTCCGGGCAATGTACATCGGTCGCGGATCTATGCCGCGGCCCAACGAACTGCAGATTCTGATGGCTGCGGGCCTCCCGCAACCGCCCCCTCAGCGCGACCCGGGGACCCCTTCATTGCTGGAAGAAAGGGTGAGGTATTTTGAACCTCCTCCCCTTCGAACGCCCGCACGTCGCAACCACAGTCCAATCAAATGCTTACGAACTCGTGGACGACTTCAGCGGACGTAACTTGGGAACATTTGCGAGCACTTGATTGTGTCGCAAGCGAACAAGCGATGCATTTTTCCTAAGGATTTTGGAGGCGCCGCCCGGATTTGAACCGGGGATGGAGGTTTTGCAGACCGTACGGGATTGTCTTTCGTAGTGCCTGGCTTCGTCTTCTGGTCCTCGATGATGCCTGGTTT
>JBKPAJ010000043.1:0-9271 GCA_046726375.1 Acidobacteriota bacterium
TGACGCATGCCTTTGCCAATGGCGGATTCGATCTGCTCCATGTCGGCCACGTGCGGTATCTCGAAGCCGCCCGCCGCGAAGCCGATCGCCTGATTGTCGCGATCAACGACGATGCGTCGGTGCGCGCGCTGAAGGGACCGAGCCGCCCGATTCAGCCGGCTGCCGATCGCGCGCAACTGGTGGCCGCGCTGCGTGCGGTCGATTACGTGATCATTTTTTCGGAGCCGACGGTCGCGGCGCTTCTGATGCTGCTCAAGCCGGACGTGCACTGCAAGGGGACGGACTACATGATGGAGACGGTGCCCGAGCGCGACATTGTGCGCGCCTACGGCGGGCGGATTGCGATTGTGGGTGATCCCAAGGATCATTCAACGCGAGACTTGCTCAGCCGCATTCGCGGACGGCCGGGCTGAAGACCGGCCGCCACAGGTGATTGCGTGCAGAGGATTCGCATCGTTCGCATGAGCGCGCTCGGCGACATCGTCCATGCGCTCCCGGTGCTGTCGGCGCTCGCTGACAACGTGGTCGCCGCATCGAATGGCGCCGCGGCGCGAGCGCCCGCAACGACGCTCGGCGATCTGCTCGCCCTGTCGCAAGCCGCGCGTTTGATGGTGTCGGGCGATACCGGGCCATGGCATCTCGCGGCCGCGATGCGGACGCCGCTCGTCAGTCTTTACGGACCGACGTCGCCCGCGCGCAACGGACCCTGGGATCCCGCCGTCGAAGTGGTCTCGCGCGCGGCGATGTGCGTGTGCCATCACAAGCGAACGTGTCAGCACCGTCGCATGTGCCTCGCCGACATTCCGCTCGATGATGTCATGGCCGCTGTGGATCGTCGTCTCGCGAAGGCACGCGCGGCATGACGCGTCTGCTTGCGCGCTGGCGGGTCACCCTGGGCTTTGCGTTTGGCGTCGCCGTGCTGTGGCTCGCGGAACCGACGTGGCGCTCGATACTTATTGGCGGCATGATTGCGGCGTGTGGCGAAGCGATCCGCGTGTGGGCCGCGGGGCATCTCGAAAAGAGCCGCGAGGTCACACGCTCCGGGCCGTATCGCTGGACGCGGCACCCGCTCTATATTGGCTCCAGCGTGATCGCTGTTGGCGTCGCGATCGCCTCACTGAGCATCATCGTCGCCGCAATCATCGCACTCTATGTCGGTACGACGATTCCGGCGGCGATGCTGGCGGAAGAACGTCACCTGCGCGAGAAGTTTGGCGGGCAGTATGACTCGTACGCGAACGACCTTGCGCCTCCCATGGGGCGCCGTTTCAGCTTCGTACGCGCGCGACAGAACCGCGAACACCACGCGATTGCGGGCGTGATTGTGGGCTTTGCGCTCCTTGCGCTGAAGGTCCAGCTTTCGATACGATAGGAGTTTGCCCGCGCACGCGCGTTGCGCGCTGCGGCTAGGCAGGCTGGCGTGGGCGGTTAGCTCAGTTGGTAGAGCACCGGCTTTACACGCCGGCTGTCACAGGTTCGAGTCCTGTATCGCCCATTCTGAATCACCGAATTTTGGAGGTTTGTCGATTTGGTGATTTGGAGAAGATTTTGAGATTTTGGAGATTGGGAGATTTTCAGATCTCGGGATTTTGAAGATTTCGCTCTTTTACAACTTATGATGAAGAGATCGGGATCTGAGTTGGTGCCGCTTAGCGGCACCAAATCTCTACATCCCCACATCTCCAAATCACCAAATGTTCGGGGTCGTAGTTCAGTTGGTTAGAACGCCGGCCTGTCACGCCGGAGGCCGCGGGTTCGAGTCCCGTCGACCCCGCCAACTCAAATCTCAATGAGTCAACGAGTTCCCGTCACTGGCGGGAGCCTGCTTGCGAACAGGCCGCGGCGCGCGGGAGGAAGTGTTTGCAAGCGGTTTGCAAGCCGAGCGAGCGTTCTCCAGGTTCCGCATGGACTCGTGCAGTCCCTGAAGCGTCGCGTTGAGGTAGATACTCGTCTACTGCAACGTCGCGTGGCCGAGCATGTGCTGCACGTGATGCACAGGCCATCCTGCTTCGAGCAAGCGTGAACCGCCTTCGTGTCGCAGGTCGTGGAAGTGCAGATCGATCATCCGGTAGGCTGCCTGCGACTCTGGGCTCAGTTTCGTCGTGCCTTTGTTGTTCGGGCCCTGCTTGCGCGTCCAGAGCCAAACGGGTTTGTGACCGTACGCTCGAAGAACGGCCGTTTGCCACGCACGCTTGACACTCCCCACCCGGCGGCCAATCTCGTCGCCGAAAACGTGTGCGGCCGGCGACAGCGGCTTTCCGTCGGGATCCTTGCGGCGCATGTCGAGCACGTGGCGCAACCGAGTCGAGATGGGCAGGATCCTCTGCTCTCGATCCTTCGCATGTTCCGCACGGACGACCATCTCGCCACGCGCCAGTGAGACGTCACACCAACGCAGGCTGAGCAGCTCTCCCTCGCGGCAACACGTCTCGAGTGCCGCGATGATGAGCGCCTGGAGGTGCGATCCCGCGGTGCGCAACAAGCGTTCCTCCTCGCCGTGCTCCAAGCGCCGATGGCGTTGCGCCTCTTTCCTGCGACGGATCACGTCTGACTCGTCGCCGATGAACGGCGTGCTGCGATAGCCCTTCCTGACGGCCCACCGGCTCATGGCCTTGATCAGTTGCACGTAGTGGTTGCGGGTGGATGCGGCGCGCCCGAGCGTCACCAGGTGCTTGACGAACGCCTCGAGATCATCCTCGGTGATAACCTGCACCGGCTTGTCGCCAAGACGCGTGTCGTCGACGATACGGAATGAGACCAGCTGCCTGGTCATGTAGCCATCGTCGCGCCACGAGGCCTTGCCTCGATCCTTGCTGTATCGCTCGATGAAGAGTCGAGCAAACGTCTCGAAAGACACGACGTCTGACGCGGTTCGCTGCGCTTGTGTCGCCGGGCTCGCGGTCGTTGCTTGGAAAGTGCCAGCGCGAATCTCGGTTCTGATTTTCTCGGCGAACGCCTCCGCCTGCGTCTTGCTGGTGATCTCCCTCCCGGCGTAGCGCTTCAGGCTGAATCGGTAAGGAGTGCCCAGCCACGAGAAGTTGAAGTGCCAGGCGTGCGGGCACTTCACCCACGCGCGGCGGGCGCAGCCGCAGACTTTCCGTAGGCCATCGTTGCGATGCACGGCTACGGTGACGCCGTCCCGTAGCCGACGGTCTCGCGTGTGCGTCATTGTTTACCTCACTTGTTGCTGATGGTGAATGTCGTGAGCGCGATTATCTGGCATCACGATCGACGCCGGACGAAACGCCTCCTGACCCAGAAGCCACGCGTCGATCCAGGAGTCGAGGAAGCGCAACTCACGTCGACCACCGAGCCGGGCGGCACGCAGCTGACCGCTGCGAACCGCACGGTAGATCGTCTTCGGTCCACAGCGTGCTCGATCCGCCGCCTCACGAACTTTCAGCCATTCACCTGCGCGAGTCATGGTCCACGTCTTTCGGTTCCGAACCAACAATCGAATGGCCATGAACTTGCCGGCCATCGCGTACCTGCCAAGACCGGGCTCGACCGAGGGCCTCGTCAAGGGCGTCAGCCGCGCACCGCGCGGTCGGAGCCAGACGACTCACGCGAAGACCCTTGACGAGGCCGAGGCGAGCCGGAGGATCGTGCACGCGATGGCCCGCTCAGAATCGGTCACGCGCGGTGGGACTCGCGTGCTCGTCGACTACCTGTCTGCTTTTGAAAGCCGCAGGGCTTGGTGGCGCAAGCGGCGGTGACGGCGATGTCGATCGCCTCAGAACGGGCGGGCTGAACCACTCCCGCACGTTCGGGATTGGCGCCGCGGGGCTGAGCCCGCACGGCGGATGCCGGTCGGCAGACCCGGTCAAGTCACACCGGGTCAGAACCGTCTACACCTATATGAACTCGAAGGCACGCCGAAAACTAACGCGTAAATGTCGGCGCCGGGTCAAAATGCTAATGGGATCGGCGCTCTCGGTATACTGACGTCATGGCGCAACCGGCGCTTCCACCTCCCGGGTTCGACGAGCTCTCGCCGGACGAGAAGCTCGAATACATTCAGGCGCTCTGGGATCATTTCGCCGAGCGTCCCGAAGACGTGCCCGTTCCCGACTGGCATCGACAGGTTATCGCCGAGCGCCTGGCCACATACCGACGCGGAGAGTTGACCGCGCGCCCCTGGTCTGAGATCCGCGAGGAGTTGCTCGCCCGCCTCCGCACCGTTCGCTAGATGTGGAGACTCGACGTCTCGTCCGAGGCCGAGCTCGAGATCTTCGAGGCGGCGCTTCGATACGAACGCGAGCGTGACGGTCTCGGCTTCCGCTTCGAGGCACAGGTCAATTCGGTCTTCGCGAGACTTCTGGACAATCCGTTTCAATTTCCGGTGATCGAACAAGATGTTCGGCGCGCATTGGTTCGCGACTTTCCGTACGCGGTGTTCTTCATGACCGACGCGGACTTGATTACCGTGCTCGCAGTGCTCCATCTGCGCCGTCATCCTGACACTTGGAAACAACGGCGTCGGGACACTGAATGAGACGCGGCGACGCGGCGGTCGCCTCCGCGATTTCGGGATCGGAACGTCATGGGATCCACGCTGGCGACGACCACACTGCGTGGGAAGCATGAGCCCACTTCGTGCGGGACGCGCGGACGCGCGCTCCCGCTGCGACACTCTGGCGGCCGGATCCGCGGCACAAATCGCCGCGTGATCATTACGCCGATCGTATGATCGGAGCTGTCGCAACTGATTGAAGAACAAGGGCCGATAGACATTTCTCCCATCGGCCCCTCTGTCGGCCCCGATGGCGCAACGCGCATCGCTCATCTGACCGTCTGTTGGGATAGCAGAGGGGACAATTCACCTTCCGGCTTTTGTCCCCTCTTTTGTCCGCTGTCCCGGCATCAGGCTGCTGTTACCAGGGGTCGGGGAAAGGAACAGTCGAGGGAGGTTGCCATTGACGCCGGCGGCCCCATCAGCGATCACTCTCGACCCTACAATTCCGTCTTCGAATTTCGCTGACACGATTGCAAGCTTCCGCTGCCCCCTCAGCGATCTTGTGGGCACCGAATGGACTATGCTCACGGTGCGGGCTTTTAGGCTCGTGGGCTTCTGTCTCGCAGCACTTGGTCCGCAGCTCACCCCCCGGATCGTGCGCAACTCGCGCGCTCGAGGTGTGTGTGCGGAAACCGGTGCGAGCATCTTTCCGTGATGAAACCTCACCAGGTGGCAGGCGGCTCTGCGGCCATGCGCAGAAGGCGACCACGGAGCTGAACGTTCTTCATTGTGACCCCCCAGGCGGAAACCAGGGGCATGAGGGTTGTCCCCAAGAGCGCGCCGCACGCACACAAATGACCATGACAAATTGGAGCATTCCGCGCGTCTGGGTCCTGACCGTGGTGGCGCTGACAGGCACGGCCTCGGATCGTGCTTCCTTGGCCGTGTCAGAACAAGAAGCCGACATCAAGGTCGCTATTGACGACGGCATCACCCATGAGGTCAAACCATACGAATTGCGACATGTCGCTGGTTCCAATGCTGTCGTCGGCCTCCTATTCACGCCGTATGTCAGAATTGCAAGGTTTGCACGGGAAAGACATCTTGCGGGCAAAACCGTGTCGCCGGAGGAAGTACCGCAGCATTTGAGCGAACCGGTCGTGCACGTGGCAATGCGCAAACCGCAAGCTACCCCCGACGTGCCGAATGTTCCGATCGCGATCGCCGCGATTTTCCGGCCACTCGACAGACCGCCACCGTCAGAAATCGCCTACTTCATTCCGAGAGTGCCGCCACTAAGTCCGCCACTTCGGGTCGAGACGACGGACAGCGCGAAGCGTGTCATGGGCGCCGTTACATTCCACGATCTTGCCGGTGTCGCTGTTTTTCCAGTGTCATCTGTTCAGCGGCCATTCGTGGAATTCTGCGCGTATCGCGAGTTTTACCTGCCAGACGACCCTCATCCTTCGTACGATGTCGTCGCCGGCTGGGTCGCAGGACCGCTGCGTTGACCGACGGAATGCGGCGTTCGCGCGGCCTCTGTTCCGGCTGGCACGTACTGGGTCCGAGTGGGTTCGAGCAATCGTTGCGGCTGGAGTGCTCCCCTCGTCGGACCTGAAGGTCGTAATCCGTCCAAGCCTCAAGTCGACACCAGCACCCGCCGTTTGCAAGAATTTGCAAGCCGTTCCGAAACACGCGTCCACGACCTGCCTCGATTGACCGCGACGCACGACGGCCGACCCCGATTTTCCGGGGTCGGCTGCGATGTGCGGTCATTGGCCTCGGGCTGTCACGCCGGAGGCCGCGGGTTCGAGCCCCGTCGACCCCGCCAAATCGCTCGCAACGCTCGGTCTTTGTCGGTCTCGACGTTCTGAGGCACTCCGCGGAAGGCCGCGCCTTCCGCGAGAGGGCACGAGCCCCGATTGGCCCCCGATTCAACAATCGCTCGGCTCGGTCAGTACGGGCTCGACGGACTCAGGCATTCCACTGAGGCATGTCGGCCTCAGCGGGAGGGGCAGGAGTCCCGGATGTTGGCGATTCCCCGATACCCAGACGAGTCCCCTTAGTTCCCCAACAAACATCTCGCACTGCGCTCGGCAGTTGCCGGGTCGACGGTCTTAGGCACGCCGCTGAGGCCTGCCGGCCTCAGCGAGCGCCCACGAGTCCCGGATGTTGGCTCCCCGAGTCGCGGTGTTTCCGCCAACTCGCTCGCTCTGCGCGCTTCCCTTCGGCTCGACAACGTCAGGCGCGCCGCCGAGGCTGCCGGCCTCGGCGAACGGGCACGAGTCCCGGTTGGTTTTGGCAATTCGCGCCTTGTTCGCCTCCAGAATGTCTCCGTCATCGTCGTCACCTCGACATCGACGGCGGCATCGGTGCCCAGCGCGATGTAAGCTGGCGCCCGGTTCTGCGAGCAGTAGCCGCCGCTGCTGTCGACGATGCCGGCGCCGAGCGACTTCCGCGTGCTGCGGCCGGTCATTGCGATAGAACAGGTTCGCCCCGTAGCTCGCGACGAACCGATCGAAGTCGCTGTCGTTGCCGTAGTCGGCGACGCTCGGGCCGGCGATCCGTGAGCGATGCTGTCGCCTCTCAGCGAGAGCCGTCGCCGATCGCCACCGTCACGCGTTGAACGTGACCGTGTGAGTGTGGCCGTCGTCCGACGATGACACCTTCGAGACGCGTTGGCGGCCGGCGATCTGCATCACTTCTCCGGCCGTCAACTCGACGGTATGGGGATGAGTCGCGCTGCCTCGGATATCCAGCACGATGGCGTTCCCGGCGGAGAGCTGCGCGCCGGTAATCACCGCAGAGTGGCCATGGTTGGCTTCAACGGTCCCGGTCACGTTTCCCCCGGCGGACGGGTTGGGGTTGGGGCTCGGGCTGGTCGGGCGATCGTCGCCGCACGCACTGATCGTAACCGCGACGCCACTCAGCAGCGCGAGTACAGTCTTTGCCGTAAACTCACGACGATCGAGTTGGGGTTCGGGCGTGTCGACCTCTTTCATCATGGTGTCCTTACGTGTCGTCAAAAGAGCAGTCGGATGCCGCCGCCGATGTGGAGCCCGCCTGCGTGCATCTCGATTGCCCGGCGTATGGCTGTTTCCGCGCCGGGATCCAGCGTCATCTTCGCCCGTGAGTAGCGTGTGACGGTACCCACGCCGACGTGCGAGGTCAGCACCCACGTGATGTCGGCGCTGACGTTGAACCCGACGCTCGTCTTCTCGACTTCAGCGATAAGCGCCTGATTGAGCTTCAGCGACGTGAATCCAGGCAGAGTATCGAACTCGATGCTTCTCACCAGATCCTGCTTTGCATGGAAGATCGATGGTCCGCCCCCCAGCATGAGGCGTGCGCTCTTGCCCAACGCCACCGCGTAGAGCGCCTGGACGTGAATGCCCAGCTCGTTGCGGCTCAGGTCCGACACCGGGCCCGTCAACGCGAGCGGCCTGTTGGCGGCAAGTGGATTCGGCACTGTCAAGACGAAAGACGCCGAGCCCGATCGCCGAAACCACGAGGTTGTGACGCCGACGCCGAGCCGGTTCGCGAGCCGGACTCCCGCTCCGATGTCGACCAGAGGGCCCCGCGTCGACGCATAGCTCACATCGAACGTCACGTTTTCGCTCCTCCTGAGCGTGTCGGCGAAGCTCAGAGACTCAGCGAAGTCGTTGCTCAGGGGTTGGAATGGCACGTCGACGGTCACGAAGGCCCGCTCCGGCCAGGCGCGATTCTCTTGAGCGGCCAGCGGCGCGGCTACAAGCAGCGTGCAACCGACTAGAACCCCGCAGACAGTCCACCTCATGACGCTCGGCCTTCGGCGCCCGACGATGCGTCGGAAAGGGACGACGTACGAACTGGCCGACAGGCCAGGTCCACCGGGAGGCATGATCACGGCAGTCGACCGCGAGCCGGAGGAAGATCCGCCACCACCAGTCCCTTGACACGCGGGTGAATGACGCAGTGGTACGAGATGACCGTGCCGGTTTCACCGGCCTTCACCGTGAAACTGGCGCCCGGACGCATGACGCCGGTGTCGAAGCTCCCATTGTCGGCAACGATGCGATGCAACAGCTGATCGGAGTTGTAGACGGTGAGGGTTTGGCCGGGACGCGCGTGAATCGTGGAGGGCACGAAGACGTAGTGCTGCAGCACGCCATCCGGTACCGCGCCGCTGCCTTGGCTGAAGTACAGATCGGGACGAAACACGTAGTCCCACTGCGCGCCCACGTTTCGTGATTCCGGCGACAAGGCCAAGCTGCCACCGGTTAGATGACAAAGGGCACAGCTGCCGGTGCTCGACGGTGGGGCGGCCAAAGAGCCGTCGGGGCGGTACGAGGCGTACTCCCATTCGCCATTGCGGAGCTCTTTGTAGTCTGCGCCAAACCCGCGCTCCTTCCTCATGACAAAGATCGTGGTCAGCGAATCGGGGACGAAGCGCCCGTTGGCATCGAGAAGCGGCTCGCCAGCGGCATCCTGTTTCACGGTATAGCCCTCAAAGAGAATGATCGAACCATACGGAAAGTTGAACACTTCCGCGGGTTTGACCGAGGCAGCAATGGCGTTGCCATACACCTTCCGGATCTGCCGGTTCTGATAGTTGTCGAAGGTGTAGAAGAGCGTGTAGCCGGCCGGGTACCCGGCCGGGAAGCGGACGTTGTCCACGGTGGGTGCGGGAAGCGTCTGTGTATGTCCCACGAAAAACAGCGACCCGCCGAGGACCGCCATGAACAGCGAAGCCGTTGCGATCCCTATGCTGGTCATCTTGCTCATTGACTCATCCCCGTTCGCACATGCGTGTCACGTGCGGCGAAACCGACCCCC
>JBKPAJ010000044.1:0-11970 GCA_046726375.1 Acidobacteriota bacterium
GAACGCGGCTGAGCGCGCTCAGCGCGCGCCGATCGTCAACAGAACTTCTTTGCGGAGTGTGTCTTCGACCTGCTCGAAATCAAGAGCTGTTTCGCACTCGTCGCACAGCACTTCGAATACCGCCGGCCGGCTCTCTTCTGCCACCTCGACACGGCCGTTATCGAGCTGCACGACGTGCAATTGCATCGTCTTGACCTGAAAGTTCTTCGTGTTCCCACAATTCGGGCACGTAAACGCCACGCTTCGAGCTCCTCTCTTCTACGATCCGCAAGGCGCGATAAGGCTCGCGCGACCGCGCAAGAAGTGCGCCATCGGCGAGGACTGCGAAAGGGCATTGTATTGGATGCCCCGAGCACAGCGCAATGAACTGTTTTGGAGGAGTTTTTATCGGCTGAGCCGGTCGGACCCGCTGAATCCCAGTCCGAGCACGCTTCCAAGTTCGTGCTGCTGGTGAATGCAGTGCGGCCCGCGCGCCTCGAGCGCCACCAATTCGACGTCCCACGGCTGCGTGCGGTAAACCGCAGCGACGCAGCCACAAGGCAGCGAGTGGAGCGAATCAAACGCATACTCGGCTGACTGACGGCCGCGTTGCGCAGGGGACGTTCGCATGGTTCCGCAATCCTTCCCGACGAGCGCTGTACGTACTTAGACGCCCGCCTGTCCGGAAAGTTGCCGATCGCCGTAAACCAGTCGTCCCTCGATGGTTACACCCGGAAACAGGGCACGCGCCGCATCGAGATAGAGCGCCAGCTGCCGCTCGTGCTCCGGATGCGGCTGGCCGGTTTTGAACTCAAGGATCTCCATACGACCATCCGGATACTCGACCAGCGCGTCGATCGCGCCGCGCACGATCGTGCCGTCCGCCTGGCGAAGCGAGAACGGTACCTCGTGTATCCGTGTGTGCGCGGAAGCGAGCAGCGCCATGAGATCCCGATTCGTTGCGAGCGCCTCGAACGCTGACTCTACGCGATCGAGCAGCGCGCCGACGTCATCGATCACCGCGCGTTCGTGCGGCCGCAGCAACTGGGCGAATCGCGCGCGGCGCGTGAGGTGATCGAGCGCGGTCGACGTGAGACGCGATTGCAGCGCGCGATGGACGAGGACGCCGACCCAGCGACCTCTGTCCCCGCTGGCGACGTCTCCGCCTCCGCTCGTCTCGAATTGCCGCACGAGCTCCGCCGAGACCTCGCCGGAGCGGCCTTCGGCCGCGGAGGCAGGCGTTCCTGCCAGAGGCCTCCGTCCTCCCCCGAGACGTCGCTCAGTAGCTGCGATTCGGCTCGCGCCTTCGCGATCACTAAGAGGACCGAACGCGTCGACCCGCGCTGAGATGTCAACTTCGGCGGGCGCGTACTCCTGCACCAGTCCGCTCGCGCGCAGCACGCGGAACGTGTGCGTGGCGCTCCCGCCGGCCCACACGATGGCATCGCCGGCATCAGGCGCACCTGCGCGTGCGAGAGCGTCGCATATCGTCACCGGCATCACGCGACCAAGCGACCCCTTTGCTGGCGCGAAGCGTCCGTCTGCGTTGAGAGTGGTCGCCAGGTACACGCGATCGCGCGCGCGGGTGACTGCCACGTAGAGCAGCCGCTTCGCTTCTTCCGTCTCTTTCGCGTCCAGGTCGGCGTCGGCTTCGCTCTGGTACTCGCCAATCGCAACCGACGCGGGATCGTCGTCGCGCGCGCCGTGAGCGACAATGCGGATGGCGTCGCCAGCGCCACCGCTGCCGCGGCTCAAGTTCACGATAAACACGATCGGAAACTCGAGACCCTTGGCGGCATGCACCGTCATCAAGTTCACCGCGTCGACAGCGTCGATGATGGCGTTGGACTCGTCGCCGCCGGCCGCAAGCTGGGACAGATGTTCGACGATGCGCTCGAGTGTCGCGTAACCGCGGTTCTGAATGCGGCGGACGAGCGAGCGGACCTTCTTCAGATTCTCACGCGCCTGACGATAGGAGCGCGCATCGATCTCCGCGGCGTATGCAGACTCCGCCAGCACGCGATCCAGGAGCTCCGCAGGCGGCAGTCGATCGACAAGGCTGACCCAGCGTGGAACATCCGCGCGCGCCAGCTCGAGACGGACACGATCGTACGTCGAGAGCTGCGGCACGGCAGCCGGAGGATCCGGTGCAGTGATCGCTCCAGCTAAATTGGGCGCAAGAACTTTGAGCGCGCTGTCCGATAGACGAACAAAACGCGATCGCAAAAACGCCGCGGCGCGGAGTTCAGACGCGGGATTGGCGAGAAAGCCGATGAGCGCGAGAACATCCTTGATCTCATCGGCATCGAAGAAGCCGAGACCCTTGTAGACATAAAACGGAACGCGTCGCCTCGCGACCGCGTCCTCGAACACTCGATGACTCTCACGCGTGCGGAACAGCACCCCGATATCGCCGGGTCGCGCCGCCCGTCGCACACCAGTGTCGCGATCCCGCACAACAGCGCCCCTGCCGAGCAATCGCGCAATCTCCTCCGCCACGGCTTCGGCTTGCGCTTCATCGGAGGCCGCTCCAATCAGCGCGAGTGGCTCCCATTCCGTGGCTTCGGCGGCCGCAACGGGGAACAGGTCATCCTCGGTGTAGCGGAACGCGTCGCTCCTTTCCGGCGCTTTCTCGACGGCGGCGAACAGATCGTTGGCAAACGCCAGGATCTCGCGCACCGACCGGAAACTGCGCGTGATCGCCGTTCGCACCTGACCGATTGGGCGCAGCGCTTCGATGAACTGCGCCGCTTCGTCGAGCACGGCGACCTCCGCGTCGCGGAAGCCGTAAATCGACTGCTTCCGATCGCCAACGATGAACACCGTCGGCTGCCGATCGCTGCCGGCCAGACCAAGACCTTCGGACCACGATCGCACGAGCAATTCCACGAGCTTCCATTGCGCGCGGCTCGTGTCCTGGAACTCGTCCACGAGCACGTGCTGATATCGCGCCTCGAGTTTGTAGCGGCTGCGCGAGAACTCATCCATCTGGCCGAGAAGGAGCAGCGTTCTCGCGAGCACTTCAGAAAAATCGAGCACGCTGTACTTATGCAGCACATCGTCGTACTGCTTCAACGCGATGGTGAGCAGGCGGCGCACCGCGCGCGCGAGCACAACGTTGACCTCGCGCCGGTAGCTCGCATGCGCGTCGATCAGGTAAGGACCGAGAGCGGCTACACCGGCGGCGTGGCGTTGGTAATGGGCAGACGAACGAAATTCGTCTTTGCGATACGACAGACGCTTGCGCGGCTCGCCGCTCTGCGTCAGCAGGTGATCCCGGACACGTTCGAGCAGCGCCTGAACGATCGGCGGAGGCAAGGACGCTGGGCCAAGCAGCTGACGGAGATCGTTCGCCAGCAACTCGAAGTCGTCGTGGCGGGGACCCGACGCGAGAAACCCTTCCAGTCCGCCGGGGGCACTCGCAAAGGCGGCGCGCAGGCGCGACCGCAGCCGGTTCACGGCGGCGTCGATGCCGATCTCGCCGGCGTTGGCCCGCAAAAAGCGGTTCAGCGCCTGATCCGCAACCAAGCGGCGGTCGATTAATCGCGCGAGCCCCTCGCGAAGGCGATACTCTCCCAGCTCAGCAAACAACAACGCGACATCGGGCGAGTCGATTGTCAGAGCGCGGGCAATCCGGAGCGTCTTGTCCAGCGCCTCGCCGACGAGCCGCGGTGTCTCGGTTTCGTCCGCCAGCTCGAAGCCCGGATCGACGTCTGCTTCGAGCGGGAACTCGCGTAACAGCGTCAAGCAGAACGCGTCGATTGTGGAGATCGCGATATCGGTGACGCTTTCGCGGATGTCGCGCCACATCTGGCTAGTCAGTCCGCCCTCGCGGTGCCGCCGCGCCAGATCGTCGAGAATGCGCTGGCGCATTTCGGCGGCGGCCTTGCGGGTGAACGTGATCGCAAGGATGTTGCGCGGCTTGACGCCCGACAAGAGCAAGCCGACGTACCGATCCACCAGCACGCGTGTCTTCCCCGTGCCTGCCGACGCTTCCAGCGCGACGTTGCGAGTGGGATCAACCGCGAGCGCGCGGGCGTGCGCGTCGCGATCATCGATGTCGCCGCGGCCCTTGTCGGCGCCGTCAGCCGATTCGAAGTCGAATCGCGGCTGCTCGCTAGCCATCGATCTCCTTCGTCCCGTCGCTGCCCTCGCGGGTCGCTTCGGGACGCTCCACGTACTCCAGTCGGCATACCGCCACGTAAGGGCAGGCACCGCACATCGACTTGCGCAGCGGCTGCGGTGGGAAGTGTCCGGCAGCGATGCGATCGAGCGTCGTGAGCAACCGGTCTTCCGCGTCGGTAATCAGCTCATCGACCGCCCGGCCCTTCGCTTTGAACGGCACCACCGCCTTGTTCCCTTCGAAGGAGAGATACAAGGCTTCGTCGAGCTTCCACGTACGGCTTGCGTGTCCCTCGAGCGACACACGCGCACACAGGCTGTAGATCGGCAACTGCAGCGCAACTTTCAGCTCGGGCGTCTTTTTCGTTTTGTAATCGATGACGCGGAGCATGCCGTCGGCCAGCAAATCGATGCGATCGGTTTTGGCGCTCAGCGTGACGATCCGCTCGCGGCCATCGGCCGCGCGAAAGCGGAAGTCGCCTTGCAGCGGGTATTCGAGCAGCCGGTCCACGATTTCTGTGGCGCGCTCCGCTTCCATCGCGAACACGCGATGCGCGATCCCCGGACTGACAGCCGATCCGAGCAGGCGTGTGCGCTCGAGGGTCGCCTCCGCGGGCGACAGCGATGCGAGCGCCTGTTCGCAGATGGTCGTGAAGAGCTCGCGGGCCTCCGAGAGGAACTCCGGCGCGATCCGGCGATGGCCCCGGCGCTGCCATTCGGCAAAGAACCGCTCGAACAGTTCGTGCAGAAAGCGGCCGCGTTCGAGCGGCGTGCGCGTGTCTTCATCCTCAGGCTGCTCTTCAAGCCGCAACACTTCGGACGCGAAAAACCGAAACGGGCAATCGAGGTAACGCTCCAGTCGGCTGACTGAGACGCGTGGAAGCGTCCACGCGCCGGCGTCGCCTCGAAACGCGTCGGGATCCGGGCGATCACCGTCCAAACGCGCAATTGCCCATCGGCGAATCGGGTCGGCAAGCACGTGCGGAACGCGCGGCTCGAGCACCAACGCTTCCGTGCTGAACACGCGAATCGTCGGCTCGGCCGCTGTGTCGCGCGGCATAGCGAGTGCCTCGATCTCGTCGAGCAGGATCGACGGCTCCACCACGGCGTCGTTCTCGAGGACGAACGACGATACACGCACTCGCAGGCGGGAAAGCTGAAGCAGATCGCGAAAGTTTGCGCGCGCCGCGTTGAGCGACTCGCGCTCGCGGCCGGCGGGATCGGGGCTGCCCGGCAGCGGCTCGAGCTGCGCCAGCAAAGACGACGGATACAGCACGTTGCGGCGAAACCGCTCCGGCCATTCGCCGTCGATCATGCCGACAAGCTGCACGTCATCGAACTGACCAAACCGTGCGGCCTGCGCGTCCACGATCTGCAATCCCGCTTCACCCGTGGAGGCCGCGAACGTCTGGCTGCCAAGCCACCGCCGGATCGCGGCGGATAGTACGCCAACGTCGGCGACCGCTTCAGGATCGTGTGCGCGATAGGCGTCGGCGAGCGCACCGAGCGCGCCAAGCACCGCGGCACGCACCCGGAGCCGTCGTGAGGCAATCGCCTCGTCGTTGCCGGGCGCGCGATCGAAACGCCGCAGCCACTCGATCAGCGTGTCGATTTGGACAACCAGCGGGCGCGAGTTGGCGAGCGGGGCCAGCGCGCGCAGCGCATCGAGGGCGGCAGTGGCAGCGGGAGCGGCAGTCTGGTAACGCCGCTCTTCGCGCGATCCGGGCGCGCCGATCGCGCTCCACGCACGGGCAAGCTGCTCGAAGCGCTCGAATCCACCGAGGTGGCGCGCGTCGGCGAGCGCGAAATCGAGCGTCGCGATGACGCGCCCGGAAAGAACCTCTTCAGGGCCGATGCGGAAATGCGGGGAGCGCAGCAGCGCGAGGATGCTCGCACGAGAAAAATCCGACGCCACGACTTCAAGCGCGACATCGAGCGCCGCGACGTATGGCTCCGCGGCAAGTGGAAGCGTGTCGAGCGTCTCGAACGGGATGCCCGCGCCGCCAAACACGTCGCGCGCAAGATAGAGATACGGCAGCGGTCGACGCACCACCAGCGCGCGTCTATGTAGCGGCGCACCTTGGGGTCCGCCTTCGCGCGCACCTTCAGGTGCGGGGACAGCGGCTTTCGCCGCCCCGTTACCGCCTTGCCGTTCGACCTTCAGCCTTCTTGCCACCCCGGCGAGCTCCTCGTCGCGATCGCGATATACAAACGCGACCGGCGCCGCGCCGGCAGATTCTGGGACGGGCGAGACGAATAGGGGCAATGGCGACGGCGTGCCGCGCCGTTCCTCCTCGAGCTCGGGCAGTGCCGCGTGCAGCCGCTCGAGAAAACCGGAGGCAAGCATCGCCTCCGTGCAGATCACATCGATCGACTCGAGCAACGGCAGCCTGGTCAGCAACTCGTAGTCCGCCGGCCACAAACCGTCGGCATCGGCAATCCGATCCGCGACCGCTACGACGATCCGTTTGAGCGCGCGAGCGACAGGGGTGGTTGTAAGCTCGGCGCGCAGCGCGTGCTCGTCGTGCGCGCCGAGCTCACCGAGGCGACCCTCATAGCCGTTGTAGACCGCGGCGAGAAAAATCGTCTGCTGCAGCAACTTCGCGGCGCCACGATCGAAGTCACGATCCTTTTCGAGCTCCTCGCGAAAATTGCGCTCGAAATCGGCAACGTCCCGGCCGAGCCGTCGCACGAGGTCGTAGAGCGACAGCATCTCGGCCACGAGCGCCGGCCGGATGTCGAATGGCGGCGCCAGTCCGTTGTCGATGATCGCGCGCGCAACATGGCCGAGCAGCACTTCGCGCTCGAACGCATTGAGCATGCGCGGCAGCGCGCGCAGACGCGAGCCGAGCTCGTCGTACCAGTCGGCACGCGTGCCGAGAATTGGCAGCACGAGCGCCGCCCGATCGCGTGTCAGCAGCGTGTCTTCGAACGTACGCCGCAACTGCTCGGCGGCGGCGTGCGTCGGCACCACGACAAACGTGTCGCGCGCGGCGGCGGGCGCGAGGACCCCGGCAAGCTCGGTGAGAGTGCTTTGAAACGCGGCGAGATCGGGAACGCGCAGCAGCCGGGTCCGGCGCGGAGTGATCACTGCGCCGCTGCCGATGCCAGGGGCGGGCGCATGGCGGCGTCGAGATCCGCGCGCGCGCGCGCCAGCAGCAAGATCGCGCCGGCCGCGGCAGACGAGGCACGGCGGGCGAGCTCGAGATCGGCGGCCACCACGGCGTCGAGGCGCAACTGCGCGGCGCTCAGAGCCAGTTCGCCGGCGCTGCGAAACAGCGCGTGGATCGCGGCGAGCTCGGCCGGCGGGTCGATGCGCGAAAGAGTGCGACTCTCGCGCCCGAGCGTCTGCAGCAGCGCACGCAGCCGAAGCGGCGGCGGGCCGGCCAGCGCACGAATGTCATCGAGTTCTGAGTGCGCACGCGTCAACACGGTCACCGACGCGCTTGCGGCGCGCTGATACGCACGCAGGCGATCGAGTCGCAGCATCCACTGATCCTGCGCAAGACGGAGCCGATGAGCGGCCTCGAAGTGCGCGTCGATCGCCGCGGCGAGCGCGCTCACGTCGTCCGGCCGGCGGCGCCCCAATTTATCGTCCTGCACCTGTACGCCCAGCCGCAGCCGCTCGAGCGATCGGATATCCGCACGCGAGGCAAACCTGGCGGCAGACGTCAACGTGGTTTCGCGCAGGCGCGTGTACGCCGCGTCGATCTTGCGTTCCTCGGCAATCGCGGCGAGCGCCGAGGAGCGAACAGTGGCAGCCCACACCTCCGGCAGCAGTTGGACGGCGCGGTCGAGCACACCGAGAACGGTTTGCAGCAACGACACCTTTTCTGCCGGAGTGCTCACCAGCGTTGCCGCCATGATCAACTGCTCCACGATCTCTTTGTCGTCCGGCGGCGAGAGCACAGTCTCCAACGGTGGGGGCGGCACTGTGGTGGCGGTCAATGCGAGATCGAACTGGCCGAGACCTGCGGCCACACGCAGTCCTCCAATCACCTCGTCGAGCACGCCGACCATTTCGTGCACTTCTTTTGCGCGATAACCGTAGTGATTGCCGGGCCAATCAGCGAGCGATCGGCGGGCGCGCTCGGCGAAGACCAGGCGCTCGGTCGGGTCTTTCACGAGCGCGACCTCGTTGATGATACGTGCCAGGTCGGCGCTGAGACGGGCAAATTCTTCCTCGCCGCGCCCGGCGGCGTAGCGGCGGGCGCGAACGGCCTCCGCGTACTGTTCCGTCCGCCGCCAGTCGACACGGGCCGCCGGAAGCGAAACGAGATGCAGTTGATCGGGATTGTTGCCGGCCGTCACCGGCAGTGAAAAGATCACGCGGTCGTCCACGCGTGCCCACTCACCGAAGCTCGAAAGCGCGGTGCCATCGGTCAGAAACACGCGATAGAGCGGCGCTGCATCCTGCGCCTGCGCTAACCAGGGCAACAGCAACAGCAGCGCCAGGACGAGCACTTTCATTTGCTTAGTCAGGGTAGTAGCCCATCCGGTCAGCGTCAAGCGTGTATGCGCCGGCGACACGCAGATGTTGAAAACCTGTGGATGAAAAGTGGAAACGTTGTGGATCCTTGGACACGAAAAAAAATTTCACCGTCGGACTACGCCAAAACTGTGTGCCCCACTCCTCCGTGCCCGTGTTTTCGCGCCGTCCTTCGCTTGCAGCGATCGTAACAACCGTGCGACATTCTCGACCCGTCGGTGCCCCGGTAAGGCGCCGGGAGCCATCAAACGTGAACGTCCACCGCTACGAAGAACACATCGCCGGACGGACATATTTGATCGAGGTCCGGCCGATCACCGAGAGCCGCTGGCGCGCGCAAATCGCGAGGTTGCCCGGGATGCCGACCGCGTTGATGCCGTTTTACGGCCCCACGCCCGAAGACGCGGCGCGCGAGCTGAGCCGTTGGCTGTCGCTGGTGTATAACGGCTGCACCAGACAATGACACGCGCCGCGTTCGCCCTTTTTCTCCTTCTTTGGACGACCGCGGCGTTCGCACAGACGGCGCTCCCCCATGTCCATTTCATCGCCACCGGCGGCACCATCTCCAACCGTGACGGCGGACGCCTGACGGCGGAAGATCTCCTTCGCACCATCCCCGGCGCCGACCGCGTCGCGCAGGTTACGTCCGAACAGTTTTCCAACGTCGCGAGCACCGAGCTCACGGTCACGCAGTGGCTGCAGCTCGCTCGCCGCATCAACGAGCTCTTTACCAGCGACAAGCACCTTGCCGGTGTGGTGGTGACAAGCGGCACCGACACGCTCGAGGAAACAGCCTTCTTTCTCCATCTCACCGTGCGCGACGCCAGGCCCGTGGTGCTGGTGGGCGCGATGCGAAACGCCAGCACCATTGGGTACGAAGGACCGGCAAACCTGCTCGAGGCCATGCGTGTGGCCGCCACGCCGGCGGCACGCGACAAAGGCGTGCTCGTCGTCCTGAACGACGAGATCAGCTCCGCGCGCGACGTCACCAAAACCGACGCACATCGGCTGCAGACGTTTCAAAGCCGGACCCACGGCCTGCTCGGCGTCGTGGACACGGACCGCGTTGTGTTCTTTCGACAGCTCCTGCAGCGGCACACCGCGAAGAGCGAGTTCGACGTTGCCCAGATCAAGGAGCTGCCGCGCGTGGACGTCTTCATGGCGTACCAGAGCGCACCGGGCGATCTGATCAAGGCCGCCGTCGACGCCGGCGCCAAGGGCATCGTGATGGCGGGCGCCGGCGCAGGCGGAACGAGCGGGACGCAGAACGAAGGTCTGACCTATGCGGCATCGAAAGGCGTCTTCATCGTCTCGGGCACGCGCACCGGCGCCGGTCGGATCGCGCCATCGCCGGCGCGAGGCGCCATGCCGAACTTCCAGCCGACTGAGGACCAGCTGATGCGCCGCCAGTTCACCATCGCGGCCGAAGATCACATCCCGGTCAAAGCGCGGATCCTGTTGATGCTCGCGCTCACGAAAACAAAAAGCCGCGACGACATACAGCGCATTTTCACCGAGTATTAGGCCGAAGGCTCCCGAACCTCATGAACGTTCGCGACGAGCCCCCGTGAACGAACATTACGACCCGACGTTACAATTGGTGACACCGGCGTAAAACATTCAACTCTGCCGGGAGCGCGGTCCGCGCTATGATGGGCGACCGTCCCCGGAGGGGTGATCCGTCCGGATGTTGCCTTTGCCAGATTTCTGCAGGAGTAAAAGGATGAAGCGCATCGCATTTCGTGTCGTGCCGGCGGTGGCGCTGCTCGTCGCGGGTCTCGCCTGGTTCACGCCTCGCCTCTCAGGCCAGGCAACCGGTATGCCGAGTACCAAAAACGGCGAGTGGCCGATGTATACCGCGGATCTGCGCGGCAGCAAGTATTCGCCGTTGGATCAGATCAATGCAGGCAATTTCAGCAAGATGGAAGTCGCCTGGCGGTTCAAGACCGACAACCTCGGCCCCCGCCCCGAAACCAAGCTCGAAGGCACGCCGCTCATGGTCAAAGGCATGGTGTATGCGACCGCCGGCACCCGCCGCGCGGTGGTGGCGCTCGATGCCCGCACCGGTGAGCAGAAGTGGATGTACAGCATGGACGAGGGCGAGCGCGCCACCCGCTGGGCGCCGCGTCAGCTGTCGGGCCGCGGTCTGTCGTACTGGACCGATGGCAAAGGCGACGATCGCGTCATCTATGTCACCACCGGCTACCGTCTCGTCTCGCTCAACGCCAAGACCGGTCAGCTGATTCCGTCGTTCGGCACCAACGGCGTCGTCGATCTCAAGGTCGGCGTGTTGATCGGCAAGGACAAGCAAATCGACCTCGAGAAGGGTGAGATCGGGCTGCACTCCACGCCGACCGTCGTCAACGACATGGTGATCGTCGGCTCGTCGATGTTCGAAGGCCTCGGCTATCGCTACGCCACCAACGCCAAGGGCCTGGTGCGCGCCTTCGACGTGCGCAGCGGCAAGCAGATCTGGCGCTTCAATACGATTCCCTATCCGGGTGAGTTCGGCAACGAAACGTGGGAGAACGGCTCGTGGGAACGGACCGGCAACAACGGCGTGTGGACGCAGATCACTGTCGATCCGGAAGCCGGTCTCGTCTATCTGCCGGTGGAAACGCCTACCATCGACGAATACGGCGGCAACCGCCCCGGCGACAACCTCTTCGCCGAGAGCCTGGTCGCGGTCGACCTGAAGACGGGCAAGCGGAAGTGGCACTTCCAGTTCGTGCATCACCCGCTCTGGGATCACGACATGTCGTCGGCCCCGCTGTTGATGGACGTCACCATCGACGGCAAGCCGCGCAAGGTCGTTGCCGCTCCGTCGAAGCAGGGCTGGCTCTACGTCTTCGATCGCATCACCGGTCAGCCGATCTGGGAGATGAAGGAAACGCCGGTGCCGCAGGCCGGTCCCGACCTGCCGTTCGAGAAGACGGCCAAGACGCAGCCGTTTCCGAGCAAGCCGCCCGCGTACTCGCGCACGCACATCAGCGAGAACGATCTGATCGATTTCACTCCAGAGCTGCGCAAGCAGGCGCTGGAGAATCTCAAGTTGTTCCGCTGGGAGCAGACCCCGTATGTGCCGCCGGTCGGACCGGGGTCGACGCTGCTGGGCGCGATCAACATCGCCAACACCAGCGGCGGCACCAACTGGCCGGGCGCGGGGTTCGATCCCGAGACCGGCATCTTCTATTCGCAGGCCGGAAACTCCGCGGTCTCGGTCGGCAAGTACGACGAGGAGGAGTTCCACGCGGTCAGCCCGGAGAATCCCAACAACAAGAACATGATTCCGCGCTGGGAAGCGGAGCCCGATTACGGTCTGCCGCGCGCGGGCCGCGGTGGCGAAGGCGGCGGACGCGGCGGTGCGGCAGGTGCGGGCG
>JBKPAJ010000045.1:0-64097 GCA_046726375.1 Acidobacteriota bacterium
GTTCCTTACGGAGGTTCCCGACGTAAGTTCACGGGCGTTCCTCGCCGAGGTTCCACCACGCAGGTTCACGGACGTTCCTCACGAACGGTCACGAAGGTTGACGATCCACGGCAGCGAGCCACCGTGAACTCGCGTGACGAAGCTACGTCGGCGAACCTCCGTGAACGCCCGTGCGGAACCGACGCAAGGAACCCATGTTAGGAACCTCGGGAGCCTACGTCGTCTTCGGCAGTTCGAATCCCTTGCGGTACTCACGCGTGAGCAACGCGTTGGCTTTCTTGTCGTTCTCGAACGTTTCGGACTTTCCGTCGAACACGAGGCTGTGGCCAACGCGATACGCGATGTTGGCAAGCTGCGACAACGAGGCGGAGATGTGGCCGCTGAGGATGTCGCTGTTGAGCAGTTTCGGATCGCCGGCGCGAATCGCGTCGACGAAGTTCTGATAGTGCGGCGTCTCGGTGCTCGTCAGCACGAGCGGATCGCTGCCCCCGCTTTCGCGCGCCGGCACGTCCTCGCCCGGGCCCGGTTCGTTTTTCGGACCCAGGTAGGACTGCCACTTGCGGCCGTCGCCATCGATCCACACCCAGCCTTTGGATCCGTAAAACAAGTTGCCAATACGCTGCGTGCCTTCGTCGTTCGTAAACTCGCCGCGCGTGGCGAACTCGAGCACGGTGCCATCGGCATATTCGAACAGCGTCGTGTGCGTGTCGGGCGTCTCCTGCGACGACTCGGGACCGAAGTATCCGCCTGAAGACAGGATCTTCACCGGATGCTCGTTCTTGTTCAGTCCCCAGCGTGCGACATCGAACTGATGCGGCCCCTGGTTGCCGGTGTCGCCGTCGCCGTAATCCCAATGCCAGTGCCAGTTATAGTGGAAGCGATTGCGATTGAACGGTCGCTTCGGCGCCGGTCCGAGCCACAGGTCGTAATCGACTTTCGAGAGGTACTGCTCGTCGTAGGTTGGCTCGTAGTTCGTGGAGCCAACAGTCAGCGCGTACGTTTCACCGGGCGCCATCGGGCCGTCCGGGTATTTGCCGATCGGCGGCCGCGGCTTGAAGCACAAGCCGCGCGCCATGTAGACCTTGCCGATGCCGCCTTCGTGCAGGAACTTGATCGCGTTCTTCACGACCGCGCGGCTGCGGTTCATCGTCCCGACCTGCACGATCTTTTTGTAGCGCGCCGCGGCGACCACCATCTGCCGGCCTTCCCAGACCGTGTGCGAGGCCGGCTTCTCCACGAACACGTGCTTGCCCGCCTGCAGGCCCCAGATCGTGGCGAGCGCGTGCCAGTGATTCGGCGCCGCAATCACAATCGCGTCGATGTCCTTGTCGTCGAGCACGCGCCGGAGGTCCTGGACGAAGTTGGGCTTGAACGTGCTGACATCGGCGAGGCGCGCATCGTTGATTCTCTCGGGCGCGAGGTTGGCGTCGATGTCGCAGAGCGTTTTGACCTCGACGTTTTGAAGCCGGGCAAAGCCGCGTTTGAGCGCGTTGCCCTGGCCCCGAATGCCGATGCTGGCGACGACGACCCGATCGTTGGCGCCAAGGATGCGGCCACCGATCATCACACCGGCTGCAGCAGCTCCGACCGTCTTGCCGAAGTCGCGACGCGTCACCCCCAACGGATCAGTTCGATCGCTCACCACGGTGCCCTCCTCTTTTCACGGATTGTGACCGATTCCCGACGCTCGCGCCAGCATTGCCGTTACTGTTTCGCGTGCAGGCGCATGGGCAAAGGCGTAGGATTGGCGCGAACAGGAGACCCCAAGTGCGTACTCACGTTTCTCGCCGCGCTTTTGTCGGTACCGGCGCCGCGGCTGCCGCGTGGATGCTGGTCGGCCGATCCGGCTCAGCCGCCGCCGTTGGCGCTCCGCACACCGCCTTGAAGCTTGGCCTCGCATCCTACTCGGCCCGCGAGTTTCCGCTCGATCGCGCACTCGAGTGGGCCAAGCAGATGGGCGTCACCCACATGACGTTCAAAGACGTCCACATCCCGCGCACCGATCCGCCCGAAACCACGCGTGCACTGGCGGCGAAGATTCGCGCCGCGGGCGTCACGGTGATGGGCGGCGGCACCATCAACCTTGCCAACGACCCGGCGCAGATCAAGAAGGACTTCGAATACGCGAAAAATGCCGGCTTCCCGTTGATCTACGTGTCGCCCGATCCTGCCGCGCTCGACACCATCGAGCAGATGGCGAAAGAGTACGACATCAGAGTGGCGATTCACAATCACGGCCCGGAGGACAAGTGGTGGCCGCGACCGCAGGATGCGTACGCGGCCGTGAAGGCGCGCGACAAGCGTCTCGGTTTGTGCATTGACGTGGGTCACACGCTGCGCACCGGCACCGATCCCGCGCGCGCGTGCCGCGAGTGCCGCGATCGTCTCTACGACATGCACGTGAAAGATCTGAAAGTGAAGACCGACAAAGACAGTCAGGTGGCCGTCGGCCGCGGCGTCATCGACTTCCCCGGTCTGTTCCGAACTTTGCTCGACATCGGCTATCAGGGGCAGGTCGGACTCGAGTACGAGATCAACGCCAACGATCCACTGCCCGGGATGATCGAGTCGATGGCGTATATGCGAGGAGTGTTGGCCGCGATCACCACGTGAAACACGCCGGCATTCACTGCACGGGTCTTGAATTCGGCAGCGTTCGGCTTTCAGCCATCAGCTGTCAGCTCGCGGCAGGAGAACGAGCCGAAAGCTGACAGCCGATAGCCGAAAGCTTGACCGACACAAAGTGAACCAAGGTCGATAACTGGGAGGGTGGGCATGGTGTCGTTGACTTCTCGTCCGTCCGGCGTGCTCGTCGTTATCTTCGCAGTGTTCATCGCACTCGCCCCACATCACGCAAGTGCGCAAGCCGTTTCCGGCACACTCCTTGGCAGCGTGACCGACTCGGCCGGTCTGCCAATTCCGGGCGCTGTCGTCACCATCACCGAGGTCAATACCAACATCAAATCGAGCACGACCGCCAATGAGAACGGCAATTACGTGTTCTCGAGCCTGCGGAACGGGTCGTACCGAGTCGAAGCCGAGCTCTCCGGATTCAAGAAGGCGGTGCGTGACGGCGTCGAGGTGCAAGTCAACGCGACGATGCGGGCGGACCTCAAGCTCGAAGTCGGGACGGTCGAAGAGTCCATCACCGTGGTGGGCGCGAGCCCGCTGCTGCAAACCGATCGCGCCGACACCGGCCGGATCATCGAAAGCACGCTGCTGCAGGAAGTGCCGCTGGCGTGGAACCGCAACTTCCAGGGTGCGCTCGTGACGGTGCCGGGCACCACGCGCCCGCACCGCGTGCACTCCGAGTTCTTCAACGCGCAGGACAGCCTGTCGACCGAAGTGAACGGCCAGTCGCGGCTCGCCAACAACGTGGTCCTCGAAGGCATCGACAACAACCATAAAACCGGGTTGCTGACCGTGCTCATCCCGTCGGCGGAAGCCATTGAAACCGTGAGCGTGACGACCAGCAACTACGACGCCGAATTTGGCCGCGCAGGTGGCGCGGTGACTGCTGTGACGTTGAAGTCGGGCACGAACGACTTCAAAGGCAGCGGATTTGTTGGCGGGTACACGGATGCCACGGTCGCCAGCAACTTCTTCAGCCATACAAAGGCACCGACCAAGGTGGTCGGTTCCGGCTTCACACTGGGCGGTCCGATTCAACGGGACAAGATCTTCTTTTTTGGCGATTATCAGCGCGCCATCGACAACGCCGGGCGCATCCAGCGCTCCATCATTCCACCTATGGAATTCCGGCGCGGCGATTTCAGCCGTGCGGCCACTGTCGTCTACAACCCGCTCACCGGCAACCCCGACGGCACGGGACGCCAGCCGTTCGCCGGCAACGTGATCCCGGACTCGATGATCAGTCCGATCGCGCGGCAGTTGCTCGCGCTGATTCCAGAACCGACCATCCCGGGCGCCGCGCTCGGCCAGATCAACTTCGAGCAGGCCTATCAGCGCAGGAAAACAACGGACGCGTACGACATCAAGATCAATCACCAGATGTCAGAGCGCAACGCGTTGTCGGCGCGGTTCAGTTACCAGCGGCCCGAGATCACCGATCCCGGTATTTACGGCGTCTACGGCGGCGGCGGAAAAGAGTTCGCGGGCGTCGGCACCAACCTGACGATCAGCACCGGCGCGACGTTCACCCGCACCTGGAGCAACACCCTCGTTCAGGAGATCCGCGGCGGCCTTGCCTATTACCACAACGAAGCGTTGACGGACGCGGCGGGACTGAAGACGTCGGATGAAGTGGGCATCCGAGGCGTCAACATCAACGATTTTTCTGACGGTCTCACAAGCATTTTCATCGGCGGAACAACGGGCGGACAGGGATTGTATACGGCGCCCGTGCTCGGTTTCGCTGCCAGCCTCCCGTGGGACCGATCGGAGCGCACGGTCGAATTCTCCACAACGGTTACGAAAATCACTGGCAACCACACGGTGAAATTCGGCGGCAACCTGCGACACAACCGCGACTTCCTGCTGCAGGTTCAGGATCGCCTGGGTCCGCGCGGCGGGTTCGAGTTCAACGGCGCGCAAACCGCGATCCCGTCCGATAACGCCGCGGTCAACGGCTTCGCCAACGCCTTTGCCAGCTTCCTGCTCGACGTGCCAAGCCGCGTCGGCCGCGACTTGACTGTCATCGATCCAGGCACACGCCACTGGGCGGTGTTCAGCTTTGTGCAGGACAAGTGGCAACTGACACCACAAATCACCATCGACCTCGGCCTGCGCCATGAGTACTACACGCCGCTCGTTGGTCTCGAGAGTCAGGGCGGTTTGGCGAACTACGATCCGGTGACCAACGCACTGCTGGTGTCCGGCTACGGTGACGTGCCCACCGATCTCGGGGTCAAGAAATATTGGAAAAACTTCGTGCCGCGCGTGGGGCTTTCGTATCGCCTTACCGAGACGTCGGTCGTCCGTGCCGGGTACGGCATCAGCACGATCCCGTTCCCGGACAATAGCTACGCGTTCAACTTCCCCGTCAAACAGAACAACGATTTCAACGCGCCCAACACGTTCGCCTTCGCGCCGGTGCGGATGGCCGACGGCTTTCCCGCGCCCATCGTCGCCGAAATCCCTGCGAACGGGATCATTCCGGCGGACACCGCCCTGCTCAGAAATCAACGCTACTTCGCGATTCCCGCCAACCTGCACGAAGGACGGCTGCAGTCGTGGAACGTCGCCTATCAGCGGCAATTGCCCGGCGGATTCACCGCCGAAGCCGCCTACGTCGGCAATCGCGGCAACGTCGTGAACACGATCAACCTCAACGCCGGCATGGTTGTGGGGGCAGACAACGCGGGCCGGCCGCAATTCGCGCCGTTCAATCGCACAGCCGAAACCACGGGCTGGATGCGATCGAACACGACCTACCACTCGCTGCAGACCAAGTTCGACAAGCGTTTCTCGCGCGGCTTCCTGCTCACCACGTCGTACACCCTCGGCCGCTCGATCAACTACTGGCAAGGCGACAGCAATGGCGGCATCGTCACACCCGCCGACATCGAACGCAGCCGCGGACGCGCCGAGTACGATCGGCTGCACAGCTACGTTCAGAGCTTCGTCTATCAATTACCGGTTGGACCTGAAGGGCGATGGTTGCGGACCGGCCCGGCGAGCTGGATCCTCGGAGGCTGGCAGCTGTCGGGCATCTTCACCGCACAGTCGGGACTGCCCATCAATTTCACATACAGCGCCGCGACTCTGCGCGCCCCAGGCAACACGCAGCGGCCCGATGCGAGCGGTAAACCGAAAGTGCTGGGCGGCATCGGCCCGACGGAGCAGTGGTTCGACACGTCGGTCTTTTCGGCACCGCCGCCCAATACGTTCGGCAATGTCGGACGAAACGATCTGCTCGACGGGCCCGCTTACGTCAACCTCGACGCGAGCCTGGCCAAGTGGTTCCAGATCAAGGGCGACATCAAGGCCGAGTTCCGCATCGATGCCTTCAACGCGACCAATCGCCCGCAGTTCAGCAACCCGACGAGCGAGTTTGGCGCTCCGCGTTTTGGCCAGATCACGACGACGCAGGCGAATACGGAACGCATCATCCGCTTTGGCTTGCGCGTGTTGTTCTAGAGCGTCGAACGCCGCGCGTTAGAGAGTCTTCAGGTACTCGATCAACGCGCGGCGATTCGCATCCGTCCGGATTCGCGACCAGAAGTCGTGACCGCCGTTTTCTGATCCGACCCGCGTGGTGTCGAACCAGTCGCGGCTCGATCCGAATCGTCGAAGAAGTTCGGCTTCGGAGAGCTCGGCGTCCTCTTGATTGCCAAAGAGCTGCTGGCCGACGCGCTCGCGATCGAACCGTCGCGCCGCCATCACTTGAAAGATCCTTGGCCGCTCCGACGCCGGACCGAGCAAGTGATGGAGCGTGGGCACGCTGCCATTGTGCAGGTACGGGTAGTTCGCCCACACGCCGGTGAGCGGTGTCGCGGCGTAACCCGTACTCTTGACCAGCGCCCCTTCCTTCGCAAGCGGGCTGTCGTCGAACGCCTCGATGAATCGGCGCGAGACAACGTCGAGCCGCGCGCGATCGGTACCCACATCGGCATGAATGCCCGGCCACACGACGTTGCCGTTGCCGTCGTATCGTCCGTGACACTGCGCGCAGCCGACGCGCATCGAGTAGAAGAGCTCCTTGCCTTGTTCGGCGAGCTTGTAGTCGATCGCATAGGGATAACGCGGCGGCCGCAGGTGGCGAATCACCGAGTCGAATTCCTGCTTGATCGTGGGGATCACGTGCTCGACCAGCGCGTCGAACGAGCGATCCTTCTCGAGCTCCATCGACGACGCCATCAACGGGAATTTGCCGTGAAAGCTGCCGTCGGCATACCAGCGCTGCGCCTGCATCTTGGCCGCGGTGTGCCAGAGCGGCGGGATTTTGACATCGCCGCGGCCAACCTCGGAAACCGCCGGCATCGCGCCGCCGTGCGGGCGCATGTAAAGTTCGACATGTGAGGCCGCGAACGCGGTGGAGCGCGCGCGGGTGAGGGAATCGATCTTGTCGTGATGGTGACTGCTGAGAATGCGATTGGCGTCGGCGGCAATCGCCCGCGAAGCAGGATCCCGCGTGACAAGTGGCAGCCACTTCTCGTTGGTCAACGTTTTCAACGACTCGCCCAGCCAGAGATCATCAAATACCTTCGTGCCTGCACCGAGATAGGCGACGCCGTCGATTTCCGCCATGTGACAAACAAGGCAATTGACGGTCCATTTGAGCGAGCTGCCGGGTTCCAGGCTGGGCGCCATGCCGAACGCGGGAATCAAGCGGTTCTCCGGCCACAGCACGAGCCCAACCTTGTCGCGCACGATCGTGTCGACGTCGCCGACGACAGCCTGCGTCACGAGGTTGCCGTCGAAAACGGATTGCGGAATCCAGGCCGACGTGTCGTACGTCTGGTGCACGAAGGCAAAGAGCGCCGCGTGCCGTTCGCGCTGCGGGCGGCGATCGTTCGCGTCCCAGCGATACATCAAGTTGCGAATATCCGAGTCGAAGGACTCGAGAAGCGTTTCGCGGCTCACCGGCGGCGCAGAGGCCGACGCCCACCATCGCGCGGCGCCGTAGAACAGGACCGTTGCCGCCAGCACCGATCCACCGAGCACCCGTAATAAGCGTCCGGTCACCATTGGTTGCTCCAATCAGTGTTGTGAAGTCGCCAGCAGCTTCAAGGCACGGTCGCGAGCCGCGCGCCACTGGGCTTCTTCTCCAGTGGCCTTCGACCGCGGATCTTTTTCGAATCGTGCCAAGCCGTCGTTGAGCTCGCGCACCGCTTCGCCGGCACGGCCGGCACGGAGCGCCGTATGCCCCGCTTCGAGCCAGAACAGCCGGTTGCGCGGATATCGCCGCTGCAGCTCACGGCTGATGCCGAGCGCCTCGTCGTAGCGCCCTTCGCGGTTCAGCATCAGCATCAAGGTCAGCATCGCGTTGGTCTGCGCATTGCTCGGATAACGCGCCGCGTTTTCCACCAGCGCCAGCCCCTCGTCGCGCCCGCCCTCAAAGCCGGCAAGGCGGGCCATCAGACGCTTATGAAATGGAAGGCTCGCGATGGTGTAGCGATACAAACCAACAACGAGGCCGGCGTCTTTGCGCGTGGGGTCGAGCACAAGCGTGCGCTTGTGTTCGTTGTACGCGCGCCGGCCAGTACCGACGCTGTCCATCACGCGGCCTTCGATGGTGGCGATATAGGAAGTGCGAAGCGCCGCGGCCGCGCCCAGCTGAAAGTGGGCATCAGCGTCGTTGGGATGCGCACGTACGCGAGCTTCCGCGAGGGTCAGAGCACGATCGATGTGGTTGGTGAAGGACGTGGCGAGATCCGCCGGTGGCACCTTTCGCTCGACGCTGGCGCGCGCCTGGCCGAGATACTCTTCCACGGTGATCGCACCCTGGTGAAACAGCATGCGCATCCAGATCGTCGCGGCTGCCAGCCGGTGCGCCGTGGCGTCATTCGGGTCGGCTGCAATCGCGGCGTCGAATGCCGCGAGCGCCTCGGGATAATCGAGGTTGTAGCCGTACTCGAGGCCGCGGCGATGGAGAGCCTCGTTGCTGCCGTTATGGGCGAGGCAGCAGGCGAAAGCAAAAGGGAGAAGAGCGCGTGACATCGCGTTGTGGGCAGCGTAAAGGGCGCCGCAGGGCGATGTCCTGACAGAACCATGAGAAAGGCTGATTCCTCGTGACCAGAGCGGTACGACTGACCGCCTGCGTGCTGACAGCAACTCTGCTGTGGCCTGCATGTCAACGACGTCCGCAAGCGCCGTCACCTGCGCTCGTCGAACGAGCCGCCGTGACGATGGGATCGGAGCTGCGGCTCGGGGCGTGGACCGCCGATGAACCGGCCGCGGTCGCCGCATTCGCGGCGATCTTTCGTGAATTCGATCGCCTCGAGGCGCTGATGAGCGTCTGGCGGCCCGGGAGTGACGTGCAGCGGATCAATCAAGCCGCGGGTAAACAGGCGGTGAAGGTCAGCGACGACGTGCGAGCGGTGCTGAAGGAAGCGCGCCAGGCCAGCGAGTGGACCGGCGGGAAGTTCGACATCACCGTTGGCGCCTTATCGGATCTTTGGAAGTTCGATCACGATCAGGACAACCGGGTTCCGAACGGCGACGACATTCGCAAACGCTTGGCACTGATCGATTACACAGCTGTGGAGGTCGACGATCGTGCAGGCACCGTCTACTTGCCACGCGCAGGTATGCGAGTGCATCTCGGCGGAATCGGCAAAGGCTACGCGATCGATCGCGCCGCCGCGCTTCTGCGCGACCGCGGCTTTCGTGATTTCATGATCCGTTCTGGCGGAGATCTCTATGTCGGCGGCCATCACGGCGATCGACCGTGGCGCGTCGGCATCCGCGATCCCAGAGGCGCGGCGGATCAGATCGTTGCGTCGCTCGACCTTTCAGACGGAACGTTCAGCACGTCAGGCGACTACGAACGGTTCTTCATGGAAGGCGGCCGTCGCTATCATCACATCCTCGATCCCGACCGCGGACTACCCGCGGGCGGCTGCCGCAGCGTGACGATCGTGACCAACCGCGCCGTGACGGCTGACGCATTGTCTACCGGCGTGTTTGTTCTCGGCCCGTCAGACGGCATGGCGCTGATCGAGCGTCTGCCAGATGTCGAGGGCGTGATCGTTTCGGATCGAAACGAAGTCTTGATCTCTTCGGGACTGAAAACCCGCCTGGCCGTACGTGCGCGCCCAACTGACGCACCGTAAAGGTCCCATGGTTGCCGGCTTCGGCCGGCGCGTCCTATCGGCGGCGCGCGTTCTTCGTTCTTCGTTCTAAACCCAAGCTCACTTCAGTTCGCAGCGCCAACGGCGTTGAACGTTCGAACAAGGCCACTTTCGGCCCGAATCTTGCGGTCGGCTCCATGCCACGATCATCAACTCAAGTGAATTGAGGGGGGTAGTTCCCGCGCAGCGGGATAATGCGGCTTCGATGCCCTCCAACCACCGCGCTCGCCCTCGCGTCCTCGGCTTCGTGTTCGTCCTCGCCGTCATCACCTATCTCGATCGCATCTGCATTTCCGCCGCAGCGCCGTTCATCATGGCGGACCTCGGGATGAACGTGATCGAAATGAGCGTCGTGTTCAGCGCCTTCACGCTCGCCTACTCGCTCTTCGAAATCCCTTCGGGATGGCTTGGCGACGTCAGAGGGCCGCGCCGTGTGCTGACCCGCATTGTCATCTGGTGGTCGGCGTTCACCATGCTCACCGCGGCGGCGCAGGGCTTCCGCTCGCTCGTCGCCATTCGCTTTCTGTTCGGCGCGGGCGAAGCGGGCGCGTTTCCAAACATCGCGCGCAGCCTGTCGATGTGGTTTCCGCAGCGCGAGCGCGGCCGCGCCAATGGCGTGTTGTTCCTTGGATCGCGTCTGGGCGGCATGCTTTCTGCGCCGGCTGCCCTGTTTCTCATCTCTCGCTGGGACTGGCGCGTGAGCTTCATCGTGTTTGGCCTGCTCGGCCTCGTGTGGGCGGCCGCCTGGTTTGTGTGGTATCGCGACAGGCCGCAGGATCATCCGCGGATGACCAAGGAGGAGCTCGCCTGGATCGAACAGGATCGGGCGCCGGTCGCATCCGCTGCGCACGCCGCAACGCCGTGGCGGGTACTGCTCGCGAGCCGCAACCTCTACGCAATTTGCGCGATGTATTTCGCGTTCGGCTACGGGCTGTATTTCTACTTCACGTGGCTACCCACGTATTTGATCAAGGAGCTCGGGTTTTCGCTCCTAGGCGGTGGATTGTTTGCGGCACTTCCGTTTCTTCTGGCGGGGCTTGCAGATGTGAGCGGCGGGTGGCTCAGCGACCATCTCAGCCGCCGCTATGGGTTGCGCGCTGGCAGATGTTATCTGGGCTGTGGCGCGTTTCTGATGTGCGCGGTGCTGGTGTTTCTCTCCACCCTGGCGCTTCCTCCGGTCGGCAAAGCGCTGTTGCTCGCTTTCGCACTGGGCTCCGCCGATCTCGCCCTTGGCGCGTGTTGGGCGGTGCCCGTCGACATCGCGCCCGCCCATGCCGGAGTGGTAACCGGCTTCATGAACACGCTGGGTAATCTCGGCGGCTTCGTCGGACCGATCGTCGTCGGCATTGCCGTCGAGCAATGGCATTCGTGGTCGTATCCGTTTTACATCACGGCGCTGGTCTACGCGGCGGGAGCGGCGGCGTGGCTGCTGATCGATCCGAAGCGGCCGATTGTCGCATGAGAATCAGCCAGTGCGGGCACTTGCGGGTGTCCGCGTAGAGCCGCTCGCAGTCGTCGCAACGCACGCATTCGGTCATCACGATGCGCGGTCCGCGAATAGCACCCCACTCGCACTTCTTCTCGCAGATCCTGCAGGTATCGCACTCCGACCACCGCTTGATGCGAAATATCGTCACTGTCGAGAGCAAACCAAGCGCGGCGCCAAGAGGACAAAGAAAACGGCAATACAAATTGCGCACGAACACAGTTGCGGCCAGCAGCACACCAAGTCCGATCCACATGCCGGGAGTGGCCTGGCCGCCGAACATCCAGAACGGTTCGACGTAGCGGTAGATCGAGGCGTCGCGCGTGGCGAAGAAATACAGGAGAGTGGCGCCAAGAATCGCATATTTGATCTTCGCGGCGCGCCGCTCGAGCGCGCCTGGCACTTCGATGCGCCATCGCGACGGCACCACGCGATCGATAAGCTGAGTGAGTGCGCCAAAGGCGCAGATGCGCCCGCAGTACAACCTTCCCCACAACACGGTCGTGACCACGGCAAAGGCGGCAAAGCCATACCACGCGATGCTGTATTTAAAGACCGGGAGGCTCAACGTGAAGAGGCTGAACACGTTGACGATCGAAAGCAGCTGACTCTTGTAGAACCCCAGGTAGATCACCGAAAGCGCAAGCGTGACGTATTTCAGCCGCGTGCTCTTCCGATGAAAGCTGACGAGCACCAACGTGGCAAACGCCGCAAACATCGCGAGGTCCAGTCCCTGATCGCGAAGCAGCGTGCTCCAGCTGATCACGTCAGCGTCGTCCGGAGGAAAGGCCCAGGCGTCGGTGGGAGGTTGCATCACTGAATTACCGGGGGCCCAAGCAGTTGCCGCGCAACACGCCGCGCGCTGTTTCTCACGGCGCGCGCTGCGCTCGACACCGTCATGGTCGCTCTCGAAACCGCGTCGATATCCGCGCCGACTTTGAACGCGTCGCGAATGTTCTTGTTGCGAAACTGGGCGGCAAACGCCGGTGGTTCGATGGAGAAATTTCCGTATGGCTCGTTGTGCTGCGTCACGATGATGCCGGTGAGGATTCCTTTTGGATCCATGCCGACCAGAATCTTGATCGGTCCATCGAAACCGCGTTCCAGTGGCTCAAGCTCCGTCGTCCAGAACGCGTAACCTATCGGTGACGCGCCCGCCGCCGGCTCGTTCGCATAGACCTTGAAGTGCGGCGGATCGCCGCCCTTCGGCGAAAACGCCTTGGCCGCGGGAAAAAGCTGCGTGAGCTGCGTGTGCAGCTTTGGATCGATCGCCGTTTGCCGGCCCGACACCACGGCGGTCGTAGCGAGAAGCGCCGCGGTGAGGACGGGAACCTTCATGCGTGTAAAGTATCCACCCCGGAGGCGGAGATGTCGAACACGCGGGTACGCACAACACTTGCATTGGCCTTGATGCTGCTGACCGTTAACGCGTCGGCACAAGCGCCCAACGCGCCCTCTCCGCGGCTGAGCAAGGTGACGAGCCTGAAGTGCTCGTTCACGATGCAGGCAACCGGCACCTGGAAAGGCGGAGAATCGCTGGCGTCGGTCAAAGCCGCGAAGCTTGCGACGGCGTTCAATGCGGTGAACATCGACGAGGGAACGGCGGAAGCCGTTGGCGACAGTGGCAAGTGGCACATCACCGTGCGTCTGCTTGGATCGTATTTACATTTCATGCAAATGGACCCGTACGGCGCGCTGCATGTTACGACCGTGATGGATACGGAAACGAGCGCGGGCAAGCTGCAAGCGGTCCATACGCGACACGAATACACGCCCGTGTCGCTGCCGGGACTGACGTCGCGGCCGGAGCAATATTACGGTGAGTGTGAAATCGGCAGGTGACGCGCGGGCTAAGCCGCGCCACTGCAGTCGCCGCGGAGGCGGGCCTAAGCCGACCGCGTGAGGGCGGCTAACGCCGCACCACCACGTTACCTTCAAGCGCGCTGCGAAAAGCGCCCGCGCCGCACTTTTGCGAGCGGTGAGGAGTCTCCGTTGAGAAACGCGCGAAGTTCCGCCGCAACCATGTCCGGCGCGTCCTCCTGCAAGTTGTGGCCGGCCGGCAGCGAGCGGCCGCTCACCGTCGTCGCCCGCTCTTTCCAGATCGACAGCACGTCATAGAGGCGTCCCATCGGCGCCTTCGCGCCCCAAAGCGCCAGCAGCGGGCACGCAATCTTCTGGTCGAGATCGGCTCTGTCGTGATCGAGATCGATGGATGCACCGGCCCGATAGTCTTCGCACATGCCGTGAATGTTTGCCGGGTCGCGTCGCACACGCAGGTACTCGGCATCGACCTCCGCCGTCATGCGGCTCGCCTGCCGCTCGATGTCTTCTTTCAGCTGGTTCTCGGGACCGGGCGCCGGACGGAGATAGTTGAACCAGTGGAAGTACGCCTGGACGAACTCGATGGTGACGTGCGTATACAGGTAATACGTCGGCACGATGTCGAGCACCGCCAGCTTTGTGACCCGATCGGGATGATCGAGCGCCATCCGGTGGCCGACTCGGCCGCCGCGGTCGTGGCCTATGACCGCGAACTTTTCAAAGCCCAGTTTTCGCATCACCTCGACCTGGTCGAGCGCCATCGCACGCTTGGAGTAGTTGGCGTGGCGATCGCCATCAGGCGGCTTGCTACTGTCGCCGTAGCCGCGAAGGTCGGTGACGACAACGGCGTGATCCGTTGCGAGCATCGGCGCCGCGAGCCGCCACGAAATCATCGATTGCGGCGCGCCATGCAACAACAGCACGGGCGAGCCCTGGCCCGCCATCACCCCATTGATCGTGCCGCCGGTCACCTCGACGGTGATCGATTTGAATCCGGGAAAGAATTTCGCTGCGGGCGATGCCGGCGCCTGCGTGCCGGCCTGCGCATCGAGCGACCCGGCGTCGGCGGTGGGCAACGCGCTTGCGGTGACGACCGCGCCCATCTGCAGGAGGACATCGCGCCGTGTCAGTCGTGTTGTCATGGCCGTTGTTGAGCCTACTCCGCCTCTAGGTGCGCGCACAACCTCAGCCTCATTACGTCATTTTGTGTAACCGTTACGTATAATAACGTAATGGAACCGGCCAATCCCTTCGTCTACGGCGAAATCGTCACCCAGCGCGCCTTCGCCGACCGCGAGGATGAACGGGAACGGCTGGCGTCCGACCTCGCCGCCGGGCAGAAGACCTTCCTCATCTCCCCGCGCCGCTACGGCAAATCATCGCTCATCCGCGACGTCATGCACGGCCTGGCGAAGCAGCGCATCCTGACGGTCGAAGTCACCGTTGCCGCATCGAGCTCGTACGTCGGCTTCCTCGAAGCGTACGCGCGAGCACTCGTCTCGGCGGAGACGCCGACAGGAAGCATTCGGCGCTGGGCTGGCGAGCTCCTCCAGTCGCTGCGGCCGGAGCTTCGCTTCGATAGCGAGCCGGGCTTCGCGCTGTCCTTTCCCACCGTGCGCAACGCGCGCGACGCCGCCAGACTGGCCACCGAAGTGTTCGCACTGCCCGGCCGCATTGCGGCCGTGCGTCGAAAGAACCTGGCGATCGCATTGGATGAGTTCCAGACCATTGCGTCATTCGACGGCGGGACGGTTGAACACGCGTTGCGGGCGGCCGTTCAGGAACAGCGCACCGTCGGGTACGTGTTTGCCGGCTCGGAACCCTCCCTGATGGAGCGGATGCTCGGGCCGCGCCGGCCGTTCTACAAGGCTGGTCCGGTGATGCGTCTGGAAAAGATCGACCCCGCCGTGTTCGCCTCGTTTCTCGAAGCACGATTTACGGCCAGCGGGATTCGGCCCGAGCCGGGGCTTGGTACCGCGATTGTCGAACTCGGGGGCAACGTGCCTTACGATGTGCAGCGTCTCGCGCATGAAACGTGGGACGACGTGAGGGCGGCCGGGCGGAGGACGGCCGGACTCGAGGACCTGCACGGCACTCTTACGCGGCTGCTCGGACAGCAGCACACCGTGTTCGAAGAATCATGGCAGCGCCTCACGCTTGCGCAGCGCGGCGTACTCCGCGCGCTGGTCTTGCAGGACGGCCGCGAGCTGCTCTCGGCCGACGTCCGCACCCGCCATCGTTTACCCGGAGCCTCGAGCGTCCAGGCCGCCCTCGCCGCGCTCGTGCGCGACGATATCGTGATGAAAGAAGGCTCGCGCTACGTACTTGGCGATTCGCTCTACCGCGAGTGGGTCGCGCGCAAAACGTTTTAGCCACGAGCTCCACGCAACGCGGAGATCGCAGTTATTCTTGCGCAAATTCCCGCAGTGCGCTCTCGACCACACGAACTGCACGCCAGTACTCATCGAGCAGTAAGTGCTCATTCGGCGTGTGATCGAGCGCGCTGTCTCCAGGACCGTACGCGAGGATCGGGCACCGCCAAATGGGCGCGACGACGTTCATGTCGCTCGTGCCCGACTTCAAGAGAAAGCCCGGTTGCGCCGAGGAGTCCACGCCTCGAATGGCGGCGAGGAAGCTTCGCACGAGCGGGTTCTGGCGATCCGCTCGCCACGCCTGTTCGACTCCACGGAACCGACACTCGATCGAAGTGCGCGTGGCGCCGATAGCGGAGGCTTGCTCAGCGATCTGCTTCATGAAGGCATCACTGTCGAATCCGACCGGAAGCCGCCAGGCAAACTGCGCCTCGACCACGTCGAGCATCTCTGGCGTGGTCGCGGTCACAAAGCGGCGAAGACTCGGGCTCAGTTGGTCGAACACCTTCTCGCGGCCCGTATTGACGCCGGCCGCGTGCGCCGTGACCCAGTTCCACAAATCGACAACCACTTGTGCGACGCTGGCGTCCGGACCTGCGGTATGTGCCATCGGTTGGTGCGCGGTGAGATCGAGCAGAAGGCGACCCTTGTAGCCGAGCGTCACGCGGTGCCAGTGGCTCGGTTCACCGATGACACATGCGCCAGGAATGGGCTCGCGGCTACCGTCGAAACGCGCAGCAATGAATCGCGCCCCCTTACTCGTTGCAGCTTCTTCCTCGACCGCTCCCACGACAACAATGCGGAGCCGATGCTGGCGCGCCCACGTCGACCCGAGTCGTGCAACGGCGGCGGCGAACGTTGCGAGCGGCCCCTTGGCGTCGACGCTGCCGCGTCCATACAACACGTCGCCACGGGGTGACGCTTCGACGCGGACCGGAATTACGCCGGGAACAGTATCGATGTGTCCGAGCAGAACGACCGTTCGGCCCGCGCCGCCCTCGCCCATCTCGCCGATGGCGTTGCCAGCCTCGTCCACGAAGGCGCGGTCATAACCCAACGTGGTCATCTGCTGCACCAGCCAGCGGGCCGCTTCCGATTCCTCTCGCGAGATCGATCGGATGGCGACGAGGTCGTGAAGGAGTTCGACCGCGCGTTTACGGTCCATCAGGCGGCGAGACTCCGAATCGCGTTGGCGATCGCCGTCACGCCTATCGCAATCTCTTCTTCGGAAATGACGAGCGGCGGCAGCAGTCGCAGCACAGTCGAGCCGGCGGGAAGCGCAATGACTCCGTGCTCGAGCATCAGCGTCTTCAACACCGGTGCAACTTTGGTCCGCAGCTCGATGGCGAGCATCAGCCCCAGTCCTCGGACTTCGCGAACGATCGACACATCACCGAGCGCCGCGCGCAGCGCCGACAACATCTGCTCGCCAAGTTTCGCGCTGCGCGTAATCAAATCCTCATCTCGATAGACGGCGAGCGCGGCAACGCCCGCCGCGCAGGCCAGCGGCGAACCACCAAACGTGCTGCCGTGCGCGCCGGGCGAAAGCGCATCGCGCACCGCTTTTATATAGGCGAACGCGCCCATCGGAAAGCCGCCGCCGAGTCCTTTCGCCATGCAGACGATGTCCGGCTCGATGCCCGCGTGCTCGAAGCCGAACCAACGGCCGGTGCGGCCGAAGCCGGTCTGAATTTCATCGAGGATGAGCAGCGCGCCACGCTCGCGACAAAGGCGTTGCGCCGCGTGAAGGAAATCAGCGGCGCCGATGTTTACGCCGCTCTCGCCCTGCACGGCCTCGAGAATCACGGCTGCGGTGCGATCGCCGATGGCTTTGTCGAGCGCGGCCGCGTCGTTGAAAGGGACATGCGTCGTTTCGAGCAGCGGCAGAAACCCTTCGCGATACTTCGGCTCCCACGTCACCGACAGTGCACCGACGGTGCGGCCGTGGAAGCCCTTCGTGGTGGACACAAACGCGGCCCGTTTGGTGGTAAGCCGCGCGATTTTGAGCGCGCCGTCCACTGCTTCGCCGCCGCTGTTTGCGAGAAACACGTGCGGCAGATGAGCGGGGAGTACACCGACGAGCGCGTGCGCGAATGCGGCCCGAACGTCGTTGTAAAGGTAATTGGGGCACAGCGTGAGCGTGCGCGCCTGACGCGCAATCGCGTCGGTCACACGCGGGTGACAATGCCCCAGCATTGCCACCCCTTGCGCCGAAGAGAGATCGAGATAGCGGCGGCCGTCGGAGTCGATCAGCCAGCAACCCTCGCCGCGAACGAAAACGGCGTCGCCGCGTCGCGCAGTGGTGCCGCCCAGGATGAGTTCTTCGATCGCCGCGCGAGGATCGGGCATTGTCGGTCGTCAGGCGATGTGCGTCCCGGCGCCGGTGAGGGCGCGTGTAATCGGCTCGCTCACGCGACCGTCGGCGAAGATCACTTTCCGCACCCCCTCGGCGATGGCCTCGACGGCGCCCATGACTTTCTTCTTCATGCGGCCCTCGGCCACTTCCATGAATCGAATGGCCTCCGACTTTGAAATCTCCGGAATCAACGTCGACTCATCGGGAAAGGCGCGCAGCAGGCCGGGTGTATCGGTCAGGATGACCAACGCGTCGGCTTTGAACGCACCTGCCACCATCGCCGCGGCGCGATCGCCGTCGACGTTGATGGCTTCCCCGGCGGTGGACGCACCGGGCGGCGTGAGCACAGGGAAGTAGCCGGCGTCGATCAACAACCGCAAGAGCGCGGTGTTGACGCGTTCGACCGTACCCGTCCAATCATCGCGAAGCACCATGCGCCGGCCATCGACGCGGATGCGCAGCGTGTCTTTGCGAGTACCTTCGAACAGACGGCCATCGAGGCCAGACAGGCCGACGGCGTTGATGCCTTTCTGTTGCAGTTTTTCGACCCACATCTTATTGAGCTGACCACAGTAGACCATCTCGAAGATTTCGAGTGTACGGCGATCGGTGCGGCGGCTCACATGGCCGCTCTCGCTGGTGACGAACTGCGCTGGATGACCGAGCGCTTCGGCCACCGCGTTGGTCGTTTGTGCACCGCCGTGAACGAGCAGCAGTTGGCCGCCCTGCGCCCGCAGCGCAGCCAGATCGGCCACAATCGCGTCGGTATCGAGAGAAGTTCCGCCGCCGACTTTTATGACGACCATGTCTGTTGGCGGACCTAAGGGTCCGCGGCTCCTTACCTTGATACATGTCGCGGCGGACGTGAAAAGGCCCGCGCCAACCCACCCTGATCCATGTAGCGGCGGAGTTCCGCCATCCTTAAATCGGGTGCAGTCCGGGGAATTGCAATCCCACGGTCTCATCCCACCCCATCATCACGTTGAGGCACTGCACCGCTGTCCCAGCCGCGCCTTTCATCAGGTTGTCGATCGCACACATCGCGACCACACGGCCCGAAGAGGCGTCGAACTCGAACCCGACGTCGGCGTAGTTGCTGCCGGACAGAATCTTCGGCTCCGGGTAGCGATAAAGTCCCGCGCGCTCCTTCACGATGCGCACGAACGGCTCTTGCCCATACGCCTCGCGGTAGGCCTTCCACAGATCTTTCTCAGCGACATCACGATTGACGAAAACGTGAGCAGTGGCAAGAACACCACGCACGTTATCGATGGCCGTCGCGCTGAGATGCACGTCGGTTTCAATTCCTCGCAGCCGCAACGCTTGCAACACTTCGGCGGTGTGGCGGTGGCCTGTTGGCGCAAAACTGCGCATCACACCGGCGCGCTCGGGATGATGCGAGGCATCGCTCGACGTCGCACCCGCCTCGCTGCTCCCGACTTTCACCTCGCACACGATGCCACGCTGCGGATTGATCAGCCCGGCGACCGCCAGCGGCCACACAGCGAGGGTTGTCGCCGTGGCGTTGCAGCCAACGCCGCTGACGAACCTTGCCGCCGCAATTTCCGCACGAAGCAGCTCAGGCAGGCCGTACACAAAGCGTTCAAGCCACGACGGACTCGCGTGCGGCTTGCCATACCAGCGTACGTAGTCCTGGTCGCGTCGAAGTCGAAAATCGGCGCTCAGATCGACGATGCGCTGCGTCAGCGCCGCAAATTCGTCGATGCGTGACATCGCACTGCCATGCGGCAGACACAAAAACACGACGTCCGCGTGCTCGAGCGCATCAGCTCGAACGAATTTGAGGGTTGTTCGGCGTCTGAGATTCGGATGCGTGAAGTAAACGAACTGCCCGTCGAGGCGTTCGCTCGTGACCTGCTTGACGTCGATATTGCGATGATCGAGCAGAAGCCGCAGCAGCTCGCCGCCCGTGTATCCAGATCCGCCGACGATGGCGGCAGTAAGGCGCTCGGCCATCCGCTCCTAACCTCGGAGCTCGCTTGAGGTGGTGGCGCCAACCGCGCGAGAAACGCTCGGACAGTGCTCCTTGTGACCCATATCGCCGTATTGCCTCGATGCTGCGCTTGTCCACTCAAGTGAATTGAGGGGCTTAGACCGACGCGCCTTCCGCGAGCGAGATCGCCGTGACATGCGGGGCCGTTCCGGGAGGCCAACCGTTGGCCGCGTTCCAGCCGTCCTTCGCGACCGCCAGGCAGAAATCGACCATCCGCTCCGGGATGTTGACGTTGGTCGGCGCGATGCTGTTGCGAAACTCCATGGTGTAGTTGACTTCGTTGACCAGAAGACCACGATCGGGATCTTCAAAGAGATCCAGCGCCACCATGCCTCCGCCGACTGCTCTCGCCGCGCGCGTGCAGATGTCAGCGAGCTCCGGCGTGATTGGACAGTTGCTGGACGTGCCGCCCCGCGCCGTGTTGGTGATCCAGCTGGGGGAGGTGCGATAGATCGCACAGATCGTCTCTGGGCCGACCTGAAATGCGCGAATATCGCGGCCGGGCTTCTTTACGTACTCCTGGATGTAGAAGATGCTGTGGTGATAGCTGCCGAGCGTTTCTTTGTGCTCGAGAATCGCTTCAGCCGCGTCGCGATCGTTCACCTTGCTCAACAACCGTCCCCACGAACCGACTGTCGGTTTGAGCACCGCTGGATATCCGAGCTGTTCGATCGCTTCCAGCGCGCTCTCGGGCGTGTAAGCGATGAGCGCCTTCGGCTGCGGCACGCCTGCCGCAGCGAGTGCACTGGTGGTCATCAGCTTGTTGCCGCAAATATCCGCCACCAGCGCGGTGTTGACGGTGCGCACGCCTTGATCGTTCAGAATCTTGAGGCTGTACAGCGCGCGGCTGTGGTTGATGCAGCGTTCGATGATGACGTCGTAGTCGCGATAACGATGATTGACGACGTCGGTGATGTCGAAGATTAGTTTCTGGTCGTCGAGGAGATCGAGCGTGACACCACGGCGATCGAACGCTTCGAAAAGGAGCTTCTCTTCGACGCGAACGCGACTGTACAGGACACCGACCCGCAGCGTGCCGGAGTGGCCGTTATTCACCCCAGTCCTCTTCCTCCTGTGGAGCCAGCGCCAGGGTCAAGGGCTCGATGGCGACAACTTCGAGTTCTGCGCCGCAGCCGGAACACTGCGTGATCTCGTGTTGCATGACGTTGGTAAGCGTCACTTCGGCAAAGCACTCCGGGCATTGAGCCTGCCCGCTGGCGGTCTGAACGGCCATTTCAACTCCTGCGCGATCGTGTGAGGTGAAGATTTTATACGAGCGCGTCAGCGACCTCCGTCCCTGCTAACGACGGAGGTCGCGAATGGTGACGGAGGTCTACTCGTTCTTCGTCTGGTTGCTGATCTGAAGGTCCCAGCCATCCGGATCGAACACGTGGTAGCTCTTGAAGTTGTCGCCCACCATGTCGGGCCGCGGGTTGAGGCCGCGCCGTTCGAGCTCCGCTTTCACTTTGTCGGTGTCCCACGGCTGCACACCGAACGAGATGTGGTTGATGACACCGGTGAGCGGTGGACGCGGGCGGCCGGATTGGCCAGCTGCCGGCGCTGCAGCTGGTGCGCCTTGAGCGGAGGGCGCCGCCGCCTCCTGTCCATCCCGTTGCGGGCGGTTGCGAATGATGATCTGTCCGACGTTCCCGATGTCGAGCGTCGCCTGCGTCTTGCCGTTGTCGTTGCGGATTTCCCATCCCATCAAACTCGAATAGAACGCGGCACTCTTTTTATAGTCCGTCACTTGATAAGAGATGTGGTCCAACCACACGGTTTTCCACGGCGCCTTATCCACGGGCGCCGACTGAGCGCCCAGTGTCGTGGCCGTCGGCGCCGCCATCGCCGCCATCGCCAGACTTTGAATCAGCTGTCGGCGCGTCATCCTGCCGTCTTCAAATTCCTTGAGCAACCTGGCGATTTCGGTTTCCATGTCGGCCTCCTTGAACGGGCGAAATATACCGTGAATTCGCGCCGACGAGCTGCTAGCTCGGCTATCGCCCGGAACCAATTGCTGTTAGTGACGGGCCGGTGCCGCGCCATAATGGTGCCTTGCGGCGTGGGTCGGGCGATTCGACCGAAGGAGAGTTCATGGCATCGACGCAGGGCACGATCAAGCGATTGATTAGCGACAAGGGGTTTGGGTTCGTGGCCGCGCAGGATGGAAGCGAATACTTCTTTCATCAGTCGGCATGTGTGGATACCAGATTCGATCAGTTGCGCGAAGGACAGGCAGTCACATTTGACAAAGGCCAGGGACCGAAAGGACCCCGGGCAGAAAACGTGCGTCCAGTGTAGGGCGATCAGGGAGTTTCGACGGGAAGATCTCCGAGATCGAGGAGCGATTGACAGAGAGATCAGGAGGATCAGGGAGAAGAATTATCTCCCCGATCTCCCAAACTCCCTGTTAAGGTTCTCCCCGATCTCCCAAACTCCCTGTTAAGGTTCTCCCCGATCTCCCAAACTCCCTGTTAAGGTTCTCCCGATCTCCCCAATCTCTCGTTAAGGTTCTTCCCCGATCTCCCCAATCTCCCCGTTGAGGTTCTCCCGATCTCTCTACTTGCGCGTCGCCGTGAACGCGCCGTTCGTTCCACCCTTCACGGTTCCTTTGATGCTTTTGCCATCGACGCGGCCCGTGTAGCTCACGCCACCGGCCGAGAACGTGATTTCGTCGCCGCGCAGGCGACCGCTGACCGGCGTCGAACCAAGCATGCCCGACACCATCTGGAACTCCTGCTTTAGCGTGAGCGGATTCGAGCCGAGTTGCCACGTCCCCTCGACCTTCGCGGGCACGATCCACAGCAGCGCCGTACACCAGTTGGTGCAATCTCCGGAGATCTCCTGCTTGTCGTCCGCTTCCCAATCCTCCATCGTGAACGAGTTCGACACAATGCGCGTGCCCGGCTTGAGCTCGAGCAGCTTGGGCCGGAGTTTCATATTGATCGAGGGCAACAGGAACATGGTGATCACCTGCGCCTTCGACAGATCGGTCTCGAAGAGATCGGCTTTCTCGAACGTGGCGCGGGCACTCACGCCTGCAGCCGCGGCATTCTTCACCGACAACTCCACCATGTCGGGGTTGTACTCGATGCCGTGCGCGCGCGCGCCGCGCTTCGCCGCCGTAATCACCGTGCGGCCATCACCCGATCCGAGATCGATCACATAGTCCTGCGGCGTCACCTTGGCCATGTCGAGCATCTTGTCGACGAGCGCCTGCGACGTCGGCACCCACACGACGTCCTTGCCCGCTTGACCCACCTGCGGCTCGAACGGTTTTTGAGGGGCGGGCTGCTGCGCGCGCCCCGCCGTAGCGGCCAACGCAATCGCCGCAATCAATGCAAACAAACGAAAGACGTGCCGTGCTGTCATCGATAGCCTCTTTCAAATAGACCGGGTAGCTGGTGACCCGCGTCGCGACTGGCGATTATACGGCTGGAATGGAACATGCAACCCGAGCGTTTCGGTATGTCTCACGAGCTGGCTGGTTCGCCTGTCGCACAAGAGCTGCGGCCATGGGTCGCGCGCGCGGTGCGAGGGGGATACGTCGCCAAAGGTCTCATCTATTTACTGATTGGGGCACTTGCGCTGCGTCTGGCCGCAGGATTGAAAGGCGGCCGGTTGATGGATCCCGGCGGCGCATTGGTGATGTTGATGCGCCAGCCATTCGGTCAGATCATCGTCGCGATCTTGGGGATCGCGATCCTCGCGTACTCCGCATGGCAATTTGTCGCTGCTATCTGGGACACCCGCCGCAAAGGCCGCGGGTGGAAGGGCTGGATGGGTCGTGCGTTGACAACGATCAAAGGCGCGGCGTACGGAGCCGTGGGCTGGCAGGCGCTGCGCCTGGTGATGGGCATGCGTTCGACATCGACCCGCCCCAGCGCGGTGGCCGCCGATGTGCTGACCGTCCCGCTCGGAGATATCTTTCTTTTTCTGGTCGGCGCGGGCGTGGCAGTGTACGGGGCCTTCGAGCTCCGGGACGCCGTGGGTTCGAGATTTGGTGACGATTTCGACGAACACCGATTCCGGCGCGAAACCGGATCATGGGCGGTGGCGATCGGCTGCTTCGGCAACGCGGCCCGTGCGGTGCTTCTGATGACGATCGGCGTGGCGCTGATCACAGCCGCAGTGCAGCGCGAACCGGGCGAAGCCGGCGGCGTCGCGCACGCTCTCGCAACGCTCTTCTCGCAACGATACGGAATCGTGCTCGCAGGAGCAGTGGCGGCTGGCCTGACGTGTTTTGGACTCTTTCAATTCATGCACGCACGCTACGCGCGGCTGTGAGCGGCGGCCTTACACGCTCGAGGTCTGTGGCGGCTTATTCGTGCCGGCATCTGCGGCTCGTCCCAGCCGCCGCGGCAGGCCCCGCGTTTTCAAGACCAGCGGCCACCGTGGCGGCCACGGCGTCGGCGGTGATCGGCTTCGATCGATACGCGTCGAAGCCGGCCTCGAGCGCACGCCCTTGGCTTTCAGCTGTGGCGTAAGCCGTGACGGCAACGGCGCCGATTCGCCCGATTGCGCCATCGAGCGCACGGATGCGACGCATCAACGCGTATCCATCTTCGCCAGGCAGCCCGATGTCGGCGACCAGCACATCCGGACGACGCCGCGCGTCGCCCACAATTATGGCAAGCGCGTCCTGTGCGGTAGAAACGGCGATCACCTCCGCGCCGTCACGCATCAGCACCGTCTGGAGCAAGTCACGCCAATCGCCGTCATCGTCCACAATCATCACGCGACGTGGACCGAGCGAGACGCGCGGCGTCTCGACTTTGACATCGTCAGCGGCGGCCTCGGTGACGACCGACGGAAAGCTCACAGTAAAGAGGATTTATCGGCTGGTGTCTGTCCGATTGGCGACACGACGCCCGATTTCAATGGCTTTGAAGCCTGGTTCACCCCAATTCATCACAAAGACGCCGAAGCCTTGCTTCATCCGCATTTCGATGTCGTCGGGTGTTGCGGGATAGCCACACGCTAGCTTGAACTCCTTGCACGCCGAGAGCACTTGCTGAATCGCGGCTTCCCACGCCGCTTGATCGACCTGCCGCTGACCGTTGGCGTCGGTCGTGGAGAACACCCCGCGCAGCGTGCCCGCGCCGGGCCACAGCACGCCGATGCCCTTCACGGCGGCGATCTCGCGCACATGCGCGAGACCCTCCTTGCTCTCGACAATGGTCCAGTTCACGAGTTCGCCTTCGGGGTTGAGCGGCCAGAGATCGGCCTGGCGGCGATAATCTGCTTCGGACATCCCCCAAAACGCGGGCGCCGACCCGACGTCTTCCGAACGCATGCCGCCCTTCGACTTGAAGCGCATCGCCGCGAGCCCTTGTTTGACCTCGGCGGCGCTCTCGACTTTCACGAACATGATGCCGCTCACGCCGAGATTGAGCTGCTTGCCGATGCCCTCCGCCGCCTTCGCAGGATCGGTTGCGATCTCCTGTGTCTTCACGACCAGCGGATGCGTCAGTCGCAGCAACGGTGATGTGCGCAGCGCGCCGGCTTGCTGCATGCCTTTCACGAAGTCCGCGTAGGCCGGAAGGGCGCGATCGACGCCGCCCTCCATGCTGCCGTCGAAGATGAAGTCGGCCGATTTGTAAGCGACCGCGTCGGTGGCGAGTTCGAGTGGCGTCTTCTGTGGCGGCGCTGGTGTGCTTGGTGCGCTCGCCGCCGCTCCGCCGGGTCCGCGTCCGCCGGATCGTCGATTGCTGGGAGCATACAGGCCGAAGACCGGCTTGTTCTGTTCGAGCAGATCGATCATCGAATTCAGGTGCGGCTTGCGCGACTGCGCGTCGAGAGTCAAATACCCGCCGACCAACACACCTGCCATGACGACAAATTTCAAATGACGCATAGGGCCTCCTTGCGCGAGCGAAACGCAGAGTATATCCGCTGTACGCAGCTCAGGCGGCACCGCGACTGGCGAATGCCGCCTGATTAACAACTAGCGTCGGGAATTCCAATTCCCTTCGCGATAGCCCTCGTCGTAGCCGGCGCGGAAACCGTCGCGATACACATCCTTGTAACGGTTCTTGTCGCCGTACGAATCGAGGTAGCCGCGGTCCGCTGCACGATACCGGCCGTGACGCGTGGCGTCGAACCGATCGTTGTCACGGCCATCTTCGAGGCCCTGCGCGCGACCGTCGCGATACCCGTTCTCGTACGCGGTGTCGCCGTAGCGGGAGCCGCGGTAATACGGGTCGTAGGTGCCGTTGGGTGTGCGATTGCGTCCAGGCACCCGGCCAACGCCGCGGTCGTCATCAGGATATGGATACGTCCGCCATGTGCCGTTCGGATCGTAGCGGCCATTGCCATAGCGGCCATACGGGTCGTAGACGTTCTCGCCGTAAATCACTCGCGCGTTGCGGTTGCGCGCGGCGGTCGCCTCCGCTTGCCGGCAGGTCGTGGCACCGGGCTGGCGCCCATTCGGCACGCCGTCATACCAGACGCGGCACATGTTGGCTGGGGGGAGCTGCCCGGGCGCGACGCCCTGGGCGCGCGCAATGTCGTTCCGGTTTCTTCCACGGCTCTGTGCATCTGCCGTGGAGGCCAGCGGCAGAAACGCGGTCAGAGCCACAATCACTGCGGTCGTTCGAAACATTCGGTCACCTCGCGATTCCAGCCCGTCTGACGGGCCACCTCACCGTCGATACTGCACGACCGGTACCAACCTCGAGTAGAACGCGAATCCGGCAAAAATCGGGCGCATCGACGGTTCGTTTCGCGTGTCCGTCCTCTCGTCCGGACGCGCCGCGAGTCATGTACCATGTGCGAGGGCCTGAACCCGGCTCACTCGAGTGAACAGCGCCAACGTCGCGAAGTGCGCGAACGCCGCCCGCGTTTTCGCCCGTCCACTCGGATTACCTCGACGGCCACGATGCGCAACGCAAGTGAATTGAGGGGCTGAACCGTTGATTCCCTACCACGACGAAAACGCGACCACGCGTGCCGCGGTCGTCACGATAGCCATCATTGCGATCTGCTCACTCACGTGGATTGTGGTCCAGGGCGCGGGCGCGACGCTTCCTCTCGCTCGATCGGTCTGTAACCTGGGACTGATCCCTGGCGAGCTCACCGGCCTGCTCCGGCCGGGTACGAGCGTTCCGATCGGCGAAGGGCTGAGGTGCGTGATCGATCCGGGCGCGCAGCCTCTGAACATCTTCACGTCGATGTTTCTGCACGGCTCATGGATGCACCTCATTGGCAACATGTGGTTCCTGTGGCTGTTCGGGAACAACATCGAAGATTCGATGACGCGACCGCGCTTCGTCGTGTTCTATCTGCTGTGCGGCATCGCGGCCGCGACGCTGCAGGTGATCGTGGAGCCCGATTCCAGCGCACCGATGGTGGGCGCGTCCGGCGCGATCAGCGGCGTGATGGGCGCATACCTGGTGCTCTATCCACGCGTTCGCGTCTACACATTGGTGCCGCTCGGCTTCGTCCTGACCACCATGCGTCTGCCTGCGTGGGGAATGCTGATCTACTGGATGGTGCTGCAGCTCGCGGGAGGCGTGACCGGCATTTTCTCGGAAGAAAGCGGCGGCGTCGCGTTCTGGGCGCATGTCGGCGGGTTCCTCGCCGGAGTCATCCTGATCAAGTTGTTCGCCAAGCCCAATCACGTGATCATGCACCAGCAACAGCACTGGCAGCCTCGGGAAGTCGGATGGCGATGATAAGGACCGCGTAGCACGCGACGGCCCGAATGATGCTCACGAAGGCAAGGCGGCGACGGATTGGCCGCTGGCTGCACGAGCGACGCGAAACCGCCGGGGCCCATCCGCCAGTTGTGCATCGCTCGCCGTGGTGGCAGGTGATGTGCCTCACGGGCGTCGACTATTTTTCGACGCTCGGCTACCAGCCCGGTATCGCCTTTCTGGCGGCGGGTCTCCTGTCGCCGGTGGCCACGCTGATACTGGTGCTGCTCACGCTGTTCGGCGCGTTGCCAATCTATCGCCGCATCGCCGAAGAGAGCCCGCACGGAGAAGGCAGCATCGCCGTACTGGAACATCTTCTTCCGCGCTGGCGCGGCAAGGTTTTCGTGCTAGTGCTGCTCGGATTTGCCGCGACCGACTTCGTCATCACCATCACGCTCTCGGCGGCGGACGCCACCGCGCACATCATCGAGAACCCGTTCTTCCCCGCGTCGTTCGGTCGCCCCATCGAAATCACGCTCGTGCTGCTCGCGCTCCTTGCCGCGATTTTTTTGAAAGGCTTCAAGGAAGCGATTGGCCTTGCCGTTGCGCTCGTCGCCATCTATCTCCTGCTCAACCTCATCGTGGTCGTGTGGGGCTTGAGTTACGTGTTCAGCCACACGGACCTGCTGCCGGCGTGGCAGATGTCGTTGACGCTCGAGTACGAGAATCCCGCACGCGCGCTGTTTGCCGCGGCCATTCTTTTTCCTCGACTCGCGCTCGGTCTCTCCGGATTCGAGACCGGCGTAGCGGTGATGCCACTGGTCGAGGGCGGCAGTTCCAACTACGCGGAGGCCATCGCCGGCCGTATCCGTAACACCAAGAAGCTGCTGGTCACTGCCGCGGTGATCATGAGCATCATGCTGATGGCAAGCGCGCTGGTGACGACGTTGCTGATTCCGCCGGCGGAGTTTGCAGAAAGTGGTGAGGCCAATGGCCGCGCGCTCGCGTATCTCGCGCATGAGCATCTGGGCGAAGCGTTTGGCACCGCCTACGACCTGAGCACGATCTCGATCTTGTGGTTTGCCGGCGCGTCGGCCGTCGCCGGGCTTCTGAACCTGGTGCCGAGATACCTGCCGCGCTACGGCATGGCGCCCGAGTGGGCGAAGTCGCGGCGGCCGCTCGTGCTCGTCATCGCCGGTATCACCTTCGCGATCACGATTATCTTCAAGGCGAGCGTGGATGCCCAGGCCGGCGCCTACGCGACCGGTGTGCTCGTGCTGATGACGTCAGCCGCCGTGGCGGTGACGCTCAGCGCCCGCCGGGCCGGACGGATGTGGCGCCCGTACGCGTTGATTACCGCCGTTTTCCTTTATACGACCATCGCCAACATCGTGGAGCGGCCCGAAGGCATCAAAATCGCCTCGCTCTTCATCGTCTCGATCATTTTCGTATCCATGCTCTCGCGCGCGATGCGCGTTACCGAGCTGCGCGTCCACGCTGTGGAGCTCGATGACACCGCGCAACGATTCGTCAAGGAGGCGTCGACTGCCCGGGCCCTTCGCATCATCGCGAACCGCCCCGATAGCGGATCCAAGGCCGAATACGACGGCAAGCTGCGCGAAGCGATGGACTCGCATCACCTCAGACGCGACGAGCCGGTGCTGTTTCTGGAGGTGCAACTTGGTGACGCGTCGGACTTCAGCGGCACGTTGAATGTGGAAGGCGTCGAGGTTGGCGGCCATCGCGTCCTGCGCTGCGTTGGGCCGGCGGTGCCCAACGCCATTGCGGCGTTCCTGCTGCACGTCCGCGATCTCACGCGTCTCATCCCGCACGCGTATTTCGGGTGGACCGAGGGCAATCCCATCACCTACGTGCTGAAGTATCTGGCGCTCGGCGAAGGCGATACGGCGCCCGTCACTCGCGAAGTGCTGCGGCAGGCCGAACGTGACCCTGAACTGCGCCCGCGGATTCACCTCGGCTGAAGAACCTCATTTGCGACATCGAGGTGGAATCGGCTACGCGCTCTTGTCGAGCACGAGACGACGCAGCTCAGCGAGGGTCGCTTCGACCATCTTCCGTGCATCGCCGAAAAGCATCTGCGTGTTGGGCTTATAAAAGAGCGGATTCTCGACTCCCGCGTATCCCGTTGCCATTCCGCGTTTCGATACGATGCACGTCTTTGCCTTCCAGACCTCGAGCACCGGCATGCCGTAAATGGGACTCGACGGATCGTCCATCGCGCCGGGGTTGACGATGTCGTTGGCGCCGATCACGATGGCGACGTCGGTCTCAGGAAAATCGGGGTTGATCTCCTGCATCTCGTAGACGATGTCGTAGGGCACGCGTGCTTCCGCCAGCAAGACATTCATGTGACCCGGCAACCGTCCGGCAACGGGATGAATCGCGAACCGCACCTTCGCGCCTCGCTGCTGCAGAAGCTGCGTGAGCTCGTAGAGCGGATACTGTGCTTGCGCGACCGCCATCCCGTAACCGGGAACGATCACGATGTTGCGCGCGTCGAGCAGCAACTGGGCCAGATCGGGAGCGCTGATGCTCCGCACTTCGCCGCTCACACTGGCGCCGGCAACGGCAGTGCCCTCCTCAGCACCGAAACCGCCGAGAATGACGCTCAGGAACGAACGGTTCATCGCCTGGCACATGATGTAGCTCAGGATCGCGCCGCTGGATCCCACTAGGGCGCCGGTGATGATCAGCAGATCGTTCGACAGCATGAAGCCGGCCGCCGCCGCCGCCCACCCTGAGTAGCTGTTCAACATCGACACCACGACCGGCATATCGGCGCCGCCGATCGCCATCACGATGTGAATACCGATGAGGCCGGCGATGGCGGCGGTGGTGAGGAGTGGCCACACCGGCGGATGGTCACCCGCGCCGACGAACTGCGCCCCGAGCAAGACACACACGATCGCGGCGGCGAAATTGATGGCGTGACGCGCCGGCAGCAGGAGCGGCTTGCTTCGGATGGCGCCTTGAAGTTTCCCGAAGGCGACCACAGAACCCGTGAACGTGACCGCACCGATGAAGACACCGAGAAATGTTTCGACGTCATGAATGCGGCGTTCCGCTCCCGTCAGCGCCACACGGGGACTGAGCGTGGCGGAGAGTCCGACGAGCACGGCCGCGAGCCCGACGAAGCTGTGCAGAATCGCGACGAGCTGCGGCATCGCGGTCATCTGCACGCGCGCCGCGAGTGCTGCGCCAATGCCGCCGCCGACCGCCAGCATTGCCAGCAGAATCGTGTAATCCGGACCCCGCGGTCCAAACGCCGTCACGGCGATCGCGATGAGCATCCCGACGATGCCGTAGGTGTTGCCGCGTCGAGCGGAGGCCTGAGCAGACAGGCCGCCGAGGCTCAGGATGAACAGCAATCCGGCGGTGAGATATGCCACCGTGACGAACGTCTCCGGCATCTCTGCGTCCTATCGCCGAAACATCCGCAGCATCCGCTGCGTCACCAGAAAGCCGCCGGCGATGTTGATGGTCGAGAGGACAACGGCGGCGGCTCCGAGCCATAACGCGGCGGATGTCGGCGGCCCGATCAACTGCAGCATCCCGCCGATGACGATGATGCCGCTGATGGCGTTGGTCACGCTCATGAGCGGCGTGTGCAGCGCCGGCGTGACGTTCCACACCACCTGCCAGCCGACGACACATGCGAGCGCGAACACGGTCAGATGGGACAGGAACGCAGGCGGCGCGACGAAGCCGAGCGCAATCGCCGCGGCCGCGCCCAGCGCAGCGAGCGCCGCCGCTAACGCGGGATTCTTTTGCGCCACGAGTGGCGGCGCCGGCACGGCGGCAACAACAACCGGCTTCACAGCCGGCAAGGGCGGCGGTGCCTCGGCACGCGGCGGCGGCCATGTGATCTCGCCGTTGTGCACGACCAGCGCATTTCGAATCACCGTGTCGTCGCGATCGATCTTGAAGTTCGCGGCGCCGCCCATATCGCTGAGGAGGTGAACAAGGTTGTTGCCGTACAGAAAGCTCGCCGTCGGCGCCAGGCGGCTGGGAAGATCGACGTAGCCGATGATGTGGACGCCGTAGCGTTCCACAACCTTGTTCGGAACCGTAAGTGCGCAATTTCCGCCGTTCTCGGCCGCAAGATCGACTACCACCGATCCCTTTTTCATCGAGCGCACCATGTCTTCGGTGATGAGCAAGGGAGCGGGCCGATTCGGAATCAGCGCAGTGGTGATGATGATGTCAACATCTCGCGCCTGTGCCGCAAACAACTCCATCTCGGCGCGGATGAATTCCGGCGTCATTTCCTTCGCGTACCCGCCCGCCGCCTCTCCTTCCTCGCGCACTTCCAGCTCGAGGAACTCGGCGCCCATACTCTTCACCTGTTCTTTGACGGCGCTGCGCGTGTCGAACGCGCGAACGATTGCGCCGAGACCGCGCGCGGCGCCGATGGCCGCCAGTCCCGCGACGCCTGCGCCGATCACCAGCACTTTTGCCGGTGGCACGCGGCCTGCCGCCGTCATTTGTCCGGTGAAGAATCGGCCGTAGAAGCTCGCGGCTTCGATGACGGCGCGATAGCCGGCAATATTGGCCATCGAGGAGAGCGCGTCCATCTTCTGGGCGCGGGTAATACGAGGGATCTGATCGACGGCCAGTGCCGTGACCTTGCGCGCCGCCAGACGCGACACCAGCGCTTCGTGCTTCGCCGGCCAGAGAAAGCTAATCAGCACCGCTTGGGGGCGCATCAAATCGACTTCGTGGGCGCCGAGCTCGGCGTATTCATCGGGCGGCTGGACCTTGAGAATGACGTCCGCGTCTCGCCAGAGCTGCTTGGTATTTTTCGTTACGACCGCACCACTCTGGCGAAAGTCCTCGTCGCCGAACGACGCGCCCGTGCCGGCGTCGGACTCGATGACCACGTCGAACCCAAGTTGCCGCAGGCTTCGAACCGTTTCCGGTGTCGCCGCGACACGGCGCTCACCCGCCCGCCGTTCTCGAGGCACCCCAATCCTCTTGGTCGCTTCCGTCATGTCAACTCACCATCATAGGTGTGTTCGCAGTTCTACAGAAACCACACCCCTGCCCTGACATTGATCGAAAACCGGCTCCGCGCACCTACAATACGCGACGTATGCGAGTCGTCGTCTTGAAGGAACGCGCCGAGCGCGAGCACCGGGTCGCGCTCGTCCCCGAATCGGTTGCCAAACTGATCAAAGCCGGCGCCCAGGTCGTAGTGGAGCAGCAGGCCGGCGATGCCGCCGGTTTTCCTGATCGCCTCTACATCGCCGCCGGCGCCACGATTGCCAGTTCCGCGTTGCAGGCGCTCACCGGCGCCAACGTCATCGTCACGGTCCAGCCGCCCATCGCGAATCTCAACGAGCTTCCGGCCGACGCTGTGCTCATCAGCCTGGTCCCGCCGGGAAGCGCCGTCGATCTCGTGCCGCGCATTGCGGCGCAGCACGTGACCGTGCTCGCTCTCGAGCGGGTGCCGCGCATCACGCGCGCGCAATCGATGGACGTTCTTTCGTCGCAGGCGACCGTGGCTGGCTACAAAGCCGTGCTGCTCGGCGCGACCCACATGCCGCGACTGATGCCGATGCTCACGACAGCGGCCGGATCGTTGACCCCGGCCAAGGCGTTTGTGCTCGGCGCCGGTGTCGCCGGACTGCAGGCGATCGCAACGGCGCGGCGCCTCGGCGCCGTGGTCTCGGCGTTCGACGTGCGCGCCGCAGTGAAAGAGCAAGTCCAGTCGCTCGGCGCAAGCTTCGTCGAGGCGGGTGTGACGGCGGAGGGCGCCGGCGGATACGCCCGCGAGCAGACGGCGGACGAGCAGGCGCTCATGCAACAGGCGTTGGCCAATCACATCAAGGATACGGATCTGGCGATCGCGACGGCGGCGATTCCCGGCAAACGCGCGCCGGTGCTCATCAGCGAGGCGATGGTCGCGTCGATGAAGCCGGGCGCGGTGATCGTGGACCTTGCGGCGGAGAGCGGCGGCAATTGCGCGCTGACCAAAGCGGGCGAAGTTTTCACGACCTCCAATGGCGTCACCATTGTCGGGCCTCTGAACCTGGCGGCGTCGGTGCCGCTCCATGCGAGTCAGATGTTCAGCCGCAACGTCCTGACGCTCTTGCAACACCTGATGAAAGACGGGCAAGTCGTCATCGACTTGAACGACGAGATTACTGGGCCGATGTGCGTGGCACATCAAGGCCAGGTGCGGAGCTGATTGCCATGTCCACCGAAGCGCTTGTCGTCGCCATTGTGATCTTTACGCTTGCCACTTTTCTTGGCGTCGAGCTGATCGGGCGCATTCCGCCCATGCTGCATACGCCGCTGATGTCAGGGGCCAACGCCGTCAGCGGCATCACGATCGTCGGATCGCTGGTCATCGCCGGCAGCAATCTCGGTTGGATCTCGAACGTGTTTGGCTTTGTCGCCGTCGTGCTCGCGATGATGAACGTGGCCGGCGGCTACGCCGTGACCGATCGCATGCTAGGTATGTTCCGCGCCAAAGGCGAGGAGAAGAAGTGATGCCGTATTGGGCGACACAGATCTTCTATCTCCTTTCCGCGATTCTCTTCATCGTCGGCCTCAAACGGATGAACAGCCCCGCGACGGCGCGGAGGGGCAACCTGATCTCGCTCGTCGGCATGCTGCTGGCAATGGCTGTGACGCTCCTCGATCAGACGATCGTGTCGTACTGGATCATCCTTGCCGGTGTCGCGGTCGGCACCACGCTTGGACTGTGGCAGGCCTACTCGGTACGAATGACGGCGATGCCGCAGATGGTTGCGCTCCTCAATGGATGGGGCGGCGGCGCGTCGATGGTGGTGAGCGCGGCGGAGTTCCTGCGCTCACATCAGGGCAACGCGCTCATTCCTACACAGACGGGCATCGTGATGCAGGCAGGTCTGCTGATTGGCGGCGTGACACTGACTGGGAGTCTTATCGCGTTCGCGAAGCTTCAGGAATGGATGACGGGCCGTCCGATCACGTTCCGCGGGCAGAACGCGTTCAACGCGCTGGTGTTTTTGACGCTCGTCGGACTCGCGTGGTGGCAGGTATCAACGGAAGTGCCGCTGCTGGTGCCTTTTTATCTGCTCTGCGCGTTGTCGCTGGTGCTCGGCGTGTTGCTGGTGATTCCGATCGGCGGCGCCGACATGCCCGTCGTCATCTCTCTGCTCAATTCGTACTCAGGCATCGCCGCGGGAATGACCGGGTTTGTGATCAACAACGAAGTGTTGATCATCGCGGGCGCGCTGGTCGGAAGCTCCGGCATTATTCTGAGCCAGATCATGTGCAAGGCGATGAATCGTTCGTTGATGAACGTGCTGTTCGGCGCCTTTGGGACGCATACGACGGCCGCCGGCGGCGCCAAATCCGCGGCCGGTCTCACGGTGAAATCGATCATGCCCGAGGATCTGGGTGTGCAGGTCGCGTACGCGCAAAAGATGATTGTCGTGCCCGGCTACGGGATGGCGGTGGCGCAGGCACAGCACCAGGTGCGTGAACTGGCCGATCTCGTCGAGAAACGTGGCGGCACCGTGAAGTACGCAATCCATCCCGTCGCCGGCCGCATGCCAGGTCACATGAACGTGCTGCTCGCGGAAGCGAACGTTCCTTACGATCGCTTGTACGAGATGGACGAAATCAATCCCGAGTTCGATGAAACAGACGTCTGCCTCGTGATTGGCGCCAACGACGTGGTCAATCCGGCCGCGCGTCACGACACCGGCTCGCCGATTTACGGCATGCCGATCATCAACGCCGACAAGGCGAAGATGTGTGTCGTGCTCAAACGGTCGATGGCCGCCGGGTTTGCCGGGATTGAAAACGAGCTGTTCTACGCGCCGCGCACGTGGATGCTCTTTGGCGATGCCAAACAGAGCTTGCAGAAGTTGATCTCGGAAGTGAAACAGGCCTGACGGTCGACGCCTCCCCGGCTACGACCCACGGGACACATTCGGTTCAGCTTGAGGGCCACAGGTTGCGCATGCGAACGTGAGTTGTGCTGCGCATTGCGGTCCTCGGCGACAGTCTTGCCGTGTCGCCGTCACGTGATCTGGGCTTCCCTTCTATTCTGCAGTCTCGTATCGACGCGTCCGGCGTCCGCGCGGTGGTCATCAACGCCGGCTCGCGGGGAGACACCACGAGTGGCGGGTTGCGCCGCTTGTTGGACGTCATGTCACAACAGCCGCGGATCCTCGTGGTGGCGCTCGGAGCCAACGACGGCTTGCGCCGCGTTCCCGTGGCCGATGTGCAGCGCAACCTCGCCGCGATTATTCGCCAGGCGACGGGTCTCGGCGCACGCGTGCTTCTATGCGGGATGGAGACACCGCCGATTCGAGGCTGGCAATACACGTTGGCGTTTCACAAAGTCTTTCCCTACCTCGCCGCCGAGTACAAGGTGCCGCTTGTCCCCTTCCTGCTGACCGGTGTCGCCCTCAATCCCGAGCTGAACGGCGAAGATCTCATCCATCCGAACGAAGCTGGCGCCCGGCAGATCGCGGCCACGGTTTGGCCCTATCTGCGGCCAATGATCGAGGAGGAAACGAAAGCCGCAGTCGGGTAGGATCGCGCGCATGCGCCGCATAGCTCTGCTGCTCGTTGTTATCGCAACACCGTGTCTGGCTCAGTCCCACTCGCCGTCCGAGCAGGCCAGTTCTGATCCATGGTTCTCAACTTTTTCCATCATCGCGTTTGATCCAACGACGAAAGAACTCGGAGTGGGAGTGCAGTCGCGCGCGTTTGGCGCGGGCGCGGCCGTTCCGTTCGCCGAACCCGGAGTCGGAGCTGTTGCCACACAGGCGTCGGCAAATCGCCAATATGGACCAAAGGCGATGGCGCTGCTCAAGCAGGGCCTGAGTCCGGCCGAGGTGATCAAGCGGATCACGGACGAGGATCCCGGACGCGATACGCGACAAGTGGCGGTGATCGACACACAAGGGCGATCGGCGGTGTACACCGGCAAGCGTGTGATCGATCGCAACTTCGACAAGAACGATCCGGTGCACTTCGGCGGCTACGCCGGCCACGTCACGGGAACGAATTTCTCGGCGCAGGGAAACACGCTCGCCAGCGAGGAAGTGGTCAAGGCCATGGCGGCGGCGTACGAAAACGGCAAGGGCGCGATGGCGGAGCGGCTGATGGATGCGCTCGACGCCGGTCAATCGAAAGGCGGCGACACGCGCGGCATGCAATCGGCCGGCCTTCTGGTCGTCCGCCCGCTCGCTCCGAATTCCGAGTCGACGGTCGAGCGCATCGTCGACATCCGCGTGGACGATGCGGAGAATCCGTTCAGGGAGTTGCGCCGGTTGATGAACATGACGCTGGGCGTGCCGAATCGCCTGACCGAGAGCGCCGCGCAGCTCGCCAAGCAAGGCAAGTTCATCGAAGCGATTGCCGAGCAGAAGAAGGCGCTCGAGATCAATCCGCGTTCCGAACAGCTGCAGTACGCGCTCGCGCAGATTTATGCGCAGTCGGGCGACCAAAAGAACGCGATGGCTTTGCTCAATCAGGCAATCACGCGCCAGCCAAGCGTCTGGAAGCCACGGGCGGCACAGGATCCGGTATTCGCAAAGTTGCGGGACTCGGCCGAATTCAAGCGTCTGGTGGGCAGCAACTGACTAGGCCCAGTCGGGCGATTCGGCCAGTGCCTCGGCGCGTCTGCGCAGCGCGATATTCAAGAGCCCTGCCGCAGCCAGCAGGATCGCCGCAGCCACGATCACTCCCGTCCCCGAACCGTAGGCAAATTCCTCGAGCATGAACAGCGCGAAGGTACCCCCCATCATCGACATCAGCATCCACGCGAACAAGGTCATGCTCGCGACAGACTTTTGCGGCGCGCTGGCGAATGGCAGTCGCGGATCGACGAGCGTCGCGCCTTGCAGCATGATGTGACTCAGCAAGCCAAGGAACGCCGCGTGAACGATTCCGTGGACGGCATGCTGGTACCGCCACGTCAAGACTGCGGCGAGAAACACCACGAACGGCGTGAGGAACAACCACACAATGACGTTCTTCATCGCAACGATCAAACGCGTGCGGGACGCCGGCGTCACAAAGTAGATCCAGGCGGCGCGGAAGGCGTCGGACATTGAAAGATGCTGAATGAGGATGGTGGGAAAAAACAGGACCGCCAGCGCCATGAGATTAAACGCTTCGCCATTCTGCTCGACGAGAAATGGATCGGCGCCCGACCCGTCGCTGGCGCCAATGAACATATAGAGCAGGGTAAGCGGGATCGTCGACAGAATGCCAAGTCGAACGCGAACGTCGTGGCGAAAATGCGCTCGCACGAGCAGCACAACCGCGCGCGGTTCGTCGCGCCTGAAAAACCACGCAGGGCGCCGCGAGCGGCCTCCGGCATTCGCCGGCGCGTCGGTGGATATGCGTGAAAGATGCTCGGCGTAGCCGGCCGCCAGCGGTCCGCGGAGAAGAACGGCCATCGCGCCCAGAAACACCACGGAAATCGCCGCGCGACCCCAAACACTGGCGTCGGTTATTCCGCTCGCGATCTCGAGATAGCTCGCGTACCACGCCGGAGGCAGGAAGTACAGCCACACGCCGCGCGGCATCGAGGCATCCGTCACCAGCGATCGATCAGTTAGCCCGAACAGCAGGAACGCTCCTCCGTAGGCAATCATGGCGACGAATATTTGCGTGTAGCCGAGAATTCGCTGTAACCGCGCGGGACCGACCGAACGGAGCACGGTGCCATAAACCGCAACAATCGTGAACGTTGTGGCGAGGGAGCACGCCAACAACGAAACGACCGCCGCGAAACCGCGCGCCAGATGCAGGCCGCGGGCGAAAGTCTGAACGATCACGACCGGCCAGCCCATGAACGCCGTGAGCAAGGTGGAGTGGAAGACGATGTTTGTGAGACGCACCGCGAAAAACGTGCGCGAGGAAATCGGCAGCGGCCCCAGGATTGAGTGATCGGTCGAGGCCACTATCGTCGGCAGATGTTGCGTGAGAAGCGCGGTGGTAACCAGCGTTGATATATACACGAGCGTCACCACGCCTGTGAGTAATACGTCTCGATTGATGAGTATGACGGCGGCGGCGCTGATGCCGAACGTGCCGTACACGATCGTCATGACCAGCCAGTTGCGCACGCTGCGGAGCGAGTAGGCTGTGCGGTCCTGTTGCAGCGGCGGCCGGAAGTCTGCGCGCAGCAGCGTGCGGCTGATCGCCTTCCACTGCATGTAGTCGATGCCGGCACGCTCGAGGAGCGCTCTCATGCCCGCTCGAGCGCGCGAAGGATGTCGCCGGTGATCTGGCCGACGTCGCGCACGCCTGTCAGCTTCGCGAACGCCTCATCGAGCGTCGACGTTCCCGTGGCGGCAGCGATTTCACCCGGCGTACCCGTCGCAATCTGGCGCCCTTTGTCGATGATGAGAAGACGGGTGCAGACCCGCTCGACCACTTCGAGAATGTGCGAGCAAAACAGGATCGCGCAACCCTGGGCCGCGAGGGTGCGCAGCAATTCTTTGACCACTCTCGCGGCGTTCGCGTCGAGACCGTCGAGCGGTTCGTCGAGGATCAGCACCTGCGGCCGGTGAATCAGGGCGGCCGCAAGCACCACCTTTTGCTTCATGCCCTTCGAGAATCCGTTCAGCCGGAGATGGCGTGAGTCGCCCAGCCCGAGCAAATCGAGCAGCTCCTCGCGCCGGGGCGCAGTCGCGACCGGATCGAGATGGTGAAGACACGAGATCATCTCGAGGAATTCCGCGGCGGTGAGCGCTTCGTAGAGCACAGGCTGCTCCGGCACGTAGCCCAGTCGCTTCTTGGCTTCGAGCGGTTGTTCGACAATGTCGAACCCGGCCACACGTGCGCGTCCCGCCGTCGGGCGAATGAGGCCGGTGAGGATCTTGACGGTCGTTGATTTGCCGGCGCCGTTCGGGCCCAAGAAGCCGAGGATTTCGCCGGGCTCGACGCGAAGATTCAGCTCGATGACCGCCCACTTGGAATCGTAGGCGCGCGACAGCATCTCGGTTTCGATCATGCGTGCGTCAGATACGCGATGGCCAGCCGCGCGAGCTCGTCAGGAACGTGTTCCCATGATAGTGCGGCCTTGCCGAATGACATAAAGTCGAAGCATGGCGCAACTGCGCGGCGTTCGTGTCGTGGTCGTGGGTGGCGGGTTGTCGGGTCTCGCGGCGGCTCGCGAGTTGTCGCGCGAAGGCGCCGACGTTCATGTCATCGAAGCGCGCGAGCGGCTCGGCGGGCGCGTGTGGACGCTACGCGAGGACGACTTCTCGCCTGAGCCCGTGGAGCTTGGCGGCGAATTCATCGATGGCAGCCATTCCGCTATTCGAGATCTTGCGCGCGAGCTGGGACTGGAGCTCACGCGCGTGATCCGAGAGGGCTTCGCTCTCGCCCTCGACGTGGACGGGCGTCTACGGATCCACACCACGCTGCAGCCAATCTGGCGCGGTTTCCAAAGGACACTCGAGGACGCTGCACAAGCCGTTGAGGAAAGCCAACGCAACTGGCAGTCGTCCGTGGCGGCGGCGTTGGGACGACGATCCTTGGACGACCTGCTCCGCGCACGGCGGGCATCGGCCGATGTCCGCGCTCTCGCCGCGGCGCTGCGCGGGTTCTTCGTCGCCGATTCGGATGCGTTGTCCGCCCTGGTTGGCGTGGAACTGACGATGGAAGAGACCGATCCCGGTCACGTGCCGCTTTTCCGCGTCAGAGGAGGCAACGACCTGCTCGTCAACGCGTTGACCCGCACCAGGAATGTCCGCTATTCGCTGAGGCGTGCGGTAAAGCGCGTGCAGCAGAGCGCCACTGACGTGACGCTGTCCATCGTCGAGTCCGACGGCCGCGTCGCCACCATGCGCGCCGATTATCTCGTCGTGACCGTGCCGCCAACGGTGCTGCGTACCTGGACGTTCTCACCGGCGATGCCGGCCGCTCAGCGTGGCGCGTTCGAAGCGCTGTCGTATGGACTGGCAACCAAAGCGCTCTTGCGATTCGAGCGGCGCTGGTGGCGGCGCTCCGGCCGGCCACGTGCGTTTGGCACGAATTTACCGGTCGGCGCCGTCTGGGAAGCCACAGAAGCGGGCAACGGGCCGGCAGTTCTCACGCTTCTTGCAGGTGGACGCGCCAGCGACGAACTGCAGGAGATACTCGAGGGCGGCGGCGGCGACGCGGTGGTCGAGCGCCTTCGCTGGTTAGGCGATCCTGAACCGCTGCGCGAGATCCGCAGCGTCACCTGGGAGCGCGACCGCTGGGCGCGTGGAGGATACGCGTTTTTCGGCCCGAGCTTCGAGCCGGCATGGCGCGATCACTTGTCGCGCGCCTTCGGCCGCGTGTTCTTCGCCGGCGATCACACCAGCCGCCAGTATCAGGGCTACATGAACGGCGCGGTTGAGAGTGGCCAGCGGGTCGCGAAGGAGGTCGCCGCGATTCATACGCTGGTATAGCCGTTGACAATATATCCATAGTGGCTATATCGTCGGTGGATATGGCCGCGGACGACGCCGAATCGCTGTTGCCGCTTCGGCCGGCGACGTTTCACATTCTGATGGCGCTTGCCGATGAAGATCGGCACGGCTACGCCATCATTCAGGAAATTGCGGCGCGTACCAACGACGAAATTCGGATGAGCGCCGGCACGCTGTATCGATCCATCCAGCGCATGATCGAACAGGATCTGATCGTCGAGATCCACGAGCGCCCGGCGCCCGAATTCGACGATGAACGCCGCCGGTATTATCGGATTACGAAGTTTGGCACCGCCGTGGCGCGCGCCGAGACGCGCCGCTTGCAGGATCTGGTGCGCCTCGCCCGCGCCAGTGGCTTCCTTCCAAGGAACGCGTCGTGAAGCTTTATCGCGCGCTCCTTTATCTCTACCCCGCCTCGTTCCGAGCCGAATACGGCCGCGAGATGGACGCGATTTTCACTCGCCGGCACAACCACGCATCAGGCATTGCGGCGCGGCTGGCGCTGTGGGCCGAGGCCGCGCTCGACGTCCTCGGCAACGCGCCTGCGATTCATTGGGACATCCTGCGTCAGGACCTGCGGTTTTCGATGCGCACGGTTCGTCGCGCGCCGCTCTTCAGCGTGACGGTGGTGCTCGTGTCGGCGATCGGCATTGGCGCGACGACGGCCGCGTTCTCGCTCGCCGATCACGTCCTCATCCGCCCGCTGCCGTTCCCTGAATCCGAGCGCCTGGCCAAATTGTGGGAGAACCAGGCTTTTCGCGGTTACGGGCGCATGGAGGTGTCATTACCAAACTTTGTCGAGTGGAAGAAGCAGAGCTCGTCGTTCGAGAGAATGGCCGCGTATACGACCTTCGCCTCGAACCTTCTTACCTCGAGGGAGCCGGTGCGGGTCGATGGCGCCGGTATGATCGGCGATCTGTTCGGGGTGCTCGGCGTCGAGCCCGCCATCGGCCGTGGCCTTCGGGAAGAAGACGGACAACCATCCGCTGCGCCGGTCATCGTGTTGAGCGATCCGTTGTGGCGCGCGCGCTTCAACGCCGACCCGCAGATTCTCGGCAAGACTCTGACGCTGGACGATCAGGTGTGGACGATCGTCGGCGTGATGCCGTCGTCGTTCGAATACCCCGATCGCAACACCGATTGCTGGATCGCGTTTAAATTCCCGCCCGCGATCTACGAGCAACGCAACAACAACTTTCTGCAAGTGATCGGCAGGCTCAAGCCGGGTGTCACGGTGGAAGCGGCGCGCGCCGAGTTGACCGTCATCGTCAAGCGCCTCGCGGCGCAGTTTTCGGACATGAATCCGCAGACGGCGGCCACCGTGCTGCGTCTCCGCGACGAGCTCTCGCCGCAGACGCGGCTGATGCTCTGGGGCCTCGTGGGCGCAGCAGCCGCAGTGCTCCTCATCGCATGTGCCAATCTCGCCAATTTGTTTCTGACGCGGGCGCTGTCGCGACAACGAGAGCTCGCCGTGCGCGCGGCCCTCGGCGCCGGCCGGCACCGGCTGGTCCGCCAGATGTTTACGGAGGGAGTCCTTCTCGCTGCCGCCGGCGGTGTCGCCGGCATCGCGTTGGCTGTCGCCGCAATTCCATCCGCCGCGCGTCTGGTTCCGAACAGTTTGCCGGTCGCCGAAACTCCACCGCTGGATTGGCGGATGCTTGTCGGCGCGGCGGTGGCGACGCTGCTCACCGCCGTGGCATTCGCGCTTCTGCCCGCGCTTCGTTCGGGCCGCGACGCCGACGGCGCGGCGCTGCGCGAAGGCGTGCGCACCGGTGCGAGCCGCCGGACAGAGCGGCTTCGTTCTGCGCTGGTGGTCGCCGAAGTCACGGCGTCGGTCGCGCTCCTCATCTGCTCCGTTCTGCTCGTGCGCGCGCTCGTGAAGGTGAGCGAAACGGATCCGGGATTCCGCGCGGACGGCGTGCTGACGATGCGCACGGCCTTGCCGACACGCAAGTACGCGGCGACCGGGCTGCGTATGCAGTTCTACAATCGCGTGCTTTCCGAGATCCGCGCGCTGCCCGGCGTGACCGGCGCCAGTTACATCAGCTTCCTGCCGATGGTGATGCGCGGCGGCATTTGGCCGGTGGCCGTCGACGGACAACCAGAGGATCCGACAACCAAGAACACGGTCAGCCTGCGGCAAGTCACGCCCGGATTCTTCTCCGCCATGGGCATCCCCGTGTTGCGCGGTCGCGACGTGGGTGAAACGGACACGTCCAACACGCCACTCGTCGTCGTTGTCAGTGAGTCGTTCGTCCGTCGGCATTGGCCCTCTGTCGATCCGATCGGCCGTCGGGTGTTTGTCGGGTTTAACGACCGGACGGTCGTCGGTGTGGTTGGAGATATCCGCGTGCGCGGTCTCGAGCGCGACAGCGAGCCGCAAGTGTACATCGCCGCGGCGCAATTGCCGGACGGCGCAATGGTGTTCTACGCGCCCAAGGACTTAGTGGTTCGCAGCTCCGTGCCGCCGGCATCGCTGACGGAGTCGATCCGCACGATCGTGTCGCGCGCGGATCCGCAACAGCCGATTTCCGCGATCCGCACGCTGAGCGACATCGTGGACGGCGAAACCGCACCGCGCCGCGTCCAGGTGCGCGTGCTCACGACGTTCGCCGTCATCGCGTTCGTTCTGGCCTGCATCGGCTTGCACGGCGTGCTTGCCTTCTCGGTCTCGGCGCGTGCGCGTGAGATCGGCGTGCGCATCGCGCTCGGTGCGGAGCGGAGGACGATTCTTGCGATGGTCCTTCGCCGCGGATTCGTCCTTGGCCTCGCCGGCGTTGCGCTTGGCGGAATCCTGTCCGCGGCGGCTGGGCGAGGCATGCAAGCGCTGCTCGCGGGAATCAGCCCGACCGATGTCGCGACCTTCACGGCAACGGGGCTCGTCTCGCTGCTGATGGTCGCAGCGGGCAGTCTGCTGCCGGCGCTGCGCGCCGCGCGCGTCGATCCAATTACGGTCATTCGATCGGAATGACGGCGATTCGATAGACCGCAACCGGCCAAAAAGGCTCGGCAGTGACCAGCGAGACGCGATTGAAGCCGTCGATCCACACGTCCCTCGGCACGGAGAAGACGGCGGACGTGGGTTGCTCCGGCGCCGCGACAAAACTTCCAACGGCGCGATTGTTGACGAGCACCGTAATCGATGCGCGAACCTCCGGCGACGTCAGACGCGATCGGGCGTCGAGGGTGAGTCGCACGGCATGGTTCGAAGGAAGCCGTAACGGCAGCGTGAGCGTCGCGGGAGAGCTCCCCGTCCACCACGCGCTGCCGGTCGTGTCGCCGGTGGGCGACCCCCACCCATCGAGGAGAAACCGTCCCGCACGCCCTTCCATCTTCAGATCGACCGCCGGCTGCAGCGGCTCGACCCCAAGCAGATCGTAGCGATCAATCGGCAGTCCCGTTTGCCACGCAAAGACGGCATTGGCCGGAAATGCAAAGGGATAAAAATACGGTGGCCGCGTGTATACCTCCGCTTGCTGACGCGTCATCTCGGCAAAGCTCACCGCGCGATCGCGCGGCAGCATTCCGGCGCGATACTGCTCCATGAGCAGGTAATTCCAAGCAATTCCGACGAGTGCCAGGATCGCGATCGCCGTGGTCGGCCGCGCCAGCAACGCTTGCGTGATCAAGGCGAGGCCCGGCGCGAGCACGACCAGGCAGCTCACGAAACGCCGGCCGCCGAATGACCAGCCCGATCCGAGATCGGGTGTTGCGCCGTTGATCCACGCGGCGGTAAACACGATCAGCACGGCCGCCACAGCCCACCACCAGCGGCGTCGGGCGTAGGCGATCGTGCCGAACAGCGCGAGATAGGCGACCGGCGTCCACGAGAAGAAGCCGTGCCAGGACGACCACAGTGTTTCCATCCACCTCGATTGCAACGGTGACAGAAACCCCTCTTCTCCTCCGACCAGTACGAGCTGCTCGCGGCTGAACAGGACGGCCGAGTGTGCGAGCTGCAACGCAAGCAACGGGGCAAAGCCGATGAAGCCCCACAACGCGTAGCGCCCCGCTACCTTGAGACGCGCGGCCACCGCTTGCGGCAACGCCAGCACCTGCATCGCGGGAAGCAGGACAAAAACCGCTTCTTGCGGGCGCGTGATAAACGCGAGCCCAAGCAAAAAGCCGATCCACGCGAGCTGCCCGGCAGTTGCGTGCCTTAGATCACATTGCGTGGCGGCGGCGACAAAGAGCGCAACGAAACCAAAGGATGCGGCGTGCGTCATCGACGGCTCGTAGACCATGTACCAGAACAACGAGGTGCCGCCGAATACGAGCAGCGTCGCGGCCAGAGCGGCGCGCCGACCGAACTCGCGGCGAAGAAGGCCGTGCACGACGAGAACGCCAACCGCGCCAATTACAAACGACGAAACCAGAGCGGCGCGCACATATGACGTGGTCAACCCGATCGCCACGGGATCGGCTGGCGCGGGCCACCAGCCCGCGCTCCTTCCGATCGCGTCAGCGACAGCGACGATGAGATAGAGTGGCAACCACACGGGAACGGGTCCAATCGGAACGATATGGGCAGGCCGGGGCGGCTGTTGCAGGTACAGGAATTCGCGCGTGACATCGAGATCGCGATCGAAGATGACGCTGCGCAACTGCGTAAAGTAGATGACACCGTCAGTGGTTACTCCGTGTGCGTCCTCGATCTGTACGGCAAGCGCAAACAGGAGCACGAGCCAGACAAGGTGATAGTCCGCCGTGCGAAGCAGGAAAGTCCGCCACAGCTCCCGGCGCTCGGCGGCGAGCAGCCAGGAGCCAGCGGCAAGAAGAGGCGTGGCTGTGGCGAAAACGAGCCACGTGCTGGGTCGCGGCGGAAGCTGCAGCAACCAGCCGGCCCAGGCAACAACCAACGCGGCAAGAAGCAGCCCTCGACGGCTTCGGATCGACATCAACACGGACGCGTCATCGTATGTTCGTTGGTCGAGGCCACGTGATGCAAGACGTGTCCGCACTCGCCACCGGTCTCACGGAGAATGAGGATGGCATCTGGCAGGCGCGCAGGTTGTCGCCAATTGATTACCCCGACGAGGCCAACGCGTTCTGCTTCGGCATGGAAGACGGCTCGTTCTGGTTTCAACATCGCAACGCCATGATCGTGGACGCCGTGCGCCGGTTTCCACCGGCGGGGTTCATCGCGGATATCGGGGCGGGCAACGGTTACGTGTCGCTCGGCCTTCGCCGCGCTGGATTCGAGACGCTCGTCCTCGAGCCGGGACCGCACGGGATCGCCAATGCGCGCGCGCGCGGCCTTGGTCCGCTGATCCGCGCCACGTTGCACGATGCGGGATTTCTACCCGGTTCTCTTCCGGCAGCTGGTCTCTTCGACGTACTCGAACACATCAACGACGACAGCGGCGTGCTTGCGCTCCTCTACACGCTCATCACGCCCGGGGGCCGCGCGTATCTCACCGTGCCGGCCTTCGAGTCGCTCTGGTCGAGCGAAGATGAACTCGCCGGACACCACAGGCGCTACACGATCCGAAGCTTGGGCGCTCGCCTGACGAATGCCGGCTTCGTGACCGAATTTGCCACGTACTTCTTTGCTCCCTTGCCGCTGCCGGTATTTCTATTTCGCTCGATACCCTCGCGCCTCGGCTTCCGCAAAACGCTCGAGGCGGACCAGATCTCAGCGGAGTTGCACCCGCGCGAGAACCTTGCCGTCACGGCGATCCGCACCATCCTGTCAGCCGAGCGCGCGTTCGTCAGTCGCGGGTTGCACATTCCCTTCGGCTCGAGCTGTCTCGTTGTCGCCCGTCGTGGATAATCGCCAGGAGGCATTCGTGGCCGACGTTCCGTACCGGTTGTGGAGTGAGCTGGCTCCCGAACCCCCGCCGGCCGCGCGCACGATCGTGGCCAAGCTCAAACCAACGACGCGCGAGGGCCGGCGTGCCGCGTTCGGCACGCGCTTCGAGGCCGCTGTCGAACGGAATGACGCGGATAGCGACGAACGCGAATCACATGTTCGCCGCCTCATGGCCAACGCCCGCATCAAGACCGTAAAGCCGGTTCTTCCCGAAGAAGTGATTGCACCGCCGCTGGCGCCGCGCCGGGCACGTGGGTCAGGGCGGGCGGCGACGGCAAAGCCAGTGGTGGATCGTTCACGTGGGCTCGTGACGATCGAGGTTCCTCACGACGAGGATCCGAAGCAGATGGCGCGGCACCTCGCGGGCCTCGCCACCGAGGTCGAATACGCCTACGTACCGCGTCCGCGGCGCATGTTCGCGAAGAAAAAACCCAAGCAAGCGGACCCTTTGTTTTCGCGGCAATGGGGGCACGCTGCGGTGCACATTCTCGAGGCGCGCCGGTTGGCCTCCTTTGTCGAGGCGACCAAAGTCACGGTTGCCGTTGCCGACAGCGGCATAGACGAGGGCCACCCGGATTTGGCCGGCGTTGTCGGCGAGTACCGCACGTTTCTGAAGAACGAGGGCAAACGCGATTATGCCGGCCACGGCACGCACGTCGCCGGGATCATCGCGGCACGTCGCAACAACGGCATCGGCGTCGCGGGTCTTTGCGCAGCCAGGCTTCTGGTGCTGAAAGTGCTGCCCGGCCTGGTGGAATGGGATGCGGCGGCATATTACCGATCGCTCGCGTACTGCCTCGGGCGCGCACGCGTGCTCAATCTCAGCCTCGGCTCCGAATCGTTCGACCCCGGCGAGAGCGATGTGATGGCCGACCTCATCGCGGGCGGTGTGGTCGTGGTCGCGGCGATGGGCAATGAATACGAGGAAGGGAATCCAGTGGAGTACCCCGCGGCGCTCGAAGGTGTCTGTGCCGTCGGCGCGACCGATCACGCCGATCGACGCGGTGACTTTTCCAATACCGGCAAACACATTTCGATTTCCGCTCCCGGCGTCTCGATCGTGTCGACGACGCCAACCTATAAGTACGCATACGGCAAAAGCGATTACGACACCTGGGATGGCACGTCCATGGCCGCACCGCACGTCGCCGCCGCGGCCGCCCTGGTGATTGCCGAGGAGCCGGATCTGAAGCCCGCGCAAGTGATCAAAAAGCTCGAGCGCAGCGCCGACAGGGTTCCGGCCATGAAGAAACGGCCCAGCACGAGCTTTGGCTGGGGACGTCTCAACATCGAAGCCGCGGTAAAGTCCTGAGCCAGCGAGTGAAAAAAGCGACTCAAAGGACGCGTCCTGAGCGAGTCCAGTGAAAAAAGCGAGTCGAAGGACTACGATCCTGAAATGGACATTACGGTCAAAGTCCGTCCGCGAGGCGGCAAAAAAGCAGCCGCTGTCGTGCGCAATCGCTTGAAGGATGCGCATCCGAAGGCGAAGGTCGAAGAGGTGTTTCCCGGCGTTGAGACGGGACGACGCGCAGGTATGGTGGTGGTGAACGTGCCCGACGAAGACTGCGACGCCGCGCTCGCCTCGTTACGCAGTCACGACGACATCGAATATGCAGAGCCCGCGCACCCGCGCAAAGCCAGGTAGTGGCGCGGCTTCCGCTGTGCCACTACTGCAGTCGCGGCGGGACTGGCAGCCATTCGCGGGACGCGTAATCGGCCATCGTGAGGCCCAGCAGGATAAACAGGAAGCAGAACCCTGAAACCACGACGAGCTTCGTCAGCCGGCTGCTGTACTTCACGTGCATGAAGTACAGAACCACCAGTGTCGCCTTGATCGACGCGATCCCGAGCGCCACTATCTTGTTCAACTCTCCAAGGTTCACGTAGGCGACGAGCAGGTAATGGTCGTGAGGACCATCAGCGTGAGAAGATGACAACGTCGGACTTGACCGAGGCGATGCACTCCAGTCCGTTCGTTGACGAGACGTCGACGTTGTGCATCTGGAACCTTGACGTGAAGCTGACCACAGGCGATGAGATGCGCGACCGCATCATCGACGCGCTTGACCCTCGTCCGAGTTCGTGGATAAGATCGCAGCCTCAATCGACGGGATCTCGGTCCTCCCCTTCGGCAAATTCTTTGGGGGCGCGAAGGTGTGTCATCACAGTTCCATCGCGGACTCGCGGCCTGGGCAACTGTCCTCCAGCGCCCCGGAGTCCTAGCCGTTGGCCCAGATTTTTCCCCCTTGGTGGAACAAGCTGCCGATCGTCGCCGCCATCGCGGGCGTCCTCGCGCCGACGCTCGCCGTCGCGGGCGTCTGGTACTACTTTTCCCCGTGGTACACAGACGTTGGCTACCGTCCGGTTCAGCCCGTCCCGTACAGCCACAGGCTCCACGTCGGCGAGCTTGGTCTCGATTGCCGCTACTGTCACGCCTCGGTCGAGATTTCTAACGTCGCCAACGTTCCGCCCACACAGACGTGCTTGAACTGCCATCAGACCGTGAAGCGGGACAGCCCGCTGCTCGCACCGATTCGGGACAGCGCCCAGAGTGGCCGGCCGATGCACTGGATTCGCATTCACAAGCTTCCCGACTATGCCTATTTCACACACCGCGCGCACGTGTCGGCAGGAATCGGCTGCGTGACCTGCCACGGCCGCATCGACGAAATGGAAACGGTCACCCAGATGACGCCGCTCAGCATGAGCTGGTGCCTCGACTGCCACCGCAACCCGGGTCCGAATAGACGCCCGGTCTCGGAAGTCACCAACATGAAGTGGACGCCTCCGCGGGACATACAAGCGCTCACGGCGCAGCTCGACCGCGAACGACCGGTCAATCCGCCGACTGAGTGTTCGGGGTGCCACCGGTGAGTCGGACCTACTGGCGAAGTCTCGCGCAGATCGAGGACCGCCCCGAATTCCGCGCCGCTCTCGAGCGCGAATTCCCGGAGGGTGCCTCGGAGCTTCCTGCAGGGATCACCCGGCGCGAAATGATGATGCTCGTGGGTGCCTCGCTGTCGCTCGCGGGGCTCGCGGGGTGCCGGCGCCCGGTCGAAGAGATTGTCCCCTTCGTCACCGCTCCCGAGGAGATCGTCCCCGGGATCCCGCGCTACTACGCCACGACAATGCCGTTCGGCCGGAGCGCCTACGGCCTGATCGTCGAGAGCCACGAAGGGCGACCGACCAAGATCGAGGGAAACCCCGCGCACCCCTCGACCCTCGGAGCCTCCAGCTCGCGCGTCCAGGCATCCGTGCTCGGCCTCTACGATCCTGACCGCTCGCAAGCCGTCAGGTTGAAAGGGGAGCGGAAGGCCTGGAGCGATTTCGTGACCGCTTGGGGACCGCTGTCCGAGGCTCATGCAGCGGATGGGGGCGCCGGCCTTGCGGTCCTCTGCGAGTCCTTCTCCTCGCCAACTCTGGCGCGCTTGGGCGTCGAACTCCGTGCTCGCTATCCGAAAGTACAGTGGGCGACCTACGACGCCGTCAGCGACGAGAACCGGCTCGCTGGTCTGCGGTCCGCCACGGGGCGCGGCCTCGACCTCATGCTCCGGCTCGATCAAGCGTCCGTCATCCTCACCCTCGACGCCGACCCGCTCCTGACCGACCCCGAGATGATCCGTCACACCCGGGACTTCGCGGCCGGAAGGCGTGCCGGAGCCTCGGGTGGCGCGATGAACCGACTCTACGCTGTGGAAGGGGTCTACTCGCTGACGGGAGCCATGGCGGATCATCGGCTTCGTCTCGAGAGCCGCCAGATCGCGCCCTTCCTCGCCGCCCTCGCTGTACGCCTTGCTCCGCCCGCGGCTGGAGCCGCGATCCAAGCGGCAGCGAGCGTCCCGGGTGTCGACCCGCGCTGGATCGACGCGCTTGCCAAGGACCTTCTGGCGAACCGCGGCAAGGGGTTGATCGTGGCTGGGGAACGCCAGCCCGCCGCCGTCCATGCCGCCGTCTGCGCCCTGAACACGTATCTCGGCAATACCGGCAGGACGGTCACCTACTTCGAGACGAAGGACGCGGCGCTTCCGAGCGTGAGCTCGCTGGCCTCGCTCGCCTCCGCGATGAAAGCGGGATCGGTCCAGACGCTGGTCGTCCTCGGCGGCAATCCTGTGTTCGATGCCCCCGCCGATCTCGACTTCGCGTCGGCCATGGCGAAGGTCCCTCACTCGATCGCGCTCGGGCACACGGTCGACGAAACATCCTCCAACGCGGAGTGGCATATCCCTCGTGCTCACTACCTCGAATCGTGGGGAGACGCGCGCGCGATAGGAGGCGCGCTCAGCGTCGTGCAGCCGCTGATCCTCCCCCTGTTTGGCGGACGAAGTCCCGTTGAAGTGCTGGGGCTGATGGTCGGGGGCAAGGATAGTCCCGGCTACGACATCGTGCGCGAGACCTGGAAACCGATCCTCGGCGAGGGCGAGTTCGACAAGAAGTGGAACCGCGTCCTGCACGATGGATTCCTTGCCGGCAGCGAGCTTCCCGAAGTCCTTCCGGATCTCACCAAGGAGCCCTTTGCCGATCTCGCGCGCCTGATCGGAGGCGCGAGCGGAGCCGGATCCCGGGCCGATGCGGGATCTCCGGGTGGCCTGGAGATCGTGTTTCTCCCATCCCCGTGTCTTCACGACGGCCGATTCGCCAATAACGGGTGGCTGCAGGAGCTTCCCGATCCCCTCACCAAAATCACGTGGGACAACCCCGCGCTCGTGAGCCCCAAGACCGCCCAGTCACTCGGTCTTGCGAATGAGGAAGTAGTCCGTCTCGATTATGCGGGCCGCTCGCTCGAGCTCCCCATCTGGATCCTCCCCGGCATGGCCGACGGCGTGGTGGCCCTCACCCTCGGCTACGGTCGTCAGCGCGCAGGGCGGATTGGGTCCGGGGTCGGGTTCGACACGTTCATGGTCCGATCGTCCCGCGCAACTGGCTTCGACAACGGCGTCAAACTTACCAGGCTCGGACGCAAGTACCCGCTTTCACCGACGCAGGACCACGGCAGCATGGAGGGCCGTCCCCTCGTCCGCGAGTCGACGCTGGCCGAGCTTCGATCGGACCCGGCCTCGCAGTCAGCACGAGCCGAGAGCGCGCATGAGGGGAGTTCGCCACAGGCCCCCAAAGGAGGAGGAGTCCCCGGCACACTTGGCGTCTTCGAGGAGGAACCGCATCACTTCTCACTCTGGAAGGAGCATACCTACGATCAGGGCCACCAGTGGGGGATGACCATCGACTTGAACGCCTGCATCGGCTGCAACGCGTGCATGACGGCGTGCCAGAGCGAGAATAACGTGCCGGTTGTCGGCAAGATCCAGGTTGCGAAACAGCGCGAGATGCACTGGCTGCGGGTCGACCGGTACTTCTCCGGCGAGCCCTCCGGCAGCCCGGAGGTCGTTTTCCAGCCAGTTCCCTGCATGCAGTGCGAGGATGCCCCTTGCGAGCAGGTCTGCCCCGTGGCCGCGACCGTCCACGACAGGGAGGGCCTCAATGTGATGGTCTACAACCGGTGCATCGGGACCCGATACTGCTCGAACAACTGTCCCTACAAGGTTCGCCGCTTCAATTTTTTCAACTTCACCAAGGACACGCCCGACATCCTCAAACTCGCGATGAACCCGGACGTCACGGTCCGCGCGAGGGGCGTCATGGAGAAGTGCACCTACTGCACGCAGAGGATCAGTCGGGCGAAGATCGATGCGAAGCTCGCGGGGCGCGCGCTCCGTGACGGCGACGTCAAGACGGCCTGCCAGCAGGCCTGCCCGGCCTCGGCCATCGAGTTCGGAGATCTTCGGGACGCGTCGAGCCGGGTCGTGAAGGCGAAGGCCGACCCGCGCAACTACGCGCTCCTCGACGAGCTGAATACCAGGCCAAGGACGACCTATCTGGCCAAGGTGCGCAACCCGAATCCGGACCTCGAGGGCGCGCGGACCGACGCGGGAGCCTGGCCCGCAGAGAAGGAAGAAAGGCCCGTTTCATGAACGTCCGCACACGTCGCGTGCTGGGCGCGCTCGCGTTGACCTCTCTTTTCGCCCTCCCCGGCTGCGCGCGCGGCTGCACGTCGAGCCGTCCTCCCATCCATCTCAACCCGAGCATGGACGACCAGCCGAAGGTCCTCTCGCAGACGGCCAGCGATTTCTTCTTCAACGGTGCGTCCATGCGCGAGCCCGTTCCGGGAACGGTCCCGATCGGCGGGCTGAAGGAAGACACGGCCTTCTTCACCGGAAAGGGGGCGGACGGACAGTTCGTCGCGGCGATCCCCCATCCCGTGGACGAAGCGCTTCTCGAGCGCGGCCGCCAGCGCTACGCGATCTACTGCCAGCCTTGCCACGACGCTCGAGGGGACGGCAAGGGGATCCTGTTCCAGCGAGGCAACGTCCCCACCGCTACATTCCACCAGGACAAGATCCTGAACTACACGGACGGGCAGATCTTCGACGTCATCACGAACGGGGTAGGGCTGATGCCGGCGTACCGCTGGCCGATCCCTCCTGCGGACAGGTGGGCGATCATCGCCCACGTGCGAGAGCTCCAGCGCAAGCGCCAGGCGAGCGCCACTGTCGCGCCCGCGGGTATCAAGTGAGTGAGGGAGGCACCATGTCCAATGGCGTGATGAACGGCGCGATGAACCGGAAGGTGTTGTTCCTTCTCGGTCCCGTCACCGTCCTGGTGATGTTCGCCGCGGTAGTGTGGATGGCTTCGCAACTGGTGAGCCGCGAGTACAGGGAGCCTTACCGAGCCCCTGCCGCGACCGCGGACCCGACGCCACGCACGGAAGGACTGGTCGCCGAAAGGGCCGATGCGGAGGCGAAGGCGCGGGCGAAGCCATACGAAGAGGTCGAATACCGGACTGTTCCGGTTGTCGGAAGCCGCGTGGCCATCTGGGCGGTCGCGCAACTCCACCTGCTATTTGCGGCGTTCGTCCTTGCCGTCCCAATCTTCGCGTTCATCATCGAGGTGATTGGCTACAAGACCGGAGATCTGCGATACGACCGGCTCGCGTACGAGTTCACAAAGCTGCTCTCCACCTCCTTCTCACTCACCGCAACCTTCGGAGCGTTCCTGACGTTCATGCTCATCATTCTGTATCCGAAGTTCACGAACTACCTGATGAGCGTGTTCTCCCCCACCTTTCTGCCGTACGTGCTGCTCTTCTTCGCCGAGGCCTTCTTCCTCTACACCTATTACTACGGCTGGGGGAAGTTCCATCCCTTGGTTCATCTTGGCCTGGGGCTCGGCCTCAACCTCGTGGGCACGGGGATCATGCTCATTGCCAACGCCTGGCTCACGTTCATGATGTCGCCGCGGGGGGTTTCGGACCAAGGGGCGGTTCTCTCCGTCTGGGACGCGGTCTACAACCACACGTGGATGCCGATCAACGTCCATCGCGTCATCGCGAACATCGCGTTCGGCGGATCGGTCGCGGCCGCCTACGCCGCCTTCAAGTTCCTGCAGGCGGAAACCGACGAGGACCGGGCGCACTACGACTGGATGGGTTACATCGGTAACTTCGTCGCGATCAGCGCCTTCCTCCCGCTTCCCTTCGCCGGCTACTGGCTCGCGAAGGAGATCTACGCGTTCTCGCAGACGCTCGGGCTTACGATGATGGGCGGGGCTTTCTCGTGGCTCTTCATCATCCAGGCCGTATTGATTGGGAACCTTTTCCTCGCCGCCAATTACTATCTCTGGCTCGGGATGGGGCGGGTCGAGGGGGTGCAGCCGCTTCAGAAGGTCATTAAGTACCTTCTCATCGGGATTGCGCTCTGCTTCGCGGTCTGGGCGACGCCGCGGTCGATCATCGCAACCGTTTCCGAACTCCGGGCAATGGGAGGGTCGACACACCCGATTCTCGGTTACCTCGGTGTCATGTCGGCCAAGAACACCGCCGTGAACATCCTGATCCTCACGACGTTCATGAGCTTCCTTCTATATCGCCGGACGGGAAAGGTCGCCACGGTCGCGTGGGCAAAGATGGGGCATGCGGCGCAGCTCACCATCTTCGCGGGTGCCGCGATCTTCGTCATCTTCCTCGGCATCTATGGGTACTTCGTCGAGGCAACGGTCCGGATCGGTCTGTCCGTGCCGCAAGTCAGCTCGGTTCTCGTCGCCATGGTGTCGATCACGGCCATCGACCTCTTCCTCTTCCGCGGGGCGAGGAAGACGGGCGAGGTACGGTGGGGAAGGATGCCCGCGGTCTCCCAGTACGTGCTGATCTTCATCGCGGTCACCTTCACCTGGCTCATGGGGCTCATGGGCTACGTTCGCTCCGGGCTCCGTCAGCATTGGCACGTGTACGGCGTCATTCGTGACAACTCGGCCGACGCGTTCACGCCCACCCTTGGGTTCGCGACGCGGGTTATCTCGGTGACCGTTCTCGCGTTCTTCCTCTTGATCGGGTTCGTGTTCTGGATCACGAGCCTGCATGACCGGCCCGATTTCAAGGCGGCCAAGGCCCGCCTCCGCCCACACTCTGACGAGATGGAGCCGGAGTTCGCCATGGAAACGGCAGCCGAACATAGGCAGACGTCATGATGATCCCGCACACTGTCAGGGTCGGCGCTCTCGTTATCGCAGCGACTTCGTTCTATACATACGTCGGCCAGCTGGTACCGCAGAAGGAAGTTCTGCCTCCGCAGGAGACTGTGATCAGATCCGACCTGACCACAGCCGACATGGTCAAGGTAGGCCGCGAGATCATGGACGGCAAAGGACTCTGCTTTACCTGCCATACGATCGGCAAGACGGGGGCGCTCCGGTTCCCCGACCTCGAGGGAGTCGATGCCCGTGCGCAGAGCCGCGTCCCCGGCCTGAGCGATGTCGAGTACTTCGCTCAATCGATCTACACACCTGACGCCTTCATCGTGCCGGGATTCAATCCGGGCATGCCCGTCATCAACAAGCCGCCGATCGGCCTCACCGATCAGGAGATCCTCTGCGTGATCGCGTACCTCCAGAGTCTTGGCGGCACGCCGACGGTCACGCTCCAGACGAGTCACCGCTTCTACACTGCCCCGGCCACAGCCGGCGCGGCGCCAGGTGCGCCTCCGACCGCGCCGGGCGAGAAGTTGCCCCTCGTCGCTCCTCCGGCCGAGAATGCCGCGCCGGGCGCGGCGACGGTACCCGCAGCCCCCGGGAAGGCAGTGAAACAATGAACCTCCTCGTCGTCCTCGCCGTGGCCGCCGCGTTCGTGCTCCTTCGCTTCCGTCGGGCCAATCTGCTGATATGGGCCTGCGCCTGGTGGGTGGGGATCTATGTCCTCCTTCGATTTGGATTCACTGCCCCGATTCCCTCCTCTGTTGTCAAGATCTACATGGGAATCAGCTCGATTGCGATCCTGGCGTACATGTCCTCCAGCCAGGAGCGTCGCCAGGAAGTCTCCCGCCCGCTGATCCGGCTCATGACCGACAGGCGGTACACAGTGCTGCTCTTCGCAATGGTCGTCGCCCTTCCGGCGCTCGCGGCCGCGAACGTTTACGTCACCATGAACGCGCCCCTCGAGCCTCCCTTCTTCCCGCGCACGATTCATCCTGCATCGCCTTCCGAAATCACGGTTCACGACAAGAAGATCGCGATCGACACCGGAGATAGCCCCTTCCGACATCTCGAAACGTCGAGTCCGGAAGAGTTCCGCAAACATCTCGAGAACGGCCGCCGGGTCTATTACCGGAACTGCGTCTTCTGCCACGGCGACAACATGGCCGGCAACGGCATGTTCGTGCACGGGCTGAACCCGATCCCGACCAACTTCGCCGATGGGGACACGATCGCGAACCTTCGAGAGACATTTCTGTTCTGGCGAGCCGCTAAGGGAGGCCCCGGGCTGCCCGACGAAGGCGGGCCTTGGGACACGGCCATGCCCGCCTGGGAGAACTTCCTGAAGGAAGACGAGATCTGGGATGTGATCCTCTTTATCTACGATTTCACGGGCGAGAGGCCGCGCGCCAGAGAGGAGGTCGCGCAGCAATGATCTCTCGCCTGGTAGCCCACGGGTGCGTCGTCGTGGTGCTCGCTTTGTCGGGTGTCGCGCCGGCGGGATTGGTGCGCGCGCAGGGCCCCGACCTTGGCACCGAGGCGCAGCGGGAGTCGGGCAAGAACACCTATCTCAAAAACTGCTCGCAGTGTCACGGCGAAAAAGGGGACGGCGAAGGCTACGCCACGCCGCATCTCCTCCCCAAGCCGCGCAACTTCACAACGGGCAAGTTCAAGGTTCGCACGACGCCCAACGGAGCGCTTCCTACGCACCAGGACCTCGTCAACATCATCAGGCGCGGCATGCCCTACACTTCGATGCCCGCCTGGCCCAACTTCTCCGACCAGGAAGTATCGGATCTTGCCTACTTCATAAAGACTTTCTCCGCCGACTTCTCCAACCCCGAGCTTGCCCCCCAACCGGTTTCGTTGCCGAGCGCGCCGAGCACCACGAAAGAGTCAATCGAGCTCGGGAAGAAATTGTACGAGGAGACCGGTTGCGTAAAGTGCCACGGCACGCTCGGTCGAGGCGACGGACCTTCGGCTTCAACGCTGGTGGACGAGTGGAACCATTTGATACGCGCGGCGGACCTCTCGCAAAGGTGGACCTTCCGGGGAGGTTCGACTCGCGAGGATATCTTCCGGACGATGACCACAGGACTCAACGGCACGCCGATGGCGTCCTTTTCCGACGCCCTTACGCCCGAGCAACGATGGGCGATCACAGACTTCATCGTCTCTCTCTCGGCGAGCGACGGGCCTGGCTATACCAACCTCGTCGTCGCCAAACACGTTCAGGATCCGATCGATCTGACGAAGGGCGCCGCGAACTTCGAATCCGCGGCTGTCGCACGCTTTCCGATCATCGGACAGATCATGGAGCCCGGACGCGCGTTCCATCCTCCCGCCACCTCCGTGACCGTTCAGGCAATCTACGACGCGGAGTCGATCGCCCTCCTCGTTCGATGGCACGACATGAGCGCGCAGAGGACCGGAAAGAACGAGCCGTCGCTTCCCGTGCCGCCGGAGGAGGAGGAGGAGGAGGAAACCGTCGCTCCGAAGGGGGGCATCTTTGGCGAGGAGGAAGTCGCCCAGCCTCCGGCCCAGGACCCCTTTGCGGAACCCGCCGCCGCGGCGACCGCCGCGCCATCGGAGTTCTCCGACGCCGTCGCCATCCAGATCCCTTCGCAGGTGCCAACCGGCGCCCGCAAGCCCTACTTCATCTTCGGTGACGGCCAGAACTCAGTGGATCTCTGGTTCTTCGATTTGGCGCGCCCCGATCCGCTTCAGTTCACGGGCCGGGGAAGCGCGAACGTCGCGCCCAACGACACGGGGGATGTCACCGGCGTCGCGAGCTACGACCAGGGAGAATGGTCAGTCGTCTTCAAGCGGCCCCTTCGCGCATCCGCGGGCGCCGCGTTTACCCCCGGAGAATTCATGCCCATCGCCTTCTCAGTCTGGGACGGGTTCTCGCGTGAGCGTGGCAATCGGCGAGGTCTCTCGTTGTGGTACTCCCTCTACGTCGAGCCCGAAAACGTCCCCTCGGCCATCGGCCCGATGGTTAGGACTGCGCTCTTGATCCTCGTCATCGAGTTGGCAGTCATCGGCTGGGGGCGATCGCGTTACGGTTCTCGGACCCGCGACGAGATTGGCGGTGAGGGGAGACAGCACCCGGCCACGAGCGTTTGAGCTGATTGGGCCATCCGGAGGATCCGATGTACAAGAGCATTTACGTTCCCGTCGATAACTCAGACCACTCCAACCGCGCGGTCGCTTGCAGCGTGGCGTTGGGCAAGGCGTTCTCCGCAAAGCTGGTCGGCTGCCATGTCTACGCGGCAAAACTGCACGACTATCGCTTCAGGCAGATGGAGTACACCCTGCCGGAGGAGTACATCGACGAGGTTGAACTGGAGCGCCAGCGGAAGATCCACGACAGCCTCATCACGATGGGTCTTAAGCTCATCTCCGACAGCTATCTCGATGGCATGTCGCGTCTCTGCGGCGAGTCGGGCCTCAGGTTCGAGCCGCGGATGATGGACGGGAAGCATCACATCGAGATCCTCAAGGACCTCGCCGGCTCACAGCACGACTTGGTCGTGATCGGCGCCCTGGGAGTCGGTCGCGCACGCGACAGCGTGATCGGCTCGGTCTGCGAACGTGTCGCGCGCCAGTCCGACCGCGACGTCTGGGTAGTCAAGCACGTACCCGAGCCAGGCGAGCCGGAGCGCGACACGATTCTGGTCGGCATCGACGGCAGCCCACAGTCATTCGGCGCGCTGATGACCGCCATCGAACTGGCACGCACGTTCGGCAAGCAGATCGAAGCGATCGCCGTGTACGACCCCTATCTGCACTACTCCGTCTTCAACGGCATCGTCAACGTCCTCACCGAGCAGGCGGCCAAGGTCTTTCGCTTCGAGGAGCAGAATCAGCTTCACGAGGAGATCATCGACACCGGACTCGCGCAGATCTATCAGTCGCATCTCGAGGTGGGCGAGCGGATGGCGAGCGAGGACGGCGTCACGATCAAGAAGACGCTCCTCGACGGCAAACCTTTCCAAAAGATCCTCGACCACGCGCGCAAAACGAATCCGTGGCTGATCGTGGTAGGGCGCATCGGAGTCCACAGCCCGAAGGACGAGACGGGGCTCGGGAGCAACGCGGAGAACATTCTCCGCGCCGCACACTGTGATGTCCTCCTCTCGACGCGACTGGAAGTGCCCCGGCTCGACGTGCGCGCCGAGGAGACCGTCCGATGGACGCCCGAAGCCGAGGCGCGCATGCAGAATGTGCCCGAGCAGGTCAAGGGGATCGCCCGTACCGGCGTTCTTCGTCTGGCGCTCGAGAAGGGGCATTCGGTGATCACGAGCGCCGTGATCGATGAAGCAATGGATCGGTTCATGCCGAAGAGCGCTTCGGCTGCGACGAAGGCGCTGGCCGAGGCAGTGGCGCTCGAGCGGGCGAAGTCCGGCCCCGTCTCGCTCTGCCGGTCGTGCGGCGTCGCCGCCACGCAAAGCGGCGCGGTCAAGTGCACCGTCTGCGGCGCCACGGATTTCGAGGTGATCTCGCAGGAGATGATCGAGAAGATCGCCGCGGTGGAGGGCGGGCTCGAGGAAGAGACGACCTATGACGGACGCAAGCTGCGCTGGTCTGAGGACGCACGGAAAGGCCTCTGGACCATGAAGAACGCGTATCAGCGCCGCCGCGTCAAGGCGCGTGTCGAAAAGCGCGCGCGCATGATGAAGCTCGACGCGATCACGCTCGATTTCGCACGACAGGTAATCGAGGAGGAGACCGGAGCGCCGCTCGAGGTCCAGGGTCGTGGCGCGCAAATCCCTGAGAGCGCTGCCGCTGCAGCGGGCGAGGCCCGGCTCGTGGCGCGCGACGACAAGAAGAATCCGCTGATCTCCACGTTCGCGTGGACAGACGAGGCCGCGCAGAGGATCCTTCGGGTTCCGGCCGGTTTCATGCGCAACAAAACGCAGGAGAGGATCGAGGAGCTTGCGCGGGAGCGCGCCGCGACGACGATCGATCTTGGGCTCGTCGAAGAGGGAATCGAGATCGGCAAGCGGATGATGGCCGAGATGATCGCGAACTACCCGTCACAGGGCAAGAGCCCTGGAGTCGCGACGGCGGCGCCGGATTCGGCAGCCAACTCCGCGACATCCAATGGCAACGGCTACCTCAATGAGGTAAGTGCGCGGCCGCCTGTGACGACCGAGCGACCTGCGTCCCGCGACCATCGGGAGACGTGAGCGCCTACCGCTTCTGCCGCACGGATGACATCGCGCTTCTCGTTGACGCGCTGAATCGCTGCTGGGCTCCGTACTTTCCCGACGAGCCGCCCATGACGCCAGCCGCGTTCAAGCGGTCGATCCGCGACCTTCAGGTCTGGTGCAGCAGCTGCATGGTCGCCTTCTCCGGTTCCGACCCGATCGGCGTGCTCATCGGCGCCAAGCGGCCTTCCGGCACCCTCGTCTACAAGATTGCCGTCCATCCCGATCATCGTCGACAGGGTCATGGGCGTCACCTGCTCGCCTCGCTGGGCTCGAAACTCGCGATTCTCGGCCCGCCGAGAATTGTTGCCGAGGTCCCCGAGACTCTCGCGCCTGCTCACGCGCTGTTCAGCGCAAGCGGATATGTCCAGGAAGCGCTCCTGACTGACTACGTCTTACAGTGTGAAGAGAAAGGCGGCGAACAAAGCGGATTCGTGATCCCTGTCACGATCGACGATCTCGCCGCCAATGATCTTCTTGGAGAGGCTCAGGTTTGCTGGAAGCGCTCCGTGGAGACTCTCACTGCAACGAAGGACGACATCGCGGGACTCGCCGTCGTCGCCGACGAGCGAATCGAAGCCTACCTCCTGTACGTAAAGCGCGGAATGGAGGAGACGGAGATTCTATCGCTCCGCTGTTTCATCGATGATGGTGGAGCGCGTTTGAAGCAACTGCTGTCGCGACTCCGCGCGCGACACACGGAGACCTTCCGGTTCCCAAAGGTCCACCCGGCCGAGGTCTCGAAGGAGTGGCTGGAGAAGCTCGGTTTCAGCCCTGACGGTGGGCACTTACTCTACGCAACGAGAGCGCGGTCCGCTTGATTCAGTAACGAGCTCCTCGCGCTTCGTCTGCACCCGGTCGAGTTTGTCGGGCCCCACCAACGTCAGGGCCAATGTCGGGGTGGCCACGCGGCTTCCACCATGTAAACCAAGTGTGTCCGTGCGCTCTCCCGCGACGGATGTACCAGATGTAGTACGGCACCCACAGCCCGATTAAGAGCACGAGCGCGATTGTGAGGCCAATCGAGATGTCCATTGCTCAGCTCCTCCCGTGCAAAGATCTCTGATGCAAGCGGCGATCCTGGCGGCGAGCTCGTCTTGCGCGGCTGCGACGGTGTAAGCTATCAACCCTCGCCCTTCACAAACTCAGGCCGAGGCTGAACAAGGTCGAAGGTCCGGAACATCGGCAAAGATGAAGCGCTACCACGAGATCGTCGGCGACGGAGGGTCCAGAATTCTCGAGCAGGTTGCCGAGCAACGCACCCGCATCACCGATGGGCTCGCCGCCGTGCGTCATCTCGTGGCCGTGGGCTCCGGCAAAGGCGGAGTCGGCAAGAGCACTTTGACGCTACATCTCGCGAGCGCTCTGCGCGCCCGGGGGCTTCGGATTGCGATCCTGGACGCGGACCTCAACGGCCCTTCACTGGCGCGCATGGCGGGTGTCCAACGTGCGCTGTTCGTCCCCGGCAGCAACAAGGTCGCGCTCCCGCGCACCGGGACCGGAATTGGCGTCTTCTCGATGGGCTCGGTGATCCCCGAATCGGAGGCGCTCGAGTTCGAGAGTGCGGCGCACGGAGAGTCCCACACGTGGCGCGCCACGAGGGAGTTTGCTCTCCTGGGCGAGATCCTCGGGTCCTTCGAGTGGGGAACGCTCGATCTGCTGATGTTCGATCTGCCGCCGGGAGCCGAGCGGACCGTACAGTACGCCGATTTTCTTGGGCCGCGGACCTCGTTCCTGCTCGTGACCATCCCTTCCGAGGTGGCACGCGGCGTGGTCGCGCGCTCGGTGGCAGCTCTGTCGAAGGGACCTAATCGCCTCCTCGGTTACGTCGAGAATATGAGCGGCTACTACTGCCGCGACTGCGACGCCATCAAGCCGCTGTTCGTGTCACCCGAACCCTTCGACGACGCTCAGGACAGGCGATCGGGCTTGGGGATCCCCTGCCTCGGGACCGTCCCATTCGATCCCGAGCTTGCACGGCACTGCGATCGGGGGACCTCCCTCGCGGAACTGCCCAACACACCCGTTGGCCGCGCCCTGGAGCATGTTGCGCAGCAACTTCTGGGCAGCCTCGGATCCACAACGGAGCCTTCCCGATGAAGTTCCTCTGCATCCCCTGCGACAGCCCGATGAAGCTCCAAACCATCGGTCCGCCCGAGCGCGGCTCGCTGTCGGTCGTCTACTCGTGTCCTGAGTGCGGATACGAAATCGCGATGCTCACCAATGCGTACGAAACGCAGATCGTCCAGTCACTCGGCGTGCGGGTCGGCCCCGAGGGCGGCACAGCGGAGGAAGGCACGTCCGACAGCCGCTGCCCGTTCAACGCGATGATTCCGGCGATGGATGATGCGCGACCCTTCGACGCTGCTCAGGGCAGGCCCGATCAGGCCGACGAGCCGATTACCGTTCGGTGGACTGCCGCCGCGGAAGCCCGTCTCGCAAAGGTTCCCGAGTTCGTCCGCCCAATGGCGAAGAGCGGCATCGAGAGATTCGCCCGAGAGCGGGGAGCACTGGAGGTTGACGAGAACGTCCTGGACGCTGCCCGTGAGTTCTTTGGTATGTAATGAGCGATTTCGCCCGTCCCTACGTCGTCTCTTGGAACCTTACCTACCGCTGCAACCTCGCCTGCGAGCACTGCTATCTCGACGCCGGCGGCACGCCTCTGGTCACGACCGAGAACTTCGCCGATCGGAGCGAGCTCGGCACCGAGGAGTGCTTCAAGGTCATCGATGAAATCGCCGCTTTCGCGCCTGAATGCCTTACGATCCTGACGGGGGGCGAGCCGCTCTTGCGGCGCGACATCCTCGAGATCGTCCAGCGCGCAGCGGAGCGTGGACTTTGGGTCGTCGTCGGCACCAACGGCGTGCGCATCACCGAGAACGTGGCGCGGCGCCTGGCGGAGGCCGGAGGACGGGGACTCTCTCTTTCCCTCGATGCTCTCGATCCCGATCGTCACGACCGCTTCAGAAGAGTACGTGGCGCCTGGCGAAACACAGTGGAGGGAGCGGAGATCCTCAACAGGGCCGGGCTTCCCTTCATCGTGCAGACAACCGCGGGCTCGCACAATCTCGACGAGCTCGAAGCGATCGCCGACTTCGCGCACGATCGCCTCGCCGCCAAGGTCTGGAACCTCTACTTCCTGGTGCCGACGGGGCGCGGGCAGTTCGTGTCGGACATGACCCCCGAGCAGTACGACGACGTGCTCGCCTCTCTCTACCGGATCCAGCGGCAGTACGACCGCCGGATGCTCGTGAACGCGAAGTGCGCTCCGCATTACATCAAGACCGTTCTGGAGAATGCCGGCGCCGAGACCGATCCGATCCCGACAGATGGCGAATCGGCGAGGGCGCCCTCGTGGCGCGGTCTGTCCCAGATCAGGACCTACTCCGGAGGGGCCGGCGGCTGTCCGGCGGGGACGCACTACATGGGGATACGGCCAAACGGCGATGTCACCCCTTGCCCCTACCTCCCGGTCTTCGCGGGGAATCTTCGCAGCTCGACTCTCGCAGACCTCTGGACGTCTTCGGGGCTGTTCGCCGACATTCGCCGTCGCTCCTCACTCGGGGGCCGGTGCGGAGCGTGCGAGATGAACGCCCATTGCGGGGGCTGCCGCGCCCGGGCCTACGGGATGACTGGCGATCTGATGGCCGAAGATCCCCTCTGCACCCACACCCC
>JBKPAJ010000046.1:0-17169 GCA_046726375.1 Acidobacteriota bacterium
GACAGATTGCCCCGCTGCCCTTCCGCCCGATCGAACCCGACGATGCGCACCAGCCGATCCGGCTGCTCGTAGGGCAGCGGGCGCAGCAGCGCGGCGCGAATCACACTGAACATGGCTGTGTTCGCGCCCAGGCCGAGCGCCAGCGTGAGAATCGCGGCCGCGGAAAACGCCGGTCGGGCGGCGAGGAGACGCAGAGCGTAGCGGATGTCGGAGTACCACATGGCAGGGGTTAGACGGACAGCGAGGCGTGAGCGTTGTAACGTATTCCCAGCGCTCATTGGAGTCGATGCGCCAACGGCGCAGAAACGCTCGAACAATGCCTGTTCGAGCGCGAATCGTAGGATTGTCCGCAGTCCCGCGGTTTCAACGCACGTGAATTGAGGGTTTCGTTATGGCGTCGCGCAGCAAGCCAACTGATCCGGCACCGCCGATTCGCTCGATCAACGGCCTCGCCGACGCGGCGCAGGATTGCCAAGCGTGTCCGCTTTATAAGAACGCGACGCAGGCGGTGTTTGGCGAAGGACCCAGTGGTGCACAGATGGTGCTCATCGGCGAACAGCCGGGTGACGCCGAAGACCTCGCTGGCCATCCGTTTGTCGGACCGGCCGGCGGCGTTCTGGATAAAGCGCTCGAGCAGGCGGGTGTCGATCGCACACTGGTCTACGTGACCAACGCCGTCAAACATTTCAAGTGGGAGCCGCGCGGCAAGCGCCGCATTCACATGAAGCCGCGCGTGAGCGAGATCAAAGCGTGCAAGCCGTGGCTCGATGCTGAACTGGCGCGCATCAAGCCCGCGGTGATCGTGTGCATGGGCACGACGGCCGTTCAGTCCCTCCTGGGACCGAAGATCACCATTGCGAAGGCCAAAGGACAGATTCTCGAATCGCCCTTCGGCCCCGTCGTCGTCACTCGTCACCCATCGTCTGTGCTGCGGATGAGAGAACGAGAGGAACGCCAGGCGGCGCTCAACGAGTTGGCCGAGGATCTGGAGTTCGCCGCAAAGCTGCTGAAGCAGTCGTGACTCAGCGGCACGGCCTGACGCCCTGAAACCTGAAACCCGACACCTGACACCTGATCCCTAGCGTGAAAACTCAATCGGCCCCGCGAGGAAATCGTCCGAAGGCGATCGGCGTGGGATGTCCGATAGCGTTCCGTCGATCAACTCGCCCAGCGGGCGCACGGTGATGCGATCACCATCGATCGTGACAAGGAGAAAGTGCGGCGTGTCACTCCAGGATACGGTGCGCGCGTCATCAAACGCGTTCGGCCGGCCGCGACGCAGCTTTCCCGCGGCGCCGGTTACGAAGTACTCGATGCCGTCCGCCGACGAGTGCTGGAAGTTGTGCTCGTGGCCGCAGAACATCACACGCACGCGCGCCTCGCGGAAGCGTTGCACGAGCGGTTGCATGTCGCGCGTGTTGTGGTGGCGTGGCCCGGCGGAATACGGCGGGTGGTGGCAAAACGGAATGCGCCAGCGCACCGCATCCTGTTCGAGAATCGTGAACGTCTCTTCGAGAAAGCTCTGATGCTCGGGGTGATTGAACAAGCGTCCGCGCGTGAAGAACGTCTCCTTTGACGTGTCGATGCAGATCAACTCGACATCGTTGCTGTAGCGCACGCGGTAAAACAAGCCCGGGTCGAGCGAAGCCTTGCCGGTCGCTTCGTCGGTGGCCATGCGCTCGCGCAGAAAGAAGTTGTCGAGCACCTGATCGCGATCGTCGTGATCCTCGCTCTCGGCCGTGTCGTGGTTGCCGACACACGGATAAAACGGCACGCGGTTGAGAAAGTAGCGATACGGCTGGTAGAAGGTGAAGAACCAGTCGTCATCTTCGTCGCCGTGATTCACCGGCAGACCGAGGAGCCGCTTGCCAGCGTAGATGTTGTCGCCTGTCGTCAGGACGAACCGCACATCGTAGGTGTCAACGGCACGTTGCAGTGCTTCGCCGATCTCGCGCTGGCGCCTCGTCGGACCGCTCTTGCGCACCCCGACGCCAAAATCGCCGATCACGGCGAACGTGAGCGCGCGCGCGAGCGGTGCGTCCGGCGGCGGGTGAGTGCGAAAGCGGTTGCTGTAGCTCGCGCCCGCCTTGACCAATCCCTGCTCGATCCCCGGCTGCCAGTCGTAGCGCTCGCCCTCGGCCCACACTTCGTCGTTGACGAGCACTTCGTAGGTGTATTCGCTGTCGGGCGAAAGACCGGTCAGGCGGCACCAGTTAGTTGTCTCTGTCGTGGCCGAGCCGACGAGATTGCCTTGCAGGTCGTATACGTTGACGCGGCCGTTGCCATAGGGAGCGGAGCGGACGCCGATGCTGTCGCGGCGCGGTGGGTGGACCCGCACGAGATCGCGATCGTCCACCAGCTTCCACTCGCCGTTGTGCCGCACACGAAAGTAGAACGCGCCCCACGCGATGAGAACGGATGTCGACGAGACGCCGGCCAGGTGGACGTAGGGTTCGGCGTGGAATACAGGCATCTACTGCGCAGAATCTGGAGATCTCGAGATCTGGAGATTTGGAGAAAATCTGGAGATTTCGAGATGTAGAGATTTGGAGATTTGGAGATTTGGAGATTTGCAAATCTGGAGATCGCCAAATTGACTCCAAATCACCAAATCTCCAGCTCTCCAGATTCACGCATCAGTCTTCTTCTGGCTTTTGTTTGGTATCAGTGTCGCCCTCGGGTTCGTCACCCCATGGGTTGGCTTGTGGGCCGGGCACGATGCCGGCGATATCCGGATCCTCTCCGGCGTCGCTGCCGGAGCCAGTGCCACGCCGCGCCCGCGCTTCGGCGCGACGAGCGGCCTTCTCTTTTTGCTTCTCCGCGCGCGCGCGCTCGCGCTCACGCTTACCACGCGCCATCGGGTTCCGGATCGCCATCGACAGCCATTGTATCCGGACCCGGTCTGGACGGTCTAAGGACGGCCGGAAGACCCGGCGGCCATGGATGAATCAGAGCGAGGCCGGGGAAAACCCCGGCCTCGCACCGTCTACGACACCACGCGTCGGCCCGCCATCACTCCGAGGATCAAGAACACCACGAAGAGCACGAGGAACAGGCCAGCCAGGAACTTCGCTATCGCGAAGGTCGCGCCCGCCACGCTCGTGAAGCCGAACAGCGCTGCGATGATGCCGATCACGAAGAAGATCAGTGCCCATCTCAGCATTGTCGTTCCTCCAGTCGAGGCCAGGAATTGCTCCTGCCTCTCTGCCGGATAAAACTGCAAGGCCACTGCCAGCTATTCGGAGCGCAGAGCTTCGACCGGGTCAATTCGCATCGCCCGGCGCGCCGGACCAAGGGTCGCTGTAAGGGAAACAAGGAGCAACGTGGCGGCGACCAGCGCCAAGGTAAGCGGATCAGTCGGCGCGACGCCAAAGAGCATGACGCGCAAACCCTGCATGGCGGCAAAGGAAACAGCCAAGCCCAGCAGCAGACCTGTGCATGTGAACAGCAATCCCTCACCGAGAATGGTACGCATCACTTCAACTGGACGGGCACCCAAGGTAAGCCGGATTCCAATTTCACTTGTTCGTGTCGAGACGAGCTGGGCCATGACACCGTAGATTCCCACCGCCGCAAGCACGAGCGCGAGCCCGGCGAAGATGCCCAGCAGTAACGCCGACCATCGCCGCGCGGCGACCGCGCGTGCAGCAACTTCCTCCATCGTCCGTGTCATGCCCAAGGGCAGGTTTGGATCGAAATCGAGTACAAGGCGCGCAACTTCAGGCGCGAGCGTCGCGGGTGGCGTTGTGGCGTGCAGCACAAAGGCCAAACCTGCGGACGGCTGCTGCTCGTGTGCCATGTAGACTTCAGGGTTCACGTCGCGATCGAGGCCCCAGTGCTTGACGTCCTTGATGACGCCGATTACTTCGCGCCACGGCTCGTTGGGGCCGTTGAAGCGCATTCGTTTGCCGATTGGCGCCCCGCTCGGCCAGTATCGGCGTGACATGGTTTCGTTGACCACGACGACCAACGGCGCCGTGGCATCGTCTGTTGCCGTGAACGATCTCCCCTCCGCGACTCGAATTCCCATAGCACGGAAATAGTCCGGCGTCACAATGCGGACGTGTGCGCGGACGGGCGCATCGCCCTCTCGCCGCTCGAGCCCCTCAACGGTGATTCCCTGTCGCGAATCGGATCCGGTCAGCGGCAGGTTGTTGTTGGCGCCGACGGCGATCACGCCCGGAATGGCGCGCAATCGTTCTTCGATGCCGCGTCGGGCGCGGCGGATGGCATCGCGATCGCTGTACCGGCTGCGCGGAAGCGTGACGGTTGCGACCAGTCGATTCGCCGTGTCGAACCCAGCAGGTTCAGAAAGCACCCGCTCGAAGCTGCGAAGCATAAGACCAGCGCCGACCAGCAACAGCGACGTAAGCGACACTTCAGCGACAACGAGGGCGAAACGCACGCTTTTGCGCAAGCCGCTTGGTGCGCGTCCCGCTTCGCGCAACGGCTCGGCGGGTTCGTCGTTGGCCACGAGCCACGCCGGCACGAGCCCCGCAATCACACCGGTTGCGACGCAGAGAAGGAACGTAAAGACCAGCACAGTGCCGTCGAGCGTCGCCCTCTCGAGCGCGACACCACGCAACGCGGGCGGCGTTTGCGTGACGAGCGCCTGGAGCATGAGAGACGCGACACCAAGGCCAAACGCGCCGCTGAGAACCGCAAGCACGGTGCTCTCGGTCAACGCCTGCCGGATCAGGCGCGATCGCGCCGCGCCAATAGCGGCGCGCACCGCGAGCTCGCGTCGTCGTCCGGCCGCACGCGCGAGCAGGAGATTAGCGACGTTGGTGCACGCGATCAGAAGGACGAACGCCACGGCAATCGCCAGCACGATCAGCCCGCGCCGCACGGGGCTCACCACTTCGTCGCGAAGCGCCGCGACGTGAGCGCCGTGGCCGCGGCTTTCAGTGGGGTGTTGCGCTTCGAGTTGCCGCCCGATCGCATCCATCTCGCTGCGGGCCGCTTCGAGCGCGATGCCCGGCTTCAAGCGCGCGTACACGAACAAGTAGTGGCTGGCGCGTGGCGGTGGTTCCGATCCTCCCCGTAGCACGAGCGGCGCCCACAGTTCCACCGGGCCGCCAGGCACTTCGAATCCAGACGGCAGGACACCGATCACCTGTTGCGGAATTCCGTTGAGCGTAATCGATCGGCCGATCACTGAGGGATCGCCGCCAAAGCGCTGCTGCCAGAGCGAATGTGAGAGAACGACAACGCGATGACGCCCGAGGCTGTCTTCGTCGGGAGTAAAAGTCCGTCCATGCAGTGCGCGAATCCCAAAGACGTCGAAAAATCCAGCCGTCACGCCGCCCACCGGAAGTTGCACTGGGTCGCCAACCCCAGTGAGGTCCGCCGGGCTTGCCGCAAACGCCGCGATCGACGAGAACGACGTATTGAGGCGTACCCAGTCGAGAAAGTCGGCCGGCGATGCGACGTTGTTCATCACCCCTTCAGCGGGCCGCTTCTCATGCACCATCACGAGCTGGTCCGGTTGTGAGTACGGCAGCGGCCGAAGCAGCACCGCGTGGACGACAGAAAACACCGCCGTGTTGGCGCCGATCCCGAGGGCAAGCGTCGCCAGCATCGTCGCGGTGATAGCCGGCTGCTTGAACAGCATGCGCAGCGCATACCGAACGTCGTGGGTGAAGATATCCATCATCAACCTCTCGTTTGTTTTCGTTGGCTGACGCCACGGCCGTTCGAGTCGTGCGCCGGCGCCGTGCCGCACCGCATCGAACACGACGGCTGCCCACAAGCGAACGACGTCCAAGCCGCGGGCGGCCTGCCGATGCGCGCGAAACAACTCCTCCATGTCGCGGCCAAACTGTTCGCGCATATCGCGAGGAAAGAGGAGGAGCAGCCACCTGTACATGGCGCTTACCGCGCGCGCAGCAGCTTCTGCGTGCGCGCATCGAGCACGAGCGCTTGCAGGCGCCGCGCCTCTTCACGGGCCGCGCGCTGCCCGCGCACAGTGAGACGGAAATATCGCCGCCGCTCGTCATCGGATCGGTGCCTGGACGGGGCAATTTCGATGAAGCCGTCGGCGAGCAGCCGCCGCAACATGCGATAGAAGTTGCCGGGCAGAATCCGCTCCCCGCCGAGCCGTTCCTGCACCACGCGCACGAGGCTCCAGCCGTGGCGCGGCTCCTCGCTCAGCGCGAGCAGCGTCTCGAATACAAGTGGTTTCAGGGGCATCACACTAGCATCAATTTGACGCGAGACGACGTGAAAAGGTTGCGGAGGTTCCACCAGCAGGGTATTCGCCGCCGTTCGAGCGGAGAGGGATGGTCGGCTTTCGGCCGGAATGCTGATCGCTGATAGCCGATCACTGATAGCCCGGCGTCAACCCGGCGTGCCGGCCGGGCGTAGTGTCGAGATCGCACGCAGCTGATCAAGGCGATCGATGAGCGCGCGAGAAAAGAACACCGCTTCTTCAGCCGTCCCGCCGCTCGCACGCACCGCGTCGCCGATTTGCGATTCGCTGATCGGCCCGAGGTATCGCATCAACCACTGCACATCGCTGACACGGATCCCGTGCGCGATGTCAGGTGTACGCTGCCCGGAATACCCGAACGTGACGAACTCGCCGTCGGTGCCAACCACAAAGTGCGCCGACTGTTCGGCGAATCCGGCGCAGTCCCAGCGCCCGCGATTGACGATGTTTCCCCAACGGCCCAGGGCGCCGCCCCAGTCGATGATCAAGTAGCGTGCTTCGCGGCCGCCATCGGGCAGCCGATACTCGAAGATCGCCGTGTTCGATCCAAGCGCGACATCGCGGACGTCCTTCGCGTCCCAGTTCGACAGCCACATCATCACGATCTTCAGGCCGTTCAACTCGCGGGAGCCGACAAACGGGTTATCGGCCCACGACCAACTGTGCTCGTCGAAATGCGTGATCACATCCTCTTCTTCGAGCTCGAACCGCGCCGCTACAAACCTGCCCGCGGTATCCACGCAGGTGCCCGCGCGCTGCAACTCGGTGACGCCCTCGACGCGCCCTTGCGGAACGTAATAGGTAGTTTCGACGAAGTACCCCGCCGCCCACGCGAGCCGCGTGGCAAGCGTCTCCACCTGCACCTCATCGCCCCACTTGACGCGCCAGCGCCGGCCGCGCGCGTCGCGCAACGACACGCACGGTCGCGATCCGCTGAAGTGCTCTTCCAGAAACGTAAAGGGCAGTTGCGGCGCTCCATCAGCCCCGCCTGGGCCGGCCGCCAGATCGAGACGTTCAACCACGCCAGGGTCGCGCCAGATCGCGGCGTGCGCCGAGTGCAGTGGCCGTTCGACTTTGCGCCGCAACTGCATCGCCGAGCGGATTCGCCAGAACACTTTAACGGCGAAGAATCCCACCGCAACGCCGAACGCGACGCCAATCACCCACTGCGCGAGCTCGTCCATGTCGTTCCCCCAAGCGGAAGTGCAAGAAGCGCCGCATCCGGCAGGCATGTTGCACATCGGCTCCGACGTGAAGAGCTGGCGACCTCGATGGCCGTTCTGGGTGCTGATCGGAATACTCGTGACCGGCGGCATGCTGCTGATTGCGCAGGACCAGGACACAGTCCGCGTCAAAAGCCCGCTGTCCGCGAGCGACGCCGCCTTTCCACCCTACGTCGCCTCGCTTCTGGGCGCGGAGGTCCTCAATGGCGATGCGTGGACGGTGCTTCGCAACGGCGACGAGGTGTTTCCCGCCATGCTCGATGCCATTCGTCAGGCACGCTCCCGCATCAGCCTCGAAAGCTTCATCTACGAAGACGGCATCGTCGGCGATCAGTTCACGCAGGCGCTTGCTGAAGCGGCGCGCCGCGGCGTCACCGTTCGCATCGTGCTCGATGCGATCGGGGGCGAGCTCTCGAGCGAATCACAACAGAAGCTCACTGGTGCAGGCGCCGCGCTTGTGATGTTCAACCCCGTGCGGCCGTGGACGCTCGAAGAAACGAACTACCGCACCCATCGTAAAGTGCTGGTGGTCGACGGGTCGGTCGGCTTCACCGGAGGGGTCGGCATTGCCGATCATTGGATCGGAAATGCCGACGCCGAAGACCACTGGCGCGATACCCACCTCAAAGTGGTCGGCCCCGCGGTGCGTGCGCTCGAAGCGTCGTTTTACGAGAACTGGCTCGAGTCGGGCGGCGAAACGGTTCCGGCGCTCGATCCCGAGCGTCCCGCACACGATACCGGAACACGAACCATCGTCGTGTGGAGCAATCCAACAGGTGGTGCGAGCAACGTCAAGCTGCTCTATCTACTTGCCATCGCGGGCGCGCGACAGCAAGTCGATATCGAATCTCCGTATTTCATCCTCGACGAATCGACTCGATGGTCGATCAACGAGGCGCGGCGGCGTGGCGTACGTGTGCGTGTCCTGAGCGACGGCGAAATCACCGACTCCAAAGCGGTGAAGTACGCGAGCCGCAAAGGGTACGACGACCTGTTGAGAATAGGCGTCGAAATTCACGAATATCAGCCAACCATGATGCACGTGAAGGCGATGGTCATAGACGGCGTGTTCACGGTCGCGGGCACGGCGAACTTCGACAACCGATCGTTCGAGCTGAACGACGAGTTGACGGTGGCGGTCTGGGACCGGCAACTTGCGGGCGCGCTGTCGCGTGATTTTGAAGCGGATGTGAAGCGTTCGAAGCGGTTCACGCTCGAGGAATGGAGCCGTCGCGGACTACTCGACCGGTCACGCGAGACTTTCTGGGGAATGTTTGGTGAGGTGTTCTGAAGGCACCCGAGGCGCCTGAGGCACGCCGGGCACCTTAGGCACGTTCTCGTCTGTCACAACCAGGTCACGGTGTCCTGCCGATAGGACTTTGCGCGGCGCCAGTGATCCTGCAGCTGTGCACAGGCTTCGATGAACGGATTGATGCCGATGTCGGCCCACCTGCGGAGCGTTTCAGGCGTTATGCGCGCCTTGAGCGTAATCGTCTGCATGCCGGGGGCAGCCTCCACCGGCAGAATGGTCACGCCCGCTTCCCAGGCGCCATCAACCCACACGAACGGCGCTTGTTCGACTCGCGCGGCGAGTCCGTCACTGGTCTTGAGAAGCGCACCCCTGCATGTCCACTCGGGCCGTGTCGCTAAAAAAGATTGTTTTGATTCAGAAAAACTCAGCACGTCATTTGTCGCTTTCCGACATTAATAATCGCATCATGCCCGTAAGAGTAGGAGGTCCGCAAGCTCAACGGCGTTTAATGCACCACCGAGTCAGTTATCGGAGCACAAGTGCGGGATCAAGAGGCGTTCCCTCCCACCATTTTTTTTCCGCGCCGAGGCGCAAGATCGAAAAGTGCAGGTGGGGCGCCTCCGGCGGTGCGTTGCCGCTGGTGCCGACATAGCCGATGACCTGCCCGCGTGCGATGGTTTGCCCTTCTTTGAGATCGGCGGCATAGCGATCGAGGTGCGCGTAGTAGTAGTTAAAACGTTCGGTCGGATCGAACTGATAGATCGTCAGACCGCCGCGGCCACTTGTGAACAGTTTCACGATGCGGCCGTCCTCCACCGCTAGCACCGGGGTTCCGCGCGGCGCCAGAATATCGAGCGCTTCGTGCTTGCGCCCAGTGCCGCGATCGTCGTCGTAGTTCGACACGATCTGCTCGCGCGAAATCCCTTGCACAGGAACCGTCAATCGCCGCGTCTTCAACTCGCCGAGTTCTTCTTCCGCGATGGCAAGCGCGGGCGCCGGCGCGCCGGGCGCTTCGAGCACGGCATGCGTTTCAGGAGCGTCGGGGATCGCCGTCTCGCGCGGCTTCCGAGGTGACACGACCGGACTCACGCGATCGGCGGCCGGATGCCGGACGTCCGGTTCCGGGGCCGCGGATGTCGATGATCCCAGGAAGTTCGCGCCCGCCCACCACAGGCCCATAATCACGATCAAGGTGAGCCAGGGCGCGAGCACATCGTCACGAAAGAAACGGCGGCGACGTCGCATAGGTCGTCAGCGAAGCACCACTTTCGTGCCTGGCCCCACCAGCGCAGCGAGACGCGTAGCGTCCCAGTTGGTCAAGCGAATACAACCGTGCGATTCGGTGTATCCGATACGCGAAGGTTCCGGCGTGCCATGAATGCCGTAGTGCTCTTTGCTCAAATCAATCCATACCGAGCCGACAGGATTGTTTGGCCCGGGCGCGAGCTTCGCTTTCGGATGAGCGGGGTTCGCGTCCCAAAACAGATCCGGGTTGTAGTTGAATGTCGGATTGCGATCGATACCGGTAACCTTCCATTCACCGACCGGCAACGGATCGTTCTGACTGCCGACGGTGACCGGCGCGTGAAACACGACGTTGCCGCTCGCGTCCTGCACCACTAACGTCTTCGTCGCGTCCGTTACCGTGATCACGAGGTCCGTCCGATTGGCGGCTTTCGTTGCGTCGGTTGCCTCGGGGCCGGCCGTCGCGTTCGGCGCCGGTGGCACAAACGGCTCAACATCCGGCACCTTGATCACTTCGCCTTCTTTGTAAGTAACGCCAGGGTTCCAGCGCGCAAGGGCTGCCGGACTGGTGTGGAACCGCTCGGCGAGCATTTCGTTCACCGAGGTGTAGCCCAAGCCCGGCAGATCGGCTTTCTGCACCATGTCCTCAGGTATCGATTCTACAAAGGGCCCCGCGACGTCGGCAGCGCTGATCGCGTACGTCGAAAGCGGGTTTTGGAACGCCGGCCCGAGACGGGAAGCGGTGTCGCTGTCAATCTCGCCGGTCGGCGTCAGATCCTGCGCCTGCTGAAACGCTTTGAGCGCGTTTTCAGTGTTCTTGCCGGCTTTGCCATCGATTACTCCAGGCGAAAAGCCCAGGCGGTCAAGTGCAACCTGAGCCGCCAGCATCTTGTCGGGTTGGTTGGCTTCGACAGCTCCCGTCTTTTGTGCCTGAGCTGAAGGAGCCGGCGTCTGAGCGGCAGCTGAGTAAATCCCGAGACTCAAGATGACCAGAACGCTAGGAAGAAGGCGAGCCATGAGGCCTGGCAGAGCAAGACTCCTACCAGACTCGATGACCCGGCGCGCGCATTGCATTGCACCTCAGGCATGCGGCTCCACCGACGAGCTGTCCTTACGGTGTGCGCAGCGGTCGTCCTCGGAGTGGGATTGCTCTACACATCTAGGGCGTTGCTTGGGCGTGGCGAGGGGAAGCGCGATCCAGCACTGACGCAACCGGCCGGTGCCCCGCAGTGGCATCCCGAGAAGCCAAAGATCAAATCGGCAAAGGTCAGCGACGCGGAGCGAAACGAACTTCTCAGTCGTGGGCACGTGTGGCGTCAGCCGCGGACGCCCATCGAACAAGTGAACTTCGCCGCCGACCCGCACCAGGCCAAAGCGATGGCATGCCGGTTCCGCGTGACCGAACTCGGCGGCACAGCGCCAAAGTTCGATTGCAACCTCGAGAGTGGCGAGCTCATTCGCGTGAAGTACGGCAAGACCGGCGAGGTGCCCGCCGAAGTTGCTTCCACGCGACTCCTTCGCGCGCTCGGATTCGGCGCCGACTACGTCCAGTTCGTGGAGCAGCTGAAGTGCTACGGCTGCCCTGAGGAACCGTTCTCGGTCATGAAGGCCGTCGAAATCACGCGCGCCGAACGGCTCTATGAGAGTTTGATGCTGAGTTACGATGATTATGAGCAGTTCGACTGGCCTGCGATCGAACAGCGCTTCGAAGGACTTCCTGTGGAGACTGAGCAGATGTCCGGCTGGGCGATGTTCGAGCTGGACAAGATCGATCCACGGAAAGGCGGCGCGCCTCGTACACACATCGACGCGTTGCGGCTGCTTTCAGTCTTCCTTGCGCATTGGGATAACAAAGCGGAAAACCAGCGCCTCGTCTGTCTCTCGGAAGTCGATCCCGATCACGCGGAGAGATGTGAGCGGCCGTTCCTGCTGGTGCAGGACGTGGGCTCCACCTTCGGCCCGTCCAAGGTCGATCTCGACGCGTGGAAGAAGGCGCCGATATGGGAGGACCGCAGCACCTGCCTGACGTCGATGCGCGAGCTTCCGTTCAACGGCGCCACGTTTGGGCAGGCCCGTATCTCCGAGGCAGGGCGCAGATTTCTCGCGGACATGCTCACCAGGTTGAGCGATCGTCAACTCGTCGAACTCTTCACGACGTCGCGCTTTGACGACGAGGTCGGGTTGATGCGGCGTAGTTCGCCGATTGCGGATTGGGTGAGCGTGTTCAAGGCTCGGGTGCGTTTGATCGCCGAAGGGCCGCCGTGTCCGGCAGCGACCTAACGATCGGTGTCATCGATGCGCCGGTGAAGCGCGCCTGCATCCACGGTCTCGCCCTTGCGTGAGATCGCTTGGAACGACATGACATCGCGTTCGATCTCAACGAGCAGGAAGTGGTAATCCGTGTCGAATGCGCGCGCCACCATCGGAGACAATGAGCTGTCGCCGTAGCGCAGGGAGCCTGCCCCGCCCGAGACGAAATACTGAATGCCGCCTTGCAACCGCGAGCGCATGTAGAAGTGCTCGTGCCCTGAGAACACCACATCGACGCCGCAGCGCTGGAACACGGCTTCGAGTGTTGCGCGGAATGCTGCTGCGCCCTGACGGTAGCGTCCCGAGGTGTACATCGGATGATGGAAGAAGCAGATCTTCCATCGTGAGTCCGATTTGCAGACCTCGCGCTCGATCCAGCGCCGCTGCTCCCCATCGAGCGTGACCGTGTCGATGGCAAAGAATCGCACGCTCGTCAGCAATCGCGTCACCGGATCCTCGGGCGGCCGGAACGTGTAGTAGCGATTTCCCTGCATGTTGAACGGTTCGTAGCGCACTTCCCGCGGGTCGTCGTGGTTGCCAAGGACGGCGTAGAACTTGACCCCTTGGTCAATCAGTGGCTGATACGGCTTCTCGAACTTTTCGCGGTAGTCCTCCGGCGATGCGGGCCCTTCGTAGATGTTGTCGCCATTCATCAGCACGAACGAGTAGCGGAACTTCTGCCGGAACGCCGCCATCTGCGCGGCGACGTCGTATTGCGGCCGGTTGCCGCGGCCGCTGTCGCCGATCACGGCAAATTTGACGGAGCCGACGTGATTGGGAAGGGCGAGCGCACCAGCGTCGAGTGATGCCGTGTCGAGCGGCCGCACCTCGCGCAGTTCGGAGGTGTCCGCGCCGCGAGCGTCCACCGGCCGGGCGTCGCGATCACACGCGCTGCCCAGCATGAGCAGAAGAAGAACTACAAGCGTCCGCACTGAGGTTGCAGATGCACGAACTACACCTTGTTAGCCTTGGATCGGCCTCAGCCAGGCGATGGCACAAAACATGGAAGCGAGAAGAATGCCTGAGAAGACACAATGAGATTCGTCTACGTCACGATCGTCACGGTTCAGCTGGCCTGTACGGCCGGCGACGTCGGCGCACAGGCGGCCAAGCCGTCCGGGACCCAAGCGGCTAAGCCCAGCGTCTCCAACGGCGGCGTCAATGCGACCGCCGCGGGACTCGCCGCGTTCCAGGAACGCCTGAAAGCGTATGTCGCCTTCCGCAACAAAGCCGAAGCTACGGTGCCGCAGCTCACCGAGACGAGCGACCCCGCAAAAATATCCGCGCGCGAGCGCGCGCTCGGCGAAGCCTTGATCAAGGCGCGCCCGAACGCACGCCAGGGTGAGTACTTTGTCGCCGAATACATGCCCGTTCTGATCGACACCATAAAAAAGGATTTCGCTAAACGCACTGCCGCTGAACGCAAGGCGCTCGTCGTGGAATTGCCAAAGGGTGGCGTCAAAGTCACCGTCAACAGCCTCTATCCCACGACCATTCCGCTGGCAACGTTTCCCCCGAACCTGCTGAAAGCGCTGCCCGAGCTGCCACCGGAGCTCGAGTACCGCATCCTGTATCGCGATCTGATCCTCCGCGACCATGAAGGCAATTACGTCGTGGATATCGCGCCCGGTGTGTTACCGATTCCCATGTAACGGTTCGTGAGAAGTGGATGATGGTTAGAAGTTGGCGTATCTGGCATCTCTCCAGTGTGGTTCTGGCACTCGCCTGCGCGCTGCCTGCGCAGTCGCGGACGACGCCGGCGCCAAGCGCAGCGCCGCGGTCCGCGGTCGCAGCCGCGGCAGCGACGGGAGATACACAAGCTCCAACCGCGCAGAACTCGGTGCGCTTCGCGATCATCGGCGACACCGGAACGGGCGAGCGCGCGCAGTACGAAACCGGCGCGATGCTCGCGCGTTCGCATGCAGTGTTCCCGTTCGATTTTGTGATCATGCTCGGCGACAACATGTACGGATCCGAGCGTCCCCAGGATTTTGTGCGGAAGTTCGAGCTGCCCTACAAGGCGCTGCTCGACCTGAAAATCCCGTTTTATGCGGCGCTCGGCAATCACGACGATCCGAACCAACGCTTTTACAAACCGTTCAACATGAACGGCGAGCGCTACTACACGTTCAAAAAGCAGAGCGTGCGCTTCTTCGCGCTCGACAGCAACTACATGGATCGTGATCAGCTCGCCTGGTTGGAGCAAGAGCTCGAGATGTCCGGCTCTGACTGGAAGATTGCGTTCTTTCACCACCCGCTCTATTCGTCGGGCGGGACGCACGGATCGGAGGTCGACCTGCGGCAACAGGTCGAGCCGCTGTTCTTGAAGTACGGCGTCAGCGTCGCGTTTTCGGGGCACGAGCACTTCTATGAACGCATTCGCCCGCAGAAAGGTATTCAGTACTTCACCGTTGGCGCCGCCGCCAAGCTGCGAACCGGCGATATCAAGAGGACGGCGCTCACCGCGCTCGGCTACGATACCGACACGACATATGTGCTCGCCGAGATCGCAGGAGATGTGATGAGCTTTCAAACCCTCAACCGCGCCGGCAAGCAAGTAGACGGCGGCATGGTTACGAAACTGGGCGCCAACACTGCCACCGGAAAGGTCACACCTAATCCGTGATGAAATCGAACATCCGCCCGCGGTTGCATCATCTGTTCGCGATTGCCGTGGTGTTGCTGACGGCTGCCGCGCCCGGTGCTGCGGCGCAGCCGCCGGATCCTCGAAGCACGGCGCCTGTGCCGTCGACCAATCAGCCGGTTCCAGCCGACCCGTTTGCCTCTCCTGAAGGCGGCATGAACGGGTTGATGACCGAGGTCAAAGCGGTCGTCGTCCGGCTGCCGCTCGCGGCAGCGCTGGGGACGGCCCTCGCGCTGAGACCGCGCCGTCGTGGCACGCCGATCCGGCAGCCGGCGGTCGTGCAAACGCAGATCGTGCTCGCCATCGTCGGCGCGCTCATCATGCTCGTGGTCGGCGCCAGCCTTGCGCGGGCCTTCGGCATCGTCGGTGCCGCCAACCTGATTCGCTATCGATCGAAGATCGACGACCCCAAGGACGCAGTGGTCATGCTCTCTGCGCTCGCGGTGGGGCTTGCCGCTGGTGTTGGACTTTTCGCCCTGGCACTGTTCGCCACGATGTTCCTCGTCATCGCGCTGTTGGTCATCGAAGGGTTCGAGCTACAGACCCGCGTCTTCGAATTGTCGGTCAAGTTCGGAGATCAGACGGCGGAGCTCAGGCCGAAGATCGAGGCCACCCTGCGCCGCTTCAAGGCCAACTACGAACTGCGACAGTCGGGCGAAGACGAAGTTTCGTATCTGGTGACGGCACCACTCGAGATGCACACTGATCGCGTGTCGAATGCGCTCGCCGCGCTCGTCGATGGCAAAGGCGAAGTGAAGTGGGACGAAAAGACGAAGCCCAAAGTAAAGTAAAACCTGCTTGAACAAAGGTCCTGCGTGAAACTCATCGTCCAACCCGAAGCCGGCGTGCTGCCAGTGATGCAAGCCATCCGCCGCGCCCGCAAGATCGTCGAGATTGTCATTTTCCGCTTCGATCGACAGGAGATCGAGCGTGAGCTCCAGCAGGCGGTCATGCGCGGCGTGCGCGTGCGCGCGCTGATCGCCCACACCAACCGCGGCGGCGAGAACCGACTTCGCAAGCTCGAACTGCGGCTGCTGTCGGCCGGCGTGACGGTGGCACGAACATCCGAGGATCTGCTCCGTTATCACGGCAAGTTCCTGGTGGTGGACGAGACGCTGCACGTGTTCGGCTTCAACTTTACCAAGCTCGACATCGACAGGAGCCGGAGCTTTGGCATCCAGACGCGCGATCACCGGACGGTGGCCGAAGCGCTCAAGCTGTTCGAGGCCGACGCGACTCGGCGGCCCTACAAGCCGTCGCGATCGAACCTCGTGGTCAGCCCTGACACAGCGCGGGCGATGCTGACGGCGTTCATCAAAGGCGCGCGCAAGGAGATCGCGATCTACGACCAGAAAATTTCGGATCCGGGCATGATCAAGCTCCTCAAGGAGCGGGCCGCGAAGGGTGTGCAGGTGCGTGTGATCGGCTGCCTGAAAGGGCCGGACGGTGACGTCAAGGTCCGGCCCATGAAGGCAATGCGTCTGCACGTGCGCGCTATCGTACGCGACGGCACACGCGCCTTTGTCGGCAGCCAGAGTCTTCGCAAAGACGAGCTCGACGCACGCCGCGAGGTCGGGCTGCTGATCAGCAACCCGAAAGTGACGCGTGAGTTGATGCGGGTGTTCGAGAGCGACTGGGAAGAGTGCCTGACGCTCAAAGCCGCCGCCAAGGGAGAAATGAAGGAGGCGGCAAAAGACGAAGCAGCCAAGGAGCCCAGGAAGGAGGAGAGCGTTGCGGCCGGTGCCTAGGCGCCCGATCGTGCCTGACGATCTCGAAGGCTAGCCACACTCCGCCGATCGCCGCCACCAGAAACAACCGTCGCTACGGCGAGCGCTTTACGACGCCAAGCGGCCGGAACTGCTGGCTCGGTCGCGACGCTTCGCGTTTCACCAGGTCGAACCGATCGCCTGGTGCGAGAAAGTAAAAGCGGCCGGCCGGCGGGAGGACGGCTTGGTTGTCGTAGATCACGACGTAGCTCTGGCCGATGACGTCGAATTGATCGCCCTGCACCACAATCGCCGTGTTCTCGTCGATGCCGATGCCCAGCAGCTCAGGGCGTTTTTGAACGACCTCGATCAAATCGAAGTGACGGTTCCTGCGCAGCAGGTGTTGATCAATCGCCGTGTTCTTCATCAGCCCGAAGCCGTCGATGTGATCGCCGATCATTACCTCGTTGCCTTTCGTGTCACCACGCACGAGAAACGATCCAAGGATGGTCGCGCCTGCCGATGTGCCACCGATCACACCGCCCCGATCGAGGACCTTCTGGAGTTCGGCCTGCGTC
>JBKPAJ010000047.1:0-41396 GCA_046726375.1 Acidobacteriota bacterium
GCCCACCACCCGCGGGATTCTCCAGCGCTGCAAACGATCGACGAAGGGGTCGAGAGCGTAGAACAACAACCCGCTCACTACGAACGGAATCAGCACCTCCTGCGCGTTTTTGAGCAGCCAGATCACGGCGACAATGCCGACCAGCGTCAGGGAAACGTTGCGGACGTCGATCGGGACGGGGAGTACGATCGTCGGCTGTTCGTCCTTGTCTGGTTCGGTCGGTGTATCGACAGTAGCACTCATCTGATGTTCCGCTAAGCACAAGTCGAGCCGGGTCTGATGCGGCGAAACCTCGGGAATGTCGTTTGCACATCATGGGCGCCTGGCCGCAAAGATCGGCGCGGCCGCGTCACGACCCATCGGGGACGGCAAACCACGGCAACGTTTTGCTAGAAAGAGGTCAGCGTGGAGAATCGAAAAAAGGACGACACGGTTGGTGAAGAGATTTCGGCATTTGGTCAGCGAGTGAAAGGCGCCGTCAAGGAGTCCGCCGGCGACATCGCGAACAATCGCGGTCTGGAACGCGAAGGCGCGCGTGAAAACGCCGAAGGTCGCGCCCGGCAAGCGACCAACGACGCGATGGATGAAACCGACGGTGTACGCGGGGCGACGGTCGGCGAATCGACATATCGGTCAACCGGCTATGTGACCGGCCTGTACCCAACGCCGGATTCCGCAAATCGCGCTTACCAGGAGCTGACCAGCAAGCATGGATATCGCTCGGACGACATCAACGTGCTCATGTCCGACGACACACGCAAACGACACTTCGGCGACGTCACTCCGGGCACCGAGCTGTCAGGCGGCACGAAGGCGGCCGAGGGTTTCGGCGCGGGCAGCGCGATCGGTGGCGGCATCGGCGCCATTCTGGCAGCCGCGTTCGCAGTGGGGACGTCAGTCGTCGTGCCCGGTTTGGGTCTCGTCGTGGCCGGACCGATCGCGGCGGCACTTGCCGGAGCAGGCGCAGGCGGCGCGACGGGCGGCATCATCGGAGCGCTGATTGGCGCCGGTATCCCCGAGGATCGCGCCAAGGAATATGAACGCGGCATCAACGAGGGCGGCATCGTTCTCGGCACGCGCGCGCGTGACGCACGTCATGCCGAAGAGCTGGAACGCGACTTCGAAACCTACGGCGGAACGAACGTTCTCCGTTAGTGGCACGCGACGTGTCGGGTTCTCGAGGCGGACTTCGCCTGAGTACCCGGCATCGCCGCTTTTCGACGGCGCCGACGATCGTGCATGCAGCAAGAGGGGCGAGGATATTCGCGGCACAGGCTTTGACGTCTCGGCCGATGGGCAACGTTTCCTGTTCATCAAGGGTCAGCGCACGAGCGATACCGGGGCCGGCACACATTGTCGTGGTCCAGAATTGGATTGAGGAATTGAAGCGACTGGTGCCAAAGCCATGATCGCCCGTCCTTTAATCTCCCTGATCTCCCTGATCTCCCAGTTTGCTTCCCAGCCGATCTCCCCAATCTCTCGGTGAACTACTCGGCGAGCGCTCGGGATGCTACGAGCAAGGCACATTCAAGACTCATCAGCGTCAACTGTTGAATCGTGTCGTGCAGGAACATTTGACACGGCTTCTGCGGCAGGCCTGTCGTGAGGGGGAGGGGCTGTGGGAGGCGTCGCCAACCGCGACGGCCTCGCGCTCCATGCTCAAGGACTTCGCGCTGTCCGTGAGCTGCTTTCGACGAAAGAGTGGAAGAATCGGACTCGGCGGGATCACAGCATCATCGATAGGCCCGACGCCGGCGCACGTAGGCATCGGGCCCCGTTGTCTCGACGCGTGACGTCAGATAGGTGATACCTGATACCTGATCAGTTATCCAGCACAAACGTCACCATCATGTTGACCTGATACTCCGTGATCTTCCCGTTGTCGTAGCGCACCTGCTGCTCCTTGATCCAGGCGCTCCGAATATTGCGCAGCGTCTTGTCGGCGCGCGCGAGGCCCTGTTGGATGGCGTCCTCGAAGCTTTTGGTAGACGTGGAGCTGATCTCAGAAACCTTGGCGATGGACATCGTTCCTTCCTTTCCCTTCGCTTGTACTTGATCCAGGCGCCCGGCGCCACGAGATACTCCGATGAGCTCGTCTGCGCCCGCGACGGCAAGAAGGCGGGCGGCGGGCGGATAAGATCCGCAGTTGAGGGCTCGATGCCGAGTCGAAACGTCTCGTGTTCGAGGGCTCCCCGGCACGCACGCCGGGCTCGTGGCCCGTGGACGTCTTTACGCAAGGCCGCAGGCCGTGCAGACCTCCGCCGATCGCGGTCGTTAGAGGCGTAGCGATCAACCTGCAGCTATAACCCTCAGACCTCACCTCATGGCTTCGAGATGCGGTACAAGTGTTCCTCAGTTCGGATGAACAACGATCGATCGGCGACGGCTATCGACGCCAGGATTGCGGCGTCGAGACGATTGACCGCGAGCGCCTGGAACGACGGCCCGGGGCGGAACACCGTCGTCACGCCCTCTTCCGACGGCAAATAGATCACGCCGCCAGCCATGACCGGCGATGCGGAGTAGCTGCCGGACATGCGCTGCTGCCAGACGATCGCGCCCGTTGCTGCCGAGACGCAGGACAGAATACCCGCGTCGTTGATCATGTACAACTGATCGCCGGCTAGGATCGGTGATGGCGTGAAGGGCACGCCGCGTGCGAGGCGCCACGCCACGTGGGTGCGCGTGATGTCGCCTTTGCCGTCGGGGCGAACGGCGAGCAACTCCGGCTGTTGGAATCCGGTCGCGATGAACACCAGTCCGTGCCCGAACACCGGCCGCGGCACGTTCGAGAATCCGTCGTCGTAGCGCACACGCCAGATTTCCTTTCCCGTTGCGGGATCGTACGCAGCCGCGTAGTGGGCGGCCGGGCTGATGAGTTGATCGATCTCTCCAACGCGAATGACGAGCGGTGTTACGTACGCTTGCGACCACGGCTGGCGCCGCGTCGTCTTCCACTGTTCTTTCCCGGTGCGCGCGTCGAGCGCCACCACGAAGGCGGCGTCTGCGCCGTCGCAGGTGAAAATCAGCAGATTGGCGTGGAGAATCGGTGATCCACCGTTCCCGTGCTGGGTGACGCAGCCGTAGCGCGCTTTCCAGAGGATTGTCCCGTCGAGTGTCAGGGCGGCCGTGCCCTCCGACCCAAAATGCACGTACACACGCTCGTCATCGGCAACCGGCGTAGGGGAGGCGTGGCTGTTTTTCGCGTTGAGCAGCTGAGTGTCGCGAGTGCGAAATACTTCGACGTCCTGCGCCACGCGACCCGACTCGACGTCGAAGGAAACGAGCCGGAGCGAGAGGTCGCGCCGCTCGGTGACGGCGGTGGTCACCCACACGCGGCCGTGCGCCACGATCGGCGACGACCATCCGCGCCCTGGCACCGGCATTTTCCAGGCGACGTTACGGGTTTCGTTCCACTCAATCGGCAGGCCACTTCCTTCCGCGAGACCTTGACCTGTAGGGCCACGGAACTCTCGCCAATCCTGCGCATCCAGCGGCACGGACAGAACGGCCGATGCCACGATGGCGAGCCAGGACACGACCTGCGTCGTTCGCATCGTCATTTCCGCGCAACCTCGAAGCAGCAGTGCGGGCGTTCCGACCGATCGCAACACTCATGCACTGGCACCAGCAGTGTATTGATACATCCACCTTAATGGGCGGCAACGGTCGCGAAGCCGCCCGTCGAGGTCCGATTCCGACGAAAATCGCGAGAACTTATTCGCTTTGACGACTGCCTGCTGGAACCGCAACCTCCCGCTCGCCCCACCTTCGCTAAATTAGCAAGATTGAGGTTGCTTATCTATCCGAACTCAGCTGGCGGCTCCGCGGGCGGTCGATCCACGCGCCATGCCGCGTTGCATTACTATCAACCCGCGATTGCCGCGCCCACTCCACCGGCCGGCAGCTTCAACCCGCAGGCCGCGCAGCGAGGCGAGACGCTCTTCGCGGGACACGCCAAGTGCGGAACGTGTCACGTCCCATCCTCTTTACCGAACTGGGGTGGGCAATGCACAAAGCCGCGGAAATCGGCATCGACGATTTTCAGGCGAATCGTTCGCCTGACAAGCAGTATCGAACGACGCCATTACGGGGGCTGTTACGCGCGCCAGAGGGGGCTTCTATCACGACGGCGGTTCGCGACGCTAGACGCGGTGGTGAGCCACTACGACCGGCAATTCAGTCTCAAAGCTGACAGCCGGACAAAAACGCGATCTCATCGAGTTTCTGAAATCACTTTAGGACTGCCAGAGTTCCCCGACAAGTTCGCGACGTAAAGCGGACACTCGCGTACGTGTCATTACATTCCTCGGAGCTGACACGTACGCGAGGAACCGTCGTCTAACTGATAGCTGCTAATTGGTAGCTAATAGCCGCTAACTGATAGCTGCTAATTGATAGCTGATAGCTGACGCTGATACCCGCGTTTATCGACGCAACGGTCGGTCCAAATCGATGATGAGCGGCGCTGAGTTCCGACAAATCGCCAACCGCGCACGGCGCGCCTACAAGATGCTCATCGCCCCGGCGCAGCACCAGTTCGTGGTGCAATGCGAGCGCGGCTTCCCGCACCTCGGGATCATGATCGCCCGGTGGCGTCAGCGGGTCGATCGCGAAAATTCAGCTCGTTTTCGTCTTCTTCGAACGCCGCCAGCACCGATTTCACGTCCTGAACTGCGTGCAGCTGCGAGTCGCGCCCGGTGTTGAAGATCTCCGATGCGCGTTCCAAGCGGTCTCGACGTTTTCCAATACGCGATCGACGTCGGTCGCGATGGCGGCGAGCTCCGGAATCTGCTGAGCCCTCGCCGCTGCGTCGCGGACCTTTTGACAGCGGGCAGGAGCAGCCCGATGAGGATCGCGATGATCGCTATGACGACGAGTAGTCAATCAGCGTGAAGCCGCGCGAATTCTGTAGTCGTTGGCGCATGCATACCTCCGGGGAAGGTCGCTAAATTAGCAGCAATTGCTCGGGCAGCCCCAGCAAACTGTCGGCGAGAACAATCGACGGCGTCCTGCGCTGTGTTACCAGCGCTTTTCAACTGCGCGCTGTTCACACCAATCGCGCGAGCGCGCTTACTGCCATCCACACCACCGCGAACAACGTCCACTCGTCCGAAATCGACACACTTTCAAACCAACTGAAAGGACAGACGGCGACCGGTTCGGAGCATAATGGTTAGGCCTTCGCCCAATCCAGCGAAGGCGCCGCTCTGCGCCGATTTCCCGTTCAAGCCATGATGCCCGTCGCATCTTCCCGCGACTACGACGTCGTCCTCTACGGAGCCGGCGGCTTCACCGGCCGTCAAACAGTCGCCTACTTCGCGGCGCACGCGCCCATGAATCTTCGCTGGGCAATTGCAGGCCCACGCCGTCACACGCTCGAAGCTGCGCGCAATGCAGGCGGCGCTCGTTTGCGCGACAGCGATCTGATCGTTGCACCCAGTCAGGATCAAGCCGCCGTCGACGCTGCGGTCGCGCGCTCGCGCGTTGTCCTCAGCACGGCGGGCCCGTTTGCGCTCTACGGCACGCCTGTCGTGGACGCCTGCGTTCGGTCAGGCACACACTACGTCGACATCACCGGCGAGACGCCGTGGATGCGCGAGATGGCAGACCGCTACCACACACGCGCAGCGGCTGATGGAACGTGCATCATCCCGTGTTGCGGCTTCGATTCGGTCCCCTCGGACCTGGGCGCGATGCTGATGGCGCGCCACATCCGCGACACGATCGGCGTCGCGTGCGCCGAAGTCCGCGCCTACTTCCAGCTGAGCGGCGGTCTCAACGGCGGCACGGTCGCGTCGCTCTTGAACATGCTGAACTCGCCGCGCAGCAAAAATAGCGAGATGACGACGAAGAGCCGTGCTGCGCGGATCCGCATGGTGAGGAGGCCGCAGTACGATGCGCAGCTCGGCACCTGGATTGGACCGTTCGTCATGGCGCCGACCAACACCCAGGTCGTTCGCCGCAGCATGATGCTCGCCGAGGAGTTGCACGAGGCCTACGAAGCGAATTTCGTATATCAGGAGGCGGTGCGATACGACCCGCCGTTCGCGCGCGCCAAAGCGTTCGCTGCGTCGGCGGGACTTGGACTGCTCTTCACGGCGTTAAGACAGCCGCTCACGCGTCAACTCGTGAAGCCGCTGCTGCCGAAGCCGGGCACGGGACCTTCAGTCAAGACGATGGACAAGGGCTGGTTTACCTGCGACCTGCTCGGACTCGCCGGGGATGGGCACCACGCGCGCGGGCTGATACGTTACGACGGTGATCCGGGCAATCGCGCGACCACGGTTTTTGTCTGCGAGTCGGCGCTCGCACTCGCGCTCGACGCGGACGCACTTCCTGGCGGGCGCGTACGCGGCGGCGTGTTGACGCCAGCGATCGGGTTGGGTGATGTGCTCATGAAACGCCTGCGCAACGCCGGCGTCGTTATCGCGGTTCCGTTGTAACCAACAGCAGTAAGATCGGCGCATGAACCCGGTTATTCTTGCGCTGGTTTTCACTTCGTCGGCCGCGGCCCAGCCACCGCCGCGCGATGTTGACATCGCGGCGCCCGACGGCACGAATCTGAAGGCAACGTACTTTGCTGCCGCAGAACCGGGGCCGGCCGTGCTGTTGATGCATATGTGCATCACCACACGAGACTCGTGGACGCCGGTTGCGCAGCAGCTCGCCGCAGCGGGCATCAGCGCGCTGACGATCGACAACCGTGGCTTCGGCGAGAGCGGCGGCCCACGATTCGACTCCGCGAAGCCGGACGTGCAGCGGGAGCTGAATCAAAAATGGCCCGGTGATTTTGATGCGGCCTTCGCCTGGCTCGTCCGGCAAGAGGGCGTCGACAAGCGCCGCATTGGGGCAGGCGGTGGGTCCTGCGGCGTGAACAACGCAGTGAAGCTGGCCAGCCGCCATCCCGAGATTCGATCGCTCGTCCTGCTCGCGGGTGGGACCGATGCCGCCGGCGTGAAGTACCTGCAGGACAACGCGTGGCTGCCGATCTTCGGCGCCGCCGCCGCGGATGATCAGTTCGACAGCCACGCGCCCGACTTGATGCGCTGGTTTACGGAGTTCACCGGCAATCCGCGAAATAAGTTTGTCGGCTTCAAGGACGGCCGTCACGGCACCGAAATCTTCGGTCCGCATCCCGAGCTACCGCGGCAAATCGTCGCGTGGCTGGTCGACACGCTGGTGAAATCACCGGCCGACCCTGCGACGACATTCACCCCAAAGAGCACGATCATTTCAGAATTCTGGTCTGCCGCCAGTGAGCGCGGCGGCGCGGCGAACGCCGCGCGGCTGTTTCGCGATGCCCGCAGGCGCGATCCGAAGGCGTTTGTCTTCGCCGAGTTCATGCTCAACCAGCTCGCCTACGCCAGACTGCAGAGCGGCGACACGGATGAAGCAATAGAGCTCTTTCGATTGAACGTCGAGGCGTACCCAACGTCCGCGAACACCTACGACAGTCTCGCCGACGGTTACATCGCCAAGGGGCAAACCGATCTCGCCCTTGCCGCCGAGCAAAAATGTCTGGAACTGCTGCCGGCCGACACCGTTAGCGCGTCGTTTAAAGCTGCTCTGCGTCAAGCTGCCGAGGAGAAGATCGCCAAACTGAAACGAAGTCTCCTGCAATGAGGCGCGTGCTACGCTGAGTGCACCATGACTTCCACTGCTGCAGCGACGCGCGCGCTGGCGATCGACGTTCGCGACAAAGATAACGCTCTGCTGGCCGTCGCGTTGCTTGTTCCACCAGAACCGTATCTTGCGATTCTCGAGGAGGGTGCGAACCAGCCGAAGGAAGTCACGCTTGCCGCTGATGTCTGGCGCGAGATCGAGGCGTGGGCAGCGGCGGGCGACGCCGCGCTTCCAGCGAGACCAGCGCCGATGAGTCCCGCAATCGTTGCCGCGCTCCTCGACCGCGATCGCCCGCCAACGATCGCGCAGCGAATCGCGTCGATTCCGATCGGCATCACGTCTCCCTCGGAACTTACATCGCTCGCGCAACGCCTACTGCCACAGCTCATGATCGCTCGGCGCGCATAGCGGCCAGCTGTCGGCGTTCAGCTGTAGAACTTCCGGTCGTCGCTGACGAAGAACAGCTCGCGGACGCTCGTTTCGTGAGATGGCAACGGCTCCACTTCATGAGTTAGGCGGCTGCCAGTCATTGAGCGTTGCCTCCTTTTCCTCCTCCTCCCACGCTTTGCGCTGCCGCGCTCGCCTGACGCGCCGCGTGCGAATCGCATACAGCGCCAGGAACGTGACGCCGATCCAGAGAACCACCGAGCTCGTGAGAACCGGAAGCGCTTGCGACCACCAGTTGTCGCGCCAGAACGTCGCCTCCATCGTCGAGATCGTTTCGCCGGTCGCGCGCGCGAATGCGTCGTCAAACCGCTCACCCTCCGCCATCCGCGCGAGAATCCGCGCCGCCACCCCGCGACCATGACGACGTAACAGATCGCGCACGAGCGCACCTGACAACGCATAGGCGTTGGCTTGCGCGCCGCGATCGCCGCTAAACGCTGCATCGAGGTCCGCGGTCGAGAGGCGCCTGCGCGTCAATGCGAACACCACGCGCGTGCGATCCTCGAGACCCCACGGTCGCTCGACCGACAGCGCCAGGCCCTCGTGAAACCAGCGCGGCACGTCCGATCGCCCCGCCGCGCGCGCAATCAGCACATGCGCAACTTCGTGACGAAGGACATCCTCGAGCGAGTCGTACGGATAACTTGGCGATCGCGCTGGAAAGAGCACGATGAGGCCGTCCGCGCCGCGCGCGAACCCGGCGATCCACGCAGGCGTCGACTTCGCGAGCTCCGATCGTTCGGGCACCAGGGCAACAGTGATGGGAGGACCTCCGTCGGCGAGGCCCACCGCGCGCATGATCGCCTGGAGGACGGCCGTGTCAACGCGGGCGATGCGGGCCGCGTGAGAAGCGAGTTCGTCGGGTGCCTCGACGCGAAGCTCCGGCACGCGTCCGGGCACCACAGTGGCGGGTTGAACAGTCATGGCAAGGGATCTCCTTCGTTTGCATCCAGGAATAGCCGCATACGATCCAACTCGGCGCTCAGCTCGCGCTTGAATGAACGCTCGTGCGGCGCGGACGTGACATAGCCGCACGTCACTGCGAGCGCGTTGTTCCGCACGGCGACATTCGCCCAGCCGATGACGCGGTCGCGCCAGAGCATTGGGAGAGCGTAGTACCCGAGCTTGCGTTTCGACGCCGGCGTATACGCCTCGAAGCGGTAGCCCCAATCCCACAACATCTCAAAGCGGCGACGATCCCACACAACCGGATCGAACGGTGCAAGCAATCGCACCGCATCGGGCGCGCATGCGCGTGTCACGCGCTCATCAGTCGGCCAATACCAGTCCGCGCCGTCCACGTGCGCGCTCGAGAGCCGCTGCCGTGCTCTCTGCAAGGCACTCGGCAGCTCTCGTTGCCACTGCGGTACCGCGTAGCGCAAGCGGCTGACGAGTGCTGACAAACTCCTACCCGGGAGCGGAGCGTAGGTGCGGACAACGACGTCAACGAGCGCGTCGACGCGTTGATGTCTCGCGGCTTTGTCTGCGAGCGGCGGCGGCTGCTCGTGCGCCGCGTAAATACGAATTCCGCCATCGCGGCGCATCACGCGCAGCAGGCCCGCGTAGTGCATTGCCTCGAGCAGATGTGTCGTCGCGTTCGACGATCCACCCCAGTAGTTCGTCACGGCGCCGTGCGCGAAGCGGGCATCGACTTCCCGTGGATGGACCGCGCCGCGCTCGCGCACGAAGTCGAGAAGCATCTGCGCCTTCCGTTCACGCGCCGGCGGCCACCCGCGCGTGCCCGCGCGTGGCTGCATCAGCGCGTGCACCGCCCTGGGGAGGAAGCCGTAATTGACGAAGGTGTCCTCTTCGAGGCTCAGCGCGGCATACCGTCGCTCCAGCTCGCCGCTGCGATAGTTGCTGACGCGATGCCGCAAGGTGAGATCCTGCGCGCGCGCTGGTGCGCGGATCGGGTCGGCTTGAAGAAAACCGAGCCGCTCGAGGGCACGTGGCAACGTGGTGGGCGCGAAGAGCGACCGGATAATCACAAAGTGCCGCAGATCGTCGAGCGTGGTGGTGATGTTCGTAGAATACCGAACCCGCCGATCATTCCGCACTCGTCAGGAAATGAATTACGCGATAATGCCTCTCGATGCGAACCTACCTGGCTGAGTTCATCGGCGCCTTCTTCCTCGTGCTCACCATCGGCTGCACCGGCATTGCCACCGGGCCGGGCGTCATTCCGCCGCTCGCAATCGGCGCAGTGCTCATGGTGATGGTGTATGCCGGCGGTCATATCTCGGGCGGCCACTACAATCCCGCCGTCACGCTCGGGGTATTCCTGCGCGGAAAATGTCCCGCGCGCGATGTCGTGCCGTACATGGCCGCGCAGATCCTCGGCGCGGCTGCCGCCGCGGGTATGGTGCTGTTCTTCAAGACGGGCGAAACGATCTCGGCCTTCACGCCGCCGTTGATACCCGGCTTTGCGGCGGAGTTCCTGTTCACGTTCGCGCTCGTGTACGTCGTCCTCAATGTGGCGACCGCGCCGGAAAACGCGGGCAACTCATATTTCGGACTTGCGATTGGGTTCACGGTGCTCGCCGGCGCGTTTGCGGTGGGCGATGTGTCGGGTGGCGCGTTCAACCCCGCTGTGGCGGTTGGCGCGATGACGATGGGAATGTTGCCGTGGTCGTATTTGTGGCTCTACCTCGTTGCGGAACTCCTCGCGGGCGCCGCGGCAGCGCTCGTCTTCCGCGTGATGGTGCCCTTGGAACCGATTCGTACGTAAGTGGCCGGGGGTTCAGGGCGCTTGCCGCCTTGGCTCCTGAACGAGCCGCCATTTGCGATCGGCATCAGCGGCCTTGTCGTGAGGAAGGACTTTGAGGGCACGGCGCATTGACAGGAGCGTCTGAGTGACCGATCCCGATGAAGATTTTGGCGCCATGTTCGAGGCCTCGCATCAAGCGAAACGCCTCGAGAAAGGTCAGACGATCGAGGGCACGATCGTCGCGATCGGGCCCAAGGTGGCGTTCGTGGACGTCGGCGGCAAGGGCGAGGCGGTTCTCGATCTCGATGAACTGAAGGATGAGGACGGCAAGCTCGAAGTCGCGGCCGGCGATCGCATCCAGGCGGTCGTCGTGTCTAGCGACGGAGGGCTGACACTCTCGCGCAAGCTGGCGCGCCGCGCGGCGACCGAGAAGCAGCTCCACGACGCCTTCCAAACCGGCCTCCCGGTAGAAGGAAAAGTCGAACGGGCGGTGAAGGGCGGCTACGAGGTTCGCATCGGCCGCCACCGCGCGTTCTGTCCGATCTCTCAGATCGACATCGCCCGCCACACCGATCCCTCAACGCACGAAGGGTGCGTCTACAAATTCCGGATCATCGAATTCAAGGCGGGCGGCAGAAACCTCGTTATCTCGCGGCGTGCGCTTCTCGAGGAGGAGCAGCGGGCAAGCGCGGCGGAGCTCCGCGAATCGATCGTTCCGGGCGCAGTGATCACAGGGCGAGTCACGTCGGTGCGCGACTTCGGCGCGTTCGTCGATCTTGGCGCCGGCGTGCAGGGACTGCTGCACGTGTCAGAGATGGGATGGTCGCGCGTGTCGGATACGTCCGCGATCGTCAAACCCGGCGACGAGATCACCGTCAAGGTGCTGCGCGTGGATGTCGACAAGCAGAAGATCTCGCTCGGGTTGAAACAGCTGTCCGCCGATCCGTGGTCGAGCGTCCAGGACACGTACGAGAAAGGGCAGCTACGCAGCGGCCGCGTGACCCGAATCACGCAGTTCGGCGCGTTCGTTGAGCTCGAGCCCGGCGTGGAAGGATTGATCCCGTTGAGCGAAGTGGAAGTTGCGAAGCAGGCGGATCTCGCACGCGAGTTTCCGATCGGCGCCGACCTGCAAGTGGTCGTCCTCGACATCGACACGGCAGCCCGCCGTATTCGCCTCAGCGCCAAGGCGGTCGTGGACCTCAAAGAGGCGCAGGAGGTGCGCGAGTACACGGAGCGCCGTGACAGTGGGGCCGAAGGGAAGTTCGGAGGATCGCTCGCCGACAAACTGCGCGGCGCACTCGAGCCGCGCGAGAAATAATCAACCGGCGTGCCGCGCACTCGCGTCCTCTCGCGCCGTCCGATCGGAAACTGGTTGTGGCTCGCGGCGGCAATTTCGCTCGTCGTCAGCCTCACGCCGTGGGCGCCGATTCTCCTCTATCCCTTCAAGCTGTTCACCACCTGGGTCCACGAATGCGCGCATGCGCTCATGACCGTGCTCGTGGGCGGGCGGGCGCTCTCGATCACGATCCAACCGGACACGAGCGGCGTCACGCAAAGCCTCGTTCCCGCAGGGCGTATCGCCGGCGGGCTCGTGGCTTCTGCCGGGTATCTCGGCGCGGCGGTGGTGGGATGCCTGCTCATGGCCGCAACGCGGGTGGAGAAGTGGGCACGCGTGATTCTCCTTTTCCTCGGTGCCTTCATGCTCTTCACGGTCGTTGTCTGGATGCGCAATCTCTTCGGCTTCATCGCCGTACTCGCCTGGGGTATGACGCTCATCGTCCTCGCACGCAGGGGCATGGGCAACGGCCCGCGCTTCCTCCTCAGCTTGATGGCCATTCAGGTGGCGCTCAATTCGGTCTACGACATCCGCGTGCTGTTCATGATCGATCGCGCGTCCGACGCGACGACAATGGCGCGGCTGTTTTTACTGCCCTCGTGGATCTGGGCAGCGCTGTGGATGATTACAAGCGTCGCGCTGCTGTGTACGACGTTGTGGATGACACGCGGGCGTAGCAGGACTAGTCCCATCTGATCAGGTAGGTGTCAGTTTTAGCCCCTCAATTCATTTGTGTTCGCAATCGTGCCATCGAGCCGATTCCAACGCTCGCGCCGAAACCGGCATTGTTCGAGCGTTTCGCGCCGTTGGCGTTCCGAATTCAAGTGAGTGAGCTTTGGGGTTAGGACCAAACATCGCGTAGTTCCCGCCGAACGCCACGCCGATTCCTCCGCTACGTATATTCTGTATCCAGAAACCTTCGGCCGCGCCGGGATCGACGAACGGAGCGGCGAAAAACGGATGCACGGTTGAAGGACGCGCGGGAGACAGCGTGATCGGCACGATCGTTCAACACTACAGAATCGAACAGCGGCTCGGTGCTGGCGGCATGGGGGAGGTTTACCTGGCCGAGGATGTCAGGCTCGGGCGCGAGGTGGCGCTGAAATTCCTGTCGCAATCGCTGCGCGCCGATCCCGAGAGCCGCGCGCGACTGTTGAACGAGGCGCGTGCCGCCTCGCTCCTCCGCTCCCCGAACATCGCCGTCACCTATGACGTGGGCGAGCACGATGGATCGGATTTCATCGTCATGGAATATGTGGAGGGCGAGCTGCTGTCGGCCCGTGTGGCCGAAGGGCCGCTTCCACTTCGCGACGTGGTCGAGGTGGGGTTGCAGGTCGCCGATGCGCTCGACGAAGCGCACGCGCGCGGCATTACGCATCGCGACATCAAGAGCGCGAATCTGATTCGGACCAGCCGTGGACTTGTCAAGGTTCTCGACTTCGGCCTGGCAAAGTTCTTATCATCCGAACGCCGCGACGACAATCCGACCCTTCAGCACGTCTCCACTGCGGGGTTGGTTGTTGGCACCATCTCGTACATGGCGCCCGAACAAGCGCTTGGTCGCATCACCGATCACCGTGTCGACCTGTTCTCGCTCGGTGTCGTGCTCTACGAGCTTGCCACCGGCCGCCGGCCGTTTGTCGGCGCGTCAGCGACAGAGATCATCGACCGGATCCTGCACGAGACCCCGATCCCGCCGTCTGCGATAGCGAGCGGCATCCCGCAAGCGCTCGACGACATCGTGGCCCGCGCGCTCGAGAAGTCTCCGGAGTATCGCTATCAGACGGCGCGCGATCTGCACCGCGATCTGCGGGAGCTGGCCACCGCATTGGACGACGCATCGCGTGAGCGGGGAAGCGGATCGAACGTGGCGATCCGGGCGCAGACCTCTTCCAGGATCGAGCGCTCTGTCGCGGTGATGACGTTTGCCAATATCACGCGCGAGCCCGCTGACGACTGGATTGGCAGCGGCATCGCGGAGACAGTCAGCTCTGACCTGAAGAACATCCACGGCCTCACCGTGATCGGGCGTGCGCGTGTGTATGACGCGCTCCGACATCTCGCATCGGCGGCGAGTATTGACGACTCGCTCGCGATCGACATCGGCCGCAGATTGAGCGCCACCTGGGTGATCGTCGGCGGTTTCCAGCGAATCAGCGACGTGGTGCGCATCACGGCAAACTTCGTCGACGTCGCAACCGGCACGCTGCAGCACACGGTGAAAGTGGACGGCCGCGTCAGCGACATCTTCGCCCTGCAGGACAAAATCGTGTACGCGCTCAGTCAGGGTCTCAATCTGCAGCTGCGGGGGAGCGAGATTGCGGGCATCGAGAAGCGCGAAACGAAGTCCGTCGAGGCGTATGAGAGCTACGCGCGCGGCATGATGAACCTCCGTCTCGCCACGCCCGAGTCGATCGACCGGGCGATCGCGGCGTTCGAGCACGCGACCGACTGCGACTCCGAGTACGCCGCCGCCTGGGCGGCGCTTGGCGGCGCCTCCACCTTGAAGGGTTCATTTCTGAGCGTGCGCGACCTGGTCGAGAAAGCGCTGGTCATCGAACAGCGCGCACTCGCGATCGATCCAATGCTTGCCGACGCGCATTCCTGGATGGGCGCGGCCCTGCTGAATCTCGGCCGAGTCGACGAAGCGATTCGCGCCAGTCAGGAGGCGATTCGCCTCGACCGGGACAATGGCCAGGCACACCAGGCCCTGGCGCGCGCCTTGTGGGTCGGCAAGGGCGACTTCGTCGCCGCCATTCCTGAGTTCGAGCGTGCAATCGAACTGAATCCGGAAGCGGGCTATTCCTACCTTCAGCTGGGGCTGCTCCTGGCGTGGCAAGGAGATTACCAGCGGGCCGAGCAAGTATGTCGACGTGCCGTGGAGCTCCAGGACCAGTACATCTCCGGGAGCGCAGGTCTGCAGGTGGTCGGCGCGAACGCACGCCTGGGGTATGTCTACTACTTGCAGGGCCGTTACGAGGACGCGTTACGCGAGTACGAACGCGGCTTGTCGTTCATTGCATCGAGCGGGCACGCGTTGAAGGAGCGGACGAGCCTCGAGATCAACGTGAAGATGGGCGCGGCCCGCCAGCGTCAAGGACGGACGGACGAAGCAAAGAGGCACTTCGAGCGGGCGATAGAAATATTCAACGGGCTGGTCGCCAAAGGTGCAGACGATCCGTTTACTCGCTACTACATCGCAAACGCCTTCGCGCTCACCGGGGCCACCGATCGCGCCTTTGAGTCGCTCGAGCGAGTGGCGGCAGCGCTGCCGGCGCTGACCGCCGCGCGCATCTCGCGCGATCCGGATCTCGCCACGCTGCGTAACGATCCGAGATTCGAGTCGCTCGTCAACCGCGCCCATTCCGTTCCGCGATCCAGATAAACTCTGCCACCTCGCGGTCCATTCAGCGCGACGTGTTCCGGCGCAAGTTGTGTGCGCCGCCGTCGCGCGCCCGACTGATGGTGGGAATCACCCGGCCGCTGGCGGCGCCGGAAGGCCGGGCGTGCTGAAGACGATTTCCGTTATCGCTTTGATGCTGCGCTGGCCATAGCGGAACGGCACGATTAGTCGCAGCGGCGCGCCGTGTCTGGGCGGAATCGGCGCGTCGTTCATCATCCACGCGAGCATCACCTGCGCGTGCCGCAGCGTTGCCAGCGGCTCGTCAACATACGCCTTATCGGATGCAATCAGCCGGCAGTAGTGCACGCCCGGCGACAGACCGAGCATGTCTGCGAAGTCGCTGAAGCGGACGCCGGTCCAGTTGACGATGCCGCGAGGGTTTGGTGCGCCGCACTGCATCAGAAAAGTGTGAGTGACGCGTGGCAGCTTCTCGAGGTCTGAGAAACGCAACGTACCGGCGAGCTTTCCGAGCCCACGGGTGTCGACCTTGATCTTCATCTTCTGGTAGTCGTACTCGATCTCCGGCGCCTGCCGATTGGGCGTGCGCCACATGAGCGGATCGGTGATCGGACCGGCGGCGCTCGCCGGATGCTCGGGAGCGGAGCCATCGCCGTTGAGCGGCAGTGGCGCGGGAAAGCCTTCGCGAAGCGGCCGTTCGACGAGCTGCTCGGGCCACGGTTGCTGCTCCGGCGCCGGCGTTGGTGGCGTTGCCTGCGCCTGCAGATTCTCCGGTACGATGCCCAACGACAGTCCTGCCAGCGTGGAACCGGACATCACGATCGCGTTACGTCGCGAGATTGTCATGGCTGCACCTCATCAGGCGTGCGAGGAACGTGCAAGCGGCTAATTTAGCGTTACTTGTCGTGCAGCGCCAGAGCGTGTCGCTCATGACGCGCGCGACGGCGCGGCGGACGCCATCGCCAATCTAACCGCATTTGCGCGCTAGAATCGCACTGCCATCGATGTTCCGCGCTTTTCTGATCTTCGGCGCTTCGTCGACGTGCTGGTCGCGCTCCTGTTGCTGCTCGTGTTCGGCTACGTAATGGACAGCTGGCACGACCCGAACGGCGCGTGGGTCGGAGTCGTCGTGACAGCAACCTGGCTGGCTGCATTCGTGCTGTCAGGGGGCGCGGCGCCCCTCGGCTATCGCTTAACGCGCCGGCACTCGCCGCGGGCACGCGTGGCGCTCGTCATCTGGTTGCCAGTGGTCGTGCTCGTGGGAATCACACTCATCGGACTCATGATCTCGCCGCCGTAGCGCCGCGATAAATGTCGCTCGTGCATCAGCCCTCAACTCACAGCGCTCGAGCTCTCAGCCGATCAGCGGTCGAACCTGATACCTGATACTTGAAATCTCAATCTCGAAAATCGGACACCTGACACCTGACACCTGGCACCTGGCAATGAACGCCTACGCCGCTCTCCGCCACCCGTTCGTTCGCCTGTTCGCGATCGGCCGCTTCGCCGCGATCGCGGGCTGGCAGATGATCAACGTTGCCGTCGGCTGGCAACTCTATGAACGTACGGGGGATCCCTGGTCGTTGGGGCTGGTCGGCGTGGTGGAATTGGCGCCCGTGCTGTTGCTGATGGTCGTTGCCGGCAACGCCGCGGACCGCTATCCGCGCCGCAACGTCGCGATCTTTGCGCATGGACTGGTTGCGATCGCCGCCATCGGACTCGCGCTCGTGTCGGCGCTCCGGGGCCCGACCATCGCGATCTATTCGTTGCTCGCGTTGATCGGCACGGGACATGCGTTTGCGTCACCGTCGGTGAGCACGATCCTGCCGCAGCTTCTCGCACCCGCGGAGTTTGCCAACGCCAACGCGTGGCTGTCGTCGATCGTTCAGCTCGCCGCGATCAGCGGTCCCGCGATCGGCGGACTTCTCATCGCCGAAACAGGAACGGCTACTTTGCCATTCTCCGCAGCAGCGGTGGGACAGCTGGTGTTCATGGCGCTGTTGCGGACGCTGCCCGCGCGCCGGCCATCGCGGCCATCGCCCTCGACCGTTCATCGTGCGCACGATGTATTTGCGGGGTTTGGGTTCATCCGGCGCAACCCTGTCTTCCTCGCCGCGATCACACTCGATCTCTTCGCCGTGCTCTTTGGCGGCGCCGTCGCCTTACTGCCGATTTTCGCGAAAGACATCCTCGCCGTCGGCCCGGCAGGACTTGGTTGGCTTCGCGCCGCTCCCAGCGTTGGCGCGTTGACGATGGCCCTGATGACGACAAGACTCCCGCCGTGGGAACGGCCCGGGCGCGCTCTGCTGTTCGTCGTCGCCGGCTTCGGTCTCGCGACGATCGGCTTCGGGCTCTCGCGATCGTTCGCGTTGTCGCTCGCGTGCCTTTTCCTGACCGGCGTTTTCGATAACGTGAGCGTGGTGATCCGCCTCACGCTCGAGCAGACCATCACACCCGATCACCTTCGCGGCCGCGTCTCGGCGATCAACTACGTCTTCATCGGCTTCTCGAACGAGTTCGGCGCGTTCGAGAGCGGGGCCACCGCCGCGCTGTTCGGAGCGACGCTGTCGGTCGTTGGCGGGGGCATCGCCACATTGATCGTGGCGGCAATCGTCGGCGCGAGATGGCCGCAACTGGTGCGGCTGGGCCCGCTGCATTCGCTCGTGCCGCTCGATGTCGTCGATCAGTCCTAAGCGGTTCCCGCGCCGTGTGGGCGCACGCTGTCGGACATGACAGCGTGCGCCAAAAGGATGCTACCTTGCAGGCGACAGAGTGAGCGAGGGTCCACAACCCTACCGTTTCAACGCCGCACGGATGTGCGCGAGGTGGTGGTAACTATGCCGGACGGCATGATCCTCCAGCATGAACTGGCAGGTGAGAGGCGCATCCGAGTTGAGCGATATGGAAGCGGCGCGATCGAGTTCCTCGGCGCTCAGCGCGCGAATGGCGGCCGCAGCTGACGCGCTGTTCTGGCGCAGCAGCTCCAGCGCCGCCTCTTTGGTCACATCGTCGTATGCGCTCGCGTGGCGCGCGTTGATCTCGTTGACAACGTCCGCCGTCACGCCTTCGATGGGTTTGCCACTGGCCAGCACCTGCGCCAACTGGATCTCCAGCGGATACATGGTGGCAACGTGGTGCACCACGACGCCAACCTTGCGTCCGTCTTTGGGCAAACGTGTTTGCCAGTCCGCCTCAGAGAGGGCGCTCGCGAACTCCGCAAGCGCGCGGGCTCCCTGCTCGAGGCGATCGGCCAGCGCGTTCGCCCGCTGGCTGGAACGCTCCGACGCCAGGGCGGCACGCTCCGAAACAACACTCGTCATAACGTTTCCTTTCGACATGTGCCGGAACTCCGCCGACACCTGCTCCAACCGTACGGTGAGGTCCGGGTCGGGGGCCATGCGCAGGCGTCCGTTTTACTTTGCAGACCGTCGGCAATGACGCGCGAGCTGACACCCCGGAGTTCGTGTCAGTGGGTAGCGCCAACGGCACGAGCGTGCATATAGCGGAGATCGTCACCACTGGGGTATCGGGACATTTTCATTGGAGGCTCGGCAGCGTCGATCTCACGCTGTTTCGCAATCTCGTGTGGCCCGGAATGATTGGCGGCGCCGTCGGCGCGTACGCGCTCGCCTCGTTGCCCGCCGACGCGATCAGCCGTGGGTGGCGGCTTATCTGCCGTTCATGGGCGTGCGGATTCTGATCAAGGCGTGGAACGGGCAGGGGGCGGCGCGGGTCACGAATGCCCGCTCACGGGCCGAGCGCCGTGAGTACTTGACCCCGGGACCGTTGGGGAATCATCCTGAAGCGGCATGTTGCCCGTACAGCGGGAATTGGCCGCGCTCAAATTCATCGACGGTCTCTCTGCGCACCTGAAGGATGTCCGGGAGCCTCACAAGGCGCTCCGGCATGCACTCCGCGATACGCGCGAGTTCTTCGGGGCGACGCACGGCTGTATCGCCACGCTCCGCGCGGGCCGCTCGGAAGCCGACCTGCTTTTCACGCTGCCAAAGCACACCGACTGGGACCTCGGCGTGCTGACGCGCTACATCCGTCACACCCATCCGCCGGTTCAGCGCGACATGTTGATCGGATCGGTGAGGCGGCGCGACGGCGCGTGGGGCGCGATTGCGCTGGTCGCTCCCGGCCAGGACTTCGATCGGGAGGATCGGCGGCTGATGGTGCGGATCGCCGCCATCCTGTCGGCGGCAGTTCACCGCATCGACCGCGATCGGCTCCTTGGCGTGCGTGATCGGATCGACCGCAAGATCATGGAGCAGATCCATCCCAAGGATCTCTTCTATCAAATCCTGGACGGCATTCGATCGCTGACCCTCTACGATCATTCCTCAGCGCTGCTCATCCGCGAGGAGAACGAGCCCTCGCTGCGGGTCGTGGCGGAGCAGATCGCGTGGACCAAGGCCAGGAGCGAGCGGATCGGACTGCGGATTCCGATCAGCGCGGATGCTGTAGCGCTGTTGCAGTCGGAACGCGTGTACGGTTTCGATCGCCACGGCGACACCTGGCGGGAGTGGGCGAATCAGCCCGCGGGCGGGCTGGCCGCGTTGCTCGACTACAACAACGGAGCCGAAGGCGAAAATGTGCGCGAAGCGTCGATGCTGTGCGCGCCGCTGGTAACGCGGGACAGTCTCGTGGGCGTTCTGAAGATAGCGGCACGCTATCCGGGACAGCTCAAGCCGTTCGACGCCGAGCTAGTCGAGCATTTTCGGTCTCAGGCCGCCATCGCGATCCAGAACCTGCATCGCACCGAGACGCTGCGCGCCCGCGTCGTCACTGCGGAGCGCAAGCACGCGATGGCCGATCTCGCCCGCAGCGTGTCGCATGATCTCAACAACGCGCTCGGATCGATGCTGCCACTGATCCAGCAGATGCAGGCGGACCTGCGCAGCGGGTCGCTCGTGCCGACCGTGTTCGCTGAGGATCTCGAGCACGTACAAAAGTCGCTCCAGGTCTGCCGGCGCATTTTTGGAGGCATGCTGACGTTTTCGCGCAATGCTGCACGGCGCAGCGGTTACGGACAAGTACGGCGCGCCATCGACACGGCGTCGGCCATCCTCAAGTACGGCATGAGCCGGAGCGCGATCGACCTGCACGTGAACGTCCCGGACGACATTCCGGAAGTCGCGTGCAGCCAGACCGACCTCGAACAGCTGTTCCTCAATCTGCTCACCAACGCGCGCGAGGCGACACCGCGCGGCGGCAAGATCGTGGTCACGGCGCGCCCTTCCGACGGGATTGTCGAAATCTCTGTCGCCGATACTGGCAGCGGGATCCCCGAAGAAAATCTGGCCCGGGTGCTCGAGCCGTTCTTCACGACCAAGCCGCACGGCAATGGCCTCGGCCTCTCCATCTGCCGCTCGGTTGTCTGGGAAGTTGACGGCGCGCTCACGATTCACAGCGAGCCTGGTCAAGGTACCGACGTCCGCGTTCTGCTTCCCCAGGCGGTGTCGCTCCAGTATCCGCAGGTGTCATGAGAGCGGCACGCATCCTCGTCATCGACGACGAGCCGGGCATGCTCCGCGCGGTTGAGCGTGTGCTGAGCGAGGATCATCACGTGATGGCCACGCGCTTCTCGTCCGAGGCGTTGTCGGTGGCCAACGAGTTTCATCCCGAGCTCGCGATCGTCGATATCCGCATGCCCGATCTCGACGGCTTCGAGCTGATGGCGCAGCTGAAAGCGCGCTTTCCTTCGCTCGATGTGATTCTGATGACGGGCAGCGTCGATGACCTCGATGACAAATTCGTGCGCGCCATCCGGAACGCCGCGTTCTACTTCATCCAGAAGCCGTTCGATCGCGAGGTGCTCAGGACGCTCGTGGAACGGTGCGTCGAGTTGCGCCGGCGGCGTGAGGACCATCGTCAAAACCTGATTCGTCTGGAAACCGAGATGGCCGAAGCGCGGGCGTTCCAGCAGAGCCTGTTGCCGCAGGCCGAAGCCATCGTGAATCGCGTGGCGGTCTGCTGCCGCTACACGCCGTGTTCGGCGCTCGGCGGGGATCTCTACGACTACGCCGCCGCGCCCACGGGGCGCACAGCTTTGCTGATCGCTGACGTGTCGGGTCACGGCGTGTCGGCGGCGATGCTCACCGGCATCGTGAAGAGTGCATTCCATGCCTCGCACGCCGACGGGTTCGAGCCCGCGGGCGTCGTGCAGCGCGTCTCGATGGGACTCGCGGCCTTCAGTCCAGATCGCTTCGTCACGCTGATCGCCGCTCTGATCTCTCCCGAGGAACGCCAGCTGCGTTATGTGAACGCCGGCCATCCGCCGATGGCTTTGTGGGGAAAGGCGCGCGAACCGCTGTGGCTCGAGAGCACCGGGCCGCTGATCTCACCCGTGCTGCCGACGTCGAGGTGGGCGGCGTCCGCCGTGCCAATAGAGGAGGGCGATCACCTTTTGCTGTACACGGACGGCGTGTCGGAAACGCTCGCCGATGCCGACGGCCGCGCAGAGCCGCGATTCACGACCACGATCAGTGGGGCTTCGACAGGCGGAGCCCCGCTGCTCGACGCGATTCTTGCGGACATTCGTCACGAACTCGCTGGCGCGCCGCAGCCCGACGATCTCACGCTGCTCACCGCGACCGTGCTCGGCACGCCTGATCGGAGCACGGAGCGAGCGCTCGCAGCTGATCCGCAATGAGAGCGTAATCGCGGTATTCTTTCTGCCCAAGACGAGAATCGTGACGGAAGAGGGGCCGGCAGGTAGCACCGTATCGGACAACGCGCCGCGACATCGGTTTGAGTTAACCGTTGATGGTCGCACCGCGTTTCTCGTGTATCAACGGACACGGGACACGTTGGCGCTCGTTCACACCGAGGTCCCCATTGAGCTGCGTGGTCGAAATCTCGGTGGACGCCTCGTGGAAGCCGCGCTTGCGACCGCGGAGTCCGCGGGTCTGCGACCCGTCGTCATCTGCCCATTCGCGCGCGCGTACTTACGAAAACATCCACGCCCGCGCCCTGTTGAGCCGTGATAGCCAGGCGTACCTTCTCGCTTGATAGCTGAGTAGTCGTTGGTCACCTCGTCGCGCCCGTTAGGGCAGCGAGAATTTCTTGTCCGCCCAACACGCGCGCGAACCCCTTGCGCAGCACGCAGAGCTCCGCGTCCTGCAGTTCAGGATCGTCGGTCGCCGTCAGATCGCTGGCGACCACGACGTAAAATCCGCGCTCGTATCCTTGACGGGCAGTCGTGCCGCAGCAGAAGTTCGTGAGCGTTCCCGTCACGATGATGGTGTCTCGTCCAAGGTTCTGCAACACGGTCTGAAGCGGCGTGTCGTAGAACGCGCCATACGACGGTTTGAAGATCACGACATCCGCTGGGTCAACCGCGAGCTCGTGCCAGATCCGGCCTTCGCGAAACCATGCCGGGCTGCTGTTGTCGGCGCCATAGCGATTCGGCATACTCGCGCCGGCCCGTGGGCGATCGAGCCCGTGATGAGTGCCCGCAAATGCCGTGAAGATCACCGGCAGACCAAGCTCACGACAGCGCACAACAAAGCAAGTCAGACGCGGAACCATGCGCGTCGCCTGCGGCACCCAGTAGGGCGTCCAGCCAGGCCGCACGAACTCGTCCTGCATATCGATGACGAGCAACGCGCTTCGACCCGCGACGACAGGAAAGTTGGCCTGTCCCGCACGGTAGGCTTGCCGGGCCAGTGCAAGGACCTCTTCTTCTGAGTACACACGCTCAGACATCACGGCGCTCCGCGACCAGGCCCCAGCCATGCTTTTACGGGCCGCATCATCAGACCGATGCGAGTCGATGTTCGGTCCAGCCCGGACCGATGCCTCGCTGCCGGATGCGAAACCGACTCAGTACTATGCGCGCGGCTTGTACGTCAGAGACACTGCTCCTCGATCGGTGGGCGTGGCGTTGAGAAGTGTCATCTCGACCGGGACATTGTCGCTGAACAGACGCCGTCCGCTGCCCAGCACCAGCGGACAGACGACCAATCGGTATTCATCAATGAGCCCCTGGCCGATTAGTAACTGCGCGAGCGAGAGGCTGCCCCAGATCACGATGTTCTTGCCGGGCTGTTGTTTGAGCTTCGAGACTTCGGCAGCCGGGTTGCCCCCGAGGATAGTGGCTTCGTCCCAGGTGCCCCAGGGAGCCCGCTCGAGAGTGCGCGAGAAGACGATCTTCGGAGTTGAGTTCATTTTGTCGGCGAATGGCTTTTCGTCTCCCTCCGTGACCTTGGGCCAGTAATCCGCGAACATCTGGTAGGTCACGCGGCCGAGCGCTATTGTGTCGATCGCATCAAAAAACGCCAGCTGCTCTCGACCGAAACTTTCATCACCAGACGTCGACGCAGGAACGAAATCGACGTTGCCGTTCGGTCCTGCCGCCAGGCCGTTCAGCGTTACAAACTCCTGGAGTATGACGTGTCTCATGGAAGTACTCGAGTGGTGTGCGGAGCGTGTGAAGATCAGTGTCGGCTCAGCCCGATCCCAGGTCGTCGAGTTTCCAATTCCAAAGTGCTGCACGCGCACGAGTGCGTCACGATGGAACGCTGGCGACCGTTTTGGGATCCATCCACAGGACCTCCCAGTGGTGTCCATCGAGATCGTAGAAGCTCGAGCCATACATGAACCCGTGATCCTGTGGATCAACCGCATGCCTTCCACCGGCAGCGACGGCTTTTCCCACCATCGCATCGACCTCCGCTCGGCTGTCGCACGAAAGCGCAAACAGGCCCTCCGTGTACTTTGTCGTGTCGCACGGTTCTCGTTTTGTGAACGTCTTGAAGAACGGCTCGGTAAGGAGCATCACGAACGCTTCGTCGCTCACGATCATGCAGGCTGCCTTCTCATCCGTGAACTTCGGCTCGAATTCGAACCCAAGCGCGGAGAAGAACGCCATCGACTTCTTCAAATCGCGGACCGCCAGGTTGACGAACATCTTTCGCGAACGCGGTTCGGTCATCATTCCTCCCTGACTCTGAAATTGCTCATCGCAGCTCCTGGCGAATAGCGTACGGCGACGGTTCATTCCGGGCGCGTGAAAATTCTGTTGAATTCGTGTTGAGGGACGATGCAGCGCATGCATGTGCGCACGAAGGCGCGCCGCTGAGGCGTCGCTTCGACGCGACATGGCTCATCTGCTAATCTCATTCCACGCGCCACTGCCATCGCGGAGAACGACAAATGCGTGTTTCTGGACTCGCACCGACAACTATCCTTATTGCGGGATTATTGACGAGCGCCTGTAGCAGCAGCAACAAGGTGACCTCACCATCATCTGTCGCGCCGCCGGATCCCATCGGCTCGGTCGCCTCGCCGCCGGCCGATCGCGGTCCTGTTCCGCCCACGCCGCCGTCGGCGCCAGCCTCGGAAAGCTGCGATGCAGCGAAGGCGCAGTGGGCCAAGGGTCAACGAGCGAGCAATGATCTGCTCGAACGGGCGCGGAACGCGGCGCAAGCTCGCGTTGCACGTTTCATTCGTCCGAATGAACCGATCACGATGGAATTCCTGCCGGGTCGGTTGAACCTCGGCCTCGACAAGCAAGACGTCGTGATCTCTGTCACCTGCGGCTGACACGTCGGATGAAAAGGACTACGTCCGGCGCTGAACTGCTGGTGCGCGTGGACAGACGTGCGAGCGTCCCGATGCGGTTGCAGCTCGAACGGGAGTTGCGCGGCGCCATCCAGAGCGGCCGATTGCAGCACGGGGCACTCCTCCCGCCGACGCGGGTGCTCGCAGCGGATCTGGGATTGTCTCGAGGAGTCGTCGTCGAGGCGTATGAGCAACTGCTGGCCGAAGGCTACCTGAGCGCACACCGTGGATCCGCGACACGCGTAGCCGGGCGTCGCACGGCTGAGAGTGTCGCACCAGGAAGAGAGAACGCGGCTTCGACTCCACGGTATGATTTCCGACCGGGGCTACCCGACTTATCGTTGTTTCCACGCCGCGCGTGGATGACTGCGATGCGGCGCGCGTTTTCCGCGATGTCGCAGTCGGCACTCGATTATCCGGATCCGCGCGGCGCCGAGCCGGCTCGCCAGGCCGTGGCGGCGTATCTAAATCGCGCACGTGCGACCGTCGCCCGAGCAGATCGTGTCGTGTTCTGTAGCGGATCGGCTCAAGGCCTCGGTCTGTTGTGCCGCGTGCTCCACGAGCGAGGGGTTCGCCGGATTGCGGTCGAGGACCCCGGACACGCGGATCAATGCACCGACATCCAGACGAGCGGGCTGGAGACGCCCCGCATTCCGGTTGACCGGGAGGGACTCTGCGTCGATCGACTCCGTCGACTCGATGCTGGTGGCGTGTTGGTGACGCCCGCCCACCAGTACCCGACCGGCGCGGTTCTCGGACCGGAGCGCCGAGCTGCGCTGCTCGATTGGGCAACGCAGCAACAGGCGATCGTCATCGAAGACGATTACGACGCGGAGTATCGCTACGATCGTGAGCCGATTGGGGCGCTGCAGGGCCTGGCGCCAGACCGAGTCGTGTACGTGGGCACCGCCAGCAAGGTGCTCGCACCCGCGCTTCGCCTCGCCTGGCTCGTGGTGCCGGGCGATCTCGTTGATGATGTCGCACGCGCGAAACATCAGACCGACCGCGGCTCACCAACGCCAGAGCAGCTCGCGTTTGCCTATTTTCTGGAGTGTGGCGCGTTCGATCGGCATCTTCGACGTACGCGCCAGATTTACCGCCGGCGCCGTGATGCGATGGTCGCTGCGCTTCAGAGCCATCTCCCGCTTCTGCGGTTTCACGGAATCGACGCTGGACTGCATCTGATGATCGAATTGACCCGTGACGTCGACGAGCAAGCCGTTGTCGAGGCCGCGGCGCGGCGATCCATCCGTGTCTACGGTGCCGGCGCGTATCGTGCCAAGCCGCTCGCCTCACCTCCTGGCCTGGTCTTAGGCTACGGCGGCCTTCCCGAGGAGACCATTGGCGAAGCCGCAAGGCAGCTGGCGGCGGTGCTGGCCGAATATGGTGAGCCACACGGTTCCAAACGCTCGCGACTGGTAGCGCCTGACATCGACGATGTGCGACACTCGAACGTCAGGCGTTCTCGGCGTAAGCCTGCTGCAACCACTTCCTGACCTCGGAATCCACCTCGTGAAGCGCCGTCACACCGACCTGGACGCGCATGGTCTCATGAATCTTCGAGGGCTGCAGTCGCCCGCCTGACTGCTGTTTGCCGAGGCGAAGCCCGAGGTCGACACGCGTCTTCGTCGTCGGTTGCACGCGCGCAAACGTGCGGCGAGGCGTGACGAGTGAGACGTAGGTCTTCCGCGCCTGAATGATGACGTCACCGCATCGTGTGGCGGCTGCGACAATCGCGTCGTAAATTGGCCTGAGCTTCGCCCGATCCGCATACTGTTGCGCGATCAACTGGTCCGCGGTCGCGAGAACGAAATCGGGATAGCCAAAGCGCTCCATGACGAGAAGGGACTGGGCGTATCCAGTTACGCCGTGATTGGTGAGCCATGCGCGAAGGCCGCGCTCATCACCGATGCGCTGGTGACCGATCCGTCGTTTCCACACGTCAACGCCTTCACCGGTCTGCTTTTCGAGGACGCGAACCCACATATCACGGTTTCTCCGCCAGTCACGAGTTTGCGTCATGCCTGCAATGTTGTGCACCACCACAGCGAGCCTCCTTTTACGGTCTTGACCGCGTCCACGTCTAGCGCCGAGAGTAGCCGCGTGGCGGTATCCTAACAAGGTCCAGATAAGTCGAAATCAACAGGACCACTTTCCACGGCTGCATGTGAAAATCCTGTTGAATTCCTGTTGAAGAGATCTCTGCCCTCAATTCACTTGTGTCGCAATCATGGCATCGAGCCGATCCCAACGCTCGGGCCGAAGCCGGCATTGTTCGAGCGTTTCGCGCCGTTGGCGTTCCGAATTCAAGTGCGCTTTGGGGTTAGTGGCGCAGCGCCACTGATGGATTAAGGCGGCTTGCCCGCCGCGCTGGAAGATAGCTGGCCGCCAGCGCAACGATCACCAGCGTCGCCGCCGCGCCGGCGAAGGCTGGTCCGTCGATCGGACTCAATCCGAAGAGCAACGACGCAACTGCGCGGCCGGCGGCAGCGGACAGGCCGAGGCCCAATGCGAGTCCAACCCCGAGAAGCGTTGCCGCCTCACGCAGCACGAGCCGCAATACGGTCGCGCGATCGGCGCCGATCGCCATTCGCAGGCCGATCTCACGCTGACGCTGACCGACGGTGTAGGCGAGGATTCCGTACAAGCCGACGCAGGCAAGGGCGAGAGCCAGCACACCGAACACTGCAACGAGACCCGTGGCCAGCTTCATCATCCACAGCGACTGATCGATGATCTCCATGACCGTGGCCGGATTCTCGAGCGGCACGTCGGCAGCCATCGCACGTATCTCGCGCTGAATGCTTTGCAGGACCGGTCCTGCATCGCGCGCCGCCCTGATATAGAGGACCATCGCCGGAGCGTCGTTCTGGCCGAGCGGTAGGAACATGGCCGGCTGTGGAGGCTCCCCGACGCTCTGGTATTTGATCGTCTTCACAATGCCAACGATCTCGCGTGAGGTCGCGTCGTTGTCGAACCGGATGCGTTTTCCCAGGGCGCTTTCGTTTGGCCAATACTTCGTGGCCATTGTTTCGTTGACAATCGCGACCAGCCGCGACTCGGGGCGATCCGTCGCATCGAACTCGCGGCCGGACATGACACTCACGCCCAACGTTTTGAAGTACTCGACATCCACGGTGCTGACGAGAACCAGAATGGCATCGGATGTACCGCTTGGATCGCGTCCATCGATCAGGATGCGCCGATAGAGACTCGCCCACAGCGGCTGATTCGTCGACCACGATGCCGATGACATGCCGGGCACCTGTAACGCACGCTCGCGAACATCGCGGTAGAACTGTTCGCTGCGCGGTTGATCGTATCCGGCCTGCGCCGGATTGGCCGTCACCACGGCAATCCGCGAGGCGTCATAGCCGAGATCGACCTTAAAAGCGCGTTCAATGTTGCGCAGGAACAGGCCGGCGACAACGAGCGCGACGAGCGACAGCGCAACTTGCCCGATGACGAGCGCACCGCGAATGCGGGCGGCGCGACGATGGCCTGCCGATGTCGTTGATTCTTCGTTCAGCACCGCAACGAGATCCGGACGCGATGCCCGCAGCGCAGGCACGAGCCCAAAGACAATGCCGCTGGTGAGCGCCAGGATGAACGTAAAGACGAAGACGCGCGTATCGAACTGGAGCTCGACAAAGTTGTTCGCGACCACAGCAGGCCGGAACGACCAGAGCAGATCCTGCCCCCAGAAGCCAAACACGAGGCCGACAGCACCGCCAACGAGCGCAAGTGTGAAGCTCTCAGTGAGCAGTTGGCGAATGACGCGCCCGCGACCCGCCCCGATTGCGAGCCGCACCGCGATCTCCTGACGCCGGGATGTGGCGCGCGCCAGCAGCAAATTCGCCACATTCGAGCATGCGATCAGAAGCACGAGTCCGACAATCGCCATCAGCACCGCACCGCCGAACATCAGCGGACCGCGCATACCAGGGAAAATCGCAGCCTCGGTGAGCGTCGCGACCGAAACACTGCGCCCCTTGTTCGCGACCGGGTACTCCCGCGCGAGTGTCTCTGCGATCGCTTTGAGACGGGCTTCCGCCTGCTGGCGGCTGATCCCTGGTTGCAGGCGCCCGGCAGTATTGAACGCGACGGCGCCACGCTCGTGCAGCCAGTCGCCGAAATGCCGCGGCAGCATCTGTGGCGCCATCATCGCCGGCAACCAGAGATCCGGGCCGAAGATCGTGGTCACGCCTTTGAATGCTTCGGGCGCAACCCCCACGATCGTGAACGGAATACGGTTTAGCGTGATCGTGCGGCCGACCACGTTTGGATCGCCGCCCAGGCGTCGTTGCCAAAATCCATGGCCGATGACAGTTACGGCGTGCGTACCGGGAGTGCGATCCTCGTCGGGCAGGAAGAAACGGCCGGCTGCGGGCCGCAATCCAAGCACGTCGAAGTAGTTTCCGGTCACCAACTGCATGAAGATCCGTTCCGAGGCCGCCTCGGTTGACAGGCTGATCGGCAGTGGCGAGGAATAGCCGGCAAGGTCCGTCAACACGTCGTTGTGCCGGCGGAAGTCGTCCAGATTGGGATAGGACAGCGGCAGAAGATTGCCGAAGCGTGTCGGATTGTTGGCGTCGAGCGTGAACACCGCAACCAGTTCCGACGGACGGGCGACCGGGAGCGGATTGAGAAACAGCGTATTGATCAGCGTGAACATCGTCGTGTTCGCGCCGACGCCGAGCGCCAGCGAGAGGATCGCGACCGCGGCGAGAGCTGGACTCTTCCAAAGCGAGCGCACGCCATATCGAATGTCTTGCCACAGCGCATCCATGGTTTGCCTCCAGGCACTTTAAGGATGCGCGGCAATTGTGGAGAAGTTATGAAGGCGCCGTCACCGAGCGGAGGCGTTCACGCTGCTCGCCCTTCGTAAATGGCCATCGTTCCTCAGATCGGCGGCAGTGCTTTCCATCCCCAGATTCGCATCGTGTCCTCAGACGCGAATTCGTGGCCAAGATCGCGCGCGAGCGCACAAATCTGCCCTCGGTGATGGGCATCGTGTTGCATGAGGTAGGCAAGCATGTTGACCACGCGTCTTGGCTGGCCCCTGACCCGCGCCTGGCGAGCGGCAAAGGCCGTCTCGAACAGGCGCGCGAGATCCTCGGTGGATTGTCGTAGAGCACGCCGCACTTGAACCTGTGTGGCGCGATTGCGATCGAGCAAGGGCGGGCCAGGCCGCGCCCCACCCATCCGCGCGAACATACGCCGCACGCTCTGCATGTGCGCAAAGATGGCGGCGATCGAGCGGCCACGGCCGGTCGGAGGAGCCGTATGCCACAGCGCGACCGGCAGCACCTTCGCGAGATATTCGTTCACCAGCCCGCTCGTTCTGAATGCCTCGAGAAGCTCACGATCCACCTCGAGTGGCCGTCCCTTCGCCATAACACCTCCGAATGCCTGGCCTACCACCCACAATGCAGCCGCAGAGTGTTTCAATGGTGAGTCCGCGTGCGAGGACCATTGTCGCTGCACGTCTTTCCTTGGCGGATGGAGATGAATCGTGTCGGCCTGCGCCGCGACGCCATCTATCTCGTACGGCCTGATGGCTGCGTTCGTCTCGCGGATCCCGATGGTAGCGCTGCCGCGATCGTGCCTTACCTCGCCGCACGCGAGCTGACAGCGAGGAGCTTATGGCGATCCGGTGCCGGCTGCTCGTTAAACGCTCCTACCAACGAATGACACCGTCAGCGTCTTCGACGAGGACAACGTCGTATTTTTCCAACATCGGCAACAAGACGTGCTCCAGTTCGTTCTTCCACAGTTCCCCTTCGTAGAATTTCGCCTTCATCGGCTCGCGCGACGCGAGGTCCGGGAAACCGCGCATGAAGAAGAAGGTGTCCGCATCCTCGACGGACAGGAGCGGTCCCAGAATCTTCATGCCAATTTCGTTGTGCGCCGGAATGGATTTCGCGCGGAAAATCCGGAGGAACTCGGAGCGCAGGCCGGGTTTCGTTCGATACGTGCGCATCTCGATGATCATCGCGCGACCCCCCGCCCGCAGTCGGCTGCGTCCGCTTGCTACGCGTGCGCGACCGTCATCACTCAGTCGGTCCTCACGTTACTGCGGCGAAAAGCTTACGTAAAGCGGGTTATTCACCGACCCCGACTATTCACGAGGATCGCGTCGCTCACGCGTCGGTGCAGACATGAACTCGCGTAGCGCGACGACTGTCTCGCCCGGATTCTGTTCCGGGAAGAAGTGTCCGCCGCGCATGGCTCGACCGCGGACGTTGGGTGCCCATTGACGCAGGATGCCCAGCGGTCCCCCGAGATCCGCGTACCAGACGTCCAGTGGACCGTCTTCGCTCCACAGCGCAAGCACCGGACACGGAATGACGCGTGCCGCTCGTCGATCGATCTCGTCGTGTGCTCGGTCGAGCGTGGCGGCCGCGCGAAACTCCTCACAGATCGCGTGAACAGTGTCGCGCGAGCGAAGGGCAGTCACGTATCGCTCGCGCACATCGGCGGGAAAGGCAGACGGCTCGGAGCCCCAGTGCTCGAGCGCGTTGTCGACGACAGCGTGCGGCGCAGCGGCGATGAGAGTTTCCGGAAGTGGGGAGGGTTGTGACAGCAAAGACCAGGGCCAAAACGCCAGAGCAAAGCGCGCATCGGCGCGATCGAAGGCGTCGGACGTCGGGATGACGTCCAACAGGGCGAGGCGCTCGACCGAATCGCCGTGATCGAGAGCGAGGCGGTAACCGAGACGTCCGCCACGGTCATGACCGGCGATCGAGAACCGACTGAAGCCGAGCGTTTTCATCACCTGGACCATATCGCGCGCCATCGCTCGCTTCGCATACGGCGTGTGGTCCGGTGCGGTCGGCGGTTTGCCGCTCGCGCCGTAGCCGCGCAGGTCAGCACAAACGACCGAGAAGTCCCTCGCTAGCGGCGGCGCAACGTGGCGCCACATCACGTGCGTTTGCGGGAAGCCGTGCAGCAGCAAGATCGCAGGTCCGCGACCAGCGCGGCGAATGAAGATCTCGGTTTCTTCTACTTCGATCGCCGCAGAGGTGAACTCATCAAATTCCATAAAAATCGGTGCCACTTACGCAACTTGCACCGCTTCGTAGATCGTCACGACGCAACGCATTCAATAGTCTCGTTGCGCACCGGCTTGCATCGTTGGTGGTCGCAGCTTGCTAGGCTCGGCTTCGTTCGATCGGTGCGCTCGTCGATGCAGCGATCCAAGCTGCTGGTGCCCAGGCGCCCCGAACAACTGCCACAACGAAATCACATGAAGCATAAAGGCGAGGGGGACGAGAAACGCCGGCACTAGCGCGAGCGGAAAATGCGTGATGAACTTTGAGGTTGGAGTCGTGTCAACGAAGTGCGCTGGGCCAGGGCTGGTCATCATGCCGAGCGCGATCGCCACAACGAGATCCGCCATGCCAAAGAAATTGAAGACGATCGCGCGCTGCCGGCCGTGAGGCGTCTCGAGCTGGTTGGCAATCCAAGGTACAGTCGCCCCCACGGGGATGTCGCCGATCCCGGCGGGCAACGCCCAGACCGCCGGCACTTGTCCGGTCCACATTAGGATAACGAAGACAAAGCCTACCAGGCGCCAGAGATTGAGCAGAATCAGATTTCGCTGATTCATCAGCGGGCGCAGTAAGCGATCAGCGGTACCGTCAGCTCGACCAGCGCGACAATGAGCGCGATTCCAATCGGCGGAGCGCGTTGCCCGTCAGGCTGACGGAACGACCCGCTCGAAGCCAGCCTGCTCGTGACCGCTGCCCACGCCGCGAGCACGACGCCGCCGATGATCGCCACCCGTGCCGTTTGTGCTGAAGTACGTTCGCGCCAGAGCACTGCGAAGATGGCAGCGACCACGACGACCACGGGTCCAACGACCGCGATTGTGAGCAGTGTCTGCGGCACCACGATGCTCCTTTCGAGCAGAAACTCGTCATCGCTAGTGCTGACGGAAAGCGTACCGCGACGGGTCCCGGGGGCGCGCGTGAAAATTCCGTTGAATTCGCGTTCAAGGGTTCGCGAGCGCGTCACCGGCGGACAGAACGGGAATTGCACGCGACTTTCACACCTCTCGCGGCGACTTCGCCGACATTGGGATCTCCATGGAGCACATGCGCACCGCCGTCGAGGCGCCGAAAGCCACACGGCGTGAGTGGGTCGGACTGGCCGTGATTGCCCTGCCGTGCATGCTCTACTCGATGGATTTGACGGTATTGAATCTTGCGGTTCCGAGACTGAGTGCCGATCTGCGACCGAGCAGCGCACAACTGCTGTGGATTATCGACATCTATGGCTTCCTGCTCGCGGGATCCCTGATTACGATGGGGACCCTGGGCGATCGGATTGGGCGACGCCGGCTCTTGCTCATCGGCGCGGCGGCGTTCGGTGTAGCGTCGGTGCTTGCGGCGTTATCGACGAGCGCCGAAATGCTGATCGCGACGCGCGCGCTGCTCGGCGTCGCCGGGGCAACGCTGGCTCCTTCGACGCTGTCGCTTATCCGCCACATGTTCGTCGATCCAAGTCAGCGCACAGCCGCCATCGGGATCTGGGTGAGCAGCTATTCGATCGGCGGCGCAGTGGGGCCGGTGGTTGGTGGAGTCCTGTTGGAGCACTACTGGTGGGGATCGGTGTTCCTGGTCGGCGTGCCGGTCATGGTGTTGCTGTTGATCCTGGGTCCATTGCTTCTCCCCGAGTTTCGTGACCCGAACGCTGGACGGTTGGATCTGATCAGCGCAGCGCTGTCACTGGCCAGTGTCCTTGCCGTCATCTACGGCCTGAAGCGGATGGCGGCGTACGGCGTGGCATGGCCGCCGGTGCTGTATACGGCGATCGGTGTCGGCATCGGCGTCATTTTTGTACATCGGCAACGGAAACTGGCAGATCCGCTCATCGATCTTCGTTTGTTTCGCGCGCGCGCCTTCAACGCTTCGTTGACGACCTACATGATTGGTACGCTCATTGGCTTCGGATCGTTTGTGTTTGTCGCGCAGTATTTGCAGCTGGTGCTCGGCCTCTCTCCATTGCAAGCCGGCCTGTGGATGGTGCCGTGGCCGCTCGCGTTCGTCGCCGGTTCCATGCTGACGCCGATGATCGTGCGCCGCGTGCGCGTGGCGTTTGTCGTGAGTGCCGGCCTCGTCGTCTCAGCCGTCGGTTTCGCGCTGCTCACGCGGGTTGAGGGTGGATCGGGGCTTGCGGTCGTCGTGATCGGGTCGGCTGTGATGTCGCTCGGTCTCGCTCCGGTATTCATCCTGGCCACTGACCTAATCGTCGGTACTGCGCCGCCCGAGCAAGCAGGAGCCGCTTCCGCGCTTTCGGAAACGAGTTCCGAGTTGGGTGGCGCGCTTGGCATCGCCCTGCTCGGCAGCATAGGCACGGCCGTTTACCGGCAGCAGCTTGCGGAAACGATTCCGAACGGTGTGTCGACTGACGCAGTCGCGCTCGCACTCGACACGCTCGGCGGTGCCGTAGTCGCGACCGCGCAGGTGGCCGACCCGCTCGGCCCCCTGTTGCTCTACGCTGCTCGCGAAGCGTTCGCCCACGCGTTCCAGATCGCCGCCGGCGTCAGTGCGGCGACTGCGATGGCGACAGCGATCGTCGCTGCAGTCGCGTTGCGAGACGTCCGTGCGAGCCAGGCAGAAACATCCGGGTAAGGGCATTCCGATCCGTTTGTCGCATTCATCACGCGAATTGAACGCGACTTTCACGCGCACAAGGCCGGCCCCTGGCGGACGATTTGACAGGAGTACTCCCTTGATGGCTAACCACGGTTCACTGCGGAGCGATCTGATAGGGGTGGTTGGGCTGGGTCTGTTGCGCTATGGGCTCGTGTTTTTGTTGGTGACGATCGGCGCCTTCAAATTCTTCGCGTTCGAGGCCGAAGGCATACGACCCCTGGTAAGCGACAACCCGTTTCTCGCGTGGCTCTATGACGTGCTCGGAGTTCGCACCACCGCTGCACTGTTCGGAGTACTCGAGATCGGCATGGGCATTCTTATCGCGACACGACGTTGGACGCCGCGCCTTTCCGGATGGGCGAGCCTTGCCGCGAGCAGCCTGTTTCTCGTGACGTTGTCGTTCCTATTCACAACACCAGGTGCGCTGTTACCTACGAGTCCATTCAATCAGTTCCTGCTGAAGGACCTGGTGCTGTTGGGCGCGGCGCTATTTACGGCCGCCGAGGCTCTGTCCGCGGATCGCCGCGTTTCCGTATGACGTTGCCGTCGCGGGCCATCAAGCCCGACGTCATGCCGATTGCCAGGAGGCTGTCGTGTGACGCCTTTGACGAGCAGCCACAGCGCGAGCGTCACCGCGAACACCAACACCAGTAACCCGAAAAGAGCGCGTAACAAAACCAACGCGATGACAACATCGACGCATTCGGTAGGGCGCAGTAGCCTCGGCGGTTTTTGGCCGCTGTGCTGCAAAGGCGCGTTGAATCCCTCAAGCAGACTCCTCGATTAACTCGAGTCTCGGAGAAATGCAGTCAGCAGTCCCTTCAGTACTTCGTCAAGCCGAGACGCGCCAACGAGTGTAGCCCCCGACCGGTCTCGTTGTTGAATTCGGATTGAATGCGGATCTGAACATCGCCAAGTCTCGAATTGCCGGCTCCGCGTCATCGAAGGCGTTCGTCACTATGCGCTCTCCAAGCGGTTTGAGTTCGTTTAGGGCTCCTTCCGCAACGGATTGATCACTCGTACGTACCCGTACGTCTGTCCGTCAGCGAGGTCCTCGGAATACACGATCTCTGCGCCCGCTGCGTGGGCTGCCTGAAGCACAAGCGCATCCCAGAACGAGATCTGAAATCGGGCTTCAATATCGAGCGCCTCCAGGATCGACTCGCCGCCGTTCACGACGACTTGCCACGTCAGGTAATCGCTGACGATTTCACGCGTCGCTTTGACGTCCAGCGGACGACCTGCCTTCCGGCGCAAGTTGACCGAGAGCTCCTGGAGCACCTGGGTACTCACGACACCGGTTCGATTGCGCCAGAGTACCTCGACGACCGTTTTCGCGCGCTCGTGTTTCGCACCCGCGGACGTGTCGTGCGCGTACATCAGGATGTTCGTGTCGACGAAGTACCTAGCGCTCATGGAGCTCGTCGCGCGACCTGGGCGGCGTCCACTGCAGATCGAGGCCTTCGCGCAGCCTGGCGAGCGCGCGGCGGCGAGCTCTATCGAAAGTCTTCCGCTCCCGGACGATCGATTCCAGGCGCTCGGTCAGGAGAGCGCTGACCGACCGGCCCTCTTCCGCGGCGATAACGCGGGCTTCGCGCAGAAGGTCTGCGTCGAGCTTCAAAGTGACGTTGGTCTTCATCGTCCGAGTGTGGCACGCGGAACACGTGCAGCACAAGTTTACGTGCGACGAACAAGCCCGTCAATAAAGTGGCTATGGCCGCGTTGTATTGGGGCTTCCGATGATGCACGTTGAGAACATAAGAACCGGGTCGTCTGGGAGCTGCGTGCTCGACTGAGGAAGCTCAGTTCCGATCTTCGTGGAGCCTCCGCCCGACAGGCGCTGAAGCACAACAGTAGCTCGGAGTGTCAACTCAAGTCGTTGCGCGAGCGGCAATCTATCCATAATTCCCGGTGGTTTGGTGACTCCTGCCCTAAGTATCAGAAAATGCTGACATTATGCTGCTTTTTGTGGTTTATTATGAGCTTCGCAAAGCTCATCGTGGGGGCCAACGCAGGACGCTTGATTCCCTAATCGAACACGACCTTCGCCCGGCCGGCAATCGGCTATCGACAACCATATCGGGATCAGCTGGATGCTCGCTATCGACGCCAACTCAACTACTTAACACAACGCTAACTTAACAGTCCAACTCATCCTGTAAATCAGCTCAGGCTATCGGCCAGGCACGCTTGCGGTTCTCATCGAACCCTTCGTCTGGTCGCCGAGCCCCGATGGCGACTTCTAGGTCGCCGGATACTGGCGACCTCTTGGTCCAAATAAATCTGGTTGCGGGGGCTCGCAACCCGCTGAATTTGGAGTTCTCCTGGACCGCTGCGTAGGCCGCCCTCACTCACTGTGCCTGCAGCTCTTCCCCCAACAGTCCTTCCCGGAATAGGCGGTCACGAGCCCCGCGCACCAAGCGCCTGGAACTTCAGCATCGACGTGGCGCAAGCATGGGAGCGTGCGCTCAAGGAAGCCGCCACGCCGAAGACGCGCAAGGTCGCACTCCGGTCAGCGATGACGATGAGCCCGGATGCCGGGGGCATCTTCGACACGCTTCTGGCGCTCGTGCGACGTGGACTTGGAGGCACCGCCGGGGACGGGCGTCAGTTTGTATCCTGGATTCATTTCGAAGACTTCGTTCGCGCCACCCGTTGGCTCATCGAGCATGACGAGATCGATGGCGCGGTTAACCTCGCTGCGCCCAATCCAATCCCGAATGAGGAATTCATGCGGACCCTGCGAGAAGCATCGGGCACTCGCGTGGGATTGCCAGCGACCAAATGGATGCTGGAGATCGGCGCCGTGTTCATGCGGACTGAGACCGAGCTCATTCTCAAGAGCCGGCGGGTAGTACCCGGCCGTCTGCTCCAAAGTGGCTTCGTGTTCAATTACCCGATCTGGAACGCTGCCGCTCGCGACCTCTGTCAGCGATGGACGGCCGCGCACCAACGACAGTCAACTGCTGCCTAGCACGGCCGGAAAAGCGACCATGTCCAAGTACGCCGAACTCATCGACGTCCGTTCGCTTTCGCCGACCGTAAGGCTGTCAGCCGCATATCACGAACGACCTCGACTTCTCCGCAATCCTCGCAGCCGGCGTCGGCGTCGCGCCGAGCGTGGTGCAGATTCGCACGCACGACCTGCTCTCCGAGAAGGCCATCAGCATCGTCGCCATGCGCTCGGAGCGCATCGAGCGAGGCGCGCTCTTGTCGATCGACGAAGCCGGGACGCGCGTGAGGATGCTGCCTCTCCGGGCGTCGCGCGAATCCTTTTAGTCGTCGTTATTCAAGCACCTGCGATACGCGCGTTATCTCACCTCCTGGTCGTCGCAATTGTGAGCTGAGCGGCGACCAAGAGGGGGAGACGCGGGAGCAGTGTTCCCTTGCCTCGCGCGCTGTTCATTAACGAAGCAAGCGACCTTTTGACTACAACGCTATCAATGAGCGACTCGCCTTCGAGGTGCCCGTGAGGAGGACGGCGTCCCATCTGCCGAGGCGCGATGCGATTTGTGGGAGCCGCAGTTCATCCGCGCGATCAGCGATTCGCGACCGGTGGGAACGCCGCAGATAGAGCGACCCGGCAGAAACCGCGTATAGTGCGCGCCATGTTGCAATTGCTTCGTCTCGTCGTCCCCCTCGCGTTGCTTGCTGCCACACTAAACGCCCAGCCGCCACCACGTCCCGCCGGCAAGTCGCTGAAAGCGATGACCGGCGGCACGCTCATCGATGGCTTCGGCGGCAGGCCGATCCGCAACAGCGTCATCCTCATTGAAGGCGAGCGCATCTCTGCGGTCGGACAGGTAGGCACCCTCCAGATTCCCCCAGGGGCCGAGGTCATCTCGACGGAAGGCATGACAGTGCTCCCCGGACTGTGGGACGCGCACGTGCACCTGATGCTCAACGGCCACAGCGATTACCCGCACTGGGATAAGACATACCCGGCGCAGTTCGGCCCCGTGATCATGCCGGCGGGCGCAAAGCAGCTGCTGATGGCGGGCGTCACGAGCGCACGCGATCTTGGCGCTCCGCTCGAAGCGAGCATCACCGTTCGCGACCGGATCAACAAAGGCGAGATTCCGGGACCGACGATGTACATGTCGGGACCGTTCATCCAGAAAGCCCCATACCCTGGAACTGAGCTGTTCCGCTGGGGCGTAAACGGTGAGGCCGAAGCGCGCGGGAAGGTACGCAAGCTCGCCGACGCGGGCGTGAACCTGATCAAGTTGATCGATCAGGATCAAATGACGATGGAAGAAGTCCGCGCCGTTGTCGACGAAGCGCACAAGCGCGGCTTGATGGTGGTGGCGCACTCGCATCGGCCCGAAGAGATTCGACGCGGTCTGGCGGCCGGCGTGGACAACTTCGAGCACACGGGCTTGTCGACTGCGCCGGAGTACCCTGAAGACATCATCAAGGCGATCCGCGAGCGCACCGCCGACATGAGTCGCGGCCCGCTTTTCTGGACGCCAACGATCGAAGGCTTGTTGAACTACGAGTACCTGCGCGATAACCCCGAGCAACTCGACGACCCGGCGTGGCATGAGGGGCTCACACCCGAGATCGTAGAGGACATTCGCGAGTCTATTCAGCACCCCGACCGCATGTCGTACTTCCAGCTCACACCGGCGCGCCGCCCGACGCTGGCGCGGAAATTCAAGCAGCTCCAGGAAGCGGGCGTCGTCATGCTGATCGGGACCGACAGCGGTATTCCAATGAAGTTCCACAGCAGCTCGACGTGGAAGGAGCTCGATGCGTGGGTGAACATCCTCGGCGTCGATCCGATGACTGCCATCCGCGGTGCCACCTACTGGCCCTCTGTGGCGATGAAAGTCGATCGTGACGTCGGTACGGTGACGCCTGGCAAGTACGCGGACATCATTGCCGTACGCGGCGATGTCATGCGCTACATCGCACTGTTGCAACGTGTGGACATTGTCGTGAAGCACGGCGTGAAGAACAAGGGCTAGCAGCCCGTGGTAAAAGTGGCGACGGCATTCGACCCGCGATGCATCTCCGATGGCTGCGTTGCTCCTTCCTCAAATATGGCCCGATATTCTCGGTCGTCGCGCCTTGCCCTCGGGGCGCCTGGCGTGTCTCGGTGCTCGCCGCCACTTTCACCACGGGCTGCTAGTCCGTCGATTTGCACACGTCTTGTTTGTGGAACGTTGTTCCGGCGCGCGGCCGCCACTTAAGCCCAAAGCTCACTTGATTCGGAGCGCCAACGGCGCGAAACGCCCGAACAATGCCGGCCGAACGTTGGAAACGGCGATGCCACGATTGCGAACACAAGTGAATTGAGGGGCTAGAATGCAGTTCTCGCGATCTGGAGGTAACCGCATGCGCCGAGTCGCCACCGTGCTTGCCGCCCTGGCAGGGCTGGCGCTGCTGTCGCCAACCACACTCGTTGGACAAGGACAGAACTTCGTGCTCGTGGAGGAACTGAGGCTGCCACCCGATACGAGCCTTCCCGGGACGTCGACAACCGACGTTGATCTCGTCGATGTGGATGGCGACGGCGATCTCGATCTGTTCACAGCGGAAGGAACCGACTCGATTGCTGGACGCCCGAATCGACTCTGGATCAACACCGGCAACGGCCGTTTTGTGGACGAGAGCGCGGCGCGATTGCCGCCAGCCGTCGCGAACAGCACAAAGGCGGACTTTGGCGACCTCGATGGCGACGGCGATCTCGACGCGATTGTCGCCAATGTCGGCGGGGAGCAACTACTCTTGAACAACGGTCGCGGCGTTTTCACCGACGCCACCGACCAGCTGCCGCCGCCGCTCTCGATCTTCGACGACATCAGCGCTGATGCACGGCTTGCCGATGTGGACGGCGACGCCGATCTCGACATTCTGGTCTCAAACGAAAATCCGTTTCCGGGCGGTATCGGCGCGCAGAATCGCCTGTGGGTCAACGACGGCCTTGCCGTGTTCGCGGATGAAACGGTCTTTCGCCTGCCGGCGGCGATCGACCAGACTGCGGCGATGTTGCCGGGCGACACCGATGGCGACGGCGACCTCGATATCGTCGTGCTGAATCGCGGCCAGGACAACGTCTTAGTCAACAACGGCGCTGGCTTCTTCACCGACGGGACGGCAGCGCGTTTCCCGGTCACAACCGACACCACTCGCGGAGGCGGTCTCGCGGATCTGGATGGCGACGGCGATCTCGATGTGTTGACCGGCAATAGTCGCGGCGAAGCGGCCGCTATTTACTTCAATGACGGCGGTGTCTTTGTCGCTGGCAATTTCGGCATGACGCCGTTACCAGGCGAGACCATTGCTGGGCTCGAGCTTGTGGACCTCGATGGTGATGGCGATCTGGATGTCTATCTACCTAGCGCAGGGCCGTTCGTGGCCGGCCACGGATTTCTCGGCGGACCCGATCGCTATTTCCGCAACAACGGTCGCGGTCATTTCGTTGAGCGGACGGCGATCCACTTCCAGCCTCCTGACGACCCCACGACCGACGCGGCGTTCGGCGACATCGACGGGGACGGCGATGTGGATCTGGTCGTCGGCAACTCTGGTGAGAACGGACATGAGCGCGTCTTCGTGAATTACCCGTGCGCGCACGGCCGCTGCGATTTTCGTCCCGAGTGAACGTTACGTCTGGTTACGGCTCCGTCCGCCTGTTTTCCGTTTGGACGCGCCCGATCGCGCGATCATCACCTCGGTCGA
>JBKPAJ010000048.1:0-42382 GCA_046726375.1 Acidobacteriota bacterium
TCTCCGATCTCCCCGATCTCCTTGTGAATACATGATCACAGTCCGCTTCCCGTCGATGCTGCACGGGCTGGCGGGACACGAGCTCACAGTCGACGAACCCGTTGCCGATCTCGGCGCGCTGCTTGATGCGCTCGAGCAGAAGGTACCCGGCCTCGCGCGCGACCTTGCCGATCCGATCTACAACTTCGCGGTCAACGACGAGATGCTGCTGCATGGTGTGCGCGAGCACCCGCTGAACGATGGCGACGTCGTTGAAGTCGTCCCGACGATTTCGGGCGGGTAGGCGGGACTCAAGCCCCTCACTACGCGTTGGGCGCGCCAGCGCGCACAATGGCGCGGCTTTACCCCGCCCGCGTGGCTGGGGCGCCCAGTCACGTGTTAGAGTGCCGCCGTGGCGCGCGCGGTCGGGAAAAATGTTCGTCGCAAGGATGGTGACGCCAAGGTCACCGGCGCGGCGAAATACATCGACGATTTTTCCTTCCCAGGCATGCTCCACGGGACCACGATTCGATCGACGGTCCCGCGCGCGAGCATCGTGTCGATCGAGCTTGGGTTCGATACCGCGGGCTTCATCGTCGTCGACTACCGCGACATCCCCGGCGCCAACGTTGTGGCTCTCATCGACGACGACCAGCCGTGCCTGGCCGAGCGCGAGGTGTATCACGTCGCCGAACCGATCGTCCTGCTCGCGCACGCGGATCGGGATCGGCTGGCAACCGTCAATCCGCAAATCGACTACCGTCCGCAACCCGCGCTCTTCGATCCGGAGCGATCGGTCAAATCGTTCAAAAACATCGAAATCACCAAAGGCTCGCTCGCAGAGGGATTTGCCGACGCCGACCTCGTCGTCGAAGGCGAATACCGGACGGGACATCAGGAGCAGCTGTATATCGAAACCAATGGTGTCATTGCGGTGCCCGATGGCGACGCCATGACCGTGTACGGATCACTGCAGTGCCCATATTACGTGCACAAAGCGCTGAAAGTGCTGCTGGGCGCGGCGGATGACAAGGTGCGTGTGATTCAGACGGAGACGGGCGGCGGCTTCGGCGGCAAGGAGGAATATCCGTCGCACATCGCGTGTCACGCCGCGCTGCTCGCGCGCAAGTCCGGACGGCCCGTCAAGATGATCTACGACCGCGTGGAGGACATGCTCGCGACCACGAAGCGGCACCCGGCGATTGTCCGGCACCGCACCGGCGTGAAGCGCGACGGACGTCTGACGGCCATGGACATCGAAGTGGTACTCGACGGCGGCGCATACTGCACCTTGAGCCCCGTCGTGCTCTCGCGCGGGGTGTTGCACGCGTCAGGACCGTATCGATGTGCGCACGTCCGCATCCGGGGCCGTGCGATGCGCACGAACACGCCCCCCAACGGCGCGTTCCGCGGCTTTGGCGCGCCGCAAACGCAGTTCGGCGCCGAAGTCCATATGGAACGCATTGCTGAAACGCTGGGCGTGGATCCGGTACGTCTGCGTGAGATGAATGCCCTTCGTCCCGGCGATACGACTGCCACGGGTCAGGTACTCGGCGACGACGCGAGCGCGATCCCTGTGTTGCGCGAAGCGGTGAAGCGCAGCGGCTTCCATCGCAAGCGCCGAAAATGGGCCGGCACGCGGCGGGGGATTGGCCTCTCGTTATTTTTTCACGGGTCAGGCTTCACCGGCGCCGGCGAGGTGAAGCTGGCGTCGAAAGCGTCGCTCGAGCTCACGGCTCGCGGCGTGCGGATTCTCGTCGCGTCTACCGAAATCGGACAGGGCACGCGAACGATGCACGCGCAGATCGTCGCCGACACACTCGGCATCCCCTTTGAAGCGGTGGAAGTGAACGATGCCGACACCGGTCAAGTGCCGGATAGCGGACCAACCGTCGCATCGCGCACCTGCATGATTGTCGGTCGTCTGCTACAGCGCGCCGCGCAAGAGATGCGTACGCGGCTCGGCCGCTTATCGCCGGCCGCTTATTACAAAAAGCACGGGCCCTTCGTGATCACAACTCAATACGAAAAGCCGCCGGAGATTCAGTGGGACGACGACCGGTATCGCGGCGATGCCTACGGCAGTTACGGCTGGGGGTGCAACGTCGTCGAGCTCGACGTCGATCCGATGACATGGCAGGTGAACGTGCTTCACACAACAGCCGTGGCCGAGATCGGCAAGGCGATCCATCCTGTGATGGCCATCGGGCAGATCGACGGAGGCACCGCACAGGGCCTGGGTTACGCGTTGCTCGAAGAAGTGGTGATGCGCGATGGCCAGATGGCAAACGCGCAGCTGACCAATTACATCATCCCGACACCGCTCGATACGCCGCCAATTGATTCGATTGTGCTCGAACGGCCGTATCGCCATGGACCATTCGGTGCGAAGGGTGTGGGGGAAATGCCGATTGATGGTCCCGCGCCCGCCGTGGTAAATGCGCTGCGGCATGTCGGGTTTGATGTGCGGGCGATTCCGGCGACGCCCGAACGGTTGATGAATGCCGCCGGGCTGAAGCCCGGCACCACTACCGCTCGGTGGTGGAACAATCAGCTGACGCGCGCATGATTAGTTGCACGATTAATGGCAAGCGGCGGCAGCTCGACGTGCATCCGATGAAGCGGCTGCTCGACGTGCTGCGCGAGGACTGCGCGCTGACCGGCACGAAAGAAGGCTGCGGCGAAGGAGAGTGCGGCGCATGCACGGTGCTGATCGACGGCGTCGCGGTGAACTCGTGCCTCGTTCCCGCCGCGCACGCGGATCGCGCCGATGTGCTGACGATTGAAGGCCTCGCGAGGAGCAGGCGTCCGCATCCGCTGCAGGAAGCCTTCGTCAAGCATGGCGGCGCGCAGTGCGGGATCTGCACGCCGGGCATGATCATGGCGTCGCTCTCACTCGAGCGACGGCCGAACACAGCCGCGATTCAAGAGGCGTTGGCCGGCAATCTCTGTCGCTGCACAGGCTACGTCGCGATCTATAAGGCGGTAAAAGAAGGGGCGGGTAAGGCTGGTAGGGCTGGTAGGTGAGAACAGGGCTCTCTTCGCTCGCATTATTTCGCCCGCGTACGTTGCGTCAGGCGCTCGAGATGATGAGCAACGAGCCGCTGACGCCGTTGGCCGGTTGCACCGACGTTTACGTCAACCTCCAATTCGGCACTTCGTGCGAGTCGCGGTTCATCGACGTCTGGCCGCTCGCCGAGCTGCGTGGAATCGCAGACGTGCCTTGGACTCCGACCAATGGCGAGTCGCTCACGTCTGGGAAGGTCAGCGTCAGAAGGGGCGCGCACCGCGTCCTCCGCATCGGCGCACTGACGACTTACACCGACATCATCAATTCGCCGCTCGTCCGTCGGCGGCTCCCGATGCTGGTTGCCGCCGCGCGCGAGATTGGGGGACGGCAGATTCAGAATCGCGGCACCATCGGCGGCAACATCGCCAACGCCTCGCCGGCGGGCGATTCGCTTCCCGTGCTTGCGGCGGCCGACGCGACTATCGTGCTGATCAGCGCCAGCGGTGAACGCCGCGTACCGTTCGCGTCGTTCTACACGGGATATCGGACAACCGTCCGGCGCACGGACGAGTTGATCGCGGCGATCGAAGTGCCGCGCGTTGAAGGCAGGCAGTGGTGGCGCAAAGTCGGCACGCGCCGCGCGCAGGCGATCTCGAAAGTCATGATGGCTGCAGTGCGCGGGCCCCTCGTGCGCGTGGCCGTCGGCAGCGTGGCACCGACGGTCGTGCGGCTCCGTTACACAGAGGACGCGCTCAGCGCGCTGACGCCGATCAGGGACGCACAGCGGATTCTGGCGGACGAAATCGCACCGATCGATGACGTACGGTCGACCGGGGAGTACCGGCGTCGTGTGTGTGCCAACCTGTTGGCGCAATTCTGGGAAGACACGGCTGACGCATGAATTTGGAGATCTCGAGATTTGGACATTTGGAGACAATTTGGAAATCTCCACATCGACTCCAAATCACGAGATCGCCGAATCTCCAGATTCGCGCGGCCCACTTGAACCCTGGCCGCCCTTTCTCCGTCCAAACAAGAGAAGACGGAGAAACTGAAATGTTCAGGATTTATGACTGGAACTTCTCCGGCACCGCGGAGCTCGTGGTCGGTGCCTTGCTCATCCTGACGATGGTTGCAGTGGTGTTTGTGTAGGAGAGAACTCGGGGGAGACCAAGGAATTGAGGGAGAAGACAAGTCTCGTTGCTCTCCCCGATTCTCCTCATCTTCCTGATCTCCTGATCTCCCTGTTCTCCTCCGCTACTGCGCGGTCGTCGAGCGGTCCGGATTGGCCATATAGCTTTTCCGCGCTCGCGCATTCAGCCCTGGACGCTTGAGCCGCACTTCCAACCGGTGCGGCTTCCCGTCCAGGGCGGTCGGTGCGAATCCCAGCAGATACTGACTGCGCAGTTCCTGCGCCACGCGCGTGAACGTGGCCGAGAGCTCGTCGGTCTTCTTCAACTCGAAATAGCCCCCGCCCGTTTCATCCGCGATTTTGCGCAGATCACGCGATGGCCGCGAGCGCTGCAGCCGCGTGCCGTTGAACATCTCCGACTCCAGCCCGATCGCGTAGACCATCACTTCTTCGACGCGCGCGCGATCGAGCACCGGCCGGAACCCAATCTTGCTCGAGGTGTCTTCGCCGTCGGTGAACACCAGCACCACGCGCCGGCCGTCGACGCCCTCGAGCGCATCCAGACTGGCCGCAATCGCGTCGTTGAGGCGGGTCGGGTTGCCGAACTGCAATTCCTTGAGCTCGCGAATCAGCGCGTCGCGGTTGTTCGTAAACGCATCGCTCAACTGAATCTTGTCGTTGAACGCGCCGACGCGCGCGCGATCGGTGGGCATCAGGCGAATGACGAACTGTTCCGCGGCGGAATTGAGCAAAGCCAGATTGCCCGTCATGCTCGCGCTCGTGTCCAGCATCACGACCGCGGTAAACGGCAACGGCTTGTTCGAGAACTGCGTGATGTCGACCGGCTTGCCTTCGTCGGTGATGATGAAGTCGTCCTTGGTGAGATCCGGTACGAGGCGTCCGTCCGCGTCGAGGACTGTGGCGTACACAGCCACGGCCGGAATCGCGGACCCCCGAAACAGCGGTTGCTGCTCGGGCGCTGGCTGCTGTGCCGACACCCCGGACACGATGGCCAACGCCACCGCGGCGATGGCGCCCGCCTGAATTGCTTTGCACGTCATCGCCTAAGCATACCGCTCCGTCGGCCGATTTCAACGGGTCGCTTCCAGGCTGCGCAACGCCGCAAAGACGTGATCGGCGATGATTTTCTGAGCGCGTTCGTTCGGGTGCGCATCAAAAATGCTGGCGTGCGTATTGAAAGTGTTCAATGGCTCGGTGAGATCGACTGCTTTGAACCCGTAGTCAACCGGGATGTCGAGGCCGCCAACGACGAAATCGGCGGTGCCCAGTGACGAGAGCCGCAAGCGCACGAGTCGTCCGCGCTCCGGCACGTCGACATGCGCCCGGAGATCGTGCCATCCGTCGGTCGAGCCTTCCCCGGGCATTACCACCGATGTGTAAAGGACCTCGCTCGATCCCTGATCGACCACATCGATCTTTGCGAACGCACCTGACCCGCGCGTCGATGCGGTGACCAGAACCTCAAACGCACCGGCAGGCATATAAAACGAGTGTGTTTCGAAGACCGTTCCCTGTGTTCCCGCCGGCACGGCCAGTGCCTGGCGCCAGCGCGCGTCATCGCGGGTGGTCGACATGCCCGCCGATCGAATCCACGCCGCGGGAGGGAATGACATCCGATGCGGACCGGTCATCGCCACGACGCGATCCTGAAGCGGCTTGAGCGGGCTCGTGCCGCGATAGGGAACCTGCGGGTAGATCACGAGCAAACGTGTCGGCGCGAGCTCCTTGGCACGCATCGCGAGCGTGTGGAAGTAACGCTCGAAATCCGACCACTCGAGGGTGCCTGGCGCGTAATCCTCGAGGATGTATTGGACATACGATCGATCCGGCGCAGGAAGATACGTTGCGAGCCGGTTATCCAGAAAGTAATAGAGATAGGACGATCGCCGAAGCCGCTCGTGACCGGGCCATTGCTGCCACCCGCGCACGCTGTGCGGCCGGTTCGGCGCGACCTCGACATCGTTGACGTACCACTGGTAGATGAAGATGTCAGGTTGAATCTCCGCCGCCCATCGATCCAACTGTTCGACGTGTGCGGGGATATCGCGGCCCGGCAGCGCGAGCACTGCCATTTCGTGCGGCGTGCGGGCGCGCTCCAGCGCGAGCGCGAGCTGCTCGGGCCACACGTTTTGCCACTCGCGCACGCCTTGGCCCCAGGTGATCGAATCACCGACGATCAGGATGCGTGGCTTGCGAGGGTCCTTCGGACCGATGTCGAAGCGGCCGCGCAGGTCGTCACGAACCGTGAGATGCTCGAACGCGTGGCCGCCGGGGCCGCCGAGCGTGCGCTTGCCGGCATCGCGGTAGATGATGCGAAGACCGATTTCTCCTGTTGCGAGAAAGATCGTCAGCGAAACAAGCAGCAGGAGGACCCGGAGCACAAGGCCGCGCCCGCTCATGACGAAGCAGGGCGAAGGTCGTATAATCGGATGTTCTGCGGAATGGAGTGAGGCACTACTAGAGTGACAGCAATTCTCGGTCTGTCGGCATACTACCACGACTCTGCGGCCGCCCTCGTCGTCGACGGACGCATCGTCGCGGCGGCGCAGGAAGAGCGCTTCACCCGCAAGAAGCACGATTCAGGTTTTCCTACCCATGCGGTGGCCTATTGCCTGAAGGAAGGCAATCTCGCGCTCGAGCAGATCGATTACGCGGTGTTCTACGACAAGCCGCTCTTGAAGTTCGATCGCCTCATCGAAACGTATCTCGCGTTCGCGCCCGACGGCTTCCAGTCGTTTCGCAAAGCGATTCCGATTTGGATCAAAGAGAAGCTGTTTCAGGATCGCGAGTTGCGCAAGGGGCTCGACGGCCGATACAAACGCCGCTTCCTCTACGCAGTGCATCACGTGTCGCACGCGGCGAGCGCGTTTTTCCCTTCGCCGTTCGAAGACGCCGCCATTCTCACGCTCGACGGCGTGGGCGAATGGTCCACGGCCACGCTGGGTCACGGTCGGGCCAACAAGATCACGATCACGCACGAATTGCGGTTTCCGCACTCGCTCGGGTTGCTCTACTCCGCGTTCACTTATTTCTGCGGCTTCAAGGTCAACTCCGGCGAATACAAGTTGATGGGCCTGGCCCCGTACGGTGAGCCGCGTTACCTCGATCGCATCCTCGGAAAAGTTGTCGACGTCAAAGACGACGGCTCGATCTGGATGGATCAGTCGTACTTCAACTACTGCCAGGGCCTCACGATGACGTCGAAGAAGCTCGACGAGCTCTTCGGGGGACCGCCGCGAAAAGCGGAAGCGCCAATCACCGAGCGCGAGATGGATATCGCGGCGTCCATTCAAAAGGTGACGGAAGACGCCATGCTGAACGCCGCGCGGCACGTCCACGCGCAAACAGGGAGCACGAACCTGTGCCTCGCAGGCGGTGTCGCGCTCAACTGTGTTGGCAATGGCCGAATTCTGCGTGAGGGTCCGTTCGAAAACATCTGGATTCAGCCGGCGGCCGGCGACGCGGGCGGCGCGGTCGGTGCGGCGCTCTACGTGTGGCATCAGCTGCTCGATAAGCCGCGCACTGTCCAACCTGTGGACAGCATGAGCGGGTCCCTGCTCGGCCCGCAGTACAGCGACGACGACATCAACTTCTTTCTCGACGGCCGCGGGGCACGCTACACGCACTACACTGACGATCGCAGCCTCAACGACGCCGTTGCCGATCTGATGGCGCGCGAAGCCGTGGTTGGTTGGTTCAGCGGGCGCATGGAGTTTGGCCCGCGCGCGCTTGGCGCACGCAGCATCATCGGCGACGCGCGCAGCCCGAAACTGCAGTCGACGATGAATCTCAAGATCAAGTTTCGCGAGTCGTTCCGGCCGTTCGCCCCGGTCGTGCTCAAGGAACGCGTCGCGGATTACTTCGACATGGCGCCGGAAACGGACAGCCCGTATATGTTGCTCGTTGCGCCAGTGCGAGACGATCGGCGGACCAAGATCAACGGCGAGCAGCGCGGTCTCGACAAGCTGAAGACGCTACGCTCCGAGATTCCAGCCGTGACGCACGTCGATTACTCGGCGCGCGTTCAAACCGTGGACGGCGAGCGGCACGGGCGCTTCTATGAGCTCGTCAAAACGTTCGAGCGCAAGACCGGCTGTCCAGTGATCATCAACACCAGCTTCAATGTTCGCGGCGAGCCGATTGTGTGTACGCCGGAGCAGGCGTACCGCTGTTTCATGTCAACCAATATGGATGTGCTCGTGCTCGAGCGCTTCGTGTTGATCAAGAGCGAGCAGCCGGCGTCGCGCAGCTTCGACACCGATGGCTACGTCTCTGCGTTTTCACCAGACTGATGCTCCCGATCAATAGAAGTCCCGGCGCCCGCGAGGTTCGCGCGTTCAGCCGCATCTGGTTTCCGCTTTTTGTCCTCGTGTTTGGCGTGATCGCGTGGTGGCGGTGGGAATCGCCGACGGCCGCCATTGTGATATGGGTGATCGGCGGCGCACTGGTTGGCCTCGTGCTTGCCAGCGCCGAGGCGGCGCGCATCGTGTTTGTCGCGCTGATCACGATCTCGTACCCGATCGGCCTCGTGCTCTCGACGATCGCGCTCGGGTTCATGTTTTATGTGGTGTTCACGCCGCTCGGCTTCCTGATGCGGCTCGCGGGACGCGACCCGCTGCGATTGCAGCAGCGAGGAGCGTCGTCGCATTGGACGCCGTACCGGCAGATTGACGATCCGGAACAGGCGTTCAGGCAGTATTAACCCCTCAATTCACTTGAGTTGCGAAGCGTGGCATCGAAGTGATCCGACCGTATGGGCGCAGAACGGGCCGCTTTCGCGCGGTTGGCGCCGTTGGCGCTATCCACTCGAGTGAGCTCCGGGTTTAGAAGGACCGCACGACACCTCGTCATGTAGTGCGGACCTGAGGTCCGCGATTTACCGACACGCAACCGGCGGCATGTAAGAGGAACAGAGATGGCCAAAGATCTTCGCGAACTCTCGGAAGCCCGCGGCGGCAACGTGTTCAGCGAGCTGTGGGGCTTCATGGGTCAGAACAAAAAGTGGTGGCTGACGCCGATCGTGTTGATGCTCCTTCTGCTGGGCGTCCTCATCCTCGTGGGAGGCACGGGTGCCGCGCCCTTCATCTACACGATCTTCTGAAGCGGTGCCGGAGGCAGGCCTGTGTGCCACTTGCCTCCATTGCCGCAGGATTCAGTCCGCACGTTCGACGTTTTATCTGTGTGAGCGTTCGTTGTCCGATCGAAATTTTGTGAAATATCCACCACTGCCGGTGCGCGCCTGTCCAGGTTACGAGCGTGCCAACCGTGATACCTTCACAGCATGAGGCGAATCGTCTTTGGCACGCTGCTGCTTGCGCTGAGCGCATGTAGCAGCACGCAGACGTCGGCGCAGAGTCAGGCCGGCGCTCAAACCGGCAGCGACGTGGTGGCCGAAATCGGCGGCCGCAAGATCACGCTCAAAGAGCTCGATGAGAAGTGGCAAACGATCGATCCGGGCGAGCGCGCCCGCGTCACGCAGCTGCTCTATCAGAATCGGCGCAACGCGCTGGATCAGATGCTCGGGGACCTGCTGATCGAGGACGCGGCCAAGGCCGCGGGCATGCCGGTCGCGCAGTATCTCGAGCAGGAAACGAAGAAGCGTGAGCAGCCCGTGACCGATGCCGAGATTCAGAAATTTTACGACACCAACAAAGAACGCGCAGAGGGCCGCACGTTTGAACAGCTGCGCGGCCCGATCACCGAGTTCCTGCGCAATCAGCGGGAACAGCAGGCGCGGGCGCAACTGATCGACGATCTCAAGAAAAAACGCACCCGCGACGTGCGCGTGCTGCTCGAGCCGCCGCGCACGGAGGTCAAACTCGAATCGCATGATGCGTCGCTCGGGCCGGCCACCGCGCCCGTGACCATCGTCGAGTTCTCGGACTATCAGTGACCGTACTGCGCGAGGGTCGGTCCGACCCTCACCAAGTTGCGCGCCGCCTACGGTGACAAGGTCCGGATTGTCTTCAAGGACTTTCCACTGCCGAATCATCCGAACGCGCAGAAGGCGGCCGAGGCGGCGCACTGCGCCGGTGAGCAGAGCAAGTATTGGGAGATGCACGACCGCATGTTCGCCAATCAGCAGGCGCTGGCGGTTCCGCAGTTGAAGGAAAGTGCGGCCGCGCTCGGTCTCGACGCCGGCAAGTTCGGCCAGTGCCTCGATTCCGGCAAGTACGGGGAGTCGGTGAACGTGGACGTGCAGTACGGCAACCAGCTTGGCGTCCAGTCGACACCAACCGTGTACGTGAATGGCCGCGCCGTCGTGGGCGCGCAGTCGTACGAATACTTCCAGACGGTCATCGACGAAGAGCTGGCGCGCCCGAAATAGGCCGAGTGGATGTTGAGCTGCTCAAGCGGCGGGTCGCCGGCGTTCGCTGGTACCACACTCTTGATCTCGGACAGGGCATCATCACGTCCGGCATCGACAACAGCGCCGAACGGCTCGCACGCCTGAAACTGCCGCCCTCGCTCGCCGGCAAGACCGTGCTCGATATCGGCGCGTGGGACGGTTACTTTTCTTTTGAGGCCGAACGCCGCGGCGCCGCCCGGGTTCTCGCGACCGATTCGTATTCGTGGTCCGGTCAGGGTTGGGGGACCAAGGCAGGGTTCGAACTCGCGCGCACCGCGCTCGGTTCGCGCGTCGAGGATCTCGACATCGACGTGCTGGACGTGTCGCCCGCGCGCGTCGGCGTCTTTGATGTGGTTTTCTTCCTGGGCGTCCTCTACCACGTGCGTCATCCGCTTCTGGCGCTCGAGAAGGTGGCGTCGGTCACGCGCGAATTACTCATCGTTGAAACCGTCGTCGATCTCCTCGGATTTCCAAGGCCCGCCGCGGCATTCTATGGCGGCGCCGAATTGAATCGCGATCCAACGAACTGGTGGGGCCCAAATCTCGCGGCTGTCGACTGTATGCTGCGCGCGGTCGGATTTGTGCGGATCGAGATGATATCGCCGGTACGTTCCATGGCTTACCGAGCCTTGCGCGCGATCTACCACAAGGCGCAGGGCAAGAACTCGCTTCGCTCGGCATTCCGACAAGACCGGGCGGTCCTGCACGCGTTCAAGTGAACGCGCCCGAGCAGACTTTGTGAGCGGTGGTGAAAGCGTGCTCACGGCCGTCATGCCTTACGCCCTGCGATAGACTGACAGCGACCTGTGCGCCCGCCTTCCGGAGCTTCATCCCTCACCAACCTCACGGGGCTGCTCGTAGTCGCCGCGCTCTTTTGCGCGCCGCTCTTCATCGGTCTCGACGGCTGGGATCTGCGTAGCGACGAGGCCATCTATTCATTTGCGGTCGACCGCATCATCGAGACGGGGGAATGGCTCACACCGCGAAGTATCCCGGTCGACGGCCCATTCCTCGAGAAGCCACCGCTGAAGTTCTGGATGATCGCCGGCGCCATGCGCGCGGGCCTCGTTCCGCATAACGAGACAGGGTTCCGCGTGCTCGACGCGTTGATGGGCGCGATCGCGTTCATCTACATCTACTGGATCGGCGTTCGCATCTCAGGGGCGGTGTGTGGTGTTGTTGCCGTGCTGATGACCTTCTCGATCGATCCCATCGTCTTCGAGCATGGCATTCGCAGCAACAACATGGAGGCGCCGCTTTTTCTGGCGTATTGCGGCGGGATCTATCACTTCATTCAATGGGTCGAGGGGCGACGGCCTGTATTTCACGCGCTTGGGTTCAGCCTCTACTTCGTCCTTGGATTCATGACGAAGTTCGTCGCGGCGATATTCCTTCCGCTCGTGTGCGTGCTTGCGGTTGCCCTGATTCCGATTGCGCGCGCGCGCTTCATGGCGCGATGGCGCGATTGGATCGCGCCGGTCCTTCTCTCGCTTGCGCTGATTGTGCCGTGGTTTGTGTACGAGTCGATGGTCTACAAACAGCAGTTCTGGGAAACGATTCTCGGCGTGCACGTATACACGCGGTTTACCAGCTCGCTGGATCCGGCGCATCTGCATCCGTGGCATTACTACTTCACCCAAACGTGGAAGGAGCTGGTGTTCGGCGGTGCGCGCCTCGTTGCGGTCCCCGCGATCGTCGCCCTGATCGTGCGCGCCTGGATCGGGCGCCCGTGGCAGATGCGTCTGCTGCTTGCGTGGTGGCTGGTGCCCTTCGCGTTGATCTCGCTGGGCACGTCGAAGTTGTTCCACTACGCCTATCCGTTTTTGCCGCCGATCGCGCTCGCGATTGGTTGGCTCGCGGGCGCTGTCATCGCGCTGGCGTCAGGACCGCGCGCAGCGGCGGCGATAAAGCGGCTCGAACGCTGGCGCATACCTGGCGGGTCGCAGGGCGCGCTGCGTGCCGCACTCATCGGCCTGACCGTGATTGCGATCGCGCTTGCCATAGCGACGGCCGTGGGTGGGCCCGTCGTCTGGAGCGTCAACGGCGTCAGGATCTTCCAAAACTCGTCGATCGTACGGCCGCTGGTAGTTGGAGGTTTGTTGCTGACAGCGGCCGGGCTGACGTCGTTGTCGCTGCAAGTGCTCGCGGCGGTGGTGTTAGTGCTCGTGTTGCCCGTCTCGATGTATACCGTCAAGGTGTCGCGTGTCACGTCGATTGACAATCGCCTCCGTGTGATCCGCGACTGCGCCGCGGCGGTACGTCAAGCGAATCCTGCGGCGCCCGCCGGTGTCTTGAACGCGGCGCGCGGCTACACGCATCACTCGCACTATTACTATCTGTATCGCCTCGGCCCGTGGGAAGAGCCCGAAACGGTATCCGCCGAGGACATCCGCAGCCACTTCTTCAACCCAGAAAAGCAAACGCTGATGTTGATGAGAGTGAAGGATTACGAGTCCTGGCGGCAGCAGCTCGACGGCGAATCCATCACCCAGGCGGCGCCAACAGCGCACATCGTAGACGACATCGCCATCGTCACGCCCGGATCGTACCGGCGCTGCGGAAGACTGACGCAAACCGCGCGATGACGACGGCGGCTGTTCGATTGTCGATCGTGATTCCGGCGTACAACGAGGCAGACCGAATCCGGCCGACGCTCGAGCAGCTCTGTGCGCATCTCCCAACGTTGGTGCCGACGTGGGAAATCCGCGTGGTGGACGACGGCTCGTCAGACGAGACCGCACGCGTCGTTCAAGACGTCACAACCACGGACAATCGCGTCGTGCTGCAGCGCGAGCCGCATCGCGGCAAAGGCGGCGCGGTCCGGCATGGCCTGCTGGCGGCGCGCGGCGAACTGCGGTTCATGTGCGACGCAGATTTGTCGATGCCCGTCGCCGAGATCGGGCGTTTTCTCTCGCTCGTGCCGGCAACCTGCGATGTGGCCATCGGCACTCGCGAAGGGCACGCAGCGAATCGTGTGGGCGAGCCTGACTATCGCCACCTCATGGGGCGCGTATTCAACCGGTTCGTCAAGACGATGGTCCTGTCGGGATTGAATGACACCCAGTGCGGCTTCAAGATGTTTACCGCGGGCGCCGTGGAAACCGTTTTCCCCCGCGTCACCATCGAGGGATGGGCATTCGACATCGAAGCGCTCTACATCGCGCGCCGGCATCGGCTCCGCGTCTGCGAGGTGCCGATCGAATGGCACTTTCGCGAGCAGTCGCAGATCTCGGCGGTGCGCGACTCGTTTCGCATGGCCAAGGACGTCCTCAAGATTCGCGCCAACGGCCGGCGTGGTGTGTACGACGCGTAGGGCGGGTCGGGCGGGTCGGGCGGGCGTCACGTGGGGCTGGTGGAGGCCGGTAGGGTTCGTGAGGCGGCTGCCGCAGGCAGGCGGATTACGGGATTAGAACGATTTTTCCTCTCGCGCCAGGCTCCATTACAAGTTTGTGCGCGCCCGGGGCATCTGCCAGCGGCAACTCTGCTCCGACTACCGGCGCGAGCGCGCCCGTAGCAAATCCCGCTACGAGCGCCGCGTGGATGCGTTCGAGCACCGCAGGTTCGATCCTCCACAACGACATTCCGAGGATCGCAAGCTCTTTACTCATCGCTTTGCGGGCATCGATCTCTGTGCGGCCACGATTGCCAACAACCACCACGCGGCCCCGCGGCGCGGTTGCGTCGAGATCGCGGTCGAGATTGACGTTGGCGAGGCTTTCGAGGATCACGTCGGCGCCGCGCTCGCCAGTCAACTCCTTTAATCGATCGAGATAGCCGCTCTCGCGATGATTGAGGGCGTCGGTGGCGCCCTGCTGCTTCACGAGCGCGAGTCCCTCGGCGGTACCGGCGGTCCCGATCACGCGAGCGCCCCACGCGCGCGCGATCTGCGTTGCGGCGATTCCCACGCCGCCGCTTGCGCCGTGAATAAAGACCGTATCGCCGGGCTGCACACGCGCGCGGTTGTGAAGGGCGTGCCAGGCGGTCACGTAGGGCACGTGGATCGCTGCCCCTTGCGCGAAGCTCAATTGTTCGGCGAGCGGGTGGAACTGCGACGGTTCACACACGACCTTCTGTGCGTACGCGCCGTAGCTTTTATGCGCAGCCGTGCCGCTGATGTAGACGCGATCGCCGGGCTTGACGCTGGTGACGCCGGCGCCCACCTGTTCCACGACACCGCCGCCGTCCGCTCCGGGCGTGTAGGGCAGGGCCGGCTTGATCGCGTAGTTTCCGCGCAGCATGTATGTGTCGTATGGATTCACACCAGCGGCATGCAGGCGCACCAGCACCTGGCCTGCCCCGGGCGTCGGGTCCGGCACGTCCTCCAGCTTCATCGTTTCGGGACCGCCAAACTCGCGCACAACGATCGCTTTCATGTGGGTGATGATAGACCATGGACTGGTTATCCCGGCTCGAAGCGCCGGCCAACGCGCTCGCCGCACTCACCGCGATGATCACACCGGCGGTGCTGATCTCCGCGTGTGGCGCGCTGATCTTTTCGACCGGCACGCGGTTGGGCCGTGTGATCGATCGCGTTCGTCACCTGACCACAAAGTTCGAAGAGCTCGCGCGCAACCCGGAGGCCGACGAGATGGCCGACGAGCGGCGCAAGGTGATTTATCGCCCGCTCGATCGCCAAACATCGCGCGCCCGGCTCATTCAGCGCGCGATGGTGGCCTTCTATACCGCGCTCGGAACATTTGTGGCCACGACCGTCGCGATTGCGGTCACCCATTCCGTGGCGCGCAACTTCACGTGGTTGCGCTTATGCTCGGCTTGATCGGCGCGATCTTCATGCTGTATGGAAGCATCTTACTCATCATCGAATCGCGCCTCGCGCTCACAGCCGTCTTGAGCGAAATGGATTTCGTCGCCAAGGTCAGCCAGCGCTACGCGGGTGACGAGCTCACCCGCGGAGAAAATGGCCCATTCACGTGGTTGGGACGAAGGATTGGGTAGCGATTGCGCTGATTGATCAACGGGTTCCATGAGCCACATTTCTGTGTAATCCGTCCTTCATCAGCTTTCCCTCAACGCTTCCATCGGCTTAATCGCAACGGCGCGGCGCACCGGTATCCAGGTGGCAACAATGGCGACGACCGCCAGGGTTCCCGCGACGACGGCGAATGTGCGCGGATCGCGTGGCGCGACCTGATACAACATCGCCGTCAGGAGCTGGGTCGCAAAGACGCTCGCGACGACACCGCCGCCCACGGCGATGATGGTGAGCAGGACGCCTTGCTTCAACACGAGCCGCATCAGATCTCGCGGGCTCGCGCCAAGGGCCGCGCGCACACCGAGCTCGCGCGTGCGGGCGGCAACGGCATAGGCCATCACGCCATAGGTGCCCATTGCAGCGAGAAGAAGCGCGGCCATCGCAAACATCGCAACCAGCGTCGTGTTGAATCGTCGCGGGGCCAGCACACTGCTCAGGATCTCGTCGTAGGTTCGCACGCGCGTAATCGCTTGATTCGGATCGGCCTGGCGGATTGCGTCGCGCACAATGCCGCTGAGTGCGGAAGCCTCGCCGTCGGTCCACACGGTGAACGACATGAACGGCCAGCGCTCGTTGTTCTGCGTGATTGGCAAGTAAAACGTCGGATCGGCGGGCGATTCGACGTAGCGGTATCGCATATCGGACACCACGCCGACGATCTGCGCGCGGTACGAGCCGCCGTACTGCATGACCCGACCGATCGGATCCTCACCAGGAAAGTAGGCATCGGCGAACGCCTGATTGACGATCGCGACCGGTGCCGTGTTTGCTTGATCCGCGTCCGAGAAGGCTCGGCCGCGCACGAGCGTCGCGCCAACCGCGCGGAAAAAGTCCGGGGTAATCAGTTGGAAGTCGGCGGTGTCCTCGAGCCCGGGCCCTTTCTCGGGACGTCCCGGGAAGCTGATGCCGCGATTTGGCGCACCTGTGAGCGGAGACGTGAACGCGGCTGCGGCAGCACGCACGCCGGGAGTGCGCTGCAGACGCGTGAGCACTTCGTCCACAAACTGAAGTTTCGGCGACGTGTCAATCGCAAATTGGCCCGGCGCAAGCGGTCGCAGGTACCTGTCAGGGGCCAGGCTCAAATCCGCCGCCAGGCGTCCGTTCAACTGAAATCCCAGCTCGACGCGTTGCGAGGCGACAAAGCTCGCCAACAGCAGACCGGCGCCTACGAGCAGCACTTCGGCGAGCGCAAGTTCGGTCACGACGATGGCGTGGTGCCAGCGCCGCACAGTCCGTCCACGAGTCAAACGAACGCTGGACTGAGCACTGGCAGCCAAACGTGAACTTTGAAAGGCTGGACCAAGCCCAAACAACAGCGCCGTGCACAACGTGAGGCCGACCGAAAACGCCAGCACCACGGGGTCGATCGCGATTTCCTGCAGGCGAGGCAGCGTGCGCGGTGCCATCGCCACGAGCGCGTCGAGCCCCCAGCGGGCGAGCAACACGCCAATCACACCCCCAGGTACCGCGATCACGAGGGTTTCCGCCATCAGTTGGCGCACGATCCGCCGCCGGCCGGCGCCGAGCGCCATCCGCATCGCCATCTCCGTTTGCCGTCTTGCTGCCTGACCCAGGAGCAGGTGCGCGACATTTGCGCACGCGATTACGAGCATCACGGCGACCGCAAACTGCAGGACGACCAACGCCATGCGCACGTCGCCGACGATGGCTTCGTGGAGAGCGACAACGTTGACGCCCAGACCGGCGTTGGTGTCGGGGTATAGCCGCGCGAGCGCGGCCATCATCGCCGACAACTCCTCCTGCGCGGATGCGCGCGTTGCGCCATCCGCAAGACGGCCCAGAACGAAGATGATGTGCGAGTCGCGAACCGCCGTGAGGTCGCCGCCGAACGGAAATGTCCTCGGCACGCCTCGGTCGCCGCTGAGCCAGACGTCGATGGCGCCGCTCTGAAGAGGTGATTCGAACTGCGCCGGCATCACACCCACGATCGTGTACGGCCGCCCGTCGAGCACGATGCTTTGACCGATCGCGTCGGCCGCGCTGCCGAACAACCGTCCCCACAGACCTTCGCTCAATAGCGCAACGCTTTCCGCACCGGCTGCATCGTCGGATGGCAGCAGGGTGCGGCCGAGCGTTGCTTTGGCGCCGAGCGTGGTAAAGAACGTGCCGGACACACCGAGCGCGCGAAGGCGCTCCGCCTCGCCTCGGCCCGACAGCGCAGGCGCAAATTCGTCAAACGCGGCCAATCCGGAGAACGAACGCGCGTCACGCCGCCAGTCGATGAAGTTCGCGGGCGCCACCCACCGCTCCGAGTTTTCGGCGCTCGTCTCCCACACGATGACGAGGCGATCCGGGTCCGCGTATGGCAGCGGATTCAGCACGATGTTGTGCAACACGCTGAAAATGGCCGTCGTCGCGCCAATGCCGAGCGCGAGCGATAGGACAGCGGCCGACGCGAGACCGGCGTGGCGGCGGAAGATGCGGATGCCAAGGCGAAGGTCGTTGAGCATAGTCGTGTCCAGTAGAATGCGCGGATGCTTCGTATCATCTGTTTGACGTGGTTCACGGCGATTTGGGTTTCGGTGCCGCCGTTTTCTCAATCCAACGCGGCGCAACCCGCGAATCCCCTGACGACCGACGTGGACCGCGTTGCACAGGAAACCATGCCGCTGGTGGTCGCGTGGCGGCGCGATTTTCACCAACATCCGGAGCTCGGCAATCGCGAAGTCCGCACGTCGCGTGTCATTGCCGAGGAGCTCAAGAAGCTCGGATACGAAGTGAAGACCGGTGTGGCGAAGACCGGCGTCGTGGCAACGCTGCGCGGCGGCAAACCTGGACCGGTGGTGGCGCTCCGCGCCGACATGGATGCGTTGCCCGTCACCGAGGAAGTCGATCTGCCGTTTAAATCAACCGAGAAGGCGGAGTGGAACGGTCAGCAGGTTGGCGTCATGCACGCGTGCGGTCACGACAACCACATGGCGATGCTGCTTGGCGCCGCCACCGTTTTTGCGAAGCTCCGCAATCAGGTCCCTGGGACCATCAAGTTGATTTTCCAGCCGGCCGAAGAAGGCCCGCCTCCAGGAGAGGTCGGCGGCGCCGAGCAGATGATCAAAGAAAACGTGCTCGACAACCCAAAAGTTGATGCCGTCTTTGGCTTGCACGTGTTTCCTGGACCGGCGGGCTCGGTCTCATATCGCCCTGGCCCGCTGATGGCAAGCAACGATTCCTTCACGATCAAGATTCGAGGAAAGCAAACGCACGGGGCGGTGCCGTGGGGCGGCGTCGATCCCATCGTGATCGGCGCCCAGATCGTCGGCGCGCTGCAGACGATCATCAGCCGCAACGTCAACATCACCGAAGCGCCTGCCGTCGTTACCGTCGCGACGTTCCACAGCGGTGTGCGCTCCAACATCGTGCCCGACGAAGCAGAACTTGGCGGCACCATTCGCAGCTTCAGCGAAGACACGCGCAAAGACATTCGCCGGCGTATGGAACTGATTGCCAGAAACATCGCGGAGGCGGCGGGTGGGACTGCGGAGGTGACGGTCACGCCGGGTTATCCAGTGACGGTGAACGATCCGAAACTGACCGAGCGCATGATCCCTACGCTCACACGGGTTGCAGGGCCGGCCAACGTCCGTGTCGCGCCGCTTACCGGCACAGCGGAAGACTTTTCGTACTTCGAGCAGCAGGTTCCCGGGATGTTCTTCTTCCTCGGCGTGACACCTCGCGATCAGGACTGGACCAAGGCGGCGCAGAACCACTCGCCGTTATTCTTTGCAGACGAATCGGCGCTGCCGGTCGGCGTCCGCGCGCTGACGAATCTGGCGCTCGATTACTTGTTTCAGAACGCAGCCAAAGGAGCGGTGCCGTGAGCATTGGGTGGCAACTGATGAAGCGACTCGTGATGAGCCTCGTGGCGGCAGCCCTGGTTGCCACGCAAACATCAGCACAGGATTCCAGCGGTCCCTTCGATCGCCTGACCTTCCGCAACATCGGCCCGGCGACGCCGTCCGGGCGCGTTGACGACTTTGCGGTGCTCGAAAGCAATCCATCCGTGTTCTATGTCGGCGCCGCGACCAGCGGCGTCTGGAAAACGGTGAACGCCGGCACAACGTTTACACCGGTATTCGACAACGAATCGACGGCTTCGATCGGCGACATCGCCATCGCCGCGACCGATGCCAATCTCGTGTGGGTGGGGACGGGCGAGAACAACAATCGCCAAAGTTCGTCGTGGGGCGACGGCGTGTTCAAGTCCACCGATGGCGGCAAGACCTGGCGGAATATGGGTCTGCGCAACAGCACCGCCATCGCGCGCGTCGTCATCGACCCCGTCGATTTCAACGTCGTCTATGTGGCATCGCTCGGCAATCTGTGGGGCGCCGGAGGCGACCGCGGTGTGTTCAAGACCACCGACGGCGGAGAGACGTGGCAGCGAACGCTTTTTGTCAACGACGACACCGGCGCTACGGAGCTGGTGATGGATCCCTCCAACAACAAGGTGCTCTACGCCGCCACCTATCAACGGCGGCGCGCGCAGTGGGGCATGAACGGCGGCGGTCCGGGCAGCGGAATGTGGAAGTCGAGCGATGGCGGGCAGACCTGGACGAAGCTGGAAAAAGGATTGCCCGACGGCCCCAAGGGACGCATCGGGATGGATCTCTGGCGCGCCAATCCCAACGTGCTGTACGCACGCGTCGAGCACGAAACCGAGAGCGGCGTCTATCGCTCGGATGACGCCGGCGCGAGCTGGCGAAAGATGAGCAACACCAACCCGCGGCCGATGTACTTCAGTCAGATTCGCATCGATCCGAAAACCGACTCGCGGATTTACGTTCTCGGCATCTCGCTTCACATTTCGGACGACGCCGGCAAGACGTTTCGAGATGACGGCGCCCGCAACATTCACGTCGATCATCACGCGCTCTGGATTAATCCGAGCAACCCGGATCACCTCATCATCGGCAACGATGGCGGCGTGAGCATGTCACACGATCGCGCCGCCACGTGGGTGTGGATGAACAACCTGCCGTTCGCGCAGGCGTATCACGTGACGTACGACATGCAGACGCCTTATCACGTGTGCGCCGGGCTGCAGGATAACAACACCTGGTGCGGACCGAGCGCGGTGCGCACCAATAGCGGCGTCAACAACGAGGACTGGTATGTGATTAGCGGCGGCGACGGCTTTCAGCCGCTGCAGGATCCAACGGATGCGCGCTTGATGTATGGCGAATCACAGGACGGTCGCATGAGCCGCACCGATCGCGTGACCAACGAGAGAAAGACCATCCGTCCGGAGCCGGCCGAAGGCGAGCCGGTGCTGCGCTGGAATTGGGATACGGCAATGCACATGTCGCCGCACGACCCGGCGACCATTTACGTGGGCGCAAACCGGCTGTTCCGCTCGACCGATCGCGGGCATTCCTGGAAAGCGATCAGCGGTGACCTCACCACCGAAACCAATCGCAATCGACTCGCGATCATGGGTCTGGGCGATGAAGACATCAAGATCGCAAAACATGATGGCGTCTCGTCGTTTGGCAATCTCGTGACCATCGCGGAATCTCCGGTAAAAGCCGGAATTCTTTGGACGGGATCGGACGATGGCGTGGTCAGCGTGTCGCGCGATGCAGGCGCGAACTGGACGAACGTGACGTCGAGGATTTCGGGCGTGCCGAAGTGGACCTACGTGTCGAAGGTTGCGCCGTCTCGGTTTGCGGAAGGCACGGCCTACGTGATGTTCGATGGCCATCGCGGCGGTGACTTCAACACATACGCGTTCGTTAGCGACGACTTCGGGGCGACCTGGCAGCCGATCTCGAGCAGCATCGCAAAAGGGGAAGTCATCCGCACGCTCGCGGAGGATGTCAAGAATCGCGACGTCCTGTACCTCGGCACGGAGACAGGACTGTGGGTGTCGACGAATCGCGGGAAACAGTGGACGCGCGTGAAAGCCAACTTGCCGACCGTTCCGATCTACGAGATCACGCTCCACCCGCGCGACAACGACATGATCCTTGCGACGCACGGCCGTGCGCTCTGGATTCTCGACGATCTCACGCCGTTCCAGCAGTGGAGCAAGTCGGAAGGTGGAGACGCGTTCGCCTTCGATCCCTCGCCTGCCGTCGCCTTCAGCCAGGCGAACGATCAGATGAAGAACTTCGAGGGTGACCGCGTGTTTCTCGGACCGAATCCGGCTGCAGGTACGACGTTGTTCTACCGGCTTCGCACTGATGCCAAGGAGGTCAAGTTCACGATCCGCGATGCCTCGAACACCGTTGTGCGCGAGATTTCAGGCGACGCGATGAAAGATCGCAACGAGAGCGGTCTTCAGAGTGTGCAGTGGGACCTGCGGCACCAGCCGCTGCGTCCGCTGCGCAATCAGCCACCGGGCCAGCAGGGCGGCGGCGGGGGATTTGGCGGCGGCGGCAATAACGCGCCCTTCGTGCTGCCGGGCACCTATCGGGCCACCCTGAGCGTCGACGGCCGCGATGCGAACGTCATCAACGTGACGGTCACCGGCGATCCAGCGATACAGATTACTGACACCGATCGCAAGACATGGCTCGAGACAGCCATCGCGCTGCATCAGTTGCAGGAGAAAGCGAACGACATGGCGGACCAGGTCAACGACGCATGGTCGCGCTTTCAGTCTATCGAGCAGCAGACGCGGGGCCAGAATCTCCCACCCGCCCTGAAAACGGAGCTCGAAGGTGTGCGTAAGGAGCTCGAGGCGGTTCGTCGGCGATTAGGACTCGCTGGTGGCGGCGGCCAGGGAGGGGGAGGCGGCTTTGGCGGCGGCAATGAAAACGTCCGCGGCCGCATCGGACAACTCAAAGGCGGCATCATGGCGTCCACGTCGTTGCCCACGGAAGTGCAGATGCGCCAGAAACAGGAAGTCGAAGCGGCCTGGCCCAAGGTCGCCGCGGAAGCGTCAGCAGCGATGGGTAAGCTGCCGGCGCTCGCGCGCAACGTCGTGGCCGCGGTGTTCAGGCCGCCGACTCAATAACAATGCGAACCTCAAGGTTCGCATTACAACGATCAACAGGTGGCGCGGACCTAAAGGTCCGCGATCGCGACTACACCGATCAACAGTAGCGCGCACCTTTAGCCCCTCAATTCACTTGTGTTCGCAATCGTGGCATCGAGCCGATTCCAACGCTCGGGCCGAAACCGGCATTGTTCGAGCGTTTCGCGCCGTTGGCGTTCCGAATTCAAGCTTTGGGGTTACGGTCCGCGATCGCGATCCGGGCTTAGCCCGCGCGGTACGGGGTCAACCGCGGGCGATACGCGCGCACGTGTTTCTGGTAGTCCATCCACCGCTGTCCAAACCGCTCTTTCAGATGCCCCTCCTCGCGCGGACGTGCGTAGAAGTACATCCACGCGATCAGAATGATGAAGTAGATCATCACCGGGATGGAGCCGAGCGCGAGCACGATTGCGGTGCCCTGTCCAACGATGGCAATAGACAGCGGATTTCGAACGTATGCGTATGGTCCAGAGGTCACCAGCCGTCGCGCCTCATCGAGCGGCAGCGGAGTGCCGCGGCCGGCGATCGCGATGGTCAGTGCGGCCCAGATTCCGAGTAACGAGAACAGGCCAAGGAGCGTCGCCGAGAGCACAGGGAAGCCGGGAAACCGCTGCACCGCGAGCTCAACCTCCATGATGGAGATGCCGATCGGCAGTGCGATCAGCACGACAAACCAGAAGATGAGGATTTCCAGGAGTGTTTTGGTGACGTTCCACCAGACGCCTGCCGGTCGCGCCTGGCGGTAGAACATGTCGGCCACGTCGGCAGTGATGCAAAAACCAGGTCAGGTTTCAGCGGTCAGGTTCAGGTGCGTCGCCAGGATGAGGTAGCGCCTTTGTCAGGTGTCAGGTTTCAGCTTCAGTCAGGTAGCAGGTGTCAGCTCTCAGGTCATTACGCGGATTTTTTTGATCCACACTCCCAGCAGAATCAGGCCGACCACGATTAGTCCAACCGACAGGCCAATCCACAGGCCGATCACGCCGAATCCCAGCACGAAACACAACGTGTAGCCAACCGGTAGTCCGAAGAACCAGTGGCCGGCGAGGTTGGTGATCATTGGCGTCCGAGTGTCGCCAAGACCGCGCAGTGCACCCGTTGCCACCCCTTGCAACCCGTCGAACAGCTGGAAGACGGCCCCGACAAACAGCAGCGACGACCCCAGCGCGAGGACTTCGGGTTGACGGGTGAAGAGGCCGATGAGCGCACCAGGCGCCGCGAAAAAGGCGAGCGCGGTGAGCGTCATGAATCCTGCGCCGAGCAGGATCGCGGTCCATCCGGCCGCCGCGGCGCGGCGCGGCTCGCCGGCACCCACCGCGTGGCCGACGCGAACCGCGCCGGCCGACGCCAAACCGAGCGGAATCATGAACGACACCGCGATGATGTTCAGCGCGATTTGATGTGAGGCTACCGCTACCGGCGACAGCTTGCCGGCAAGCGCCGACGCCGCCGCAAAGACGCCGACTTCGAGCGCCATCTGCGACGCAGCCGGAAAGCCGAGCTCGAGCAGCCGTCTGACCGACGTCTCGCCAAGGGCGCCATCACCATCGTCATCACGGAGGCGAATCACCGCGATCAGGAGCACGGTCGCCATGTAAGCGCGCGACATCAACGTCGCCCACGCAGACCCCGCGACGCCGAGCGCGGGGAAGCCGAGATGTCCGTAGATGAGCATCCAATTTGCGAGCCCATTCACGAAGTTAGCGCTCACCAGCGCGAACATTACAGGCAGCACGTGGTGCATGCCCTGCAGATACCGGCGAAACGCCGCGTAAAAGAGCAGGAACGGCGTGCTCCAGATCAGGATTGAAAAGTAGGTCTCGATGCCCGGCGTGACGTCCGGATGAAACCCGAACCTTGGAATCGACACGCGGACGATGAGGCCGATCGCGATCGCTATCGGCGTGAGGATGGCGGCAAGCGTTACACCGCGCCTGCGCCACGCACGGCACTCGGCCAGCCGGCCCGCGCCGAGGGCTTGCGAGACAAGCGTGTCGAGCCCCAGAAAGAGGCCCATGCCGAAAATGGAGAGCGCAAAGTGGAGCGAGTTGCCGACACCGACGGCGCCGATCGCAGCAGGCCCGAGCGGGCCGACCATGATCGTGTCCACCACGCCCATGCCCATCCACCCCAGTTCGGCCAGGACCACCGGACCGGCGATTCGGAGCATGGGTTTCAGTTCTTCTCGTAACACGAAGACTTGATCGTAGTTCAAAGTTCAAAGTTGGAACGCACCTCTGAAGTCTTGAACCTTTGAACCTTTGAACTCTCGAACTTTTGAACGTGCAACTTGTTTACAGGGACAGGCCCCTTTTCATTTTCTGCGTACTCGTAAAACTTCACGTGTGACCACCCAGCGCCGCAACTCGCTTTCGGCGGCTTGATGCGGCGGTTCGGATGGACAGCGGCAACGAGCGTGCGGCGCACATGCTAAAGGGGCAGGCCCCTTTCACGTTATTGCGTACCGTTCCGCGGCATCACGGGGGCCGGCGATGTTGCGCATCGGCTTCAGTTCAGCTCGAAAGTTCAAAGTTCAAAGTTCAAAGTTGAGAACGCGCTGAACGTTTCGCTTGAACTTTTCACTTTGAACTTTGAACTTTGAACTTGTAACTTCACGCCCCCGCTACTGCGTGTTTGTCGTCGATGGCAGCGGCGGCATCTGTTCCTTCGTAAGCCGAGGCAGCTTCTCCTCCCGCATCGCCAGGTGATACACCGCGGCCGCAATCGCCATCGCCGACTGCTGCGCGTCCGACTCGATAATTCGTTCGTAGGTATCGAGATTTGTGTGCCACGTGTAAGTGCCGTACTCAATCGGATCCTGCTGTACGCCAATGCCAGGCAACCCTGCCTCGTTGAACGAGGTGTGATCCGATCCGCCCCTTCTCCTGCTGCGCGTCGTCGTTGCGCCGATGACGCCGTTGTCGGCAAACGGCGTCAACGCGGCGCGCAGGACTGTGGCGGCTTCGGGCGGACCAAACACCGTCATGCCGCGCGCGCGGCCGGTGCCCGAGTCGATGTTGAAGTAACCCGCAAAGTTCGCGTAATCAGGCTTCGGATTCTCGAACGAGCCGAAGTGTTCCTTCACGTACGCCTGCGATCCGAGCAGGCCCTGCTCCTCGCCGGTCCAGAGCGCGACGCGTATCGTGCGTCGCGGCTTGACGCCGATCGTCTGCAGAATGCGAATCGCTTCGAGCATCACGCTGCAGCCAATCGCGTTATCGGTGGCGCCGGTGGCGGCATGCCACGAATCGAGGTGCCCGCCGAGCATCACCACTTCCTGCGCCTTATCGCTGCCCGGGATCTCGGCCACGACGTTGTACGAGGTGCGTCCTTCTGGATAGGTGCGATTGACGACGTTCAGCTCGAGTTGGACCTCCAGCTTGTCCGCGAGCAGGCGCGAGAGGCGGCCGTAGTCCTCGTTGCGCACGACGAGCGTCGTCACCGCCTTTGCCACGTCGAACGTGCGATTGTTGAACGCGCGGATCTGACCGTGATCACGGCCGGCATCATTCAGCCGGGCGACGGCGCCGGCCGCGACGAGGAATTGGTCCAGTTGTTCTGTTACTTGGTTTGCGGGCAGCAGATTGCGATCGGGCGGCGTTGCGGGTGCGTTGGCCGGTGGACCACCTTGCGCGGGCGCCGGCGAGTTTGGATCGTATTGTGCGCGCAGGTCGGCATCCTCACGGCGCAGCGGCGCTTTGTTCATCGTCACCGGCACTTTCGCCGGCATGCCGATCATCACGATCCTGCCGTTGACGCTCGCGCGATTGGCATCGAAGTACGCCGTCAGCTGCTCTTTCGTGACGCGGCCCGGCGCCTCGATCTGCACGACCGCCGCAGTGACCGCGCCGTTGGTGCCGGGCGTCCAGGCGAGCGCTTCGACCACGAGCGAGTCTCTGACCGGTGCGACGATGAAGGCCGACGTCCGTTCGTTCAGCCAGCCGGGATGTGCAAAGTCCCAGGGCTCGAGATGAGCGTTCTTCAACCCCCATTCCGTCGTTCGCTTCACGACCCACTCGCCGGCGGCCTTCGCATTCGGTGATCCGGTGAGTCGCGGACCGTAGACGTCGGTCAGCATATGAAGCGTGTTGAGAATCTGCGAGTGTTCGAGCGCCTCGCGGCGAATCTTCCAGACGGTGTCGTTATCGATTTTTTCTTGAGCTAACAGCGTCGGCGTGGCGAGGGCGCCGACGACCAGGGCAATGAGCAGCTTCGTGCGCCGCATGAAAACCTCCTCGTCCGAAAGACTCTATCGCGGACCTGCAGGTCCGCGCTACCAGAGAGAGAGAGAGAGAGAGTGCGGACCCCGCCTGTTATGATCGAAAAGCTATGCAAACTGCGAAAGCCGCAGTCTTGAAAGCTGGCGTCAACGCGGCGGACCTTCCAGGCCCCCGGTCTGGTGACCTCGTGGACACGACCAGCGGTCACGTCGTCCGTGGGCGGGCGCTTATTTTTTGGGATCCACGTCAAGCCGGCAAGAAGCTCGACGCTATCGACACCGACCAAATCACGCCGGCGGCCGATTGTGTGTCCGAAAGTCTCGCGACACTCGACGAGCGGTGGAAAGCGGGCGCGTTCCGGTATCTCATGCCCGACTTTCGCAAGCGCGTGCATGCCGGAGAGACGTTTGTGATCGCGGGCGACCGGTTCGCGATCGGCTCGTCACGAGAGATGTCGCCTGCCGGCCTAAAAGCGATTGCCGAAGAAGTCGGGCGCGAGATGGTGATCGTGTGCGCCAACAACATGGGCGACATCTTTCGTCGCAACGCGCTGAACCTCGGCCTGCACGTCGTGCAAAGCCATGAGGCGGTCGCCGATGCGCGCGACGGCGACGAGTTTCAGTTCGAGCCTGTCACCCGACGCATCACAAACGTGACGCAGGAAAAAACATACGAGCCAGTGCCGCTCACTGAAAAGGAAGGCGAGCTCCGCAGAAGCGGCGGCATTTTTGCCGTAGGTCGCCGCGAATTTCGATCGTCGGTGGAGCGCACGCCGGCGATCGTCTGGCCGGAGAACACACTCGCGCGGCGTATGTCGAGCACCGAGCAGATCGTTTGGGCCCATCGCGTCGATAAGGATGCCGAGGTGAAGGCGGGCGCCACGCTGCGCGTCTACGCCGACTTGCTGCCTGGCTCCGACGGCACCGCGCCGTTCGCCATCCATACGTTCAATCAAATCACCGGCGGACACACCATTTTTCCCCGGCAATCGGCCATCGCCAACGATCACTTCGTCTTCACCGGCAAACAAGACGATGACAAGCAGACGCAGATTGGCCGGCAGTTTGCGCAGCAGCACGAGATTCGTAAGCCCTATTACGCGACGCCTGGCGACGGCATCTTTCATTTCTACTTTCCGGAGCAGGGGCTCGTCGTGCCTGGTCAGTTCATTCCCGGCGCGGATTCGCACTCGCGCGCGTATGGCGCGTACGGCGCGGTCGGCATGGGGGTGGGATCGACGACACTCGGTTTCGGCTGGTCCACCGGCTACATCTACTTCACGATGACCCGGCAGCGGCGCGTGCGCTTCACCGGCCGCTTGCGTCCATGGGTGACCGGCAAAGACATCGTGCTGGAGTTGCTGCGCCGCTGGGGCGCGAAGCAGTCGCAAGGCATGTCGGTGGAGCTCGTCGATGTCAACAAGCAGCTCCCGATTGCGTATCGCAACACGATTGCCAACATGATGGCCGAGGCCGAAGCGCTCAACGGCATCTTTGCCCCCGACGAGATCACGTACGAGTGGTATCGATTGAAGGGCATGACGGATCTGCCATATCCATCGATCACGTGCGGCGAGGATGCCGTCTTCGCGATCGACGAGGAGCTGGCGTTGGGCGATGTGACGGCGATGATCGCAAAGCCGTTCAGTCCGGGCAATGCGTTTGCCGCCGAAGAGGTCGCGCGCGAGCGGCTCACGTTCGACAAGGCGATGATCGGTTCGTGCACCAACGGCAGTTATGACGATCTTCTCTCGGCCGCGCTGGTCCTGGTTGCCGCTCGCGAGCAGGGTTTGAAGAAGGCGGTCAAGGAGTTCGTCGTGTTCCCGGGTTCGGGCGGCGTCAAACAGCAGATCGAGCGTCCCGATCCACGCTTGGGCGGCGAATCGATCGCGGATGTCTTTCGCTCGGTGGGCGGGGAAATTCGCAGCTCGTGGTGCGGACCCTGCTTTGGCCAGGGTCCCGACGCCCTCGAAAAAGGCGAGCGCGCCATCACGTCGTTCAACCGCAATTGGCAGAACCGTATGGGTTATGGCGGCGAGGGCTATCTCGCGAGCCCCTCAGTTGTCGCCGCCTCCGCGCTCGTCGGCTACATGGCGCCTCCAACCGAACTGGGAATCGAGTGGGACGCGGAGCGGTACGGCGTCTGATCCGGCGCGCAACCACGCGCGAATCTCATAGTAGATTAAACGCGAGCTCACTCGAGTGGAGAGCGCCAACGGCGCGAGCCGCACGGAACGCCGACTGTTGTCCACCCATCCAGAGGGTTCACTTCGCAGCCACGATCGCCACTCAAGTTAATCACGCGTAGATCCACTTTTGGAGGTCTTCATGCGAACGCCGGGTCTCCTCCGACTTGCGGCCGCGATGCTGATGGGCGTCTGCTTCACCATGGCACCCGCCGCGCAGATCGCGCCGACGATCAAGTACGGTGATACCAAGCTGCCCAACGGCTTGCGCGTGATCATTTCGGAGGATCACGCCGCTCCGGTCTATTCGATTGCCGTGCATTACAACGTGGGCTCACGCGACGAGCGCAAGGGGCGCACCGGGTTCGCGCACCTGTTCGAGCACATGATGTTCAAAGGATCCGAGAACGTCGGCCCTGGGGAGCATTTCATGCTCGTGTTCACCAACGGCGGCAACATGAACGGGACGACCAACAAGGACCGCACGCTCTATTTCGAGACGCTGCCCGCCAATCAGCTCGATCTCGGCATCTTCCTCGAAGCCGATCGGATGAAATCGCTGGCGATCACGAAAGAGAATCTCGACAACCAGCGCAATGCCGTCCAGGAAGAACGCCGGCGCGGAGTCGACAACCAGCCGTACGGCCGCACCTCGGAATTGATCGACGAGCTCGCGTACGACAATCCAGCCTACGAGCACTCCGTCATCGGATCGATGGCGGATCTCAACGCGGCGTCGGTGGCCGACGTGGCGTCGTTCTTCAAGACGTACTACGCGCCCAATAACGCCGTGCTCGCGATCGTCGGCGACGTGGACAGCAAAGTTGCGCTGGAGAAAGTGCGCAAAGCGTTTGGATCGATCCCGGCGCAGCCCCCACCGCCCAAGGCCGATCTGACCGAGCCGAAACAAACCGCCGAACGCCGGCAAACGATCGACGATTCCCTGGCGCGTTTGTCGCGTGTCGACATCGTGTTCAAGGTGCCGCCGCGCCTTACGCCGGATGACGATGCGTTGCAGGTGTTGGGCACGGTGCTGTCGAGCGGCCGCAGCTCGCGCTTGTTTCAGCAGATCGTGCGCGAGCAGCAGCTCTCGCCGAACGTGTTTGCCGGCCGCGACCCTTCCATCGGGCCGGGCCTCTTCCAGATTTCGGGCAACGTCTCGCCAGGCAAGAGCGCCGAAGCCCTCGAGACCGCGATCTACGCGGAGATTGAAAAAGTGAAATCCGGTCCGATCGCGGACTGGGAGATCGCCAAGGCGCGCAACAACGCCAAGCGCACCGTAGTGGCCAGCCTCACGAGCTCTCTGCAGCGCGCCACGCAGCTCGCCAACTTCGCCGCGAGCTACGGCGATCCGGCGCTCATCAACCAGCGTGTCGAGCGCATCGCCAAAGTCACCGCGGCCGACGTGCAGCAGGTCGCGCGCACGTATCTGGTGGCCGAGAATCGCACTGTCGTCATCACGCAGCCGCAAGGAGGTGCGCGATGAACGCCTCGCATCGTTCCGCCGTCGTCATCACGCTTGCCATCGTCATGACAGGCGCGGCGCTTGCGCAGAGTGGCGCCCCACAGCAGCCACCTCCGACCGACGCCGTGGTTGCGAAGGGCCGCGCGCCCGTTTCCGACAAGCTTCTGCAGATCAAGCTTCCGCGCCCGGAGGAAGCCGATCTGCCCAACGGCATTCACCTGATGGTTTTGCAGGATCGGCGCGCACCGCAGGTGAGCATTCAGCTCTCGATTCGGGGCGCCGGTGGCTATTACGACCCGCCGCAGCAGGCCGGCCTGGCGGAATTCACCGCCGCGATGCTGCGCGAGGGAACAGCTACGCGATCCTCTTCCGAAATCGCGGAGCAGCTCGAGCGGGAGGCCGCAGCATTGACCGCGACCGCGGGCATGTCATCCGAGGATGCCGATGTCTCCGCGTTCGCGCTGACGGAGTACGTCGACGTCGTGTTGGATCTGATGGCCGACGTCGTGCTCAATCCGTCTTTTGCCGCAAACGAGTTTGCGCGATTCAAGGCGCAGCGTCGCGCCCAGCTCACGCAGTTGCGCGCGAACCCGTCGTTTCTGGCGCGTGAACGCTTCAGCATCGTGCTTGCCGGTGACCATCCCGATGGCCGTGTGGCGCCGACCATCGCGGTACTCGACGCCACCACGCGGGAGGATCTCGTCGAGTTCCATCGCACGCGCTACGTACCCGATCACGCGGTGATTGCCATCGCCGGCGATATTTCGATGGCCGACGCCATGCGCAAGGTATCAGCACGATTTGGCACGTGGAAGAAAGCCGGAGTGCCGGCGCCGCAAGTGACCGATCCCGCGGCGGTGACGAAGGCCGGCGTTTTTCTGGTTGAGCGGCCCAACTCAGTACAAACCAATCTGATGGTGGGCACCCAGGCCCTGCGGCGAAGTGACCCCGATTACTACGGGCTCACTGTGCTCAACAAGGTGGTTGGCGGCGGACCAACGGGACGGTTGTTCCGCCATCTTCGCGAAGCAAAGGGTTACACCTACGGTGCCTATTCGCGCGTCGACGCTCCGCGGTTTCGCGGCAGCTGGGTTGCCGACACCGAAGTGCGTACTGAAGTCACCGAACCGGCACTGACCGACGTGCTCGACGAGTTACGGCAGGTGCGCGAGGTCCGCGTGCCGGCGCAGGAGCTCGCAGACGCGAAGCGGTCGCTGATTGCGGCGTTTGCATTGAACCTGGAGAGCCCGCAAACGTTGCTGAGCAACGCCGTTACGCGTTTTCGCCATGGACTGCCTGCAGATTATTGGGACCGCTATCCCGAGCGCATCATGGCCGTCACCGAAACCGACGTGCAGGCGATGGCGGCCAAGTATCTCGATCCGTCACGTGTGCAGGTCGTGGCTGTTGGAAACAGCGAAGCGATCGCACGCGCGTTGCGCAAGATAGGTCCCATCGAGGTCTATGACGCGGAGGGTAAGAAGATTACGACCTATTAGCCGCTCAATTCACTTGTGTTCGCAATCGTGGCATCGAGCCGATTCCAACGCTCGGGCCGAAACCGGCATTGTTCGAGCGTTTCGCGCCGTTGGCGTTCCGAATTCAAGTGAACTTTGGGGTTAGGGTGCCTAGAGTGGTGGCTCGGGTGACTCGGTGCCTGGGGTGCGTGGAGTGTCCAACGTGCAGAGGACGTGTGTGATCTTCGTACTGCTCGTGGCCGGTCTCGCGATTCAGATCGACGCGCAATCGGCAGCACGAACGCCTTTGGACGTCGCGCGCGTGCTCGCTGCGCGCTATCCCGAGAGCCCGATCATGAGCTACATCCCCGGTGTGGCATGGGCAGGCTCTCAGCGGCTCGCGCAGCTCACCGGCGACACCAAATGGCTCGACAAGCCGCGGCGCGATCTGGCGCCGTTTCTCTCGGGCGCGAAGCCTGCGATCGTGGAACCGTATCTGCTCACGAGTCTTGCCGGTCACCTTGCGCTTGCCGATCTCGCTGACATCGATCGGAATGACGAAGCGTTGGCACTCGCCAGGAAAGCCGCGGATTTCATCGTCTCCGGCGATAGCTCGATCAAGTACGCGCGCAACTGGACCGACGACATGTTCATGGCGACGACGCTGCTCGCGCGCGTCGGCGCAAGGAGCAACGACGATCGCTACGCGCGCGTTGTCGGCCGTCTCCTGACAAGCTACGCTGACAAACTGCAGCGTCCCGATGGGTTGTTCATTCACGCGGCGGAAGGGCCGCATGCGTGGGGCCGCGGCAACGGCTTTGCGCTTCTGGGGCTGACCGAAGCGTTGACCTTCCTGCCAGACAATTGGCCGGACCGCGCGAAGGTTCTCGAGATCTATCGCAAGCACGTGCTCGCGATGATGAGCCAGCAGGCCGAAGACGGGTCGTGGCGGCAGGTCGTTGATGAGCCGTCCAGTTATCGTGAGTTGACGGTGACCGCGATGACCGTTGCCGCGATGGCGCGTGGCGTGCGCCTCGGCTGGCTCGATCCTGACGTGCGCGCTGCGATCGATCGCGGCTGGAGCGCCGTGCTCGCGCGAGTCAACGAGGACGGCACACTCAAGGACGTCTGCTCCAGCACTGGCGCCGGCGCGACGAAAGAGTACTACCTGAACCGGCCCGCCGTGAACGGCGCCGACGATCGCGGCGGCGCGATGGCGCTACTGGCCGCCATCGAGATGGAGGAGCTGTCTCGCGCGCCGCGGCGGTAGCTCGTGCTGCACCGCGCGCCGTATCACATCCAGCGTCGTATGCTCCTTCAACGGGTGCACGGTGCGCAATCCAGTGGGCGTGTCCATATTAACGGACTCGCCAACGACATACCACGTCTCACAGCGCTCGCCACGAACGTGCCCTGGTCCGAACCAGCTTTGCCGCGCGACGCGACCAGCACGAAGTCTGCGTCGCGCACGTTCGCCGAGCAAGTTCGAGGCTCGCCCGCCGCTATGTTGGATATACCCGCCGATCCTGACAACCGCCCCAGTGATAATCGTCACTGTCGCGGAAAACAGCGCGAAGCGCGCGATCGGCAGGTCGTCCATCGCCAGCCAATGACGCCGTGGCAGATAGGAAGCGGCGAAGGCCGCCAGCCACGTGCCGAACGCAACGAAGAATTCGCGGATGCGAGTGAAGACCGCCAACTTCGACGCTAAGCTATCACGGAATATGCTGAACAAGATTTGCGCGCGCTCGTGGATTGCCGCCGTTGGCGCAGCGGCCGTTCTCGCGGCCGGCGAGAGTCGTGCGCAAACGTCTTCGGGCCTGCAAAAATTGCTCGACGCGGAGCTTGAGCGTTTTCCTGCGCGCGCCGGAGTGTGGGTGAGGCATCTCACTACCGGGGAAGAAGCTGCCGTTCATGCCGACGACACCTTCAACAGCGCCAGCGTGATCAAGATTCCGGTGTTGTTGCTGGCGTATCAGATGGCGGAGAAGGGCCAGCTCTCGCTGACGGAGCGGATTACGATTCGCGCCGAAGACGTGCGCGGCGGCTCGGGCATTTTTCGTTATCACGACGCCGGTCTGCAGCCGACCTTGCGTGATGTGCTGCTGCAGATGGTGATCACCAGCGACAACACGGCTACCGATATCGCGATCGCGAAAGTCGGGGGCGTGGCGCGTGTCAATGCCTGGTTGAAGGAGCAGGGCTACGCCGACGGGATGAAGCTGAATCAGACAACGGGCGAGCTCTTTGCCAAGTACCGCGATCTTCCGGCCAACGCATCCAACGACAAAACCAACAACGATCGCGCCTACTGGCTCGGTGAGATGACGCCACGCGCGACGGGGCAGATGCTGCAAGCCGTTCACGCGCAGAAGTTGACGTCATCGGACCATGCGGACGACATCATCAGGATGATGCGCGCGCAGCAAGCCGGCGCGCGCCGGCTGCCGCACTTTTTGACGGTGCCGGTCGCGCACAAGACCGGCGATTTTCCGCCCGTGTTGGCCAATGACGTTGGCATCGTGTTCGCGCGCTCCGGACCGATCGTGATGTCGTTTTTCACCAACGCGATTCAGGGGCCGTACTCGGAAGCTGAAGATCGAATGGGCCAGATCGCGCGCCTCATCGTGGAGTATTTTGACGGCGGCCGATCGTAAGAGGGCCTGCCCCATTCGTTACACTTCGTGACGCGTTTGCGGAACACAGGACACATGGTGTTGAACTTTTTGCGATCGTTGAGCCGTTATTTGTCAGCGAATGTCAGCAATGGGGCAGGCCCCTTTACGATCACGCTCTTGGCGGTCGCGGTGGTGGCGGCGCAAGGTGAGGAGCCGCTGTGGCCGGGCGCGAAGTACGATCCGGCGATTCCCACGCTGCGGCAGGTGGTGGGCCACGATCCCGGCAAAGAGATCACCTCACCTGATCAGATCGGCCAGTACCTGCAGGCGCTCGCGAAAGCGGCGCCGACGCGCACGCACCTGAGTGAGTACGCGCGCACCTGGGAAGGACGGCCGTTGTGGCTGATGGTGATCGGCAGCGCGGAGCGGATTGCCCGGCTCGATCAAATCAAGGCTGACGCCAAACATCTGGCTGATCCTCGCGGGCTGTCGCCAGGCGATGCCGACCGGCTTGTGCGCGAGATGCCGGTGGTTGTGTGGCTCACGCATGGCGTTCACGGCAATGAGATCTCTTCGTCCGATGCCGCCCTGCAGGAGGCGTATCACCTGCTCGCCTCACAAAGCGACGCCGACATCGATCTCGTGCTGCGCGACGCGCTCGTCCTTATCGATCCGATGCAGAATCCCGACGGACGCGCGCGGTTCCTGTTCCAGAACCTGCAGGCGCGCGCGATAACGCCGGATCCCACCCCGTACAACGCCGAGCACGACGAGCCCTGGCCTGGTGGACGATCGAATCACTATCTGTTCGACATGAACCGCGACTGGTTTGCGCAGACGCAGCCTGAGTCGCGCGGTCGTGTGCAGATCATGCGCGACTACTTTCCCGAAATCACCGTCGATCTCCACGAGCAGGGCGGCGACAACACCTATTACTTCGCCCCGCCGGCCGATCCGTTCAATCCGCACATGACCAAGGGGCAGATCGCCGGGTTCGACCTGTTTGGCCGCGCCAACGCCGCCCGCTTCGATCAACGCGGGTGGCTCTACTTCATTCGCGAGGTCTACGACGCGTTCTATCCCGGCTACGGTGATTCGTGGCCGACGTTCCACGGCTCGATCGGGATGACGTATGAACAGGCGTCGGCGCGCAGCCTGGCGTTTGCGCGCAGCGACAAATCGACGCTGACCTACCGCGACGGCGTGATGCACCACTTCAACGCGGCGATCACGACGGCGATCACCGCGGCGAAAAACCGCGAGCGGCTGGTGCGCGATTTCCTCGAGTATCGCCGCAGTGCCGTAGCCGAAGGCGAGAAGAGTGCGATCCGCGAGTATGTGCTCGTGCCGGGTCACGATCCGTCACGCGCCGATCGGCTGGCGCGCAACCTCGCGACGCAGGGCATCGAGGTGCGGCGTGCGGAGGAACCGGTAAAGGTCGGCAACCGGCAACTGCCCGCGGGCACGTATCTCGTCTCGCACGCGCAACCCACGGGGCGGCTGATTCGCAATCTGCTCGATCCGAGAACCGAGCAGCCGCAGGAGTTTATCAAGCGGCAGGAGGAGCGCCGCGCGCGCCGGCAGCCGGACCAGATCTACGACATCACCGCGTGGAATCTGCCACATGTGTACGACGTCGAGCTCCTCACAACCGCGACGCCGCTGAGCGTCCGCTCGACGCCGGTGCCGATGACCTACGACGCACCGATGCCGTCCAAATCGTTTACGCAAGCAAAAGTCGGGTATCTAATGCCATGGGGGAGTGCGGCCGCCGCGCTCACCGCCGAAGCGTTACAGCAGGGCATCCGCGTACGCAGCGTCGGCGGACCGTTCACGCTCAGCGGTCGGCAGTTTGCCCTCGGCACCGCGCTGATTCGCACGGCGGACAATCCGGCGGATCTACACGCGCGGCTCGCCGCGCTAGCGGCAAAGCACGGCGCGGAGGTTGTCCCGATCGACACGACCTACATCGAGTCGGGCACATCGCTTGGCAGCAACGAGAACGCGTTTCTCAAGGCGCCGCGCGTGTTGATGGTGTGGGACACGCCGACGGTGTCGACGTCCGCGGGATGGACGCGCTACGTGCTCGAGCGTCGATTCAATCAGCCGGTCACCATCGTGCGCGCCGCGTCCCTGGGGCGCGCCCAGTTTTCTGATTTCGACGTCATCGTCTTGCCGTCCGGCAACTACGCCGGCGTAATCGGCGACGCTGTGGTCAACCGATTGAAGGATTGGCTGCGAAGCGGCGGTACGCTGATCACGATCGCGGAAGCGACGCGATGGGCGACGGGGAACAATGTCGGGTTGCTCGACACGACGCCCTTGTTGAAAAACGGATCGCCGGATGTGCCTTCCGGAGGATCGGGTGCGTCAGGTGCGGCAGGTGCTGGGCCAGGTGGGAGTGGTGCATCTGGCGAGTCGAGCGGGTCTAGCGCGTCCGGTGGGTCGCCCGGCGCGAAGCCGTTTGATTACGACAAGGCGATTCAACCGGATCGCGAACGGCCCGAGCCTCAACCTGGCGCCCTTCTGCGCGTCACGATCGACACCGATCACTGGCTCAGCGCCGGACAGGACAGCGAAACGCAGATCCTGATCGAAGGCTCGCGTGTCTTTGCGCCGATTAAGCTGAACAGCGGACGCAACGTCGGCATCTACGGCAAGAAGGAGTCGCTGATCGCATCCGGCTTGATCTGGCCGGAAGGTCAGGACTTGCTGGTGCAGAAACCCTTTCTCATGCACCAGCCGTTTGGACAAGGGGATGTGATTGCTTTTGCGGAGGATCCCAATTACCGTGCGTTCACCGAAGGCAGCATGTTGCTGTTTATGAACGCCGTTCTCCTCGGGCCTGGCTACTGATGGCGAGATCTGCCAAAAAGGGGACAGTCCCCTATATCGCACTTTCTGCACTGGTCCTCGGAAGCGTGGTCGGCACGATCGTTGCCGCCCAGCCTTCATCCGCCGTGCGGTCGCAAGTCGATGCGTGGGTGCGAGCCAATCAGAAAGCGATCGTCGCGGAGCTGGTGCAGCTCCTCGCCATCCCAAATGTCGCCGCCGACAACGAAAACATCCGCAAGAACGCGACGCTCTTGCGCGAGATGCTCGAGCGTCGGGGATTCGCCGCCGAGGTGCTCGAAACGCCGGGCAACCCGCTTGTCTACGGAGACCTGAGGGTGCCAGGCGCGAAGCGGACGCTGCTGCTCTACGCGCATTACGACGGGCAACCGGTCAATCCCAAGGATTGGCGTCAAGCGTCGCCATTCACTCCGCTTCTACGATCTGGACGGATGGAAGACGGCGCGCAGGATCTCGGCGATCCGCTCGCCCGCCAGGCTTTCGAGCCCCAGGAGCGCATCTACGCGCGCTCTGCATCAGACGACAAGGCGCCGATCGTTGCGCTGCTCGCGGCGTTCGACGCCTTGAAAGCGGCGCGTCTCCGGCCGACGTCGAACATCCGGGTGATTCTCGATGGCGAGGAAGAAGCCGGGTCGCCGAGTCTTGTCCCGGCGATCGGCAAGTATCGCGACAAGCTCACCGCTGACGCGATGATCATTTTCGACGGACCGCTTCACGCCAGCGAGCGGCCCACCATCGTGTTCGGCGCGCGCGGCAATCTCGCCGTGCAACTCACGGTGTTCGGACCCAAGTTCGCGCTCCACAGCGGCCATTACGGCAACTGGGTTCCAAATCCCGCGATGCGTCTCGCCGAGCTGCTCGCGACCATGAAAGACGACAACGGTAAGGTGACGATCGAGGGCTTCTACGACGGCATCCCACCCTTCGCAGCGGAGGAGCGCGCGATCCTCGACGCGGTGCCGGACGATGCAGTGGCGCTGCAGAAGTTGTTTGGCGTGGCGGGACCTGAAGTTGCCGGCTTGAAGCTGCAGGATGCGCTGCAGTACCCGTCGCTCAACGTCCGTGGCTTGTCGAGCGCGTTTGTGGGCGGCGACGCGCGCACGATCATTCCCGACACGGCGATCGCCGAGCTCGACATCCGGCTCGTCAAGGAGACGCCGTCGCAACGCATGCACGATCTGCTGGTCGCGCATATCCGCAAGCAGGGTTGGCACGTCGTCACAAGCGATCCGGACGACGCCACACGCGCGAAGTTCTCGCGCATCGTCAAGGTCACGAGCCGTGGCGATGGCACCAACGCGTATCGCACCTCGCCGCTCCTGCCGATTTCGAAGCAGCTGGTCTCGGCGATGACGGAGATGTTTGGCGAGCCGCCGGTGCAGATTCGTACGAGTGGCGGCACGGTGCCGATTGCGCCGTTTATCGAGGCCGTGGGGTTTCCGGCGTTGTCCGTGCCGATCGTAAATTTCGACAATAATCAACACGGCGAAAACGAAAACCTGCGGCTCGGCCATTTGTTCCGCGGGATCACCACGCTTGCCGCCGTGTTGACGATGTGAAATCGAGGAGGTCAGCGATGAAGGCGCGACGACTGGTATATTGCCTGGTGCTGTGTGCCGCGGTGATCGCGGTGCCGGCCGCGCAGACCACATACTATCCGCCCGCCGGCTCGTGGGCAAAGAAGACGCCCGCCGAGGTCGGGATGGATGCGACGAAGCTCGATGCCGCCATCGCATTTGCGCAGGCGCGCGAAACCAACTGGCCACGCGACTTCTCGACGCAGGAAAAGATCTTCGGCACGCTCCTCGGACCCATCCCGAAGAGCCGCGCCGGCACCAATGGCCTCGTCATCCGCAATGGGTACGTCGTCGCGGAGTTCGGGGATACCAACAACGTCGCGCCGACCTATTCGGTGGCGAAGAGCATGCTTGCAACGGTGGCCGGCGTCGCGGTCCGCGAGCGCCTGATCACCAATCTTGAATCTTCCGTCGGTCTTCAGGTCAAGGACGGGGGCTACACCTCACTGCAAAACGCCCGCATCACGTGGAAGAACCACTTGAATCAGGACACCGAGTGGGAAGGCGAGATGTGGGGAAAGAAACACGACTTCGTGGGCACCGTCGCGTTCGGCGACGGCGAGCGCAAGCCGCGCGAGCTGCAGGAACCCGGAACGTTCTACGAGTACAACGACGTCCGCATCAATCGCTTTTCGCTGTCGTTGCTGCGTCTGTTCAAAAAGCCGATTCCCGAAGTGTTCCGCGACGAGATCATGAACCCGATCGGCGCGTCCAATACGTGGCAGTGGATTCCGTACAACAACAGCTACGTGGAAATCGACGGCAAGAAAATGCCGTCGGTGAGCGGCGGCACGCGATGGGGCGGCGGCGTGTGGATCAACGCGTGGGACATGGCGCGCTTCGGCTATCTGTGGCTGCGCGGCGGCAAGTGGGGCAACAAGCAGCTCATTCCGCCTGACTACGTGAAAGCGGCGCTCACGCCGGCGAAGACCAAGAACAATCCCGATTACGGGTATCTCTGGTGGCTCAACACGCGCGGCGGGGCGAAGACGCTGCCGATCAATTCCTTCCAGGCGCAGGGCGCCGGAAGCAACACGATCTTCATCTCACCGGATCACGATCTGGTGATTGTGTGGCGCTGGCACGGGAACGGAAAGGAGCAGTTTTTCCGGCAAGTCATCGATTCGATCGCGCCCACGACCTCGCAGTAGGGCGGCGAGTTGTCGAGTTGTCAGTTTCCGGTTGACGCCTCTAACTCATCAAATAGAACCCTTGAATTGTAGTTTCAGTTCCGCCAGCTCATCAGCTAGCTCTTTGGACTGGTAGCTGACGACGGGCGAGTCAAGTGCAAACTCCGGAGGCGCTCGCGCTGTTCGCTTTTGCGCGAATCGTCGTTGTAAGTGCGAGGGATCCCCCATTGCCGGTTCGGCTTCTTGGGTATGATCGTCGCGCCATGGCGGAGATCGATCCGTCGGCCACCTCGTCGCTCATGCTGCTCAAGCAGATGCGCGACGGCGATGCGCAGGCGCTCAACCGGCTCCTTCAGCGGTACCTCCCCCGCCTCAGTCGATGGGCCTCCGGCCGCTTGCCGCGGTGGTGCCGCGATTTGTCGGATACAGATGATCTTGTGCAGGACACGCTGGCGCGGTCCCTGTCCAACCTGTCGCGTTTTCGCCCGCAGGGCGAAGGCGCGCTGCAGGCCTACCTTCGCCGCGCGATTGTCAATCGCATTCGTGACGAAATCCGGCGCCGCGGCCGTCAACCAGAGATGACCGCCATTGCGCCGGATGTGCCGGCCAATGGCCAGTCACCGCTTGAAGCGGCGATCGGCAGCGAGCTTCTGGAGAAATACGACTGCGCCCTGGAGCGGCTGCCCAGCGAAGACCGCGAAGCGGTGATTGCCCGCATCGAGCTTGGATATTCATACGCTGAGATTGCCGAGGCGCTCGAACGTCCGAGTGCCGATGCGGCGCGCATGCTGGTCAGCCGCGCGATCGTTCGTCTCGCAGAGGAACTTCGCCGTGTACAGTGAACCGCTCCTTGACGCGGCAGCCCTCGTTGCCGACGGACAGGAATTCGATCTCCTGTCGCTGTCGTCGTCGTTATCAACGGATGACGAGCGCGCCATTGCCGACGAGCTCGCGGTGGTCGCGCTCATCGCCTCGGCGCATCGCAAGCTGCACCAGGTACTGCCCGAGCCGGCAGAGCAATACACGAAGACGTCCTGGGGCCATCTCGAGCTGATCGAAGTGGTTGGACGCGGCTCGCACGGCACGGTCTACCGCGCCTGGGATCCGAAGCTCGATCGGCTCGTTGCGCTCAAGCTGTTTCACGGCGCGCGTCATCCCGAGGCGGTGATGCACGAAGGACGCATGCTCGCGCGCATCCGCAACGAAAACGTCGTGACGGTGCACGGTGCGGATGTGTTCGACGGCACGGCGGGCATCTGGATGGAATTTGTCCACGGCCGCCGCCTCGATCAGATCGTGGAGCAGGAAGGCACGTTCACGGACGCGGACGCGGCCGCGATCGGGATAGCGGTCTGCCGGGCACTTGCGGCGGTGCACAGTGCGGGACTCCTCCACTGCGACGTCAAAGCACAGAACGCGATTCGCGAGCCCGGCGGCCGCATCGTATTGATGGATCTCGGCGCGGGGCGTTCCTCGACACCGGACGAGTACACCGTGACGCAGTCGCAGGTCGCCGGAACGCCGCTCTACATGGCGCCCGAAGTGTTCGACAACGGGCCGGCGCTGGCGCAAAGCGACGTCTACAGCGTCGGCGTGCTGCTGTTCTACCTGGTGAGCGGCCGATTTCCTGTCGAGGGGAAATCGCTCAGCCAGATCAAGCGCGCGCATCTCGAGAAGCGGCGCACGCCGCTCGTCGACGTGCGGCCGGATGTGCCGGCCGCGTTTGCGCGCGAGGTGACGCGCGCAATCGATCCCGATCCGCAACATCGTCACAGGACGCCGAACGAGCTGGAAGCGGGACTCCTCTCTATTCCGGTCGCGAATCGTATCCCGGCAGCTCCGCAGCCCGCTATTACACGGCGCCGAGCGGTTGCGTTGATTGCCGCCTTGGCACTGGCGGCGTCGCTGATTGCGTGGGCTGCGGTGTGGCGCGGATGCGGCACCGCGACGACGGCGACAGCCGTAGCCGCAACGAAGTCGGTTGCCGTCCTTCCGATTCGAAATCTCACGGGAGATCCTGGCAAAGGCTACCTCGCGGATGGCCTCACCGAAGTGTTGATCTCGAACCTCGCGCGCGTGCACGCGTTGCGCGTCCCGTCGTTCGGCGTGCCGTGGTGGAATTCCGCGACAAGGACGAGCCATCCGCCGCCCTTGCCAAAAAGCTGGGAGTGGAGTTGCTCGCGGGTTCCGTGGTGGAAGTTGGTGCGCGATCGCGGATCACCGTGTATCTGGTCGACCCGCGCACCGACACGGTAATCTGGGGTGAGGAGCTGACACGTGATTCAGGCGGCCTGATCGGCGCCCAGGCCGAAATTGCCCGCCTGGTGGCGGCCCATCTTTCATTGCGACTGACGGCAGCGGAAGAAAAGGTTCTCGCAGTACAGTCCGTGGATCCGCGC
>JBKPAJ010000049.1:0-7254 GCA_046726375.1 Acidobacteriota bacterium
GCTCGGTGCCGCCAGTGAACTCGCTGCTGTCGACGAGCAGACCGGTGGCCCAGCGCTGATGCGGCGACACGCCAGCGCCGTCAGCTTTGAATCGAAACACCACGTTCGGTCCGGTGACGCCCGCCTGCGTCACCACCGGCCAGACGCCCTGACCGGTCACGCTCGATTGGCTCAACAGAATCTGCGTGCCGGAGATTGCGAAATCGGCCGGCGCAGCGGGCGAAGTGAACGGCAGCGTGTGCCGGATATGCACGTTGTCGATCGTCACGCGGCGAGTGGTCGGTCCAAATGTGGTGCTGTTCTGCGTGTCCACGGCGACCACGTCGCGCACCCAGGCATCGCTGACGGCGCTCATGCGGAGCAGTGTGTATTGGCTTTCGCTGATCGGCTTGTCGTAGGCCGGCGCTTCCACGCGGAGCGACTCGAGACCGACATGCTCGATCCGCCCTGGAAACGCGTATCTCACCAGAGTGGCGCCGGGCGGAGTGAGATAGGCCGCGTCGAACGAATCGGACAGCGGAACGTCGACGGTGATTCGATTGTCATCGATTGCCGTGATTGTGCGATCTGTGTTGATGTGCGTTCCGGCTTTGATCCACGTTTGCGGTTTGCCGTCGCGCATGAGCGTGTCCATGCCCATGAAGCGAATCCACGCCTCGGTCACAGGACGCTGGATCAACACCCGATCGCCGACGCGGAAACCCGACGCTGATTCGACGCTGAACGACGTTGTGCCGGATGGAAGGTAGGCGTCGGTCATCGCCGCCGGCTTGCCATCCGGTTGCCACGACCCGGATCCCGAGATCTCGAACAGGCGATGCGGCGCGCCCGTTGCCCGCAGCGTGGTTCCGCGCTCGCCAGAACCGCTGCCGCGCAGCACGACGCCGCTGTCCGCGATCTTCACGGTGCTGGCGATGTCATAGATGCCTGCAGCAAGTTCAACGGCGCCGCGAAAGCCGTCGTTATCCGGCTGCAGCGTCGCAACGTCGTCGATGGCGGCCTGAATTCTCGGCGCGTTATCGCCCGGTACAGGATTCAGCGTGCGCGCGGCGCGAACACTCGGCGGCGTCACACCTCCGCCCTTGTAGCCGGCGTGAGAAAAATCCATGATGCGATTGCCACGCGCGTCGGAAGCGTAGTGCAAGCGGTTGTCGCTGCCGACGTACACCCACTTGGACGTGCCCTGGGCGACGAGCGCCGCGCTTCCGGCGAGCGCGACGAGAGTGACGACGAGGCGTGACACGGCGCGATCGTATCGGCGCGTGGCTGGTTCTTCAACGGGAATTGCGCCAGGGTAACCTATGCAGTTTCTCGACTGTCGTTTGCAATGCGCCGCACTGTGATCGGCGTCATGGGACCTGGAGCGGAGGGTGGTGCGCTCGTGGAAACCGCCCACACTCTGGGGCAACTCGTCGCGCGCAATGGCTGGATTCTGCTCACCGGCGGGCGCGCCGCTGGTGTGATGGACGCTGCAAGCCGGGGTGCGAAGACTGTGCCCGGCAGCATTACTGTTGGGATCCTGCCGGGCGATCAACAGGCCGGCGATGTTTCCCACGCGGTGGATATCGCGATCTTCACGAATCTGGGAGATGCGCGCAACGCGGTCAACGTTCAGTCGAGCGATGTCGTGGTTGCCTTCGGCGGGGCAACACCCGGCACGCTTTCGGAAGTGGCGCTGGCATTGAAGTGCGGCAAACACGTCGTGCTCCTATGCGCAGACGAAACGGCGCGCGCGTTTCTGGAACGGTGCGGCAGCGGCCTGTTGCGCGTCGCCGTGGATCCAGCTGACGCGATTGCGAAGATTCAGTCCCTCGGGTTCCATCCAGGCCCTCCCTGGCGCTGAACGAGGGTTAGGGAGAGCCAAGCTATGCAGTTTCTCAGCGTGTCGCGGCGTCGCACCGAAGCGTTCGGCGATGCAGAGTTTGCCGCGCAGGCGGCGGCCGAAGTGGCGCAGGCGCGCATCCTCTATTCGCAGGGAGTGATTCGTCAAATCTGGCACCGTACCGACGTGCCCGGCGCATGCATACTGCTCGAAGCAGATTGTCTGGATCAGGCACGCGAGCACCTCGACACGCTACCGCTGGTGGCCGCGGGCATGCTGGAGATGACGATTATTCCGCTTCGCCCGTACGGTGGTTTCTGTCCTCCTTCTTGAGGCAATTGCGCAGGAGCCCGGTAAGACGATGAAGACGAAACCCAAGACGATCGACGCATATCTGGCAGCGGTGAGTGATGACAAGCGAGTCGCGCTCGAGAAGCTGCGCAAGGCGATCAAGGCGGCCGCGCCAGGAGCCGAGGAGTGCATCAGCTATTCGCTCCCCGCCTTTCGACTCGATGGAAAGCTGCTGGTCGGTTTCGGCGCGAGCGCGAATCATTGCTCGTTTTATCCGATGAGCGGTTCCACGGTGAGCCGCCTCAAAGCGGAGTTGAAGAAGTACGAGACCAGCAAGGGCACGATTCGCTTCCAGGCCGACAGGCCGCTGCCCGCAACACTTGTACGCAAGGTGGTCCGAGCTCGCATCGCGGAAAATGCGCGATGAAGGTGTGTCGCCGCCAGGTCTGTCATACGGAAAGTGCCGACATCAGCGCACCCGGCGCGTTTACCGCGGCAAACCGGCGATGCGCGTGCGCACTTTGTAGAGTGTCTTACCGGCGGTGATGTAGAGCGTCTTCATATCGGGACCGCCGAAGGCGTTATTCGTGATCGTGTCTTCTGGAATCGGGATGAACTCGATGAGCCGGCCGGCCGGAGAGATGACGTGCACCCCGCATTTGGTATCGAGCGTTTCCGCCGTCCCGCGGGTCCGATGCAGACCGGCTGACGCGTACAGGTTTCCTTCGACGTCAATGCTCATGCCATCGGCGCTCCGTCCTGGTGAAAAGTTGTAGTGGACGCGCATGTTCCGGACCGTTCCGTCAGGCTGGAGATCGTACGCGCGGATGAGGCGCGCGCCGCCTTGTGCGCCGTTAGCCTCAACGAGATACAGCGTTTTGTCATCAGGTGAGATTTGAATGCCGTTCGGCCGCTCGATGTCAGGCGCGGCCAGGATGCGCACAACCATGCCGGGTGTGTCGATGCGGTAGACGGCGACACCTTCCAGATCGGTGAAGTAGACGCGGCCTTTGCCGTCGATGGTCACGTCATTGGGCCCGCGGAACGGCGTGCCCTGGTAGTTGTCCGCGAGAATCTCGACGCCTCCGGTGGCTAAATCCGTGCGGGTGACGCGCGGCGTGTTCTTGACGAGAACGCCGCTACGGCGATTGTCGGCGCCTTCCGCCGCGATGAGCCGCCGCTGCGGATCGATCAGCAGTCCGTTAGCGGCGTTGCTTTGCTCGCGAAAGGTCGACAACACGCCATCGGGCGACAGCTTCATGATGCGCTGCGTGACGAGATCGGTGAAGTACACCGTTCCATCGCGATCGACCGTGGGACCCTCGGTGAAGGCGAGCGCTGTCGCGATCTCGACTTGCGGCTCCTGTGCCGCCAGTGACGCGCCGAGCGCGATCGCGAGCGCGACCAGCAAGTATCGAATAGGCATCGTGTTCTTCGTTCCCGCTTCCCTCGTCTCGCCGCTCGCGAGGCGCGACGTCAAGCGTTCGCGGCGAGCAAGTGGCCTCCGCACGCCGGAAAAATGCGTCTCCGGCCGAGGCGACGCCTTCTTTCTTCGTTCTTAGTGCTTCGTTCTCAGTTCCTCACATCCGCCGTTCCGCGCCGCGGCGATGCGTCAGCTTCCAGATCCCCCAGGATGTACTGAATTGCCGCCAGCAAGTGCTCGGTCCATCGCTTATCGGTGTAGAAGATGCTGGTGTGACCAAGCGGCGTGAAGTAGGTGCGTCCCTTGCCATACGTCCTGATCCAGGCGAGACCGTAATCCTGATCCGGGCGCGTGCACTGCGCGCAGAAGCGATTGGCCGTGGCGCGATCAGATTTCTCCACGTCGATGCTCAGCAGCACGTGCTGCTTCTCTCGCGAGTACGGTGAATACGGCGGGAAGATGTAGAACTCGTCGCTGTGCTCGAAACTTGCTGACCCGAAACTCCTCGTCAGCGGACTTGCCGCATCGTCCACCTTGATCATCTGCTTCTCGATGTGATGCGCGCCCGCCCAGCCGCCCATCATCTCGGCAAACTCCGGCCAGTTGTTGTTGGCAAACGTCACCGCGTGATGGCCGCCGATGCCGCCGCCCTCGCGCACGAAGCGCAGGATCCCGTCGCGCACCTCGGGGTCGTTGTAGACCATCCCGCACACGTTGTTCAGGTAAATCGCGTCGAATTGTTTGATGGCCGGGTATTTGAGCAAATTCAGGTCGTTGCTGAAGGTTGGTTCGAAGGCGCCGGTATTTTTCGCCATGAGCTCGAGCAGCAAGTTGCCGTGCGGGATGGTGCTGTGACCGGAGTACATCTGGATGTCCGTGACCAGCAGCTTGCGCGGCTTCCTGGGCGTCGCAAGCGCCAGGCGCGGCGCTGCCGCCTCGATCTGCTGCCGCTCTTCGGGTTTCAAACGATCGGGTCCGCGAATCTGTCCGGCCGGCGAGGCGAGCATGGTCCGCACGCGTTCGGCCATCGCGGGCCACATCATGCGCTCGAATGCGGCGACGTCCTTCAGGTAGTCGGCGGCCGTTGCACCGCTTGCGCCGATCGTGATCGATAGCGGCTTGACACCCGCGCGATACGCCGCGAGAAAGAAGTCGCTGAGCGCGCCAACGCCGTCGCCTGGCGGCACCGTGCGCCCGCTCGTGCCGAGTGCCGATCGGTCGGCTGCTCTCACGATCAGCAGCCGCGATTTCACACTTGCAAGCGCGTCGACCGGTTTGATGCCGGCGTGAATCCAGCCGCCGAGGTCTGCCGCAATGCCGACGCGTGCGCTGCGCCCTTCGAGCGCGGCCACGAGCGGCTTGGGATCGGTTTTGCTGTCGAGCGCGACGCTGATTCCGAATTCGGTTGCCAGCGCGTCGAGCTCCGCGAGGTTGGTGGCATCAGCGTTCGTGATTACGAGCGGCGCGTTGATGGCTTGCGCAAACTCGAACACCTTGCGGCGAGACGCCACGTCGGTCGCCAGATCGGGCGCGTGATACGCAAGGATTTGTTCGTTCAGTTCGCGCGTCCGATAGGTGAGGGCGGCGCGCTCGCCGGCTTGCAGGCGATAGTCAACCGGTTTCGGCACCTCGGCACTCAGCGTTTGCGTGCTCGACGCCACGATACTGGGCAGAGAGATCGGATATGCGTCGGCTTTTGCGAGCAGCTCCGACAAGGTTGCGCCCTTAATCGCGGCGTAGGTCATGCCGATGCGCCAGCCGAACCAGATGTTGTTGTCGGCGGCGCCGACGCGAATCATGCCGAGACTGGAACCGGTCGGGCGCTCGGAGATGGAAGGAATGGGCGGTGTTGCGGGCTGGGCGGCTGGCGCGGCTAAAGCCGCGCCGCTACCTGGAGGAAGCGGATTCGGTGTCGCATCGGCGTCGAGATCGCCGAGCAGGTACTGCACGCCGGCAAAGAAGTGGCCCACCAGCTCCGGCGTCATGAAGGTCTCCGGCATGTGGCCGAGCGAGGAATAAAACACGCGCCCCTTGCCGTATTCGCGAATCCAGCTGACCGGATAGATGTTGTCGGGACGCTTGTAGCCGTTCCACGGCCGCGGCTCGATCTTCGGATCGTCGAGCGCAACCGTCATCAGCACGCGCACCTTGTCCCAACGCAAACGGCCGCGCCCTTCGTGCTCGAAACGGTAATACTCTTCGCGGAAATTCAGGTCCTTGCCGCCGAACGGCTTCATCAACGGGCTTGCCGCGTCGTACACCTTCATCACGCCTTGCTCGATGCGGTGCGGTGCACTCTGACTGCCGATCATCTCGGCAAACTCGTCCCAGTTGCGCGAGGCCCACGGGGTGCCGTGAATGCCGCCCAGTCCGCCGCCCTCCCGTACAAACCGCGCGAGACCGTCGCGCACCTCGAGGTCGGCGGCGAACTCGCCCACGATGCTGTTCAAGAAGATGCCGTCGTACTCCTTGATCTTCGGGTACTTCAAATTGTCCAAATCGTTGTCGAACACCGTCGTCCACGCGCCGGTGATGCGGCCCATCTCATCGAGCATCACGTTGGCATGCGGAATGGTGTCGTGCGACATGCCCTGGAGGCTTTCAATCACGAGCAGCTTGCGCGGCTTCTTCGGTGTGGCGTACGGCTTGGGTGGAACGGCGGCGCGGATCTTCAGCAGCGTTTCCTCGGATCGGCGTGCGATCTCGGCATCGGTGAGCGTTTCGCCACGCGCCGGTCGAGCCAGGTCGCGTCTGATCGGTCGAGTGCGTGAGAACTCGGTAAAGTTGGCGCCGAAAGCCGGCTGCACCGTGGCCTCGAATGCATCGATCGCGCGATAGAGATCGCTCGACGCATTCTCAAGCGCCGACGGGTCGAGGGCGAGTACCAAAGGGCGCAGGTTTCGCCGATTCAACTCACGAAACACTTCGGGCGTCGCTCCCCCCACATTGACGTACATCAACCTGTTTCCCACGGCGAGCGCGTCTGCAGCTGAAGCTCCAACACCCACACGCCTTGTCAGTGCCTGCAATCGTCCCGTCAGGTCGCTCGCGGTCTGCGGTGGGAGGAGAAGGCAGGCGAGGTTGATGCCGAATTCGTCGGCAAGCGCCGCTGGCCCTGTCAGTTCGAGCTTGGCGTTGGTGACGAGCGTCTCGACCGCCATCGCCTTCGCAAACTCGAACAGCTTGCGCTGTCCAGCCGCATCGCGCGGGAAGTTGTCCACGCGATACGCGACCATCTTCACAGTGCCCATGCGCGCGCGGATGTCCGCAACCTCCTCGCGCGTGAGGTTCCAATCCAGCGGCTTCGGCACTGCGGCGCTGACGTTTTGCGTGCTCGATCCTTCGACGAAGTCAACCACCGCGGCATCCGCCCGCACCACGCCGTCCAGAAAAGTGAGGCCGCGAAGACCAGCCGTCGCGATCGCGAACTTCCAGTTGGTGAGGCGCTCGTCGCCCACGAGCGTCCGCGTCCGCCATGTCACGCGCTCGAGCGCATCGGGTGCGCGCACGAACTCCGGTTTCTGCGTGGCGTCCTGCGCGTAGGTCCGCAGATGAATGAGACCGAGCACGATGAGCACCAAAACGACAGACAAAACAGTGCGCATGTTCGTGATCCTTTGCTCGCCCCTTATTCGGTCACCGACGGTAAGAGAACGCAAATAAAAACGCAGATAAGAACGCAGATGGACGCAGATAAGAACGCAGATGGACGCAGATG
>JBKPAJ010000050.1:0-34123 GCA_046726375.1 Acidobacteriota bacterium
GACATGAAAGAGGAGGAGATCGAGCTCACGGTTGAAGACAACACGCTCACGCTCAGTGGCGAGAAGAAGCTCGATACCGAAGTCAGCGAGGAGCAGTTCCATCGCATCGAGCGCAGTTATGGCTCGTTCGCGCGGACGTTCGCGCTGCCTCCGACGGTCGACGCTGGCAAGGTCAGCGCCCAGTACAAGGCCGGCGTGCTGACGGTCCGGCTGCCCCTACGCGAGGAAGCCAAGCCCAACAAGATCAAGGTCGCAGTAGCTGCGTAAGTCACTGCTGTGGAGGCGGGTCGAGGAACCCGCCTCTTTTTTCGCCGGGGTCGCATATTCAAGCAGCCAGGCGCCTCAAGCCGAAACTCTTGGGTCGATCCCGGCGGCCACGGCCGCTCTGGCTCCTCGTTCGATTGCATAGCAGAAAGAAAAATGTGACGACCATGTTGAAGCTATTCCGACGCAAGGCAGCCATTCCCGTGTGGTCGGTCGTGTTCGGGCTGTTCGCGCTGTTCGGGTCGTCAATGACCTTTGCCACGGGCGTGTTCGTGCTCCTCCTGGGAACACTGGCTCTGACAATGATGCTCATCCTGTGGAAGGCGCCGCCTCCCACAATCGCCGAGGTGCTGCGTCAGGTGGAAGAGCCATCGTGACCACATCGAGCGCCTCGTACGGACGCTGGGCGGTTGCGACGGCGGAGACGCCAATTGGTCACAAGACGCGCATCGGCGGACGGAACGCGGCAACGCAAGGAGTCCTTTCCACAAGCTCCTTTCGAGTGGCTGGACAAGGCGGTGGCCGCTCGCGACGTCCATCTCATCTTTCTGACCATGGACTCGAAGTGGGATGAGTACCGCAGCGATCCGCGCTTCGAAACAATTCTCGTGCGCTGCGGTTTCAGGGCCGCGATCGAGAACGCGCCGATCGATTGAGCGCCGACAACTCGACCGGACATCCGATTCACCGCATGTGGCGGGCAGCATAAGGTCAAGCCCAGAGTCGCGAGAGTGTTTGGAACTGGAACGGGTCAACGCTCATCGTCTGCGTGACATGGGCAGCCAACCTGGCGTCCCGTCCTCGAACTGATCGTCCGTGAGCATCCGCACATCCGACCCGTCGGGGCGCATGACCCACAGGTCGCCGTTCGGCTGCGGATTGAATGGGGTAAGCGCCATTTCATCCTTGAAGCCGCCCCGCACGCTGGTGAACACGATCCACTCTCCGTCAGGCGACCAGGAGTTGTGCGCGTCATTTCCCGGCGAATTCGTTAGTCGTCGCAGGTCCGTGCCATCGGGCCGGATCGTATAAATCTCGTAGTCGCCATCGCGATCACTTGTAAAAGCAATCCGATCGCCTCTTGGTGACCAGGAGGGGAAGTTGTCGTGCGCAGCGCCGGCGGTCAGCGTCTTCAGAGCGCCGGTCGTCACGTCGGCGATGACGAGTCCGTTCCGCTCCTTCCCGGCGAGGCGGAAGACGAGTTGGCGTCCATCAGGAGACCAGCTCGGAAAACCATAGTTGGCCGAACCATCGGTGAGGATGCGGACATTCTTGCCGTCGACGCCCATCACGGCGATGTCCGCGATCGAGGGACCCTGCAGGCCCTGGAAGAAACGCCCAACACCGCTGGCAATCCGGTCTCCTCGAGGCGACCAGACTGGAGCGAGCGCGCTCCGCTCAGGGTCACCGAACAGGATGGAACGTTGCGATCCGTCGGCATTCATCACCAGAATGCTGTTGCGGAGGCGCCCGAGTCTCTCGTCATTCACCACCAGTCGATCGCCGGTCGGTGAGTAGGACGGGAAGATGCCAGTCCGCACGAGCCGAAATGACGGCTCGCGACTCGGCCCCGGGCGAACGGGCGGCCAAAGACTGTCGACCTCGCGATGAAACACCATGCGGCGGCCGTCCGCAGACCAGGCGGGACTTCGCACGTCTCCGCGCGCTCCCTGGGTGCCTCCCACGAACTCGAGTCCGCCTTCCGGACCACGACTGACGTGCGCGACGCGATCACCTGCGATCCACCGCGGCGACCATTTCTCTCCGCCACCATCTGTCAGGACCTGTCGCTCGTTCGTCGCCAGGGCGATGCTGACAATCTGTGACGGTCCGCGCTCCGGACCGAGAGTGCTGATCTCGGCTTCGTGGTAGAGGACCCGCTTCCCATCTGGCGACCACGCCGGACTTCCGGCAAGGGCATCGCGCGCTGTGACACGTCGGAGTCCTGAACCGTCGGTCCGAACAAGGTAGATCTCGGTTGTCTGCAAAGTAGCGAAAGCGAACTTCAGTTTCTTGGAATCGCGGTCGGATGAGAACGCTATCCACTGACCGTCGGGCGACCAGGACGGACGGAAGTCTCCCCCTGGATGGTTTGTCACATTTCGGAGCGCGCCAGTCGCCAGTTCGAGAATCCAGATGTCCGCCTGACCACTTCGGCTCGAAACGAAAGCCAGCGACCTGCCGTCGGGCGAAAGGACACCTTGATCGTCGAACGCCGGATCGTCGGTCAGCCGCTGAAGAAGACTTGCGCCGTCGATACCAACACGGTAGATATCCGCCGAGCCGTTTCGCGTTGACGTAAAAACGATCGAGCGTCCATCTGGCGAGAACGACGCGTTGTAGTCAAGATCCGGGTGTGCGGGGAAAGGCCTGGCGTCGCTACCGTCCCCTGCGGCGATGAAGATGTCCGTGTTGAGCGGTGCGACGCTTGCGAATGCAACCGTATAGCGCTCGTCCGGCGTAGGCCTCGGATTCTGGCCACCCGCAGGCGAGCAGAGCAGAATCAGGAACAGGAAAGACAGGTCGTAAGAGCCTCTTCGCATGACGGTTACGCACCAGGTCAATTCAGTCCAGCCGCGTGCCAGTTACTGCCGCACAGCGCCGTCCGATCAGGTTACCGGCGAGATCGCGAAATTCGGAGTCGTCGTTCGATGTCAGACTTTCACCGTCGGGCGACAGGACGATGTCACGATCGACTCTCGCAATCCCCGCGAGAGTTCCGCCTGGAGCGAACGCAAACAGCCTTATCGTATTCTTGAAGTTATCGCCACCCGCGTGCGTCCACACGCCATGCCCCGTGCTGAGACCATCGCTCGCCGGGTTCGAGATCATCGCGCCTCCCGACAGGAATGTGTGCAGCGCGGGGAATGTCGAATTCGGGATTTCGGCTCCTGTATCGCACTGGCGCAGCGTGGCCTGCAGGAGCCACGTTCCCTCGATTCGCCGGCCGAGGGCGTTTTCGCCTCCGGTCTGCGCCGGCAGCCGTCGGCCGGCGACAATGAGAGCAATACCAAGCGTGACGACGGCGGTCGCCTTTCCTGTACGGGTCATGACTGGCCTCCTGGAATCTGCAGCGGGTAACACTTCCGCCTTACCTGGATACGCGGAAGGCGGCGAAAAACGGCCTCATGCCGAGGAGCTCTGATATAAAGGCCGGGCGCAGCCCGGTATGACCCACAACGCAGCGCTGACAGACCTGCTCGTGGCTTGGAGTGCGGGTGATGAGACGGCGCGAAGCCGTTTGATCGACGCCGTCTACAACGAATTGCGCGGGCTGGCCCGCGGTTACCTGCGCCGCGAGCGCGCCGACCACTCGCTCGCCCCCACGGCCCTTGTCCACGAGGCGTATCTCAAGCTGATCGACCAGCGACAGGTCAGGTGGCAGAACCGCGCGCATTTCTTTGCGATTGCTGCGCACGTGATGCGCCGCATCCTCGTCGACCATGCGCGGACGCGCGGCGCCGCGAAGCGCGACGGCGGTCAGCGGGTGCCGCTGCAGGACGTCCAGGCGGTGATGGATCCCCCCGAAGTCGACGTGCTCGACCTCGATGCCGCGCTCGAGAAACTTTCGAGCCTCGATCCGCGGCAGAGCGAGTTAGTGGAGCTGCGATTCTTCGGGGGGCTGACGGTCGACGAGGCAGCAGCGGTCATGGGCGTCGCACCCGCCACAGTGGACCGTGATTGGGCGCTGGCGCGGGCATGGCTCTTCCGGCAACTTGAGGGCAAACGGCGATGAATCCACCTCAGGAGTGGGGGCGAGTCCGCAGCCTCTTCCACGTGGCCATCCAACGTCCGCGAGCGGAGTGGAGCCGGTTTCTCGAGCAGGAGTGTGCGGGCGACGAGTCCCTGCGCGGTGAAGTTCAATCGTTGCTTGCAGCGCACGAACGTGCGGGCGGATTTCTGGACCGCCCGCCGATGCCAGTGTTGCGTGGTGTGTTGGCGGCTGCGCCACTCACGCCCGGCGTTCGGCTGGGCGTGTTCGAGATCACCGGGACGCTTGGCGCCGGCGGCATGGGTGAGGTGTACCGTGCGCGCGATACGCGCCTCGGACGCGATGTTGCCGTCAAGCTGCTACCGTCGATGCTCGCTGATGATCCGGACCGGCGCGCGCGTCTCGAACGCGAATCGCGGCTGCTCGCCGCGCTCAACCACCCCCACATTGCCGCAATCCACAGCGTCGAAGAGATCGACGGCCGGCTCGCGCTGATCCTCGAGCTGGTCGAAGGTCCGACGCTCGCCGATTGCCTTGCGACTGGACCGATTCCGATTACCGAGGCGCTGCAGATCGCCGGTCAGCTCGCCGAGGCTCTCGAGGCGGCGCACGGCAAAGGCGTCGTCCATCGCGACCTGAAGCCGAGCAACGTGAAGATCACGTCCGACGGAGCCGTGAAGCTGCTGGATTTCGGTCTGGCGAAGGCGACGCCAACCGCGATCCACGACGGCGACGCGCAGCTGAGATCCGCGAATGCCGATCCGACGCACGACGGCGTGATTCTCGGCACCGGCGCGTACATGAGCCCCGAGCAGGCACGCGGCCAAGCGGTCGACAAGCGAACCGATGTCTGGGCGTTCGGCTGCGTGCTCTACGAGATGTTGACTGGGAGACGCGCATTCTCGGGCGACACGATTTCGGACACTATCGCTGCTATTCTGGGTCGTGAACCAGACTTGACGGCGCTGCCTCCAGCGCTTCCACCGGAAGTGCGGCGGCTCGTGCGCCGCTGCCTGCAGAAGGACCCACGCCGCCGGATCCACGACATCGCGGATGCGCGTGTTGAGATCGACGAGGCGTTGGACCCCTCGAGCGCGCCAGCTGCCTCACCGACCCGCGCGATTTCGGCGAACCGCCGGATGCTCGGGATTCTTGTCGTGACGCTCATCGTCGCCGGCCTGGTGCTGCCCCTTGCCGCGTGGCGTCTCGGATTGTTTGCCGCTGATCAATCCGGCCCGCCCTCACTGACATACCTATCGCTCCCACTGCCCGACGGTGTTGGTCTTCAATCTCCGCCGGCGGTTTCTCCTGACGGACCTTCGATCGCGTTCGTCGGAAGCGACGGCAAGGGCCGGCGGCTATTTGTTCGACGGCTCGGTGCTCCCGAAGTCCGCGCCATCCCGGGAACGGAATTCGCGATCGACCCATTCTGGTCGCCCGACGGGCAGTGGCTCGCGTTTTTTGCCCGCGGCAAACTGAAGAAGGTCGCGGTCGACCGCGGAACGCCCGTGGACATCTGCAACGCATCCGAGGCTCGCGGCGGGAGCTGGGGCCGGGCCGACACCATCCTTTTTACGCCGCACCTGATCGACAGCCCCGTGTATCGGGTATCGGCCAACGGCGGCGTTCCCGAGCCGGTTACGCGGCTCGAGGATTCGCGCGGCGACAACTCGCATCGCTATCCGGTGTTCCTTCCCGACGGCGTGCATTTTCTGTACTTCGTTCGGTCGTTCGAGGACGGACGGCGTGGCATTTACGTCGGGCGAGCCGATCGTACGGCGGAAGCTCCGGGTGCGCGCCTGATTGAATCGGAGCACGCAGCTTTATATGTGCCATTGGAATCCGACTCGGTAGGCGCCGTGCTGACCGTCGTGCCCGATGGCGTACAGATCCAGCGCTTCGACAACCAGCACGCGCAGGCTCGTCGGGCATCCTCAATTGGTCAATGTTCGAGCAGGCGTCGGCACACCTTGGGAGCCTGCGATGATCGGCGCGTCACAGGGGACGCTGGCTTTCGCGGCTACGTCTCTTTTGCGGGGAACCCGCCTGATGTCGGCCGCACGAGATGGCAGCGACGTGCGGATCTTGTCAGAGCGTGAGTCGTACAACTGGCCACGCCTGTCACCGGACGCCACTCGCGTTGTGTTGCAGCATGTGGACGGGCTGCGCGGCACGCCCGACCTGTGGGTCAAAGACTTGACCCGCGGCACCGAGACCCGAGTGACCTCCCCTCCCAATCATGGCGCGCTGCCGGTTTGGTCTCCCGACGGCGAGCGGCTGGCGTTCCTCTGGGGCCGTGTTGCGAGTGCGGGGATTGGGATCGGGTCGTCAGACGGGACGAGCGCGATCGTCTCTCGTGCGTGCCCGGAACGGTGCGAGCCGAGCGACTGGTCGCCTGACGGTCGCACGCTTATTCTCACGGTGCGGACCGCGCAGGGCACCGACGTCTGGGCGATGCCCGTCGAACCCACGAGAGAAGCAGGGGTCGCCCGTCCGGTCTTTGCCGAACGCTTCAACGAACGCGACGCCCGGATATCGCCCGACGGTGAATGGATCGCGTATGTTTCGGACGAGAGCGGACGCGAGGAGATCTCCGTTCGCCGAATCTCTGGGAGCGCGCGCACGGTGCTCTCCCCAGACGGCGGACATCAGCCGGTGTGGCGCCGCGACGGCGCGGAGTTGTTCTACGTCGATCCGCAGGGCACCTTGCGGGCGGTCGCAGTGCGACGAGGTCCCGGCGGAACACTAGTGCCAGGTGTACCCGTGCAACTCGGGGTACCGCCGATCGGTGTGGGCCACTGGGGCACGCAGTACGATGTCACGCGCGACGGCAGCCGCGTGTACTTCCTGGATCGCGAGCAACCGGAGCCGGCAACTCGGATCGAAGTCATCTTGGGCTGGACCGCTCTCCTGCGGTGAGATCCCAGCCGAGCGCACGGAGTATCGCGCCGACCGGTTCGCGCAGTAGCGCCCGGACTGCGTATCAAGCGATGTTCGTCGATGTGTGTCCGCGGAAGTTGGAATACCGGTTGTGTCAGAACTGTGTCAGATGCATCCGTGAACCGACGTCGAACATCGTCAGTTAGCGACGCACATCGCAGGGGCATCGTTGTAGATGGAACTGATTGATAGGAAGCGCGTTGCGTTTTCGTGTGCGTCGTTACGCGCGGCCGGAATCTATTTCCAAGCGTGCTCCTTCAGGTCGCACAGCTGCCCCGTCAAGCGGCCGAGCCGCGCCTCGGCGGCGTCACGATCGCGGGCGAACTCAGAGGCGGAACTCGGCAAGAACGCAGCGGTTCAGGAGACCGTTGCACAATGGGACCTTCAGCAACCGGCGGTTCGATAAATGAAGTGGGTTGGTGATTTCAGCCGTTTAGAATCAACGGCTTGGAGTTGGTGGACCAGAACAGCGCTAGTTGGAACCAGATTCAGCAATGGCTCAGGCAACTGGATTCTGTCCGACGAGCGGCTTGACGTCAGTGCTCGGTTCAGCGCAGCCCCTACAAGAGCGCGCGCGGGCGAAGTGGGCGTCGGTCAGCGGTGTGGCCACGCGCAAGCCGAGCGGTCGTCGTGGGGTTCGAAGGCAGCGGCGCTCACCGCTCCTGGCGCGTTTCCCGGCGGTACTCGTGAAGCCACTGCGCACTCACGCTGCCGAGGTCGTTCTCGCGACGGCGCTTTTCGCGGAATGCCCAAATCGCGAGGGCGATCGCGGGCACAAGCAGCCACACCCATGCCGTCATATCTTGCTCCTTGATGAAGATGCATGACGACGCGACGTGGCGGCGGAGGTCACATCGGTCGGCGCGGGGCGAAAGTTGAGGGGGTCCCGCAGGTTTTGCAGCTCGCGGTAGTAGTAAAGGGCGGTTGGCCGTTTGCTCGTGAACGTCAGCCGCTCGAGAAACGCGATTTCCTCCGCGGTCGCATCGCCCCTCAGCTCAGAATCTTGCAGGAAATCCTTGAAGCCCCGCTCCTGCTCAACCCTTCCAGCGGACTCTCGCTCCACGAATTCGAACTTCTTCGGATGCCCTGGCGCGAGTTGGCGGTTCAGGACGATTTCCATGCCGAATGTGACGAGGTCGATGTCCCACGACTCAATGAGAGGATCCAGGAAGGTCAGGCTGTTTTCGGCCGAGACGTTGAAGACGTCCACTTCGAGGAACTCGATCACCATGACCCGCATCTGCTCGTAACTCCGGTCGCCGTGTCGCGCGACGAGGCGGAGCCAGTCTTTGTCCCCCAATTCTTCTTTCGTGACTCGCTTGACGACGTCCAGCAGCGTCTGGGTGACGAGGCGCTCCAGGGCGCCAAACGGCTCCTTATCGAAGATCGCCCGAATGGGCTGGACCTTCGCCGGTGCGCACTTACGGAGAATCAGCTCCCGAACCTCGTGAAAAAGCGGGGCAGGCGGGTCAGCGATCTTTCTCTTCAACGCGTCCGTGCGGATGAGCTGCGCTAACGTGGCCAGCTTTCCGGCGGGAAGCCGCAAGAAGGTCTCCATCTTGTCGTAAATGTCGGTGCGCTCCGGAGCTGGTGGCGCCTTCCTGCCCGTCAGCAACTGAGAGATGTAGGACTCCGTCACCTCGGCCGCCACCGCCAAATCTCTCTGCTCGGTGCCCATCTCCTTGAGGCGTTGCCGTATGAACAGTGGGAAATCCACCGAGTAACTCCTGTCGTGAATTAACTAATGTTAATTAATTGTCGCCTGACATTTAGATCATCGCAGATTATCGCTTGACTTATAAAGGTGAATCAACTAATATTGGTAAATCAATTGCGGTCACACGCTAGGCCCCTCAACCGATTCAGGTTATCCGGGCCTCAGTCCGCGACTGGCAAGGAACGAGTCTGACAATGCCGATGCGATTGAGCCGGAACGTAGTCATCTCTGTCTGGTTCGCCGTCTTCGCGATCGCCACGATCCTCGCGCCGACGGTCAATGTCGTCTTTTCGCTGTTCTTGCTCGTCTTGGGACTCGCGGTACCCACGATGGTCTACCTGCTGTGGCACGACCCCCCTGTTGCGGTGGGTCTCGTGGCGCAGAGCACCGACCCGGATCGGCGGCAGGCCGCGGGCAACAGGTAAACCCCGACGACGAACACGACCTCGACCGTCGTTGTTTTTCCGTTTTCTCGAGAGCCTATTCATGTCCATGCAAATTACGTACGGCGATGCGTCGCGCGACGCGATCCTCACCGGCATCAACAGTCTGGCGAATGCCGTCAGAGTCACGCTGGGCCCGAGGGGCCGCAATGTCATCCTGGGGAAGCCCTTTGGTTCGCCGACGATTACCAAAGACGGCGTCACGGTGGCCAGAGAGATCAGTCTGAAGGACCCGCTGGAGAACATGGGCGCACAGATGGTGCGCGAAGTGGCCAGCAAGACGTCCGATGTGGCCGGCGATGGCACTACCACGGCCACCGTCCTGGCGCAGGCGATCTACCGTGAAGGTGTGAAGAACGTTGCGGCAGGCGCCAGTCCCGGGCAGATCAAGATCGGCATCGACCGAGCCGTCGAAGCCATCGTCGCCGCGCTCGAGGTTCAGGCGCAGCCGGTCAGCGGCGAGATGATCGCCCAGGTGGGCACCATCTCGGCCAACGATGACGAGACCATCGGTCGGATCATTGCCGAAGCGATGCACAAGGTCGGCAAGGACGGCGTCATCACCGTCGAGGAAGCTCGCACGATCGAGACGACGCTCGAAGTCGTGGAAGGCATGCAGTTCGATCGTGGGTACCTGTCGCCCTATTTCGTGACCGATCCGGAAAAAATGCAGGTCGTCCTCGAGAATCCGCTGATTCTGATCCACGAGGCCAAACTCCGGGCGCTCCCGGACCTATTGCCCTTGCTCGAGAAGGTCGCTCAGGCGGGCCAGCCGCTCCTGATCGTGGCCGAGGACGTCGAAGGCGAAGCGCTGGCCACACTCGTGGTCAACAAGCTGCGCGGCACGCTGAAGGTCGCGGCGGTGAAAGCCCCCGGGTACGGTGATCGCCGCAAGGCGATGCTCGAGGACATCGCGGTGCTGACCGGGGGGCGCGCGATCGACGTGGACCTCGGGATCAAGTTGCAAAGCCTCGAGCTCAAAGACCTCGGCACGGCGAAGACAGTGGTCATCGACAAGGACACGACGACGATCATCGAAGGTGCCGGCTCGCGGCAGAGCATCGCAGGCCGCGTCCAGCAGTTGCGAGCGCAGGTCGACGACACGAGCTCGGATTACGATCGCGAAAAACTACAGGAGCGGCTGGCGAAATTGGTCGGCGGCGTGGCGGTGATCAAGGTGGGCGCGGCGACCGAGTCCGAGATGAAGGAGAAGAAGGCTCGGGTCGAAGACGCCATGCACGCGACGAAGGCGGCGGTCGAAGAAGGCATCGTGCCGGGTGGCGGTGTCGCGCTGCTGAGAGCGTCCAGCGTTCTTAAGACGTTGACGCTCCCAGGGGATCAGCAGGTCGGCGTCCGGATCATCGCCCGCGCTATCGAGGAGCCGATGCGCTGGATCGCCAGCAATGCCGGTCAGGAGCCATCGATCGTTGTCCAGCGAGTGAAGGATATGGCCGGCCACCAGGGCTTCAACGCGCGGACAGACACATTCGAAGATCTCGTGGAAGCCGGGGTGATCGATCCTGCCAAGGTTGTTCGCTCCGCTCTCCAGAACGCCGCGTCGATCGCATCTCTGCTGCTGACGGCAGAGGCGGTATTGTCGCGCCAGCTCGAGGAAAAAGCCGCATGACCAAGAGGGTACCCATGAACTACCGACTGATTGCGCTCAGCGCCTGCCTAGTGGCGCTCTCGGTGCAACTTTTGTCCGCGCAAGACCACTCGCGCTATCGGGAGTATCGGATTGGCGACGATCTACGGAGCATCGCCGCACAAAGCGGCACGGCGCTGCCGATCGCCAGGATCATCCTTCACGAGCCTGCGGTGCTGCAGGAGTTGGAGTGGCGGCCCCGGTACTTTCGTGGCGCGCCGCAACCGTCCGATGCCGTGGCGCGCGTCACGTTCGGGTTTTACGACGACCAACTCTTCAGGATCGTCGTCGACTATGAACGCCTTCGCACCGAAGGAATGACCGAGGCGGATATGGTCGGGGCGATCTCCGAGACCTACGGACCACCATCCCGACGAGCAGAGCCAATCCCTTCCTTCGCGGAGCAGCACTCCGAGCAGGACGCGGATCTGCTGGTCGCCTGCTGGGAGGACACCGAGTACTCAGTCACCCTGTTCAGAGTGCCGGATTCCTCGGCGTTCAGACTGGTCGTGGCGTCCACTCGGCTCGGGATCCTCGCTCAAGTCGCGGGCGCCGGGGCTGTGCGGCCTTATTCGCACCAAGCGTCCCAACGCGACCTCCCCGCTCGTATCAATGACGCCGAGGATGTTCAGTCAGTCCAGCAGAAGGCGCGGCTCGCCAACAAGGCCGCCTTCAAGCCGTGACAATTCCACTTCACAGCCTTCAGGAGTCTCCGCACATGAATGTTCGACCACTCCACGATCGAGTCGTTGTCCAACGGATCGAAGATGCCGCGCTGCCCCCAGGCGCGATCATCGTCCCGGATTCAGCAAAAGAAAAACCACAACGTGGCACCGTCGTCGCAGCGGGTTCTGGCAAGTCCAACGCAGATGGCCGCCGCGTGCCGCTCGACGTCAAGGCCGGCGACACCGTCTTCTTCGGGAAGTTTGCCGGGCAGGAAATCAAATTCGACGGCGTGGAGTACCTGATCTTGAAAGAAGACGAAGTCCTGGGCGCTGTCGATCTTCCTGCGTCGTCCAGCGAGGTGACCCGATGACTCCGGTGCAAACACCGATCGAGGTGCTATCGGCGACGTGTCCTCTGTGCCACACGCTCGATCACACGGTCACACCCGGATCACTGCTGGCCGGAGCGAGCTGGGCGTGCGCCAGGTGCGGTCAGAAGTGGACTGCCGCTCGGCTGGAAACTGCCGCAGCCTATCAACGGTACGTCGCGGCGCACTAATCGGTGTCACCGCCCCTCGTGCGCGGCCTGTGCTGTTTGGGACGGCGGTAATCGCGCCGAAGCCGGATGCTGAGGGCGTGAGTATTTTGCGGTTCATCGGCGACGCCGCGGGCGGCATCCTGGTCGTGCTCGTCGTCCCCGTCGTCGCAATTCTGGCAGTGGGCGCTCCTGTCGCACTCGCCGTCAGGCTTGTGTTATCGGCGCTCGGGCTGCTGTGATTTTCTCGTGTCCACCAAGGTCTCTTGTCCGGAGCGCACTATGAACGCATCGTTGCCGATCGCTGACAATCCGCCGTACGAGGAGCCGACGCCGGTCACCGTGCCGGCGGCAAGCCGTGTGCCCGTCGCCTTCGAGAGCGTGCCCTTCGAACAGGCCCGCTGGGACGCGTGGGTGACCAAGGGTCGCCTCGCCGACGCGGGGTTCACTGAAAAGGTGCGGACGCTGGCCTTGCTGGGCGTCGTGGTTGCTGTTGCCGCGGGTGTGGTGTTGATCATCTTCAGCTGACATTCAGCTGACATCTAGGACGATACTGCAATAAGGAGCAATCGGTTGAGACTCAACGAACGGATGATCGCGGGAGTGACGATCCTTGATCTCGAGGGGCGGCTCACGTTCACCGCAGGAGCTGAAATGGGCCGCCGCGTACAGGCGCTTTTGGTCGGCGGTACGACCCAACTCGTCCTCAATCTCGAAGATGTGTCCTACATCGATAGCGCGGGGCTGGGCGCGATGGTCGAAGCCTTTACGGTGGCTCGGCATAAGGCGGTCAGGCTCAAGCTGTTGAATCCGACCGAACGTACGCGCCATCTGCTCGAGATCACCGGGCTGGCCAGGATCGTTGAGACGTTCGACTCGGAAGCGGCGGCGCTCGCCAGTTGCGAGACCGTTGAGGACAAGCATGTGGTATCGAGCGCTCCTGAGCGGTGACGAGATCGCGGCAGACTGTGTTGCGGCGATTCGCTCGCAGTTTGCCATAGCCATTCATTCTGCGGGCGAGCCCACCGGAGCCTGTCTGTTCGTCACGAGTCGGGATCGCCGACGTGCCCGAGCCTACGGACGCCGTTCCGGTATGCGCTGAGGATGCGGTGTATTTCTCACCGGCGTCCGTGGCCGCCGTGCGCGAGCTGATCGCCCAATACAATGCCCGACCGAGCCCACCGCCGGCTCGTGGCGGCGCGGTGCTGCTTGTCGGCCGGCCCTCAGACTGGGATCTATTGCCGCGCCGCACGCACTAGTAGAACATCGTTCTGGTCCAGTATCGGGAGCATCAAAGCAAGTTGCTGAGTTCGACGCCTCTCGGCTCCGCCAATGGGTCGGCGCGGTGATCTACGTTCGCAGTGAGTACCAACCTTCGCTCAAAGCGCAGTCGAGACTGAACGAGCTTCGGTTGGCAAGCTAAGGAGCAGACCGAGAACCCGAGCCTGCCAACCCAGCTGTGCGCCTGCGAAGAATACTGCCGCCGCCAGGGCTACGAGATCCTCGAACGCTTTCACGAGGAAGGCGAGAGCGCGAAATCCACGGATCGCAGCCAGCTTCAGAATCTGCTCACATACTGCCGGTTGAACAAGGGACGCGGTGCATTTCGTCGTCGTCTTCAACCTGACGCGCTTCGCGTGGACAAGTACGACCACTTCGCGCTGCGCTCGTCTGCAATCGCTCGGCATCTCGCTGCGCTCGGCCATGGAGCCGATCGACGACACCTCCACTCGCAAGCTGATGGAAGGCGTGCTCGCCGCCTTTGCGCAGTTCGACAACGACTGCCAGTCGGACCGGGCGTGCCAGGATTTCGCGACTGGACGATTCACCAAGAACGAAGTCCGGAAGCGGGTCGTCGCGCCGGCCTGAAAACGAGACGCGGACAGCCGGTACCTTCACAAGTGTTCGACCGCATCCACCTTCGCGGCTAGCGGCTGACGCTGAAGCCGCTAGGGTGGACACCCTTCGCCGATTAGAGAGTTTGAGCTCGCTGGCGTGCCACCCGAAGCTCGCTCACAATGCAGGCGAGCAAAGGGTGGTGGACCAGACCGGAGTCGAACCGCGCGGCGTAAAAACGAATTCTGCGCATCGCGACTGTCCCGGCGTTGCTTGGCTTTTGGGACCACCGTGAACAATTCGTGAACAATTTCCTCCCGAACACCGGGTAACAGCAGGGACTCACCAGTGGCTAAACCAGCGAAGAACCCACGAGACCGAACACCTGCATTAACCTACGAACCAGGAGGTCGCACGTTCGAGTCGTGCTGGGCGCACCAAAGTCCTTCGGAAAATCAATCACGTTGCTTCGGGCTGGTGTCCTTCGCCAGAACTCCGTCCCCCGCTGAAGTGCGTTGATTTCCCCAGCGATTGCCCGCGACGATCGGACCAATGTTGGAGCTGCTGATCCTGCTTGGGCGTGCGCTGACACTGGCGTGCCGCGGTCATGAAGAACTGGTCCTGGAGAATATCGCACTGCGGCAGCAACTGAGGGCCATGAAACACAGGACCAAGCGCCCGCGTCTTCGGGCGCGCGGTCGGCTCTTTTGGATCGTGTTAGCCCAACTCTGGCGGAATTGGCGCACGGCGGTGGTGTTGGTGCAGCCGGACACGGTCGTGCGATGGCATCGCGACTGGCTCCGCCGTCGATGGAGCCGACGCTCACGATCGCGACTCGGCCGTCCAACGATCAGGCGTGAGATTCGCACGCTTGTCCGGGACATGGCGACCGCAAACCCGTGGTGGGGAGCACCGCGGATCCACGGCGAGCTGTGGACACTCGGCGTCGACGTCTCGGAACGCACCGTGTCGCGCCTGTTGGAACGGCGTTCACGCCCGCCGTCGCAAACGTGGCGAACGTTCCTCACCAATCACCTCGCCGCGGCCGCATCGATGGATTTCTTTACCGTTCCGACGCTCACCGGTCGGTTGCTGTTTGTTCTGGTCGTTTTGTCGCACCAGCGCCGGCGGATTGTGCATGTCAACGTCACGGCGCATCCCACGGCGATCTGGGCCGCTCAGCAAGTGGTCGACGCGTTTCCGGACGATACCGCACCACGCTGGCTGCATCGCGATCGAGACCGAATTTACGCCGACACGTTCCAGCGTCGACTGGCTGGCATGGGGATCTCCGAGGTCGTCTCCGTGCCGGCGAGTCCCTGGCAAAATCCGTTCGTGGAACGCGTGATCCGATCTATCCGGCGCGAGTGTCTCAACCACGTGATCATCATCAACGAGTCGCATCTTCGGCGCATGCTCGCGGCTTACATCCTGTACTACCATCGGACCCGCACGCACCTCGGGCTCCAGAAAGACACCCCTGATCATCGCCCAACGTCAGGGATATCGGCCGGCCCAATCGTCGCGATCCAGGAAGTCGGTGGTCTCCATCACCGATATGAGCGGAGCGCCGCATAAAATCTCGTCCAACCGCGTTGGCCTCACGTCGTCGGCTCTCGAGGTCCGCCTGACAGGCCACGCATGTTGAACGAGCGCTCTGTGGACAGCCGGGTGCACTTGTGCGCGTGTGATCGATTGACCTGAGCGCGAGCGATCATGCTGGGTGATTCACTGGTGCGACGCCGGACGTTGTTCCGGCGAATGACAGGTACTCAGCACTCGAGATATTCTTCGTGTTGACTGTCGCATCGATGAGGGTGAACAGCACCGTACGCCATCTGGCAGCATGTGCGGACTGCGCAGCCGGTCGCTGGTTCTTCTGCCGATGAGCGTTTCCGGTTTGCCGCCGTCGGCAACCCCTCTCATGATCGATCCGTCGGCTTCGAATAGAATGCCGCTGGCGTCCCAGCTCACGCCAGAGGGAATCACGGCGAGCGAACAGACCGTGACGGGCGTTCCGCCATCGACGGCGATTCGTCTGAGCGCCTTGTCTGGACGGACACATACGCAATCGATCGCTCGTCGGGTGAAAACGACGGATACGTCACCCCCGCCGAGCGCATGTCCTCGTTCACGATGAGATGAGTCTCGAGATCGGAGAGCGAGCGCCGAAACAATCGGGCGAAATCGCCAGCGACCCCGGACCTTGACCCGTGAAAGCGTGTTCAGGACCGAGCGCAATCGCAAATCGCACGATCGGAGGCGGCGCCGGCCGCGTCACGTACCAGCCGGCCGCTACCCCGAGCGCGCCGACGATGACGGCAACGGCGCCGACCATCAGCACGCGCTTCCAGAGAGCTGCCTGCGGCGCCATCGCTCGCGCCGCGCCTGGTTCCAGTTGTGGGTCAGACCGCCCTTCGTCGATCTCGAATCTGGCGAGGCCGATGTGCGGCAGCCGTTTCTGCGGATCTTTCTGCAGGCAGCGGCGCAGCAGCCTGACAATGTGCGGCGGCGTGTTCGCCGGGAGCGCATGCCAGTCCGGCTCGTTCGTGAGGATCGCCGCGACCGCGTCCGAAACGGTCTCGCCGGCCGCGAACGCCTTCTGGCCGGTCAACATCTCAAAGAGCACGCAACCGAAGGCCCAGATATCGGTACGCCGATTGACGCGCTTGCCGCGCGCCTGCTCGGGACTCATGTAGGCCGCGGTGCCAAGGATGACTCCCGCCTCGGTCTCGTGCACGCTGAAGGTCGGCGACAACGTCAGCCCGACCGCGGAGGCGTCGTGTTCGGCGACCTTGGCGAGACCAAAGTCGAGGACTTTCACTTTGCCCTCGGGGGTGACCTTGATGTTTGCTGGCTTGAGGTCTCGGTGAATGACGGCACGGTCGTGGGCCGCTTCGAGCGCATCGGCGATCTGGCGCGCGATCGCGATCGCCTCGTCGAGCTCAATCGGGCCGCGCGCGAGGCGGCCTGCGAGCGTCTCGCCTTCCACCAGTTCCAGGACAATCGCGAACGTCGCATGCCCCGAGTTCGAGGGGCTCGACTCTTCGACGCCGTACACGGCGGCGACGTTGGGATGGTTCAGCGTCGCAAGGAGCTCGGCTTCACGTTGGAAGCGGGCGATACGATCCACATCGGCCGCGAAGAGCTCGGGCAGGATTTTGATCGCCACCTCGCGGCGCAGCTTCGTATCGCGTGCGCGATACACCTCGCCCATCCCACCTGCGCCAAGAGCGGACAGAATCTCGTAAGAGCCGAGGCGGGTGCCTGGAGGAAGGGCCACAGAGGTTGAGGCAGCCGTCTACTTTCTGCGTTTAAGCTCGACGACGATGACTTCGGCCTTGGTCTTGCCGACATTCTCCACAGCGTGCCTGCGCCGATCCACGGCGGAGTGCCCGCTGGAGGCCGTTCCTACGCAACGGCCTCTTTTGGAAATCGATCGTCCTCCCACTAAGTCGTCCGAGGCGGCGCCAGACGCGTCCGCATGATCAGATGCCCCGGATCGCGGGCGTAGATCTTCAGCAGTTGTTCGCGCGCGGCCGTTGCGCCCGCCTTGTCGCCCGACTTCTCGGCCGCCACGACGGCCTGCCACTTACACATCTCGTCTTCTACCGAGCATTGGTCGAAGTGCGCGCGGGCGCCAGCGGCGTCCGCCCGGGCCATCGCGAGCTGTCCCTGCCCATAGTGCATCGCCGTCTGAGCGACCGGATCGTCTGGGCGCGACGACGCTTCCTGGTCGAGCGCGGCGGAGGTCTTCTGTGCGGCTGCCGCATCGGCCATCTGCGCCTCGGCCGCAATGCGGACCCGCAAGGCTTCGCGACGCAGGTTTCGCGAGAACCCCGGCGGCAACTCGCCGCTGTCGGCTGTCTTCAGCGCCGCCGCAATCGGTGCGAGCGCCTCCCGAGCGCGTCCTGCAGCGACCAGTGTCAACGCGCGGCGCACCGGAATGAACGCGATCTCCGACGTCTGCGCGCCCGCGGTTTTCTCCGCTTCGTCAAGGACGCGCAGCGCCTCGGCGGTGTTGCCCTGCGCCACCGCCGCCGCGGCCATCTCATCGTCGACCGAGATTTTGTCGATGCGTCTCGTCGCGGCGGCCTTCGCTTTGGTCAGCGCGTCGCGCCCGCCTCTCCAATCGCCGCTGTAGAACCTGGCGTACGCGATGCCTTCGTGGGCGTTCCAGAACTGTGGTGAGAGTTCCAGCGCCTTCTGGAATGCGGCCTCAGATTCCTTGAAGCGGCCCGCGGCGAGCAGCGCCTCCCCGAGCGAATCCTGAGGATTCGGTTCCTGTGGCAGGATGCGCGCGTATTCGGTGAATGCCGCAATGGCGCCTTCGGTGTCGCGTTGTCGGAGCGCCGCGTAACCGAGCATGTTCTGTGCGCCGCCGGCGTTCGGATTGAGGTCGGTCGCCTTCTTCAGGGTCTGCACCGCCTCGGAGTATTTCTGATCCCCCAGCAACCGCTGGCCCAGCGCGAAATGCCCCCGCCAATCGCCCGGCGCCAGCTCGGTGAGGCGGGTATAAGCCACGCGGGCGTTTGCGAAGTCGCCGCGTCGATTCGCGGCAATGCCCTCGATCAGCGTCCGTTCGGCCTCAGGCAGACTCCCCGCCGCTGCCCGGGCGCTCTCAATTTCCTTGAGGCCATCCGGCCCTGGCGTGGCCTGCCCGTGATAGGCACGCGCCAGCACGAAGTCCGGATCAAGCTTCAGCGCCTGGCTGAACTCTTCGGCTGCTTCGGCCGTGCGGAGGTTGTCGAGCAGCATCTCGCCCTTTTGAAAATGCGCGACCGCCTCGGGCGACTTCGACGTCATTGAGATCGTCGTGCTGCTCGCGGTGGGCTGTTGGCTTGCCGGCGGAGAAGCGGGCGGCGGCGAACAGCCGGTCAGCAGTGCCGCGCCGATGACGATCAGTGTTGTTTTCATGTCGCTCCCTAAGTCGCGAAACGGTTGGGGGGTAACCAAGAATATCGGGAAGCCGTGACTATACGCCTCAGCCGGTCGGCCCACAAGCGTGTTCAACGAAGCGATGCTAAGCTCTCGCTCTTGGCCACGAGGGTGACGACCTCGCCGCGTCTTCCGAGTGGCTGCCGACGAAATCCTGCACCTCGAATCGAAGACGCTGCGAAGTCTGGGTCTGCTCTTCAACCCGAAACTTCCTGGCCCTAATCGCGACGCTGCTGGTCTGACCTCCACGTCGTCTGCACTTTGACCATGTCTTCCTAACTAAAGAGTGTGTAACAAAACCGGCATGATGAGCGCGTGAACAGGTTCCCGTTGGCGGTAACGTTGGCAGTTATGGCCGCCGTGCTGCTGCCCGACGCACTGTGAGACCTGATAGAACCGCTTCTACCCGCTTCGCCGCCGCGACCGAACGGAGGACGGCCGCCCGTCTCGGATCGCGCCTGCCTCAAAGGCATTCTCTTCGTCCTTCGCAGCGGGATTCCGTGGCAGATGCTCCCGCAGGAACTCGGGTGCGGATCGGGGATGACGTGCTGGCGGCGCCTGCGCGATTGGCAACAGCAAGGCACCTGGGATCTGATGCACCTCGCGCTCTTGAATTGGCTCGCGCGCGCAGGTGACATCGATTGGTCACGCGCGATCGTGGACAGTTGTTCCCTCCGTGCAGTGTACGGCGGTGACCAGACCGGTCCGAATCCTACCGATCGGGCCAAGCGCGGGAGCAAGCGCCATCTGATTTGCGACGGGCGCGGCGTTCCGCTCGCCGTGCGCCTGACCGGCGCAAACCGGAACGACTCGCAAGAAGCCCTGAGTTTGGTGGATGCCATTCCCCCGCTGCATGGCGAACGGGGGCAACCGCGTCAGCGGCCAGACTGTGTGCGGGGCGATCGCGGCTACGACGCGGCCGCCATTCGGCGCGGTCTCCGGACGCGTCACATCGTGCCCTTGCTGGCCATGCGTCGAACCGCGCATGGGAGTGGCCTGGGCCGGTGGCGGTGGGTCGTGGAGCGCACCTTTGCCTGGCTCAGTCAGTTTCGCCGCCTGCGCGTGCGGTATGACAAGCGCGCCGACATCCACGAGGCTTTTCTGTCTCTCGGGTGTGCGCTGATCTGCTGGCAGTCGCTGCGAAAGACCAGGTTGAAGGGTGAGCTGGTGACGCCTTTACCCCTTTGCCGCGAACGGCTCCGTCATTAGAATCAGCCTCGCCTGATGCCGCTGTTTACTGGCGCGCGCCTCGGTCCGTACGAAATCCTGGCGCCGCTCGGTGCCGGCGGGATGGGCGAGGTCTATCGCGCGCGGGACACGAAGTTAAATCGAGACGTCGCGATCAAGGTGCTCCCGGATCACTTCGCGAACGACCCGGAGCGGCTCGCGCGCTTCCAGCGAGAAGCGCAGGTCCTGGCGTCGCTGAATCACCTCAACATTGCGCACATACACGGCCTCGAAGAGGCGAACGGAATCCATGCGCTCGTGATGGAACTCGTGGAAGGCCCGACACTCGCAGATCGGATCGCGCAAGAACCAATTCCGGTGGCGGAGGCCCTGCTCGTCGCCAAGCAACTAGCGGAGGCGCTCGAAGCCGCGCATGAACAAGGGATTGTCCACCGCGACCTGAAGCCGGCGAACATCAAGGTCCGTGAGGACGGCACGGTGAAAGTCCTCGACTTCGGCCTCGCGAAAGCGCTGGAGCCAGTAGGAGTCTCGCCGAGCGTCTCGCGATCGCCGACGATCGCGAGGCCCGCGATGACGCAGGCCGGCGTCCTCCTGGGCACTGCCGCCTACATGGCACCGGAACAGGCGAAGGGCAAGCCGGCGGACAAACGATGCGACGTGTGGGCGTTCGGCTGCGTGCTGTATGAAATGCTCACGGGCCGTCAAGCATTCGACGGCGAAGCAGTCGCGGAAATCGTTGGCGCCGTGATTCACAAGGAGCCTGATTGGACGGCGCTCCCGGCAGACACTCCGCCGGCGATTCGAACACTGTTGCGTCGATGTTTACAGAAGGATCGGCAGCGGCGCATATCTGACATTGGCATTGCGCGGATTGAAACTCAGGACGCCATCAGCGGGACGCCGTCAGACTTGTTTCTGCCGGATGCCCCGGCGCGGCCAAGTCGTGAGCGACTCGCCTGGTTGGTTGCGGCTGTGTTCTGCGCGATCGCGGCCGTCGTCGCGGCTATACTTTGGGTTCGAGAACCGCCTCGCGACACTCGCGTCTACCGCTCATCGATTCTGCCCGTGCAAGAAGCGCCCATGGTCGGCTTGCCTCCGGGACGTTTCGCGCTCTCCCCCGACGGCAGGTATCTCGCGTTCACTGCCGGCGGTCCTGGCACGCCGGTCGAGGTCTGGCTCCGGTCGCTCGAGCGTGGGACTGTTCGACGCCTAGCCGGCACGCAACGCGCGACAGTGCCGTTCTGGTCGCCAGACAGCCGTTTTGTTGCGTTCAACGCTGACGGACGCTTGAAAAAGATTGATATTGAGGGCGGCCCCCAGTGACACTCGCTCCTGCGCAGGGAGCAACCAGCGGCGGATCGTGGACCAAGGACGATGTGATCGTTTTTTCGGCAGGGCCGGACGGAGTCCTCAATCAATACCTGCCGGCGGCGGAGTCGCAACGTCTGCCACGACACTCGACACGAGTGCAGGAGACGATCGCCATTGGTGGCCTTATTTTCTTCCGGACGGGAAGCACTTTCTGTATGAAGCGGTCGGGAGCGCCTCGAGCAAAGACGATCCTCGCGCGGTGTATATCGGCTCTCTGGACGCGGCGGAAAGGAGCCGGCTGCTGCTGAACGGAGGCTCGAACGCGAAGTATGCGCAGGGTTACGTCCTTTACTTACGCGAGCGCACGCTGATGGCACATGCGTTCGATGTCAGACGGCTCGAGCTCACTGGTGAACCGCTGCCGATCGCCGAGAACGTTTACATCGGCGGGAGCACCGGCCAGAGCGGCTCGGGCCTGATCGCGGGAGATTGTCGACCCTTGTCATCCGCAAATATCACGCCGTGATGTCGACGCTGTATTCGTGATGCAATCCGCCCAAAATCGGTTTCACCCTCAGGCGCCCGACTCGTGCCTGGTGCCTCGGCGCTGCTGGGTGCAGTGCTCGACCGGCAGTCGGGGATACCAGGACCAAGCGCCGAATGGGGGCGACCGCCGTTATAGTGCCTGACCCATTCGGCTAACACCCGGCGCACGTGGCGTTCGCCAACAACAATCATCCAATCGAGGCATTCACGGCGGGCCGTGCCGATCAGACGCTCGCAGTAGGCGTTGGCTTGGGGAGTGCTGACCGGCGTTCTCACAACGTGGAGGCCGAGCGCGGGGAGCGTGCGGTCCGTCTGTCGTGCGTAGATCGTGTCGCGGTCATGAACAAGGAAGCGGTAGCGATGCTGGTCCGACAGCGCGTTGCGCAATTGCTGCCTGGTCCATTCGGCAGTCGGGTGCGCGGTCACGTTCCAGTGCACGAGGCACCGCGTTTCGATGTCGAGCAGCACGAAGACGTACAGCAGTGGGAAACGGGCCGTCACCACCACAAAGAAGTCACAGGCGAGGAGCTCGTGGGCGTGGTTGCGCACGAAGGTGCACCAGGCCTGCGTGCGTTCGCCCGGGTAGCTCGGCGGCGGTCGACGCATATACCGTCGCACCGTACGAGGCGAGACGGAGATCCCCAGCTTGAGCAACAGTTCAGCAGCGATCCGTTCTTCGCCCCACGTCCGATTCGCCCGGGCCATGTCGGCGATCAGTTGCTGCAGGTCTTGAGGAATTCTCGGCCTGCCCCTCAGGCGAGAACGCCATCGCCAAAACAACCGAAAGACGTGGCGATGCCAGCGCACCAGCGTGTCGGGCTGCACGATCGTAAGCAACGACCGCCACGCGACGAACCGGGCAAGCACCACGAGCGTCAGGCGCGTCGCGTTGGTGGCCCGCCGCGGCTTCGTCTTACGTTCGGCGTACAGCGCCAATTGCTTGCGAAGGAATAAATTCTCGGCCGCGAGCCGCGTGCGGGAGTGCAGGCCAATCCTAAGAAGGTGAACGAGATCGAGCACGAGACCAAACGCGGTGGCAGCCATCGGAACGACCGTATATTACGGCGGCAGATCGCGATTCCGTGCCGACGCATTTTTCCGATCACCGTGGCTCCTTCGACGCGGACGCAATTATTGCGGATCACAGCCAGTCCGAGCGCCGAATCGTGATGCCGATCGTTGGCAACGGTACCATGCGCGGTCGCCCCAGATGACCGCGGTCTCAAGATGGAGCGTGTCGAGTGTCCGGAGTTGGACCGGCATTGGCTCGCTGGCGTGGGGCTGAGCACGAGCATTCGCAGCAGCACGAGATCAATCGCTCTGAGCTCACGCCAGAGATGCGAACTCTACTTTTCGAAGTCGAGGTTCACTGGCGTGGTGTGCAAGACCGGGATTGGCGTGAGCGACCGCACTGGAGCCTTCAGTAAGAACTCGTTCACGACCCCAGTCACGGGCACTTTGTTGTCAACGAAATCGAAGACGCAATCGTCGACCCAGACTTGCCCGCGTCCTCCTAGATTGACGCCAAACGCGACGCGGAGCGTTTCGGCAGGTACGTCCAAGACGATCGAGTAGCGCGCCCAATCACGGCTTCCCACCAGGGGACGCTCGCTCATGTTGTCGAACCCTACGGTTCGCTCTGGGCCGTCCAGCCGTAACCAAAGACCCGCGTACTCCACGACGTTTTCCACACGAACAAACGCACGCAGGCGGACGCGTTTTCTGCGGAACGAATCGGCCGCGACAGTCTGCATCAGCGTTGCGAACTGATCGGGTTTCGCACGTGTCGTCCATTGCACCAGTCCGCTTGTGCGCCCGCCGTGCGGCTGCAAGGTGTCGGAGCCGATGTCGTAGCCCTCTGGATTGTTACCCGATATGGTCCATCCGGTCGGCATGGTCCGTCCTTGAGCGACCGCATCCATGTGGCACAGCCCCAGACAACCGGCAAGCAGGAGGACCAAGCAACTTCCGTCCGGACGACAAGTCGGCTTTTGACAGCGCATCAGTCTCGTCATTGAACACCTTCCACGAGGAAGAGCTCAGAGGCGAGCTGAAAGTACCCATAGAAGTAGGCGTGGCCGTCCGCCGCGACACGCACGTCAGTGATGTTGAGCGTGCGATCCGCCAAGCCGATCTCGCGGACCAGATCTGTGGTTCCGTTCTCCAAGTCGTGGACATACAGCCCCGTGGGATCGGCGCCGCGGCGGAGGTAAATCGCACGCGAGTCGGATCGCCACGCCACAGGCACATATGCGCGCTCAGCTTCGGAAAGAGGCTTTGGTTCTGCAACACCGTCGATGGGGTAAAGCCAGACGCGTCCACTAGGGACAGGCGCTGCCAGACGCTTTCCATCTGGCGAGAGGGCCACATCGCTTGTGGTGGGAACACCCGCCGGTGTGATTGGGCGCACGTGACCGCTTTCGAGGTTCACGACGTACGCGCGAAGCCCTTGTCCTTGCTTGCGGTCGCGGGAGATCAGCACCGCCTCTCTTCCAGATGGCAGCCAGAGCGCTCTCGCGCATTCCAGATCCGGGATGGCAACCCGTCGACGCGATCCCACTCCAGTCGGCAACTGAAATAAGCCAGTGCTGTCGGCGGTTGTCGTAAGTGCCCACTGCCGATTGGGAGACAACGCGAGCCCGATGCCATCCCCGAGCCGAACGGGGAGCTCACCATCGGTTGTACGCAAGTAGACAGAGTACCCCGGCCCGCCCCCGGTGTTCGTTTCGGAGAAGAGCAGCGTGCGGCCATCGGCCGAGATGTCTCCGATGTTCGATCCGTCAAGCCATGAGAGCTCACGTTCGCCTGTCGCGTCGGGTGCCCGTCCGATAATCCCGCGTCGCCGAGTCGGCTGGTCGACGAGTAATTTCCCGTCAGCCGAGATGTCGTGCAGCGTCAGGTGACCCGGTGCTCGCAGTACCACACGCTCGGCGGCGCCGTCGAGTGTGATTGCCCGAAGCGCTCTTACGCCACCGCGGGAACCCGCAAACCAGATTTCTTCGCGGTCCGGTGCCCACGCGAGGCCTTGAATCGAGTCAAAACCCCCGGCAAGCGTGACCTTGCGCCGATCGCTATCGACTAGCATCAGATCACCACGATCGTCGTTTGCCCGCGGATGCTCCAGAAATGCGACGCTGTTGCCTCGCGGGGACACGCGAATGTAGCTGATATAGCGAGAGGTCTCGTACAGAATATTGTCAGCCGGAAGCTCGACTTGCATCCGACCGCCCACTCGTCGAGCGACAGCCAGTGTCTTGCCGTCGGACGTCCAGTCTGCGGCGATGATCGATGCCAACAACGGACGTGGTGCACCACCGACGACCGGCACTTCCGACAGCACAAGGGACGGGTTGATGACCGCCAGCATATTGATAGATGAGACGCTTGCGAGAACGGCCTGTTTGATATCGAGCGCCCGCGATTCGCGCACACCCGGCCGAGTCGTCTGCAGCATCAGCACCTCTGGGCGAGCGCCGGCCACACTCGCCGAGTAATAAATGATTTGACCGTCGGGCGAAAAACGCGCGTTCGTCACGTAACCTCTCGGAAACGTGAGCTGTGTGAACATCGGCTGCGCGATTGTTCCATTCCGTTGTCCAAGAACGAAAGCGGACGATGCTACCGCAACGAGGAGGGCAGCGACTGCGAGTCGCGTCCAGAGCCTCCGTTTGACCCGCGCGCGGTCAGGGGGTATTAGGTGATGCGCGCTCGGATCAGACAAGGAATCCTCGATCTCGATGCGTGCAACTGCTGCTGAGTCAAGTCGCTTCCTGACATCCTTCTCGAGGCATCGTCGAAGCAGTCTGAAGGTACTCGCCGGCGTTTCAGAGGGTAAGGCGTGCCAGTCAGGCTCGCGTTCCAGGATCTGTACCAGCATTTCGGGCGCCGTGTCGGCGGCGAATGCGCGTTTGCCAGCAAGGGCCTCGAACATCACACAGCCGAATGCCCACATGTCACTGCGCCTGTCTACCGGTCGTGCTTTCACTTGTTCCGGCGACATATACGGCGCAGTGCCGACGACAACGCCCGTGCGCGTCTGAGCGAGCTCCTTCCGCGAGATATCGCCATCAGCGGTCGATTCGACCAGCTTCGCCAAGCCAAAGTCCAGCACCTTGATGTCTCCGTTGGAACGGAGCTTGATGTTGGCCGGCTTCAAATCGCGATGCACGAGCCCTTGCTCGTGCGCAGCTTCAAGCGCCAGCGCGATTTGCCGAGCGACGTCAAGCGCTTCGCAAATGGAGAGCGGGCCTCGCGCAATTCGGTCGGCCAGTGTCGTGCCGTCGACAAATTCCATTACCAACGCATGCATGCTGCCGATTTCGTCGAAGGCGTGTACGTGCGCGATGTTCGGATGGTTGAGGGACGCAAGGATGCGCGCCTCACGTGCGAAGCGGGCGAGACGGTCGGGATCGCTCGCGACGGCGGGCAGCAGCACTTTGATCGCGACGTCGCGGTGCAGCTTGTGGTCGCGCGCGCGGTAGACCTCGCCCATGCCACCAATGCCAAGCAGCGACACGATTTCGTAATGGCCAAGCCTGCTGCCCGGCGTCAGCGCGCGCAGCTCGCGCGAGGAGGTGCTGTCGAAAGGTTGCGGCGTCGGGAACACAGGCGTAGCGCCCGAGACATCGGCCGCGGCGTGCCCGTCTAGCATCGCTTCCACTTCACGCCGCAACTGCTCGTCGGCACCACAGCGGCTGACGACAAAGGCCGCGCGCTCGGCGGCGTCACGCTCGAGCGCGGCATGGAAGATAGCGGTGACCTCGCGCCAGCGTTCAGGCGTCATTACACCGCCTCGAGTACCGCTCCGCGCATCGTGGAACGAACGTAATACTAGCCGACACCGATGCACGTTGTCGATCACGTGCCACGGTTCACAGTCAATCGGCGATCTCGACGTTCGCGATCCATTGCCACGAGTGGTCTCGCCTGGGTGTCCCACCACGCCACTGCTCAGGCACTCGGTCTGCGAAGGGAAAGTCGAAGTGTATCGGCGATCGCCCGCGAGATGTCGTCCGTGATAGCACCGATGTCGGTCAACTCACGATCGAACCGATCCGACCAAAGCGATGTCCCACCTGGGACCTGCACGAGCTGTACGTCGATGCAAATGCGATCGCCCGAGCGGAGGACCGATCCTACGATGACCAGGTTCACGCCGAGCTGCTCGCCGACCTCCGTCAGGTTGCGAGGTTTGTTGTTGAACGCGAAAGATGACGTGTGAGACCGCACACCGGGTCCATCGATGACCGTCAGTTTGCGAATGATGGCCTCCGTCAAACCTTCCGCGACGTCCTCGCTGCCAGGCTCCGCATTGAGATTTTCGAGCGGCAGCACCGCGATCGAGTATTGCGTCTCCGCCGCGGGCTGCGATTCTCGCTCGGAACTCCCGGACGCGGCGGCGGGTGTCGGAGCGCCCGGCCAGCCGAGCGCCAGGCCTACCGCCATCGCGAGATTAAGGAGTCCTCCGTAGATGGCCGCGAACTCTGAAGCCAAGACCTTCGCCGTCGGCTGTCGGCGGCTGGGATCAGGGTCCAATGCGCGAGCGATCGCCAGCGCGAACGCTCGCGGCACATCAGATCGCAGGTGCCTCACGTCAGACGCCGGTCGACCTTGGTGAGCGAGGTAGAGGTCGCTCAGAGTCTCGCCCCGGACCGGGTGAGTACGGGTCAACAAGTAGAAAAAGCACCACGCCGACGCTGTAGATGTCGGTCGACACCGAGGGAGGGCGTCCTGCGAGGAGCTCAGGAGCGAGGTAAAAAGGCGTGCCGGATAGCCCGGCGGCTCACCCGTTCGCGCATCGAATCCAGTCCCGAAGTCGCATGAGGACGACGCGTCCGTCTCGTGCAAGCATGATGTTTTGCGGTTTGACGTCGCGATGGAGGAGACCCCGCGTCGTGTACCGCACCGATCGCACCCGCGAGCTCGATTCCAATGCGGACGGCGTCCGCCGGACTGAAGACCCTACCGCGTTTTATGGCGGAAGTAATCAGATTGTCGTGCAATCCGCTGACCGTGTTGTTGTGGGAAACGCGAGCGAGAGCCACGCGTCGTCGCCCCCCAGTCGATGCCGAGATTGTGCCGGCCCCGGTGGGTACAGTTTTGTGCGGGTCGCGCAGCTTTGAATGGCGAATCGTCAGCGCCGCCCCACCAGATTTGCCGTCGCAATGGCGTCAGATTCTGGCAAACGTCGAAACGAGCTCTTTCTCGTGGTGATTGTTGCAGTCCGGCTCGAATGGGTCGTTGTCGATGTCCACCGAAATGCGTCTTCGGGGCGTTTCGCCATGTCTTGCGCCCGAGGGCAAAGTGACGCGCTGCCCTTGGTCCATCGACGTGACAGTCGACAGAACGAATGTTGAATCGATTGCGGGCGACGTTTCAGCAACGTCCGCTCGTCATCCACGTTGGGCATCGCGGAAATGCCTCGGGCACCCAGTTCCCGGATCTCCGCTGCGGCGTCGCGCGCCCAATATGGCCGGTCATCACGCGGGTTCGCCGAAGTACTTGAAGCTTGCGAAATCTTGGAGACGCGAACCCTGCTCGAACGCCCGCGCGACACGCAAGATTCTCCGGAAAAGTTCCACAGGGGTGCCACATGGGACGCGAATCGACTGTTCAATCGACACGTCTATTGAATTGCCGCGTCCTGAAAGGTTCTCGTATCAGCAACTTGCCGTCAAACGCGAGAGTCGAGGCAGTGAGCTGACCAACAGATGCAGAATCTGTTGGTCGGATCGCTGGCTCAGCATTGTAAGTTGTTGAGAACCAATGGCTTGGTGACCCTAATTTTCGTCAGTTGGAACCAAATCGGCGAATGGCTCAGGGGGCTTGAGTCGCTCCGACAGGCGGCGTGAACACCGAGTTGTGCGCGGGTAGGAAGCCGGCAACGGTTGCCCCAAAGGGCGCGACGCCGTGCCCCGCGGTGAACTGCAATTCCTGCTTCGGCGGCTTATCTTGCCCTTCCAGAAAAAGAGGCACTCATTAGTCACGCCGGCGGTTCGCGAGTCGAGTCGGAGGGAGGATATGGAAATATAGTGGCAGTCACTATAGTGGCTGTCAACCCTCGGGAGGCGGGTTCCGTCTAATGAATCGCGTGATAGACGACAACGAACGCCTCAGGCCGGCTCTGACCCATTTGGCGTTTCACATCCTCATCGCGTTGGGAAGTGGACCTGCCCACGGATACGCGATCGGAAAAGACGTGGAAGAGCAATCCGGTGCTCGGCTCGACCCGAGCACCGGCACGCTGTACCAGGCGCTGCACCGGTTGAAAGAAGAGGGGCTCATCGCCTCAGTGGCGCCGCCGGAACGTTCGGATGAACGGCGTAAATACTTCCAGCTGACTGAGCGTGGCAGACGGGCAGCTGAGGCCGAGGCTCGGCGACTGCATGCGCTGGTCCGAACGGCGCGGAAGCGAAAGCTTTACCCGCAACGGGCCTGAATGGTTCGGCTATACCGCTGGCTGATTCGGTTGTCTCCAGCAGCCCTGCGACGTGAGTACGGGGCAGCGATGGAAGAGACGTTCGCGCGCCGGTTGAACGACGCACGAGCATCGGGGTTCTCGACGTCTGTGCGTGTCTGCGGACGCGAGCTCGCGGGCTTGATCGGATTGCTGCTGTCGGAGCGGTGGGGCGCGCCCGCTCGGCTGCTGCGACAGCGGCAAAGGATGCAGTCGAGAGGGAAGGCGGGACATATGGATGCAGTCGGACGCGAGATTCGGCACGCGGCACGGCGGTTGGTACGGAGCCCGGCGTTCACGCTCGCCGCCGTGTTGACCTTGGCGCTGGCCATCGGCGCAAACGCTGCGATTTTCACCGTAGTGTATCGAGTCGTCTTGAACCCGCTCCCTTACCCGGACTCGGATCGGCTGATCGCGCTCGACTACGGCTTTCCCACGCGAAACATCAACTCCGGCGTCAAATACATGAGCTGGCAGCTCTATTACCAGCTCGCTGATCGCGCGCGCACGCTCGAGAGCGTGGCGGTCTACAACATCTCCGGCGTCACGCTCACGGGTACGGGAGGCAACCCCGAGCAGATTCAGATATCCCGCGCGACGCCGTCCGTTGCGTCCGTGCTCCGCGTCCAGCCAGCCCTGGGCCGTTGGTTTACCGAGCAGGACGGCGTGCCGGGAAGCCCGCCGCCTGTCGTGCTCTCGCATGGGCTCTGGGTCCGCCGCTACGGACGGGATCCCGCCATCGTCGGCCGATCGCTCACGATGGACGGACTGTCCACGACCGTCGTCGGCGTGATGCCCGCCTCATTTGCATTTCCCGACGCTCACACCGATGCCTGGACGCCCGCCCAGTCCACGCGGGCGACGGCATCCTTTCTGTTTACGGTCATGGGCGTCACGCGGCTGCGCGATGGCACGACGGTCGCAGACGCTCGTACCGAGATGACGCAGCTCATTGCGGACCTCTCGCGCGTGTCTCCCAGTCAGCGTGGGTGGATCTCCACCGCGATACCGCTGCAGGACGCCGTCGTCGGTCAAATTGCTCGCACGCTGTGGATTCTGCTGGCATCAGTCGGGCTCGTGTTGCTCCTGGCGTGTGCGAACGTCGCGAACCTCTTTCTCGTACGCTCAAATGCACGGCAGCGTGAGGTGGCCGTGCGCCAGGCGCTCGGCGCCGGCAGCCGCGGTCTCGCCGGCTACTTTCTCGCCGAGAGCGTGCTGCTCTCCATCGCCGGAGGTGTGATAGGGCTCGGCCTGTCCTGGGGCGCCGTGCGACTCCTCGTCGCCTTCGCTCCCGCGAACCTTCCTCGGCTGGAGGAAGTGCGTCTGGACGCATCTGTGCTTGCGTTCACGCTGGCATTGAGCCTGCTGATCGCCGCAGCGTTCGGCCTGATTCCATGGCTGCGTCTCGCGCCGCTCCCGGCGTCACTTCACGAGAGCGGTCGCGGCAATACCGCAAACCGCGGCCGCCACCGCGTACGTCATCTGTTGATGGGAGGACAGGTGGCCCTCGCGCTCGTGCTCGTCGTCTTCTCCGGCCTGATGCTCCGCAGCTTTCAGAAGCTTCGCACCGTCGATCCGGGCTTCGACGTCAGATCCGCGCTCACCTTCCGCATCGCACTGCCCGATCGCGAATATACGAGCCGCCGCTCAGCAGTCGCCACGCACCGCGCGATCTTGGATCGCCTGAGCGCGATGCCCGGCGTGACCGCTGTGTCCGCGTCAACCTGCCTGCCTCTCACTGGCAGCTGTTTTGGGAACATGGTGGTGCCGGAAGGAGTCGCCGAGGATGGCGCGATTCGGCCATGGGCCCTGTTCCACGCAGTCGCCGGCGGCTACTTCGAGGCGACGGGCATCCGATTGCTCCGCGGCCGGTTCATCGACCGCGGGGACGTGGAGCGTGGCGAACCGGTCGTTGTCGTGAACAAAGCGCTAGCCGATGCGCTCTTCCCGAATCAGGATCCACTCGGCAAGCGTTTCAGATCTGCGACACCACCGGCGTCATCAGTCAACACACCGCCGTGGCTGGAGATCGTCGGTGTCGTCTCGAATACGCCCGTCGCGTCGCTCGCGGAGCGAACGCCGGTAGCCCAACTCTACATGCCGATGTCCATCGCCGGCGGTCCAGACATCCCCGCCAGAACATTGGTTGGACCGAGCGTTTCCAAGATGAGCTACGCCGTGCGTACCGCCACGCCGTCCATTACCCTCGTCGCCGCCGTGCGCACCGCGCTCGCCGAGATCGATCCGAACCTAGCGCTGTTCGACGTGCGGTCGCTGGAAGACATCCTCGATCACGCTGCTGCGCAGATGGCGTTCACGATGATCCTGATCATCATCGCTGCGAGCGTCGCGCTGATGCTCGGTGTGATCGGCATCTACGGCGTCATGTCCTACGTCGTGAGTCAGCGGACGGGCGAGATCGGCGTTCGTCTGGCCCTCGGGGCAGACCCTAGCCACGTCGCCGGCCTGATCATCAGGCAGGGGGCCCTTGTCGCGCTCGCTGGCGTCATCGTCGGCCTCGGCCTCGCATACGTCGGCAGCCGACTCATCGCCTCGCTACTCTACGGCGTCAGCGCTCGTGACCCAGCTGTGTTTGTGGCGACAACGGTGCTGCTGTTGTGTGTCGCGCTACTGGCATGCTGGCTCCCTGCGCGACGTGGCGCTCGCCTCAGTCCTCTCGAGGCGCTACGCACAGAGTAAGGAATCCGAGTATTGGTGCCGCGGGGAGCCCAGTAGGAATCGAACCACCGCAAACGACAAACGAGCAGGAACTGCTGTCTGGTTTGGCGGCAGCCGTAAAGTTTTGAAGCCGCTGGTGTCCCTGGCTAGCAGCCCGCATAACCCGAATTGGACGAACACGTTCGAAGTTTTCGGCAGGCACAGCGGGGCTCGCTGTCGCGAAGGTCTCCCTGGGTTCAGGCACTCCAGTTGAATTCGCCTCGGGCGCCGGATTTCGTTTCGAACTGACGCAGGTCCGCGTCAGTCCAGCGGCTGCGGCTCGGCGACAGGTCGACCTCCTCCATTCCGAGGCCGGTTACGAACCCGCCGCCCCGCAGCGTGAAGCCCTGACCCTGCGGGTCCCGTAGCCGTCGCGACTCCACTAGGCCAGCGTCGCCGACCGTGAGGGTGATGGTGTCACCCTCGTCTGCGACGTCGATCTTCGCGCTCCGGGCCGGCAGCCACTTCGAAATGAGTGGCGCGATGGCCGCCATCGGGCCGCCCTTTTGCCCGCTACAGATCGCCTCCAGCTCCCGCCGCTGGTCGGCGTTGGCCCCATCGTCGACGTAGAGGCGTGCGGTGGCGTTGCCATCGAACAGGGTCGGCCCCGGGAAGTCGACGGCGAACACGACACTGCGCCCACCCAGGGCGATGCCGTCGCTGTTGCCGTCGCGCGTGCGGAAGGCAATGGCGCTCGCGCACCAGCCTTGGTCCATGATCATCAGCTCCTGCACCGTGAACCAGCAGGGGCAGAACATGTTGCAGCTGCAAGTCTCGATTAACTGTCCCGTCAAGTGCCAGGCCATCGAAAGCCTCCTCTAGCAAGCGGACGGATAGGACCGGCGCCATTTTAACCCGACACTGCCTGATGATCTGGAGTATCGATATGTGGATGGCCGATACGGCGGCTCCGGACGAGCGTCCGTTCACGATACTTGAGTGCGCGTTGCGCCACGACCGCGCCCCGCTGTTGGTGCTGTTGGTGCTGCTGCCGACGGTTGCCTGGATCTGGATTGTCGTGATGGCGCGTGACATGTACGGACCGATGACTGGCGCCAGTGTCTGGATGATGACTGCCAGATGGGACGTGTGGCATCTGCTGCTGCTGTGGGCGATGTGGGCGGTCATGATGGCTGGCATGATGCTGCCGTCCGCCTCACCCATGATGCTGTTGTACGGCGTCGTCGCGCGACGATCCGCACAAGCAACGACACGGCACCATATTTATGCGTTAGCGGCCGGGTATCTGGTGGTCTGGACCGTGTTCAGTCTCGGGGCAACCGCCCTTCAGCGTGGGCTTGCTGCTCTCCTGCTCGTTTCGCCGATGATGGAGACCACGAAACCTGCGGTCGGTGCAACGCTGCTGTTCCTCGCGGGTGTCTACCAGTTGACGCCCTTCAAGCGCGTGTGCCTGCAGAAGTGCCAGTCACCCCTCGGATTCCTGATAAGCCGCTGGCGCAGCGGATTCTCCGGTGCGTTCCGTATGGGGCTCGAGCACGGCGCGTATTGCGTGGGCTGCTGTTGGGCGCTCATGTTGCTGCTGTTTGCAGGCGGTGTAATGAACCTGACTGTCATCGCCGCGCTGACGGCATTTGTCGCGTTCGAGAAACTGGCGCCGTTTGGCGTGCACAGCGCGCGGATCAGTGGCGTGTTCCTGATTGCAGCAGGACTCTGGATGCTCATGCGCTGAACCATTGGAGGTGGTTGGGCGGTGCGTGACGATGAGTCGGGGATAGCAGGCCCAAGCGTCGTCGTGCGCCACCCACTCGGCAAGACACCGCGCAAGCGCCGACGCGCGTGCGCGGCAACCCGGCCACGTCGCCGCGCGCCTGCCCTTCTCGTGCGAATCGATTCCTGAGTGGTGCCGCGAAGGAATCGAACCCTTCCAGGGGAATCTGAGCTCGATAACGGATGAGCTGTGACATGAACTGTGACGCAACCGCGCATGACTACGGTTGTTCACGCCGTTCGATCAGTGTTGATGGCGTTTCGTGAGAACGGGCCAAGTCATTCATGGCGTTCATCATCATCGTCATCCGGTGCCTTCGATGTACCTTCCGCGCCACTACTACGAACCAGGAGGTCGCACGTTCGAGTCGTGCTGGGCGCACCAATCTTTTCAATCAGTTAGCGCACCGCCGTCCGGTTTGGCGTGAACAATCGTGAACAATTCGCTCCCGATTTTCTCGGCAGCGGCTCGGACCGATCC
>JBKPAJ010000051.1:0-8060 GCA_046726375.1 Acidobacteriota bacterium
CGCGTCGCGAGCAGAGCCCAACACGTCGGCTCGAGACGGGACATGCGGCCAGGCTCGTATCCCCATCCGCCGTCGGCGTTTCTTGCCTTCAGCAAGTAACGCTGAAGCACACTCTGAATCGAATTCACTGATCCACCATTACCGAGGGATTAATCGGATTGACGCTGACGCTGCTGGTGCCTGGAAGATCGAAGCGGAAACCGTCTGGAATTCGCATCTACTGTCAGATGCGACCCCATCGTGCTACATCACACGGTTCGTTCCTGGTGCATCCAGCTCCGGCACGTGGCGTCCGATCGCGTGACGGATCGATCCGGCGTTGGACGGCGTCGTCCACAAGAAACGCACGCCCACGTGGTAGAGCGACCGCGTGCCTGGGACGGCGTCGCAGCGCACAACCTCGACATCGTCTTCGCACTCGTCGGTGCCGAGTGTCAGCTGGAGCCTGCCGACCGTCCCAACCTGCACCCGCCGTCGGCATTCGATGAGACAGCCCGAGCGACTCACGTCGATGACGCGCACGTGCCGCTCGCGAATCAGCAATGCCGGATGATCCGACATCAGCCGCGCCTGACCTGCTGCTCGAACAGAATCGGCGCCAGGACTCCGGCGTGCATCCGAATCCGATAACGCATGTCCCCATCGATGATCACCGGCCGGCTGTCGATCACGCACACCGGGAGCCGGTGACGTACCTCTCCCTGGTGTGTGACGAACAACTCGACGTCGAGCACCAATGTCTCGCCAGTTTCAGCGGGCTCGCGGCTGATGCCAATCCACTCGTTTTCACCGCTTTGCTGCACGGCGGCATCGAGATAGAAGCGCAACGCTCCGCTTACCGGTTCTATCAACCTGAATCTCTTGTCGAGTCGTCGGCCAGTCACCGCGTCCTGTTCAGCAAGCGCGATGCCGAACGTCCGTTACGCGGGGATCGAGACGGTTCCCGATGTTTTTTCGGCGAAGACGACTCGGGCCGACGATGCAAGCGGTTATCGTTGGTCGCTTCTCTGGCCCTGGTCAGCCGATTTTTCTAGCTGCAGCCAGCCTTTTCAGATTGAGGTGACATGTAGCAGGTCGTCCCGCCGGGTGTCGCTCTGTTCGAGCGCACCGACTGGCAGCTCGATGACCGCAAACGCGCGCCAGGATGCGGCGATCCGCCAGGGCGGCAACGCGGAACGCACCTTGAGCACGCGCCCATCTCGCGAGACGAATGCCACGTCAATCGCAAAGCGCATGGAGAAGGTGTGAATGGCGCTGCTCGGCGCGATGATGAGCGCGCTCCCTTCCGCCAGCGAATCGTGTTTGAGCAGACCTTGCCGGCGGCTTGCGGAATCGAAGGCGGTGATCAGCGTCCGCGCCACGATCCGGTTGTTGCGAGTGTTCGTGAGCGCAAACGACGAATCACTCGATCGCAGAAGAGGACCCAGGAAGGACTTCATCGGGCGCCGAGAGGAGTCTACCCCTGGCCAGACTTCTGCCTCTACCCAGTCATTAGAGTCTTCTCGTGTCCGTGCTTTTCCCATGCGCCGCGCGGTGATTTCGACCGCAAGTCTCACGGCGCTCGCGACTTGCCGTCACCCTCACGTGCGCGCGTCGTCTGCGGCGCGCTGGTTGCTCATCCGTTGGCCGGTTGGCCTAATGGCGCAATTCCCATACTTCGTTTTCAGTCCAAGCACGTTGCTCAGCGTCGTCGGCTTGATGCGAGGTCCCGACACGACCTGGCCCACGCCGGCACGCGACTGGCGCACCGCAACGGTGGACGTGATCATCCCGGCGCGCAACGAGCAGGACAACATCGTGCGCTGCCTCGCATCGCTGCTGCGGCAGACGCGGCGTCCGCGCCGAATCGTCGTTGTGGACGATGGCAGCTCCGATGCCACTGCCGCGCGCGCGCAGGCGTTCTCCGACTTTCACCAGGCCGACGTCCTCGTCACCAGGCGCGCCACGTCGACGGGCAAGACGCCGACGATCAAGCAACTCGCTCGCGCGCTCGATTCCGACGTGCTGTTCGTGCTCGACGCCGATACCGTCCTCGAGTCGGACAACTACATCGAGCGAACGGTCCAGGAACTTTATCAGGGCGTCGGCATTGCCAGTGCCTGGGGAAGCGTTCTGCCGCTGCGGGAGAAGGATCGACGCGCGGCAGAGGAATCGATCGAGGTTCGGGCGTTCGCCGAGGCCTCGGCGTCGTACGCGCCGGCCAAGACAAAGAGCCGACTGCGGCGTCTTGCCTCCGCGGTGACCAACGTCTATCGCGAGGTGCTTTACCTCTTTCTGCAGCGCTTTGTCTTTCGCGGGCAGATGGCGGCCTTCGGAACCGTGTGCAATCCGGCGGGGTGCGCGGTGGCCTACCGGCGCAAGTATCTCGAGGCGGTGTTCGACACCATGGAGCCACAGCTAGGCGATGACCTGACGACCTCGGAAGACATCTTCATCGGGCTGGCGATGCTCAACGAAGGCTATCGCAACATCCAGGTGATCGATGTGTGCGCACGCACGGTCGAACCGGAAGTGCAGCGCCTTCCGAAACAGCTTCATCTGTGGTCGTCGGCATTTCTGCAGTCTGCGTTCTATTTCGACACGCTCGTGAGGAGCCCGTTCAAGTTGCTGAAGCGTCGTCGCCGCGAGCGTCGCCCGACCAGCGGATCCGGCGGAGGCCTCCAGCCAATTGCCGTGCCGGTTCAATCGGTTGCGTATGCAGCCGCGGGAGGGCCGTCGCACCCTCAGCCTCTCTTCTCCGTCGGCACTGACGTCACGAATCTCGTGTCGCCCCGCTGGGCGCCGGCGGGCGGCGGAAGTGATCCGGCCTCGTCATTTGCCAGAAGTGAGCGCCGGCTGGCTCAGGAGCCCTATCGCCAGCCGTTCGGCAGCGCGTACACACGGACGTATGGCCGGCCCGCAGGGTGGGCGCTGCTGGCGGCCGCAGTCGAGAAGATCGGTTTCCCGACGGTGCTTCTCATGATGGTTGCACTAGGCAACTGGGACGGGCTGCTCATTACTGTCGGCGCCGAAACCCTGATCACGGTCGCGGCATTGATGCTGATTATGAAGGGCCGGCGGCTCGAGTACCTCGTCAAAGGCGTCGCCGTCACGCCCATTCGATACGGATTACTGACTGTCGAACTGGTGACGATCGGGCGATTCGCATCGGACATGTGGGTGACTGGAAATCGAAGGTGGCGCAAATGACGGGCCGTATTCTCGTGGCGCTGGCGTTCGCGCTCTGCTCGGTGAGTGGGTTCGCGCAACCGGCGATTCCTGCCGCAGGTCTCGCCGCTGAGAGTGCCGGTGAATGGGTGAAGGCGCTCGACGTCTACAAGAGTGTCCTCGATCGCACGCCTCACGATGCGACGCTGTGGGTTCGTGTCGCCGACATCGAAGCGCGATTAGGCAACATCGAGGGAAGCGCCGCGTCATTGCAACGCGCCGTCCAGGAAGCACCGCGGGAGGCGAACCTCCATCATCGTCTTTCGCAGGCGTATGCGGTACTCAACCGACCGTCGGCGGCGCTCGAGTCAGTTGAACGTGCGCTCGCGCTGTCGCCTGATTCCGTCGAGTTCCTTCGCGCGCGCGGGACGCTCGCGACGTGGGCCGGCGACTACAGCCGTGCGCAGGACTCCTACCGCCGCCTGGCAACGCTGCAGCCGGCTGACCACGAAGTGTTATTGAATCTCGCACGTGTCAGCGCTTGGCGTGGACGGACCGACGCTGCGGTGGAAGCCTACCGCCGTTATCTCCGTGCCGAGCCGGACACGGCCGGCATCTGGATCGAGCTGGCACGAACCGAAGCGTGGCGCGGCAACTACGGCGCGGCGCTTGCCAATCTCGACGAATACCAGCGGCGCTTCGGAAAAGACGAGAAGTACTCACGCGAGAAGGCTGCCGTTCTCGCACGAGCGGGACGGCCTGGCGAAGCGCTCGACACACTCGCGCCGATGCTTCGGCAGCATCCCGACGATTACGAGTTGAACCTGACGCGCACGATCGCGCTCGCGATGCAGCGTCGAACGCGGGAAGCCACCGACGCGCTCGACACGGTGCGACGCCTGCAGCCTGATACTCACGACACGCGGTCCGCCGAGCAGGTTGTGCGATCGACCCTCGGGTCGACGGCCGACCCGGGAGTGAGTGTGTACGGCGATTCGAGCAGTCTCGAAGTGCAGCGCGTCACGCCGCGCGGGACGGTGTCGTTCGCTAGCGGCACGACGGTAGCCGGCGGATTCGATCATGAGAGGCTGTCGGCCAATCAGGGAAGCGGCCTCGAGCAGATCGACGGCAGCGAGACCGTGCGACACGATCAGATCTGGGTGAGCGCCGCTCAGCAGGTCGGCGTGGCCAACTTCCGCGGCCGCGTCGGTCAATCGCGAGCTGCCGGACGCGACCTCACGGCGTATGTGATCGGCGGCGACTTCACACCGATCGACGGGGTCAAGCTGTCGGTCGAGCGCAACGCGGGGTTCTTCGTGGTGTCGCCTCGCACCGTCAGTCTCGGGCTACGCCAGGTAAGCCACCACGCACGCCTCGATTGGTCGCCGACTGTTCGCTCACTGATTGCCGTTGACGCGCTGTTTCAGACCCTGTCTGACGGCAACCGCCGATGGGAATTCACGGCCTCGCCTCGGAGGAGCGTCGCGCGGACAGAGCGGTTGAACCTGGATCTCGGCGGCGTGGTCGCGCAGTTGGGCACGACGATGAACTACGACCACGGCTACTACGATCCGCGGCGGTACGAGTACTACGCGTTCACTGCCTATCCCTACTGGAAGGTGCGCGAAAGCATCGGCGTCGGGATGTCGCTCGCGGCGGGAACCCAACGCGACGACTTCAGCCCTGGCTTCCGCTTCGGCGGCAATGCCACCGCCGACGCCACCTTCGGGATTTACCAGCCGTGGGCGGTCAGAGTGAGCGGCGGCGTCACCTTCAATCAGCGGCTCGGAAGCGGCGCGTTCCGGGGATACGGTTTGGGTGTGTCTCTCATCAGGCAGTTTTGATAACGGTCGGTTGACAGGAAAGAGTTCAGGAGCAGTCATTCATGCGTGTGCTCATCACCGGTGGTGCGGGGTTCATCGGGTCGCACCTCGCCGAAGCCCTCCTCGAGCGTGGAGACGAGGTCGTCGTTCTCGATAATCTGTCCACGGGGCGGCTCGAAAACATCGCCCACCTGAAAGCGCGCGCGGGATTCGCGTACACCATCGGCTCGGTGACCGACGAGCAGCTGGTGGCGAATCTGATGGACGAGTGCGACATGGCTTTCCACCTCGCCGCGGCCGTCGGTGTGCGGCTCGTAATGAGCGCGCCTGTTCACACAATCGAGACCAACGTTCACGGAACCGAAAGCGTGCTCCGTCAGGCGGCCAGGCAGAAGAAGCTCGTGGTCGTGGCCTCCACTTCCGAAGTCTACGGAAAGAGCGCGGTGTTTCCGTTCCGCGAAGACGCCGATCTCGTTCTCGGTCCTCCGACGAAGCTGCGCTGGGGATATGCCACGAGTAAATTGATCGACGAGTTCCTGGCGCTTGCCTACTGGCAGGAACGACAGCTTCCCGTTATCATCGTGCGCTTCTTCAACACCGTTGGCCCGCGACAGAGCGATCGTTACGGCATGGTCATCCCCAACTTCGTGCGCCAGGCCCTCGCCGGCGAGCCGCTAATCGTGCATGGCAACGGTGTGCAGACGCGCAGCTTCACGTGGGTGGGCGACGTCGTATCGGCGCTCGTCGGGCTGGTCGATGAGCCCCGAGCCGTCGGTCAGGTGTTCAACATCGGCAACGGCGCCGAAGTCAGCATTCTCCAGCTGGCAGCGATGATCACGGCGATGACCGGCAGCGACTCGCCGATCCAGTTCAAGCCGTATCAGGAGGTGTTCGGGCACAGTTTCGAGGACATGTCGCGGCGAGTGCCCGACATCAGCAAGATCCAGCAACTGATCGGATACCGGCCGGAGGTGCAGCTCGAAGAGATTCTGGAGCGGGTGATCGAGTTCTGGACGTCGCAGCCTGCGGCTCCGGCGCTGGAAATCCGGATCCCCGCCAACCTGGGGCAGCTGGTCGGCGCCGCCTAGAAGTTCCGGGGTCGTCCAGAAGCCGTTCCGCGTCGTCCTTCATCTCTCGCCCCTCCTGCGGATCCCGGCCGCGACGCAGCTAGAGCAGTCGGCCGTAGGCACGCATGGCTCGCGAGGTTTCTTCCTTACGGGGCGGCGTCATGCGCGTCCCGGCTTGCGCAGCGCTCGGCTCGCGCGTGCGTGGCCGACGATCGCTTCCAAGCGCCGCACCTCGCCGCTCAGCACGCGCTTCCCGAGGGGCGTGAGCGCAAAGTACCGTCGCCGCTCGTCATCATCACGGGGACGCCACGCCGCGATCAAGTCCAGGTCTTCGAGCTCGCGAAGGGTGCCATACATGGCTGCCGGCCACACGCGGACCTGCCCATCCGTGCGGGCCGCGACCTCCTGCATGATGCTGTATCCATGACGCGGCCATCAGCGAGGGTGAGCAGAATATGTAAGACCTTAGGCTTCAGCGGCAGCAGGTGATCGACGCTTCGTGGTCTGTCCGACATGTTGGTAAGAACCTCGGTTTCGAGTACGCACCTCCGCGCGAGATCAGGTGGCTGTGACGGAGTGTATCATTCAGTATATAAACGTGATCGTCACTATCAGAGGGCCGGCTCGAGCAGGCGAGACTGTGGGGGCAGATACCGCAAGTTCGTGGCACGCGACACGGCGAAGAACTCGGCGGACCGGTTCATCGACCCGAGGGCTATCGCGCCTATATCGACGGCGCCGAGGCGGAATTCCGCCCAAGGGGTGGTGCACTACCAGCAACACGGCGCCTCGCTGTGGGGGAAGCTGCGCCTCCAGCCGCGCCTCCGCCGACCGAAGCAGTGGTCCAACACCGCGTCTCGAGCGATTTCGATCACCTTTATTTTCAATCACTTCATTTTCAATCACTTCCAAAACAGGGTGATTTCACTATCGAACTCGTGAATCCTGATCCGCGCCACCCGCTCGAGACATCACTTGCGTGCTGGGCTTCTCGCCTGTTCCACGAACGCCTGCGCGATCTTCAACGCAAGGGAAATCGTATCCGCGTACGAGATGTTCGACGTCACGGCCACGACGATCCCACGTTCGGGAAACGTCATAAGAGACGCAACCATCCCGCCCAACGAGTCGCCGTCGTGGCCGACTGCGCGCGTTTGTTCACCCGCCAGCATCACGGTCTCGAGGTCCCAGCCAAGACCGTAGCCCGTCTCCTGCCCCGAGCGCAGTCGCTGTGACGTCTGGAGTAATTGGACCGTGGCGGGTTGCAGCAGCTTGCCGCTGTTGATCGCCATAGCGAAGCGCACCAGGTCGGACGGCGTGGACAGGAATGCGCTGGCTCCCGCGTAGCAGGAGTAGTCGATCTCGCGCATCAGGTCCGGGCCGTAGCGGGGATCCGCCGCGTATCTCGGGAAGTAGAACGTCACGCGATCCGGGATTGGCTTCGTCGCGGAGTCGGCCCTCGTGTCGCGCATCCCCAGCGGATCGAAGATCTCCTCCCGCATGACCGTGAGGAACGGCTCGTGCGCGGCGGCTTCGACGGCCGCGCTCACCAGGATCCAGCCGTAGCTCGAATAGCGGTACTGGGTCCCGGGCTCGAACAGCAGCGTGCGCTCCGCAAAGACATGCAGCCCCTCGACCGGCCGCTCGCAGCGCTGAGAAAAAAGCGGCCCCTCGTCACCGCCATCGGTCCTGACGCCGGCCAGATGCCCCATTAGCTGGCGCAGTGTCACAGGCGACTGTTTCTTCGGGAACTCAGGGACGTACGTCTGAATCTCGTCGTCAAGATTCAGCCGGTCCTTCTCCAACAGCAGGCCGACCGCCGCCGAGGTGAGCGCCTTGGAGGCGGTTCCGATCCTGAACCGATGATTCGGCGAGACCGGCACCCGCTTCTCGAGATCCGCCCAGCCGAAGCCTTCTGCCCACGCGATGTCGCCACCGACGCCGACCGCCACGGAGAGTCCCGGCAGGTTCTGCTCGGTGAGGCCTGCGCGCATGATTTGTCGCCCGCGTTCCACCGCATCGG
>JBKPAJ010000052.1:0-9021 GCA_046726375.1 Acidobacteriota bacterium
CCCTGATCTCCCTGATCTCCCTGTTAACTTGCGGGACGGCGCGCAACGAGCCTCGGCCGGCGCGCCGCCGCCTTCGCCCGATACATCGCCCGATCGGCCGCCTGCAACGCCTCGTCAGGCCGGCCGCCTGGCAGCAGTTCCCCGACACCAACCGAAAAGCGAATTGCCGGGCCGTCGATGAGCGATGGATGGCGCAATCGATCGCGCACGCGCGCGATGCGGTCGTCGCAGGCCTCGGCGGTCAGGCCGCTGGCAACCACAAGGAATTCGTCACCGCCAAACCTGACCACGGCGTCGTCCGGTCTGAACGACTCACGCAGGGCGTTGGCGAAACGCTGCAGACACTCGTCACCGGTGTGATGACCGTGCAGGTCGTTGATCGATTTGAAGCCATCGAGGTCGAAGAAAAGAAGCCGCGCGCCCTCGGGCTGTACGGCGCGGAAGATCTCCGGCAGCGCGCGCCTGTTGGCCAGCGCTGTGAGCGGATCGCGATCGACGAGGCGGCGCAAATCCTCCTGGGCGTCGAGCAGTCGCCGGTTGTAGGTCCGCAGCTCTCGATGCGCGCGCTCGGACACCGCGAGCACCGCGCCAAGCGCGAGCAGCCATTCCGATGCGGTGTCGATGGACGAGCTCGCCGACAGAAACGCGCGGGCTATGGCATGCCAGCTGTCCGTCGATTCCGGCGACGCCACCTGCACTCCATACGCGACCAGCTCAGTCGCCGCCAGCAGCGCGCGAAGCGCGAGCGCGGCGGCCAGCCAGCTGAAACTCGCGTCGCGCGCGCGCGCGAGCGCGAGCGCGCCGAAGCCGAACACGAGCGCCATCATCGTGTGCTGGCCCACGCCGAGCAGCGGGATGGTATCGAGCGCGAACGCGCCGGCGAGCGCGAAAGCGAAAATCGTCGGCAGCGCGTAGCGCAAGCGCAACACCTTGGTGCCGGGGTGGACGAGCGCCCACGCGCCCTGCAGGAACAAGCAGACGAACGTGGTCTTGGTCCAGAGATAACCACCCCGAACCAGCAGCTGCGTCCAGCCGGCCGGTTCGAAATACCAAAAGACGAGTGTCAGCGCGAGTGCTGCAAGGTTGGACAACCACGCCCAGAGCCACCAGCGCAGCTCGGCTCGCGGAGTGGACCGCACAAGTGCGGAAAAGAATGCCGCAATAACCACGAGCGACGTGACCTGAAGCGCGGTGCTCCAGCGCCACAGAAATAATTCCATTCCTTCGTTCATCGCCCGGGTTCCATTCCGAGCTGCAGCTCTGCGTTCGCATTCACATACACGGTGCGGCCGCCAACAATGGTCGCGGCCACGCCGCCGCGAAACGTCCAGCCGTGAAACGGCGTGTTTTTTGACTTGCTGCGAAGCTTCGCTCGGTCGATGGTGACGGTCATGTCCGGCGCCAGGATGGTCATGTCCGCCGCCGCGCCTGTGCTCAGCGTGCCGCCAGGTACCCGCAGGATCCGCGCTGGATTGAACGACATGAGCTCCACGAGACGTGCGTAGCCGATCAGCCCGGTGTGAACGAGCCGGTCGAGCGCAATCGGGACCGCGGTTTCGAGACCGACGATGCCGAACGGTGCGCGATCGTATTCGACGTTTTTCTCGTCGTAGTGATGCGGTGCGTGATCGGTGGCGATGACGTCGATGCTGCCGTCGCGCAAGCCCTCGAGCATGGCGTCGCGATCGCGCGCCTCGCGCAGCGGCGGATTCATTTTCGTATTCGTGTCGTAGGGCACCGGCGCGGCGAGCTGATCGTCGGTGAGCGTGAAGTGATGTGGCGTCACTTCGCAGGTGACTTTCACGCCGCGGCTTTTGCCCTGACGGACGACTTCGAGCGTCGTCCATGCGCTCATGTGCGCGACGTGGACGTGGCCGCCGGTCATCTCCGCCAGCAGCACGTCGCGCGACGCCATGATCGACTCCGCGGCTCCCGGGATGCCTTTGAGGCCGAGCTCCGCGGCACGCGCGCCTTCGTGAGCGCAGCCGTCGCCCGTCAGTGACGGATCCTCGCAGTGCTCGATCATCGGCATGCTGAACATGCTGGTGTACTCGAGCGCCCGGCGTGCCAGAATCGCCGTGGCCACAGGGTATCCATCGTCACTCACGGCCACACATCCGGCCGCGTGCAGCTCTGCGATGTCAGCCAGCTGCTCGCCTCTTTGGCCGCGCGACACCGCGCCGATGGGATACACGCGCGCCAGATTGGCCTCAGCGGCCTTCTGCAGAATCAGCCGGGTCACGCCGGCGTTGTCGTTCACCGGATTCGTGTTGGGCATGCAGGCCACGGCAGTGAAGCCGCCCACAACGGCCGAGGTGGTCCCGGTCGCAACCGTCTCCTTGTGCTCCTGGCCCGGCTCGCGCAGATGCACGTGCATGTCGATAAAACCTGGACAGATGACGTAGCCGGACGGAATCGAGACGACCTCGCCGCCGTCGGCGAGCGACTCGGGAAGGTCGGCGCCGGTCTGCGCGATAGCACCATCCTCGATGAGAACGTCGAACGCGCCGTCGAGCCCGCGCGCCGGGTCAACGAGCCTTCCGCCCTTAAGCAGCCACTTCATGTTCCACTCCACCGGCCAGGAGGTAAAGGACGGCCATGCGCACCGCGACGCCGTTTGCGACCTGATCGAGAATCACTGAAAACGGTCCGTCGGCCACTTCGGACGCGATCTCTACGCCGCGGTTCATCGGTCCGGGATGCATGATGATGACGTCCGATTTAGCGCGGCCGACGCGAGCTTCCGTCATGCCAAAGGTCGTGAAGTACTCGCGCAGCGAAGGGAAGTACCCACCCTGCATGCGTTCCAGTTGAATCCTGAGCATCATGATGACGTCGGCGTTCTCGGCCGCCGCCTCTACGGAGGTCGTCACGTGCACGCCCAAACGGTCGAGTCCGGGCGGAATCAGTGTTGAGGGACCGCAGACCCACACCTCGGCGCCGAGTTTACGCAGCAGCAGGATGTTGGAACGCAGCACCCGGCTGTGGAGAAGATCTCCGACAATCGCAACCTTGAGCCCTTCGATTCGCCTTTTGCGTTCGCGGATCGTGTACGCGTCGAGCAGCGCCTGTGTCGGATGCTCGTGCATGCCGTCACCGGCGTTGATGATGGCGGCGCGGCAGATTCGCGACAGCAAGTGACACGCGCCCGAGGAACCATGGCGCAGGACGATCATGCTTGGCGACATCGCCTCGATGTTCATCGCGGTGTCGACCAGCGTTTCGCCTTTCACGACGCTCGATGTGGCAACGGCCACGTTCAGCGTGTCGGCGCTCAAGCGCTTCTCGGCGATCTCGAACGACGTCCGCGTACGCGTGCTCGGCTCGAAGAAGAGATTGACGACGGTGCGTCCACGCAGCGTCGGCACCTTCTTGATCTCGCGCTGCCCGACTTCCTTCATCGCGTCCGCGGTGTCGAGGATCAGCAGAATCTCTTGCGCGCTCAGGTCGGCAATCCCCAACAAGTCCTTGCGGCGGAGCGCGGTGAGCGGCTGTGTCGATGTTTGAACGGCTTCCATGCTCACGCCTCCTGTCGCTCGATGATCACTTCATCTTCGTTGACGCCGTCGAGCTCGTGCAGTCTCACTTGCACGCTCTCTTGTGATGAGGTGGGCACGTTCTTGCCGACATAATCGGCCTTGATGGGCAGCTCGCGGTGTCCCCGATCGACGAGAACCACCAGCTGGATCGCCTTCGGGCGGCCGAAGTCGATGAGCGCATCGAGCGCGGCCCTCGTGGTGCGCCCCGTGTAGAGCACGTCATCGACGAGGACGATCGTCCGGTTGTCGATTGAGAACGGGATCTCCGTTTTGCGCACGACCGGCTGCGGTCCGACCTGATGCCGCATCAGGTCGTCGCGATAGAGCGTGATGTCGAGCGCTCCCGTCGGAACGTCGTCCCCGGTGATCTGCTTGAGCGACTGGGCCAGACGACGGGCAAGCGGCACGCCGCGGCTGCGCACACCGACGAGCGCCAGACGGTCAACGCCGCGATTTCGTTCGACGATTTCGTGAGCAATGCGCGTGATCGCACGCGAGATACGGTCCGCATCCATGACTATCGGCATGGTGGGACCTCCGGAGGGTCGGACATGGCCACCTCTTCGCAGACTCACCGGTCCGCAATTAAAGAGCGGCGTAATTATACCGCGTTACGCCGGCCTGACGAAGTCGGAAATCCGGCCGTCTGCCACTTCCCCGTCGTCGAACGCGCGGCGAAGCTGGCGAGGATCGACGAACGACGCCGTGTTGAGCCGCCGCCCCTCGCATTCGAGCGTGAGCACTTCCCAGCTGTGCGGTGCGCGCGCAAGCCGAAACCGCTCGGTCGGGAAGCCCTGACCCGAGGCCGCGTCGTAAAGGTACTGTCCATGCAAGTGGAGGACGCGATTGTCATCGACCTGGAGGAGATAGGTGGTCTTTTCCTTTTCCGCGCCGTAGATCGCCAGCGCATTCGAAATTGAACAGACGAATTCGGTGACGACGCCTTCCTTGAGTTCCCAATCGTAGAGCGCACGCCGTTCGCGCACGGGAGCGGTGGCTCTCCAATGTATCAACGCGGCAATGCCGATTCCGATCAGCCCCGAGCTGACCCACAACCATGTCGCCGCGGTTGTCGCATCTCTGCTCAACGCGGCAACTGCCGGTACGGTGCCGGCGAGAAGACCGATCAGTGCGCCTACCGTGAGACCGGCTGCGGGCGAGCGATCGCCTCTGGCACGAGGAGGATTGACAAACATCTGTTCGAGCGCGACGCGCTCGCGCGGCGCCATCGGCCGCGTGTGGATTTCGTACGACATGTCACCGGCCGTAGGTCGGAATGAACGTGATAGGTCGTGACGCGGTAAAGCTTCCTCGAAAGATGTCGGTACGCGCAAATCCGTCCATGTCGCGGCCGACAGGCAGTCCCAGGTAATACAGGATCGTCGGAGTGAGATCGAGCACTGACGCGCGCGACGGCCGCCCGCCTTGCACGGCCGTGCCATAAGCCATGAGGAATCCGTCGGGTGCTTGCTCGTGGCTGCCGCTCACTTCTGGATTCCCCGCGAGGAGTTCAAGCAGTCGTTTGCCCGGACCGAGCGGTTCCATTCCAAATCCGGACACCACGAGCAGCAAATCATCGGGCCCGATTAGTGCGATAGCGTTGCCCACGATCGTGTCAACGAACCCGTAGTACTCGTTGAGCACGCGCCCGAAGCGACGCCGCTCCTCTTCTGAGACGTCGCCAAAGGGTACGGGGTTGGCATAGCGCAGGAAGTAATGGCCCACCGCGTCGAGGCCAGGGAAACGAACTGCGGTAAAGCGTGCGTGAAAGGCGTCCTCGAGGGCGTGAAACACCTGCACGTGCGTCCGGTCCGCGATGATCGGTGCGGGATCGCGCCGCGAGTCGACGTCTCCTCCAGGTGCGGGCGCAATGCGCGAGACGAGTGCGACCGGATCAGGGCTTGCGGGCGCGGCCAGCGATCGTCGGACATCCGGCAGAAGCTCCGGAGGCGACACGGCCGCGTTGTCGTTGACATCGAGCTCCGCGTCCGTCATCGAGTGGAACGTGTCACTGACGACGAAACCGTTGACGGCTGGTGCCGGATGCGTGAGTGGCCAGCCGATGATTGCAACCGGAACGCGGACGCCGCTGAGAATGCTCCACAGCGGCGCGGCTTGCAACGACCGCGAATCGTGCGCCGTTTCTACCAGAAGTCGAAAGCGCACGAGCGCTTGCGCAAAGCAGTAGTCGGGCAGCAGCGATAACGGCGGATCATTCGGCCGCACGCGGTACATCGCAGCGGCGCGAACGCCGTTGACGGCGGGACGCCGGCCCGTTGCCGCAGCGCTCCACACGGTTTCCGGCTGCGTCGGACGCAGCGTTGCCAGGTGGACGACCGCTCCGCTATCGAGCAGCCGGCCGAAGTTCGGCAGGCGCCCCTCCGCGACGGCAGGCGAAATCACATCGAGCGATGCGCCGTCGAACATCAGCAGGAAGATGCGTCCGCCGGTTTGACTCGATTGGATGGCGGAAACCGATGTCGTTGGACGTGCCGACAGCGACGGGTCCGCTCCCCACCCGCGGGCGCTGACGGGCGCGACGACCGACAGCACCATCATTACGACCAGCAGCAGTGCGGTTGCGGCGCCGCCGCGGCGGCCGATATGCGCGATGGCGATGAGAAGGAACACCACCGCAGATGCGCTGATCATGGACGCGGCCACAGTCATGTGCGAGATCGTCTGCTCCTCGAGCACCGGCCCGAAGCTTCGCACGTTGAGCCACATGATGAGCGCGCCGCCGCAAGCTGCAAATGTGCACAACCACGACAACAGACGGACGCTGAACCATCCCGGGGACAAGACTTCCACTGCCAACAACTGGCGAAGGACGATGAGCGCGTAACACGCGACCGTGACGTTTACGCCGTAGGCCAGCACGAGCGCGAGGGCAATGGGCGCGACCGCGCGAAAGGTGAGTGGAAACGACGGGTTGAGATGCAGCACCAACACGATCAGGTACGACGCGGCAAGTACGCCTCCGATCGCCGAGTTGGACAGCATTCTGAGAAAACGCACACCGCGATCCTAATCCCGCAACCCCGTTGAAGGGACGTGGATTGCTGGTAGCTCCCGGCCCGTCAGCTCCGCATAACGGTCGGGCGCGGCGCGCCCCCCGGAGCGGGACAAGACAACACCGAGAAACTCGCGCGGCGGAGCCTCCCCGCCCTGCTCGCCGGTGTGAGGCAGAGCCTCGCTAGTTCTATACTGGCTGTGAATGCCGCCGGTCGATGTCTACGCGCGAGTGATCAGTAATGTGCGGCTGTCCAGTGATTACAACGTCTTGACGTTTGCGGCGCCCGAAGTAGGCGAACGGACCAGGTCCGGTCAGTTCGTAATGGTCAAGCCCGAAGGGCTCTCCGATTCGCTGCTGCGCCGGCCGTTTTCGGTATTCGAGGTCGTCCGCAACAACGGCGATCGACCAAGAGCCATCAGCATTCTGAACAAACGCGCGGGCCGCAACACCCGCATGTTCTACGCGCTCGAGGCGGGACAGCACGTCCAGTGCATGGGTCCGCTTGGCCAGCCGTTTACGAGCACGCCAGGGCGCGACGCCTGGATGGTGGCGGGTGGGGTGGGGCTGGCGCCATTTGTCACGTTGGCCGAAACGCTTGCACGCGAGCACACGCGCAGCACGCTCTTTTATGGTGCGCGCAACGGCGGCGAGCTCTTCTATCTGGATTTTTTCGAGCGCCTCGGCGTCACGATCGTGCTCGCCACTGAGGACGGCACGCGCGGCGCCAAGGCGCGCGTGACGGGTCCACTCGAGGACGCGCTCAAAGCGCTGCCAGGTGCGGATCGCGTCACTGTGTACGCGTGCGGCCCCGAGCCGATGCTCGCGGCCGTTGCCAGGCTCGCGGCAAAATATCGTCAGCCGTCGCAAGTGTCGGTGGAACGTGTGATGGGCTGCGGCCTTGGCGGCTGCTACAGTTGCGTGATCCCGGTGAAGCACGGCGCTCATTCCCATCTCGTGCGCTCGTGTCTCGGCGGTCCGGTATTTGCCGCGGCCGATTTGGTGTGGGACTGACATGGATCTTCGCGTCCGCATCGGCTCGCTCGAATTGCCAAATCCGCTGATTGCGGCGAGCGGCTGCTTCGGGTATGGCATCGAGTACGAGGAGGTGGTCGACCTCTCGTCGCTCGGTGGCGTCGCGGTCAAGGGCCTGTTCCTCAGCGAGCGCGGAGGACACGTGCCGCCGCGCATTGCGGAGACGCCGTCAGGCATGCTCAACGCGATCGGGCTGCAGGGGATCGGCGTGCATCGCTTCGTGCGCGACAAGCTGCCGCGGCTGCGCGAGCTCGGCGCGCGCGTGATCGTCAACGTCTGCGGCACGTCGCTCGACGAATACGCGGAGGTGTCGCGCATCCTCTCACATCACGAAGGGGTCGCGGCCATTGAGCTCAATATCTCCTGCCCCAACATCAAAGAAGGCGGAATCCAGTTCGGCTGCAGCCTGCATGGTACGCACGATGTGACCAGCGCGGTGCGTAGAGTCACCTCGCTGCCGCTCATCCCCAAGCTGACGCCCAACGTCACTGACGTGGCGTCGTTTGCCCGCGCGGCCGAGGACGCCGGTGCCGACGCTGTGTCGCTCGTCAACACGTTCCTTGCGATGGCAATAGACGTCGAAACGCGGCGGCCAAAGCTCTCGAACGTGCTTGGCGGCCTGAGCGGCCCAGCGATTCGCCCGATCGCGGTACGCATGGTGTGGGAGTGTTTCCAGGCGGTGAAAATCCCGATCATCGGCATGGGCGGCATCATGACGGCGGAGGATGCCATCGAGTTCACGCTCGCCGGCGCCACGGCGGTGCAGATCGGCACGGCCAACTTCGCGGATCCGTTCGTGTGGGGCAAGGTCCTCGACGGCGTGCAGGCCTACATGCAGCGCCACAACGTGTCGCGGTTCGCCGATTTGATCGGCGCCGTGGACACCACGCCGCGAAAGGAGGTGCACGCGTGAACCCGCCTTCGCCAAGCTACGGCGGCGCAGGCCCGGTGCTCGTCGCGCTTGACGTGGGGTCGGCGGCCGAGGCTCTGGCGCTTGCCGACAAGCTGCGTGGAACGGTGGGCGGCTTCAAAATCGGCAAACAGCTCTTCACCGCCGAGGGGCCGGCCGTGGTGCGCGCGCTCGCCAATCGGGGCGATCGCGTGTTTCTCGACTTGAAGTTCCACGACATCCCCAACACTGTGGCGGGCGCGGTTTCCTCGGCGATCGGGACGGGAGCGTGGATGATCAACGTGCACGCGTCCGGCGGGCGCGCCATGATGCAGGCGGCCGCCGAAGCCGCGGCCACTACCGCAACGCGTCTCGGACGCGCGCGACCACTCGTCATCGGAGTGACCGTGCTCACGAGTCTCGACGAAGCGGCGCTTCGCGAAACGGGCGTCGGTGTGCCGGTTCGTGATCAAGTGGTGAACCTGGCGAGCCTCGCCCAGGTGGCCGGTCTCGACGGCGTCGTCGCCTCTCCGCTCGAGATTGCG
>JBKPAJ010000053.1:0-6407 GCA_046726375.1 Acidobacteriota bacterium
ACGGCGGGCAAACCCGTCGTGTCCTACTGCATGGTGGGCATGCGCGCCTCGGTCGCCTACTTCGTCGCGCGCTACCTGGGGTACGACGCGCGGCTCTACGACGGCTCGATCATCGACTGGACGCAGCGCAAGCTGCCAACGCGAACCGGAAGACAGTAACGCAGATGGCGATGCCCAAACCAAAGATCGATCTGCTGCAAGGGACGCTCGACCTGTTGATTCTGAAAGTGCTCGCCCTCGGAGCGATGCACGGCTGGGGCATCTCGCAGCGTATCCAGCAAATCTCTGAAGACGTCTTGCGCGTCAATCAGGGTTCGCTGTATCCGGCATTGCATCGCCTCGAGGCCGCCGGATGGATTGCCGCGGAATGGGGCGCGTCCGAGAACAACCGGCAGGCGAAATTCTACCGGCTGACGAAGACGGGGTCGCGCCAGTTGCGCGACGAGACCGCGCAGTGGGAGTTGATCGCACGCGCCGTTGCGCGCGTGTTGACGGCCGAAGGGTGATTGCGCCGTGGAGCCACGAATCCGCCATCAACTTCGCGCCTTGCGCAAGGGCAACGCGATGGACCGTGACCTCGATGCCGAGGTCCGGTTTCACATCGAGATGGAGACCGAGAAGTACATCCGTCAAGGCATGACGCCGGAAGAGGCGCGCGGGCGCGCGCTGAGGAATTTTGGTCCTATGGAGAAACACAAGGAAGAAGCGCGCGACGCTCGCGGCGTGAGCTGGTTCGAACATCTGCTCCAGGACGTGCGCTATGGCGCGCGCACGCTCGTGAAGAATCCTGGCTTTGCGCTGCTCGCCGTGCTCACGCTGGGGCTCGGGATCGGGGCCAACACCGCGATCTTCAGCGTGATCAACGGCGTGCTCCTGAAGCCGCTGCCCTATGCGAACGGCGATCGCCTCGTGTTGATCGAGCAGCAAACGCCACTGGCGCGTCAGCAGAACTTCCCCGTTTCCATTACCGAGCTCTACGACTATCGCAAGCAGCTCGCCAGCTTCGATGGGATCGTCGAATTTCACCAGATGAACTTCGATCTGCTTCGCCGCGGCGAGCCGGATCGCGTGGCAACGGGTGTGGTCTCGCCGAACTTCTTCGATGCGCTCGGCATCAAGCCGATCCTCGGACGGAGTTTCGTCGAGACCGATGATGACGAAGGTGCCGATGCGGTGCTGATTCTCGGTCACGCCTATTGGCGGAGTAAGTTCGGGGGGGATCCCGGCATCATCGGGCAAGTGTTCGAGATGAACGATCGCCCGCACACCGTGGTCGGCGTGCTGCCTAACGTGCCGCATTATCCCAACGAAGTGGATGTCTACATGCCAACCTCCGCGTGCCCCTTCCGGGCGCAAGCGGAGAAGCAAGTCACCACCAATCGACGGCCTTTCTCCGTGCAGGTTTTCGGATTGCTGAAGAAGGGCGTCACACCGGCGACGGCGACGACCGAGGTGGCCACTGTCGCCGAGCGATTCAAGCGTGACTTCCCCAAGGACTATCTCGCCAACACCGGCTTTCATGCCAGAACCGCCAGCGTGCTCGAGCGACTGACGGTGGGTGCACGGCAACTGCTGCTGATTCTGCTGGGCACGACCGGACTCATCCTGTTAATCGCGTGCGCGAACGTGGCGAACTTGACGCTCGCGCGTATGCTGCGCCGTGATCGCGAGCTTGCGATGCGTACTGCGCTCGGCGCTGGACGGGGGCGACTGGTGCGTCAACTCCTGACCGAGAGCACCGTGCTCGCGATCGCCGGCGGCGCCTTCGGAATGGCGTTTGCGTGGTCGACGATTGGCATGCTCACGAGCTTTGTCGGACGATTCACCGCGCGCACGCACCAAATCGACATCGATCCCGGCGTGCTCGCCTTTACGCTGCTGGTTGCCATCGTGACCGGTCTTGCGTTTGGGACGCTGCCGGCGATGGCGTCGCGTGTGAACCCGGCGAGCGCGCTCAAAGCCGGAGGCAAAGGCACGAGCGACTCCGGCGGGCGTCGCCGCGTGCAAAGCGCGCTCATCGTCGCGCAGGTCGCCGTGTCCGTTGTCCTGCTCATCGGCGCCGGCCTGCTGCTGCTCAGTTTTTATCGTTTGCAAAACGTCGAAGCGGGGTTCCAGACCGAGCGCGTGATGTCGGCTGAAATCTTCGGCAACTTCACCAAGTATCCCGACGCGCCATCGAATCGTCGGCTGTACACGTCGATCCTCGAGCGGCTCGAATCGAGCCCTGGAGTCGTATCTGCCGCCATCACCAACGCGGTCCCGCTATCGGGCGTGCTGCCGGGCAACACGCGTTTTCGCATCGCGGGACGCACCTACGCGACGCCCGACGAGCGCCCGACGGCTGACGTCAGGGTGGCAAGCGCGAAGTATTTCGACACGCTTGGGATTCCGCTGCGGCGAGGCCGCGGCTTTAGCGAACTCGATCACGAGAACGCGCCAGGCGTTGCGATCATCAACGAGGCGATGGTGCGTCAGTGGGAAGGACGCGATCCGCTTGGTTCAGAAATTTCGGTCAGCGCGCCAAACCTCGAGCCTGTCTGGCTCACCATCGTCGGCGTGGCCGGCGATGTCAAAGCCTTTGGACTCGATCGCGATGCGGTCGCGCAAATCTACATCCCGCTGCGGCAGTCCGGCGGCCTTGCTGGTCGTGCGCTCGTGCGCGTCAACGGCGAGCCGACGGCCGCGACCGCGATCATCCAAAACGCGGTGCGCAGCGTTGATCCCGATCTACCCATCGAGAATGTCAGAACGCTGGACGAAATTCGCGAGCGCTACCTCGCCACGCCCAAGTTGACGGCGATGCTCCTCACCGTCTTTGCCGCGCTCGCCATGCTGGTCACGTTGACTGGCATCACGGGAGTGATTGCGCAATCGGTGTCACAACGCACGCAGGAGTTCGGTTTGCGCATGGCTCTCGGCGCGACGCAGCACTCGGTGCTGCGCATGGTGTTACGGCAAGGCTTCGTGCTGGTCGGTGTCGGCCTGGCCATTGGCATTGCCGGCGCGTTCGGCTTCGCGCGCGTGCTGAAGAGTTATCTGTACAGTACGACGCCGACCGACCCGATAGCCTTTGCGGTGGTCGCCACCGCCTTTGTCGTTGCCGGGATGCTCGCGTGTCTCGGGCCTGCGTGGCGTGCGACAACGGTGGATCCGATGACGGCGCTGCGGGCGGAATGAGTTGCCAGGTAGCGATGTTGCGAATTGTTGATGTGGTGATGTGATGTGGCGATGAGATGCGCCATTTACTTCGTTACATCACATCGCTACATCAGCAGACACATCACACATCATCACATCTTCCACATCGCCAGACCACATCGCCACATCGCCACATCGCCACGTCGCCACGTCGCCACATGGCATGCGTCACCACGTCCCCACCCGGTCCAGGACTTCGATCGTCGCCGTCGACGGCCCGCGCTTCTTTTTGAGCTCCGCCGACACGCGCTCCGCTTGTCGCATGACGCGCAGAATATTCAGCCCAAGAATCTTCTTGATGTCCTGATCCGTATAGCCGCGCTTGAGAAGTTCTGCCGTGAGTCCGGGATACTTCGATACGTCCTCGAGGCCCTGCACCACGCTCGTGATGCCGTCGAAGTCGCCGCCCAGGCCGAGGTGATCGATCCCCGCCACTTTGCGAATGTGATCGATGTGATCGGCGACTTGCTGCAGCGTGGCGCGCGGCTCGGGATTCTCCTGCCGCCAGCGATCCATGCCCGCCGTCGCATACGCTTCGTTGTTGGGAAACTGCGCACGCAGCGACTGCTGCTGCGCCGTCGCTTTCTGCCCGTAGTCCGCGACTTCCTGAGAGATGAAGCCGGGAACGAACGTCACCATCACGATCCCGCCGTTTTTCGGCAGCATCTGGAGAACGTTGTCGGGCACGTTGCGCGGAACGTTGCACACGGCTTTGGCGGACGAGTGGGAGAAGATGACGGGCGCTTCGCTCACGCGAATGGCGTCGTCCATCGTGTCGGGCGACACATGGCTGATGTCCACGAGCATACCGAGCCAGTTCATCTCGCGAACCACTTCTTCGCCGAACTTCGACAAGCCGCCAAGCACTGGCTTGTCGGTGGCGGAGTCGGCCCACGGGACGTTCGAGCTGTGCGTCAGCGTCATGTAACCGGCGCCGAGCGCGTGCAGCATACGCAGCGTGGCGAGCGAGTTGTCGATCGAGTGGCCGCCTTCGACGCCGATCATCGAAGCAATGCGGTTGTTCTTGAACGCGCGCTCCACGTCGGCGGCCGTGCGCGCGATTTCGAAGGTCTCGGGCCAGCGGCGTGTCATGCGATGGACCACATCGATCTGCTCGAGCGTGGCGCGGACGGCTTCCTTTCCTTGCATGCTCGCCGGCACATAGACGGACCAGAACTGGCCGCCGAGCCCGCCTTGCCGCAGGCGTGGAATGTCGGTCATCAGCGTGGGCACGCTGCCGGTGATGTCGGCCTTGGAGAAGTCGCGCGCCGGATCGGCGTCGCGCAACGCCCACGGATAGTCGTTGTGGCCATCGATGAGCGCCACCTGTTTATGCAGCGCACGCGCCCGGGTGAGGAGATCGCTCTGGGCAGAACCGGCAGCGCTGACGAGTCCGATCGTTGCGGCAAGAATGGCAAGGTGTCGCATGTCCGCATTCTATATGCCGCAAAAACTGCGGAAATGGGGACAGTCCCCTTTTCGGCAGATTCTGCAATAATTGGCCACCCGCTCGGGACTTCGAGGAGGTCGTATGGCACGAGTTTGGCGACTGGCAGTTGTGACGGGTCTTTTAGTTCTCACCGTGGCCGCGCCCCAGGCGCAGCGCGGCGGCGGCAACACGCCGCCTCCGCCTCCCACGCCGCTCAGCACCGTTGTCGCGAAGCCCGACGCCCGGATTCAGAAACTGAAGGAGGCCGCGAGCGCCGACGTGCTGTCGATGTACGACCTCGGCCAGCAGATGATCGATATGGTCTTCAGCTTCGGCGAGCTCGGGTTTCAGGAATTCGAGACGCAGCGCTACCTCACGGGCATCCTCAAGCAGAACGGATTCACCATCGAGACCGGTGTCGCCGACATTCCATCGGCGTGGGTTGCGAAATGGGGATCGGGCAAGCCGGTGATTGCGCTCGGGTCCGACGTGGACTGCATTCCTCAGGCGTCGCAGAAGCCCGGCGTGGCCTATCACGATCCGATCATCGAAGGCGCGCCGGGGCATGGTGAGGGACACAACTCAGGCACGCCGCTCAACATCCTGGCTGCAATCGCGGTCAAACGCGTGATGGAGCGCGAGAAATTGCCAGGCACGATCATGATCTGGCCGGGGATCGCGGAAGAACAACTCGGTACGAAGGCGTATTACGTGCGTGCAGGCATTTTCAAGGATGTGGACGCCGTTCTCTATAACCACGTCGGATCGAACTTGACCACCTCGTGGGGCGACGGCGGTGGCAACGGGCTGATCTCGGTCGAATACACCTTCGAAGGCGAATCGGCGCACAGCGCCTCCGCGCCCTGGCGCGGCCGATCCGCGCTCGACGCCGTGGAGTTGATGAACGCGGGCTGGAATTACCGCCGCGAACATCTGCGCCTGCAGCAGCGCTCGCACTACGTCATCACCAACGGCGGCGATCAGCCCAACGTGGTCCCGCGCAACGCGAGCGTGTGGTACTACTTCCGTGAAACCAACTACGACGGCATCAAGAACCTCTGGGAGATCGGGGACAAGATGGCGGAAGGCGCGTCGCTCATGACCAACACGAAGTGGTCGTCGCGCGTGCTCGGATCCGCCTGGCCATCGCACATGAATCGGACGCTCGCCGAGACGATGCACGCGAACATCGTGGCGGTGGGGCTGCCGCAATGGACCGAAGCGGATGTGACGCTTGCGAAAGCCACGCAGAAAGAGCTTAGTGTGCCCGAAGTCGGACTTGCGACCCGCATCAACGAGCTTCGCGGCCGTGAGTCGCAACCGGATGAGGACAAGCGCGGCGGCGGATCGGATGACATCGGCGACATCTCGTGGACGGTGCCGACCGTGTCGCTCAGCTTCCCGGCGAATTTCCAGGCTGGCCCGGGTCACAACTGGGCGAACGCGATTCCGATGGCGACGCCGATTGCCCACAAGGGCACGATCGCCGGCGCGCGCGTGCAGGCGATGACACTGCTCGACGCGATCATGCGGCCGGACGTGATCGCTCAGGCGCGCGAGTATTTCGAAAAGGTCCAAAACAAGGATCGGAAGTACACCCCGCTGATTCGGCAGCAGGACAAACCGGCGACGCATCTCAACAAGGCGATCATGGACCGCTATCGCCCGGAGATGAAGAAGTACTACTACGATCCGTCGAAGTACAAGACGTATCTCGAACAGTTGGGGATTAAATATCCGACGGTGCGAACGACGGCCACGGCGACGGCGAAGTAGGGCT
>JBKPAJ010000054.1:0-23580 GCA_046726375.1 Acidobacteriota bacterium
CACAAGAGCTTGGAAATCTCGCAGAGAACGCGAGATTCCCACATTTCCACAGCTGATCATCTTCTTCAGTTGCGGAAGGAAGCGAACCTAAAAGTGTTACCCATGTATCCGGTCTAGCTTGTTACCGATCTTTCCGGTTGCGCACGCGAAGGGCTGTTCCCCCTCCTGTTCCCCTTCAGGGGTTCTTCCGAGGCGATGATAGCGAGCCACAGAACGACAGCCGTGCCACGGTCGGAAGGCTCAGAACAAAATGTTTGTTAGGAGACGGTATGGCCCTTGCCGCTCCATTGGGTGTGCCGCACTTCGATCGCGGCGTGAGTGTGTCAAGGAGGCGGGCTTAATCATCCCGTAAGAACTGGACTGACCTGGGGCCAATTCCGAAAACGTAACCACAGGAACCTTTCTGTCAACCTCGTGTCTAGGAGGAGTAAGGTTAGAGCACCGAACCATGGGCAGAGTCTTGGCTTGCTGGCTGCTCTTGTCGCTCGTCGGAACCGCGGCAATGGTCCAGGTGCAGGTCGACGCCCGTCTCGAGAAGGATTGCTCCATGGCTCGCCGGTCCGGGCCATGGGATGCCTATGAATTGCCAGTCGGCCGGATCTGGGATGCCGTATTGGAATACCGTCAGAGCGAGGCTCTGGGTTAGGCCGATGCGCGTACGAAGTCGAGTTCGGTTACCGAAGCGAGGATACGGTTCCGATCGTCATCTCTTGCCACTGTTTCGCCTTGTCGTTGCTTTATTCCTCGTGCTCGCTTCCGCGTACCAACCGACTGGGTTCGTGCAGCCAATTCAGCAACCGAAAAGCAACGCGGTCATCGTCGGCGTCGTTGTTGATGAACATCACGTGCCAGTGCCACGGGCACTCGTTCAGGCGTTTGTGGCTGAGGACGTTCGAAAGGCTTCGAAGAGTTCGCAGCGTCTGGGCCGAAGCAGCGGATCCGCGTCGACGGACCAGACAGGGATGTTTCGAATCTCCGGTCTTGCTGCAGGCGAATACGTGGTTGCTGCCGAAGCCATTCCGACGTTCCCGAACGGGGGCCCGGTCCCTGCGCGCGTGTACGGCCCCACGTTCTATCCATCGACGCTCGATGTTTCTCAGGCAATGTTCATTAACGCGCTGGATCATCCGGCGCCGGCAGTGAAAATCGAGCTCGTGCCAGTCGAACCAGTGCGGGTGAGGGGCACCGTCGTCAGCGCTTCGGGCCGCTCGACGGAGGGATTTGACGTCAGGCTGTTTCGCAGCTTCGGTGGGTTCGGAAGCGGGGCGACTTTGGCAATCGTCGGTGCAAAGGGCGCCTTCGAAATCCCGCGCGTGCCTCCCGGCGTGTACGGACTGACCATCGAGCCGCACGAATCGCGCCCCGGTCAGCAGGGTCGCGAGTTTGTCGACACGATGATCGCTGTGAAGGACCACGACCTCGATCTCTCGCTCACCGTTGGGCCGGGTGCGTCCCTCACCGGTCACGTCGTCGCCGAGCCTTCGGGAGCCATCACGACGCCGATCGGGCTGCGGGTGACAGTGAACAAGGCTCACGAACAACTAGCAGCCGGAATGCCGATCGCGGCGGCCGTGAACAGCGACTGGTCATTCAGGATGACGGGCCTATCTGGCTCGTACCACTTTTTAGTGTCATCGGATCGGCCGCCGCCGATGGTCGTCGCTACGCGAATCGTCATCGATGGGACATCGTACCCCGCGACCGGAGGCATTGCGCTGGCAGAAGGCGTTCACGACGACGTCGTCTTTGTAGCACCGCGCGAGTTGCCGAAGGCGACCGTCGACACCACGCAGACTTCGAGCGCGCTCATCGAACAGTTCAAAAACGAAAGGATTTTTTGGAAACAGATCGAGATCGCGAAGGCCATCGCCGGCAAACATGACGCGACTGTGCTGCCGCCGCTCGCCGACTGGCTTGGTCATGAGGATCGCCACATCCGCGGCAACGTCGCCTTCATCTTCGCCAGCTTGGGCGATCCGCGCGGACTACAGACGATCGCCGACATCCTCGCCGACCGATCGGAGCGACCCCTGGGCCAAGGAATCCCGACCGCGCCCAGCGACGGCCGATACCGGTTCGAGCGGCAAGTGGCCGCAGACCGTTATTACGCGGCGCATCTGCTGGGCGATTTGAAAGATCCGCGGGGAATTACCGTGCTCGTCCCGCTCCTCGACGATCCTGAGACGCAATCAATCGTGCCGTGGTCGCTCGGACAAATCGGCGATAAGCGCGCAATCCCACCTCTGATTGCCGCGCTCGACAACGACGACCCGTCAAACCGCGTGCTGGTAATTTACGCGCTCGAAGCGCTGCACGCGAAGGAAGCGGTTCCGCGTCTGTTGACGTTGGTGAATGACGATCGCAAATCTCGTTTTGGCGCGCTTGTTACTGTGTCAGAGGCGGCGAAGGCGGCTATCGCTAAGCTTCAGTGACGTCAGTCGACCGAAGCTTAGGACGTTTCCGGAGCAGGTGCTAAAATCACATCATGTCGACGGACGAGCTGCTTGCCGAGGCCCTACGTCTCACTCGCGTTGACCGCGCTCGTGTCGCGGAGGAACTGCTTTCCAGTCTGGAGGAGTCGGACGAGGAAGTCGCGGCGGCATGGGCGACCGAGCTGGAACGGCGTTCACGAGAGATCGCTGATAGTCATGTTCAGACGATCAGCTGGGAGACCGCGCGGACCGAGATCCTGAAGGAACTCGAACAGCGACGTGCGTCTCGAACTGCATCCTGAGGCGCGGGCCGAGCTGCGCAGTGCCGCACTTTGGTACGACGAGCGACAGCCAGGATTGGGCGACGAGTTCATTTGGGAGATTGCGGCGTCCCTCAATCGAGTTGGCGACGCGCCAGAATCCTACCCGATATGGCCGGGCACGCGGTCAGAACGCCCGCTCATCCGCAAGGCAACCATCCAACGGTTCCCCTACATGATCGCGTTCGAGCTGCGCGAGGAGCACGTACTCGTCCTGGCTGTCGCTCACGCCAAGCGCCGACCACTCTACTGGCTCACCCGCGCCGAACCTTGACGACATCCGGCTCATGAGGCCCGACTGAGGCTCTCAAGTTGCCGCATCCACTGCACGACGCGGTTCCAACTGACGCTGTTCTGGTCCACCATCTCCAAGTTATTGATTCTAAACAGCTGAAATCGCCTACCCACTCCGTAGATCGAACCGCTGTGACTATAGCTGTTACTCCTGCAGTGCGTCCGCTGTGCAGCGGTCTCCTGAACCGTTGCGTTCACCGCCTTGCAGTCGGTGGCCACAATTTACGGGGTGACCGTTGCCGATGTCGCGCCTTAATGTGACTGCGGCACAGTAGGAGGTCTGACCCGATTCGGGGTTCCGCGTCCTCGCATTCGGTTGGCTGGAACGCAACGGAAGATCTCCGAGGTGATTTGAATGAGCACGCTTGGAAAGCGATTCGGCGCCTTTACCGAGCAACCCCCCAAACACGTTGTCGCGCAATCATTCAACGAGTTGCGCCCCGCAGATATTTTTGATGTGATTCCTTGGCGGCGTCGCATTCCGAAACCGAGCGCATTCGTCGCCGGTTTCGAGCCCACCTTACACAGCTCTTACACGATTCCAAGTTTCACTTGGCCGCTGGAGCCAAGTACGGTCTTACGCGATGCCGTTATCGATCGCTTGCTGGCAGTGGCGCTTCGTGCAAGTCTCATGTGCCGCGGAAGACATTTCTGCGATGCCTGCACGTGGAGACCATTACTTATGGCGCGAACTCTGATTTGCACGCTGCTGCTGCTCGCTTGGAATGCCACTGCCTGGGCACAAATACTCGACGTTCGCGAGCTGAACACCGACCAGATCGCGCGACTCGATCGCGCACGTACTGTGGTGCTCCTGACTGCGGCATCCTCGAAGAGCACGGACCCTTTCTCCCCTCATACAGCGACGGCTATCAAAGCGAGTTCCTCGCCACGCGCGTCGCGGAAGCGGTTGCTGGACGATCGTCGTCGACGGTCCTTCGGTTCTCGGCGCATTTCCGGCCAACTACGTCGGACGGAAGTATGTCTTTCCCGGAAGTTACCCGGTCCGCATGGCGACGCTGAGAGCGGTCTTCATGGATCTGGCGACTGATCTCGGCGAAGCGGGATTTAGGTGGATGGTCGCGGTGACCATGCATGGCGGACCGACCCACAACAGAGCGCTCGATGAAGCGGCCCGATATTTCAATGATTCCTACGCCGGCCGAATGGTGCACGTGACAGGGCTCGCGAGTGTCGCCGGTGCTGCGCCGTCCGACATCTTCACGAGCGAGCAGCGCGCCGCAGAGGGCTTTAGCATTCACGCGGACGCTGATGAACACAGCTGGCTGTTGTTTCTACGACCGGATCTGGTCGCGCCGGCGATTCGCTCGGCGCCCGCGGTTGTCACACGTGATTTCGCACAGCTCGTTGCGGCGGCTGAAACGCCGAATTGGCCCGGCTACTTCGGTACGCCCGCGATTGCCAACCCTGAAGCCGGACGCCGTGCGATGGGCGCCATCGCGCAACCGGCGGTCAACGTCGTTCTGAAAGGTACTCGACGGCGAAAGCGATGAGGGTCCACGTAGCGCGGAACGATCGACGGCCGAACCGGCGTTCAGGCGCCTCGTCGATCTGGCGCTCGACTACGAGCGCCAGATCGAGCGGAAACAGGCAGAATGGCTTGCGAAACAGCGATAGCGCTATCGAGCTGGTGACGAGTACGCTCACACAACATTAGCTGTCGCGACAAGACCGCATGAGAACGAGTGAGGTTGTGGAAAAAGGCCACACGAGTGAAGCACCTCGGGACTTCATTTCGTCGCAAGACGTGTGGTCGCGAAGATCGTTTGTGAAAGCCGGTGTGAGCTATGGCGGGATCCTGCTTCTGAACAGCCACCTGACCAACGAGCTCGTGGCCATCCAGCAAGCATCTTCGGCCAAGGAACCACGTACTGACCTCACCAGGCTGAGTGTCGGCGAAGCCGCCGACCTCGTGCGCAGAAAAGCCATCTCGCCGGTCGAGTTGACGCGGGCCTGTCTGCAACAGATCGAACGGCTAAACCCCATCCTTAATGCCTTCATCACGCTGACCGCCGAGGAGGCTTTTTCGGAGGCGCGTGAAGCGGAAGGCTGAGGTGCGGCGCGGCAGGTGGCGCGGGCCGCTTCACGGCATCCCAATCGGCCTCAAGGACAACATAGATACGGCAGGCGTAAGGACCACTCTGGCCAGCGCGGTCTTCAAAGACCGCGTTCCCTCTACGGACGCCGAGGTCGTACGCCGACTGAAAGCGGCAGGAGCTGTCCTCCTCGGCAAGCAGAACTTGCATGAAGTTGCCTTCGGCACCACTGCGGCCGTCAGCCACTTTGGTCCCGTCCATAGCCCTTGGAACCACGAGCGAATCACCGGTGGCTCGTCGGGCGGATCGGCTGCAGCCGTCGCCGCCGGCCTCTGTTTCGGAGCAGTCGGCACAGACGCGGGCGGGTCGATACGCGTGCCTTCGAGTTATTGCGGAATCGTCGGCCTCAAGCCGACCTATGGATTGGTGGGTATGCGCGGGGGCGGAGAAGCGGGCTGGTGGTCGATGAATCACTTCGGGCCCATGTGCCGCAGCGTAGCGGACGCCGCCCTCCTGCTCTCCGCGATCGCCGGCTACGACCCGCGCGACAGCACAAGCGTAGAGGCGACTATACCGAACTACACGGCGGCACTGCGGGCAAAGGTCTCGGTGCTACGGCTGGGCGTACCGCGTGCGGTCTTCTACGACAAACTCGACCCAGAGATCGAGGTGGCGATAAACGCAGCGCTGGGACTCCTTCGCAGACTGACGGCCGGATTCCGAGAAGTCAGCCTGCAGCCGATCTCCGACACGATGGCGCCGAACATCGTCCTTTGCTGAAAACTACGCTTTCCACGCACCCTACTTCGCGAAGACGCCGCAGCTCTATGACGCCGCCATCAGACGCAATCTCGAGCAAGGCTCGCAAGTGAGTACCGCGGCGTACATTGAGTCGCGTCGTGAACTTGACGAAGCACGCCTGGCGATCGCGGCCGTATTCTCAAACGTCGACCTGTTGGTCACTCCGACGACCGCCGTGCCTCCGCCTACCATTGAAGAGGCGGTGCGTCTCGGGATTGAATTGGAGATGAACCGCAACACGGGAGCGTTTAACATCTACGGTCTTCCGACGATCTCTGTCCCCTGCGGATTCACCAACTCCGGCCTGCCTATCGGTATGCAGATCAGCGGGCCGCGCTTCGCGGAGGCGAAGGTGCTGGCGGTCGCGCACGTTTACGAGCAAGCGACGGACTGGCACACGAGGCGGCCACTCCTGCTCTAACCTGTTCATGGTCTCCAGAGCGAATACATCAAGTCGACATCGAGCCTGGCTGCGCGCAGGAGCTGCCGCACAGCGTCCTGCCCGATGTGCGGCGCGAGTCGAGTCTCCTGATCGGCGATCGCGTGCGCTGTGGCGGCAACCACCGCACCGCCTGCGCGGAATGAGTTGGAGTCGACTTTGTCGAAGGTGTCGCTTGCCTGATGATGCACTTGTCGATATTGGGTGGTGTCCACCCACAGTTTCAACGCCGGGATGCCTTCGAGCAGGAATGGACATTCATCTGATCCGCAGGTCACGTCCATCGATAGCCCATCGGCACGCAGCAGATCGCGCAAACGTTGCGTAATCGGGCGCATCGCATTGCGCACATCGTGTCGACCGTTCACATACCAACCACGCGCTCGTCCCGCGCCGTTGTCAGTGTTCAGGACGGCGATACAATCTGCCAATTCGGTTGCGTGCCTCTTGATGAACATCGCCGAACCGGGTGGCCCCGGCTCCTCGGCGGCCCAGAGTGCGAATCGAATCGAGCGCCGTGGCGCTTTGCCGAGTGATGCGATCGCACGCGCAGCCTCGAGGACCATCACTACGCCGGTGCCGTTGTCCTGCGCACCCGTTCCGAGATCCCATGAGTCGAGGTGGGCACCAAGAAGTACCCACTCATGCGGCAACTCGCGACCGGTGATCTCCGCGACGACGTTGCTCACTTGGGTCGGCCCTGACACGTCGTTCTGCCATTCCAGTGCGACGGTGACGGGCCCACGCGCGAGGTGACGGCGCAGCAGAAGATGGTCTTCGAACCCAATATCTCCGACTGGCAACGGGAGGATAGTGCCTCGTGCGTTTCCGGTGTCGACCCAACCAGAGACGTTGTTCGGCACGTCGTGCGGCAGCAGAACCGCTTGGACACCAAGAGCCTTCAACAGCGCGTACGAATCGCGGAGACGCGCGAACGCGAGAGGCTGATCGGATGGCAGGGCCCTCTCGAGATCAACGAGAACGATTCGATCCTTCAAATGCACTGATTGCGATCGAAGCGTCGCTGCAGAGAGATCGGAAATCAGAATGACGTCGCCACGGACTCCGCCCGGCGAAGTCGACGGGCCCCATCCTACTGATCCGACTCTGAGCGTGCGCGGCACTGGTGCAATGACTCGCGCGCGGGCGGGTCCACGTTGCCAGCCATTCGGCAATGTAAATTCCTCGAGGCGGATGTTTGTGAGCCCGGCTGCCCGGAACTTCTCCGTTGCCCACTGCGCGGCCCTCCCGTATGCGGGCGATCCGACAACCCGAGCGCCGATGTCATCGGTGAGCTGCCGAAGCAGTTCCATCGAATCGCCACTCAGCACGGTAGCCGAGATTCGATTCAGATCGCTCTTGGGATTTGTGTTCTGCTGTCCGCGCACCAGTGGGACTGCGAGTGCCACCAAGACCAATGCACACGTGAGGCGAGATTTGCTCAACATCTGAGCGCTTCCAAGCTACAGCCTAGGCCGCGAAGCACAAACTCAAACAGTGTTGTTTCCGCTCTCCATCACGCGCTCATCGAGAACGTTCGCTCAAGCGGATCGATGGCGGTGAAGTTCTAAGGTTGAAACTGGCCGCCGCTCGAAGTCATTGAACGGCAAAGGTTTAAGAGGTGGCTCGGCGCACTGGACGATTTCCGCAACTGGTTGCGGCTGGGCCTGGAGGCCCGCGAAACGACATGAAAATCATGGCTTGGGCAGAATGTCAGCAACCGCGACGGCAACTATGAGCGATGGCGAACTCGCGCGTCGCACACCTCACCTTAGGTGGGGTTGGAGGGGGTATGAAAGTGCTTTCAGTTGCTGTCGTTATCGGCGCCTTGACCGCGTTCGCAGAGCAAGTGGTTCAGAAACCGGCCGCGTCGGTTGGAAGCGACAAGGGCCGCGATGCGGACCTGGCCGCCATTGAGAAGCTCCACCAGACCGACACAGTCTCGCCACCCAGCGCATCAGCTTGTGTTGCCGGTCCTACAATCAATTGCAGGTTGATATGTTGATCGGATGAGTGCGTGGAGAATCGAGACGTCGAGCGTGGCGCTCGCGCCGATGCCGCTGGCGGTCGCGTATACCGCGGGCAAGATGGCGATGGAAGGGATTCGGCGGGTCGCTCACGCACGAGCTCGCGACGTTCAATGTGCGGGCACCGCGGCCCTTGGCCTCATCTACACAGGTTGTGGCGCAGCGATTGCCTCACGCTATGAGTCGGTGAACGCGCTGCTGCTTCCAGCGTCCGCATTCGTCGCGTTGCTCCTTCTGCCGCTCTTGCCCCACTTCGGACTTGCGCCCCGTTGGCCGTTCTTGCTTCACCCGCTCGAGCCGTCCATCATTCTCATTCGAGCGGGTTACGGCGTTGGCAATCCCGGCGAGCTCGCTGTCGGCATTTTCGGTTCGGTCGGCTGGGGTGTGGCTGCGTTTTGGTGGGGACGCAACGGATTCCGCGCACTGATCCGCGAGGCGCGGGCAACCGGAGGTCGATGAACGGCGCGATGTTTCGGGCGCTCGTCTTTGCCGATTCGCGGTCGCTCTTGCGTGATCCGCTCCTTGGCTGGGTCCTCGGTCTTCCGATTGGGTTGGCCTTGCTGTTCAGGCCACTGATCCCGCGATTCCACGAGGCCCTTCGCGTAGGACTGGCGTTCGACCTCGAACCGTCATATCCGCTCGTGATGGTGGCTACCTGATGACCGCTCCGGGCATGGTGGATATGGTCATCGGCTTTCTCTTGCTCGACGAGCGGGACGCCCGCACGCTTGCGGCTCTAAGGGTGACGCCGTGATCGCTGACTCGGAGCAAATCCGGCTGCGCCGGTCAGCGCATGGGCGCGTGAGGGAGAATGGCTCATGACACCGCTGCAGACGGGAATGGCTGTTTTTACTTTGACTATGCTCGGCGCCGGGCGGGCCGCTACGCCGTGGGCGCAGGACGACGCGTCTGACGCCGCAATCCGCACCATCCTGGCGGACCAAGTCGACGCTTGGAATGCGGGCGACGGGCACGCCCGATGGCGTCGTCAAGACGCAGCTGATGGAAGTGTTTGTGCGTCGGCGGGGCCGATGGTGGATCGAGGCGTATCACAACGTGGACGTCAAGGCCGCAAAATAGCTGCGCCATCGCACCACCGCGCCGTAGTATTGGCGTCTCAAAACGAGGTTCAGGACAACTCGACGGGAGACACCCTGGATCCGGCGTGGGGACGACGCATTGCCGGATCCTGCCAGTGCGCGCCGCTGATCCGATTACGGATCTCTGCGGTAGACTGCGGCAATGTCGCAGTCGTCATGCTTGCACGTTGACCTCGCCGCCACCGCTAGAGGAATGGCGAACGATGTCTGCTCCGCTCGCGAGCCGTCGCATGAGCAATGGCGCCGACAGAGGACCTCGGCTTTCTGTTTCTGGCTCACATGCGTATCCGTCCCAGCTCGCTGAGCGAGTCTTACAGCGGTGGGATGAAGCCATCGCCGCGGGGCAGATCAGCCTGCCTCCCCCCGACGCGACGCACCTGACCAGCGTTCTGTCGATCTGTTACCAAGCCACGCTGCTCCGCGAAGAAGGTCGTCCTGTGACGTTTCGGCTCGCGCTCAGCGAGCCGGACATATTCGAGGCCATCGGTGGGCCTCCGACGGGTCTCCATCGCCTCGTGTTCGCGCGTCCTCTCCCGCTCGATCCTCACGAACTCCGGAGGCTTGCACCTGCCGCCGTGTTTTCCCGGTCACTGATCGGCGCTGCTCTGGCCAATCACACCATCTGGGGTGTTGTGCATTCCGGCCCGCAGTGGCTGCAGTCGGTGCGAGGAGGTCGCGCAACGGAGCAGACGATTCCGCCTGTCTTGATTGTCGCGGCGACCGGCCCAGGGCGCCTCTTGGTGAGTGCGGGCGCGCTGACCTTAGCGGAACTGAGAAACGGAACTCTGTCCGGCGGTGAAATGGACGTGTTCCAGGCGGAGTGGATCCAAGCCGCACTCGCTGAAGTGGGTAGAGTTCAGTGGGCCGCACACCTCCTCGCCCGTGAGCAGGCCACCGAATCGTGGGCGGAGTTGGATTCAGCGTTTGGAACGGTGCTGGCCAGCCACGTCCTGCGCCGAATGCTCGCGACGGTTCGAGCTGCCCAACACGGCGGGACTTTGATCATCATTCCCAGCCGACGCGTGGTCGAACTCCTCAGTGACGGACGATACGTGCACGTCAAGTATGTGTTCGACGATGAGGAACCACGCCGGCGGATCCTGACGCTAATGATCACCATCACGAACGAGCTCGCCCGGGTGCAAGGTGATTCGAGCGCGGCCATCGGATGGGATGCCTACGAAGCGAGCCGCCTGTCGGACTCTCGTCGAAATGGACGAAGCGTTGTTCGAGGTCGCCCACCTCGTGGCCGACCTCGCTGGCGTCGACGGCGCGGTGTTGATGACCGACTGCTTCGAGATTGTGGGATTTGGTGTCGAAATCGCGGGTGAGTTGCCCGAGGTGGCGCAGGTGGCGCGGGCGCACGATCTGGCTGGAACCCAGAAAAGCCTGGTTCGAACCGATCGCGTCGGCACTCGCCATCGATCCGCGTATCGCCTCTGTCAGGCGGTGCACGATGCGTTGGCCCTTGTTGTCTCCCAAGATGGTGGGCTCCGATTCATCCGCTGGCATGACGACGGCGTTGCCTATTGGGAGCAAGTCGCAACCGGACCCGGGGAAGTCTAACAGCCGCCGTCGGGGTCTACCCGCTCCGAACAGCGATTTCGAACGTCGCCTGTCGGCGAGCTACGCGACTTCGTGTCACCGCGTCACCAGGCGCAGCCACTCCGTCAGTCGATTTCACCGAGTCCTGGGCATTGTGATCATCTGATAGACATAGTCAGTCAGATCGCGCAGCCGAAGGGCGGCTGTATCCTGCGACCAGTCTCCGCTCGTCGGGATCGTTGGAATTTCCACGGCGTGGCTCGTAATTAGTGCCGCGGCGATCGCCGCGCGTGCCTGAATTTCGCTTGGTTCCACTTCTCCCTCCTGGCACCGCTGCTACGATGGCAGCGGCCAACGGTATTAGCCAACCTTTAAACGATCTGCGTCGGCAGCCCCCGCATGTTCGAGTGCTCCGATTCGCTTCACGGCCTCAGCTCTCAGTGCTGCGGCGGCCGCGTCGCCACCTCTCCCACACGTTCCACCTGTGGAACACGCCGGTGTAAAGCCGCGATGAGTTCCTCGAGTTCGCGCACAATTCGCGCGGGGCTGCCTGCCTTTGGGGTGTGGACGATCGTCATACCGATCCTTCGGTGATGTTCCTCTGCGAACCAGACACTGTCCGCCCGCAATTAGGGGCGCGCGTGCGGCGGACGAAAACGAATCAGAACTGTGCCGAGACGACCGCCGTTGAAGACCGGTTCGACAGGCAGTGACATCTGCGGCAGTCGCCGCACCTCGCCAGGGTGTTCTTGCCGCGCTTGTCATCGGATCGACCGCAACGGTCAAGAAAGCAGCAAGCGGCAGCCAGTACGTTGAGCACTCAGCGAAGGAGCAGCGCGTACAGGACGACGACACCCGCCGCAACAACTGGCGCGGCGATCATCATCTTCCGGCGAACGGCGCGGTCGTGTGCAGCGCCACGGGCCTGCCACGCCGCCCACCGTTCCTCGAAACTCGTGCCGGTGGCTTCTAGAACAACGGGCTGCGTCAAGAGATCTTGCTGAGAGACGGGTGATACGTTGACTGACACGAAAACCCCCACTGAAAGGGCTTTGGTGAGGGCTCGACCAGGATGGCCTAGGGCTCAGGAAAGCGAGACACCTAATTATACGCCCGATCCGTAAGGGCTTCCCCAGACTTGCGCGGCAGCCGCGGCGGCCGGCCGCGCGGTGCCCAACCCCGCGTACTTGGACATTCCACGCGCGCCCGCGCCGTGCGGCTGGACGTGATAGAGTGAAGATCCTTTCCTGAGCCTCCGGCCCGCACCAGCCGCCCGTCTCATAAAAGGGGTTGCCCGAGGCCGTCATCCTCACAACTTCCGTTCTCAACGAGTGCTGGTGAGGTCTCTCACATGCTGGCCCATCTCCGTTGGAACGTCGTTCAGCGAATGTCCGCGCTAATCATTCCAATTATGGTGGCCACGTGGCTTGTCACACCACCATTGGTCATCGCGACGTCGAGCCTCTTCGCCTTACTGGCGCTGCTCACGGCAATCGCGTCGAGTGTGCAGACCTGTAAACACGCACAGCCTGCGGCGAGCTTGGCACAGGCCCTTCGGGACGCTGATCGCACCAGTTCCCCGGCGCACCAGTGGCTCACCAGATGAGCACCACTGCACTTGACTTAACGGCGAGCACACAAACGCTCAATTCGCCTCCGGTGCATGTTGTAACCGCTCGGCTCCGACGCGCGGTCGACGCCGCCGGCGACGTGCTTCTGGCAGCGGCCGTCGTAATGTGCATCCCATTCGTCATCCTGGCGGTCGGCATACCGATCGCGCTATTCGTGCAGCTCCTGCTGTGGATCGCGCGGTTGATTTGAGAAGAGTCAGAAAAAGTACGTATGCGCGCTCGACGGCCGAACGCCCGAGCTGCGCGTCTTTGTCGGTGCCCGGCCGCGACTGCTAAGGTTGCTCGTCTCGCCTTGTTTAGCGCTCGTCACCCGCGCTCCGGGGAAAGGGCGGAACCCGCCATGTCCCTGAGAGCGTTCATCCGCGACCACCACGAAGAAATCATCAGCGAATTCGCGAGCCTCGCCAAGACGCTGATGCCGCGGGACACGGATATGACGGAGCCGGAACTGGCGATCACGCCGAGGACATCTTGACCGCGGTCGTGCAAGACATCAACACGCCCCAGACCGGCGAAGAACAGGCGCTCAAGTCCCGAGTCGGCCGGTCGTGGATCGAGTCTTGCCCTTTGCATCGAGTTCACCGCCGAATACGCTCGATCACGCGATCGTGTATAGTGGAACTCGACACACCGCACTGAGCCCGCCAGCGTTCGAGCAGTGCCCCGTCATTACGCGGGTGCGCGCCGACAGGCCCACTTCGGCCTTCGATCGGAGCGCACATGAAACGTCCGTCACATCTTCATCGACCTTCAGGGATTCGGCCGAGAACGCGAATGCCACTCGACGAGGATCGTGTCGCCGACTCTCGACGGACCAACGGTATCTCTCGATGGCGGGTGCTGGGGCGCGAACAGTTCCGCGCGCTGATCGCCTCGCCACCCACTCAGCGACGATCCGAAGGAGGATCGAAACCATGTTGAACGACATCACTCGCAACCGACTCGTGGCATTGTGGTTCGCCGCAGTCGCCGTCATCATCGCATCCGTCGCGGCAATGGGCGTGAACGTTGGCGTCAGCACGACTGCGCTCCTGCTCACGCTGTCCCTCGTGCCGCCCGGAATCATCTTCGTGTTGTGGCGCGGCGCCCCTCCCCAGACGGTCGGAGAAATTCTGTACGCGGCGAACAAGGGAACGGAAGGCCGGTCATGATCACGGGTCGCAGCCTTGCAGTCGGCTTTCTCGGATGCGTGTTGTGCACGCCGCTTCTGAACGGTCAGTCTGGCCCCCACTATCGCGGGTTTCAGCTCGGCGGCGATTTGGCGTCGGTGTCGGCGCTGGCCGGTGTCGCCGTGTCGCAGGCCAAAATCATTCACGAACGGCCCGCGGTTATGCAGGATCTGCAGTGGAGGCCGCCGTATGCCCCCACGGGTCCCACGGCACCTTCCCCCGATCCGGTGCAACAGATCGTCTTCAGCTTCTATAACGATCAACTGTTTCGGCTCGTGATCGACTACGACCACAATCGGACCGAGGGCATGACGGACGCCGACATGATTGAAGCGATCTCGTCGACGTACGGATCCATATCGAAAGCGCCACTCAGGACCCGCGTCGCGAGTTCGCAAGTTGCGCAGGAGTCCGGCACGTTCGTGGCACGTTGGGGTGACGCCGACTACTCGGTTGTTCTGTACCGATCGCCCTATGCGTCCGGCTTCAGAATGATCGTGACGTCCCTTCGCCTCGAGGGTCTTGCGCAGACGGCGGAGGCGCGGGCGCTGCGGCTGGACGAACTCGATGCACCCAAGCGCGAAATCGCGCGACAGAAGAAGGAAGCGGATGACACGCGCGCCGCTCAAGAGAAAGCACGCCTCGCGAACAAGGCAGGATTTCGCCCTTGACTGGGTCAGGCTGCTCGGCAGTGGACGGTAGAGGTTCAAATGACTGACGTCCTCGTACCCGTGCTCATTCCGTACGCCCGATTCCTCGAAGTTCGCGCCAGACGGCTCCAAATTGTCACCGAACTCACACAGCCAGACCCGGAGCGTCCGATCAACGTGGCGGTTGCTTGCGCACCAATAGCGAGCGACGAACGTGCACGCGCCGCCGTGCGTATCCTCGCCGCAGGTCCGGCGGCTGGAGTTCAACAGTGATGAATATTCGGCCGCTACACGACCGCGTCATCGTGCCACCGCTTCGACGAAGGCGAACAACGGGTCGGCGGCATCATCATTCCGGACACCGCGAAAGAGAAGCCGCAGCAGGGCACCGTCATCGCCGCTGGCAACGGTAAAGCCAATGGTCACGGCAAGCGGGTCCGCCTCGACGTCAAGCCGGGCGATCGGATCCTCTTCGGCAAGTACGGCGGCCAGGAGATCACGATCGACGGCCACGAGTACTTCATCATGAAAGAGGTTGATGTGCTGGCCATCGTCGAAGGTCGTGTTAAGCAGACTGCATTGTTCCCAGCGGGACCTCCACGATTCTCAAGAAGAGAAGCAGTAGACCACACCGATACCAGAGCATCGTAGGAGACCGACATCATGGCAAAGCAGATCACATACGGCGATCAGTCGCGGCAGGCGATTCTCCGTGGCGTCAACCAGTTGGCTGATGCCGTCAAGGTGACTCTTGGACCCAAGGGCCGCAACGTCATCATCGACAAGAAGTTCGGATCGCCGACGATTACGAAGGACGGCGTCACAGTCGCCAAAGAGATCGATCTGAAGAATGCGCTCGAGAACATGGGCGCACAGATGGTGCGTGAGGTCGCCAGCAAGACGTCGGATGTCGCGGGTGACGGTACCACCACAGCCACGGTCCTCGCGCAGGCTATTTATCGCGAGGGCGCCAAAAACGTCGTCGCAGGTGCGAACCCGATGGAGCTCAAGCGCGGCATCGAGCGGGCCGTGGAGATCATCACGGCCGAACTCAAGACGATGTCGAAGCCGGTGGGCGGCGCCATGGTGGCGCAGGTCGGCACGATCTCGGCGAACAACGACGAGACCATCGGCGTCATCATTGCCGACGCAATGGAGAAGGTCGGCAAAGACGGTGTCATCACCGTCGAAGAAGCCAGGACGATGGACACGTCGCTCGACGTCGTCGAAGGCATGCAGTTCGATCGCGGCTATCTGTCACCGTACTTCGTGACCGATCCCGAGCGGATGGAGGTCGTACTCGAGGATGTCCTCATTCTGATTCACGAAAAGAAGATCTCGAGCTTGAGAGATCTCCTGCCAGTGCTCGAGCGCGTCGCGCAAAGCGGGCAGCCGTTGCTCGTCGTCTCCGAGGATCTGGAAGGCGAAGCGCTGGCGACGCTCGTGGTGAACAAGTTGCGCGCGACGCTGAAAGTCGCGGCCGTCAAAGCGCCCGGCTACGGTGACCGGCGGAAGGCGATGCTCGAGGATATGGCGATCCTCACCGCCGGTCGTGCCATCACTGAAGATCTCGGCATCAAACTGGAGAACTTGACTGTCGACGATCTTGGCCGGGCGAAGAAGATCACGATCGACAAAGACAACACGACCATCATCGAAGGCGCGGGCACGAAGCGGGCGATCGAAGGCCGCGTCAAACAGCTTCGCGCGCAGATCGACGACACGACGTCGGACTACGATCGTGAGAAGCTGCAGGAGCGGCTCGCGAAACTCGTCGGCGGCGTGGCCGTGATCAAGGTCGGCGCGGCTACCGAGACCGAGATGAAGGAGAAGAAGGCCCGAGTGGAGGACGCCATGCACGCCACGAAAGCCGCGGTCGAAGAAGGCATCGTCCCGGGCGGCGGCGTCGCATTGCTCCGCGCGTGCAACGCGCTCTCAGGAGTGAAGCTCGACGGCGAACAGCAGATCGGCGTGCAGATCATCGCACGGGCGGCGGAGGAACCGCTTCGCTGGATCGCGAACAACGCGGGCCAGGAAGGGGCCGTTGTGGTTGCGAAGGTCAAGGACATGGGTCCCGAGGAAGGCTTCAACGCTCTGAACGATAAGTACGAGAACCTCGTCCGTGCTGGCGTCATTGATCCCGTCAAGGTCGTACGAACCGCGCTTCAGAACGCAGCGTCGATCGCCTCACTGATGCTCACAACCGAGGCGCTCGTCTCGGAACTCCCCGAGAAGACGAAGGTAGCGGCCGGCGGGGCGGGCGAAATGGGAGGAATGTACTGAACACGCGCGCGACCGCTGTTATGAGATACACCCTCTACGAACACCCCGTCACGCATAAGTTCGCGCTTGTCCGACTGCCAGACAAGTTCAGTGACGATGACAAGCTGCCGATTTTGCCGACGGAACGATGGTTCGACAACCGCGAGGAGGCCATCGCGGCGCTTCCAGAACTGCTGAATCAAGAAGCATGAGCGCCCGATGCTGAATTGGATGAAGAGGCGCGGGCCGATCACGGATCTCCCGCCCGAGCCAGACTCGAAGGCGCAACCGGGTATGTCGGGTAAGTATCTGTTGGTGTACAAATACTTGCAGAACAGATACGCTGACACAGTTGTCCTGACGTTCGCAAAGATTGAGTCCCTGCGCGGGTTTGCGCTTCCAGACCAGGCGCGTCTCAACCAACAGTGGTGAACGAACACGGTGACGGCTGCCGGAACCAGTTAGTCAGATTCCTGGACGTTGGCGCGCAGGGTCACGACGCCTAATCTCCTGGCCCAGACCGTCGCCTTTGCGCGCGCGTCTTAGAGCTGCTCGTGTTGCCGATAAAGCGAGCTCTCGTTCAAAAGAGGTCGGCCCGCCAGTAGAGCACGTCTTCGCTCGAGAGTGGCGGCTGGACAGGCGTGGTTCCGAGCCATCGGACTCTCATGACAGTCAGCGAAGGCCTCGCCGCCACAATGGTGATCTGTGGAGGAAGGAAGCCAGGTGGCAGCCATCCACGAATCGACGGTCGCCGCTCCGCAGGCTCGCGTGCGATGAGCGCCTGAAGGATCGCGCCGACCCGTGCGCCACCAGGGTCACGATCGCCGCACTCCTCGATCGTCCATGTGTCTCCGACGACGTGGAGAACGACATAGGCGGCAGCCGTGATGCCTTCTTCCGCGATGAAAAACTGTAGTTGGTGAGACCCTGGGGAAGCGAGGCCGGCGAGCAATCGCTTCTTGGTCATGGCGTACCGCACGAAGTCCACATCGCGATCCAGGTGGAAGCGGAACGCCGCGGCCCGGATTTGTCCCATCGCGACGATTGCCGCCAGGTCGCGTTCTTCGCCGCCACGGACGAGGGTCATGGGCGCACCGAGGCGTGGCGACTGCGCGACGTCGAGTTCGATCTCAGTGATGGGAACCTTCTCGAAGCTGTTCCGGTCGCACCATCTGGCATCCATGTCCGAGAAGAGCAGGGCCAGCTCCGCGCCGTCATGTCTCGCGTCGTCTAGTAGACTTTCCACCAATGCTCCCGCATACCCGTGGCCGCGGTGCATCCGCTCAGTGAAAAGCGAGCCGATGCCGCAGATCCGTATAAGTCGCTGATCGAGGACACCGGCGATGCGGTACCGCTTGGCGCTGGCGAGCAACTCTGAGCCCCTGACGAGCGCAAACCGCCGTAGATGATCTCGCCCCCAGGCAGTCTTCAACTTGGCCGCCTCATACCGGTCGTAGGCCTGGCGGCTCAGGCCTTCGCTGCAAATCGAGTGGGTTGCCCCCAGGATGCGGTCGAGAACGGCTCCTTCAGCCGGAACAACAGCAGTCACGGGCATTGTCATTGCGAAGGGATGCGGTGTTCGAGCTCGCCGACGGCAACCTGCCGGTGGCCCCCGTAATGAGCACTCTCCGTCGCGCGGCCGGTGATCTCATCTCGATTGATAGCGATCAACTCCTACAAGCTCGCTTCGCGACAGAATTCTTCCGAATGCTGCGTACGGCTATGCATCGGGCGCCGGCACAGCGAGAGCCGGTAACGGGCGCGCGACGAACAGGCGACGACACGGTTTAGCGAGCAGCCGAGCCCACCGGGTCGCACGAGTCACGCGCGCGCTGTCCGTCGCGATCCCGGTATTCGCGTACATCTGGCGGTACAACTTCGAAAGCAAGACGAACGCCAGCCGCGCTCGCAGCGTCGGCGTGCAGCGGGAGCGCCTCCAGACCCTTGGCAGGCTGTAGAACTGGTCCCACACGGCCTGGGTCCTCGAACGGATCTCGTCTGGAGACATCGCCGGATGCGAGGCGTACACCTTGGGACGTTGCGCCTGTGGGATCAGCCAGTGACGAGTAATCGGAATGCCGGCGACGTGCATCGTGCCGGAGCCCAAACTCTTCTCCCACGCGGCGAAATCCACCGTGCCCGGATAGGGCGTCAGCATGACGAACTGCGCGAAGGCGAGACCGGCCCGGTCCGCGATGTCGGCAGTTGCGTCAAAGGTGGAGGGCCGATCGCTCGGAAGGCCAAAGATGAACGAGCCGAGGACATGGACGCCATGCTCTCTGAACGTTTTGAGACGCTCGACCAGTGCCTCGCCGCTGTCGTTGAAGCTCTTGTACACGTCCTTCAAACCCTCCGGCGTGACCGCCTCCACACCGACGAGCGCACCCTTGATGTTGGCCCGCCGCATCGCGTCGAGGAAGGCCGCGTCTTCGGCAGCTTCCATGGTGATCTGGGTGAAGAAGACCATGTCCGACGGCAGCTGTGCCAGCCGGTTCATCAAATCGAATCGCTCCCTCCGCAGTGCGCGGAGCTGTTCCAGGCGCGTCGGGTTTTGTTGCCGTTCGGCCATCGCAAGATCGGCCAGGGTCACCGGATAGAAGTTGTCGTCAGCCAGTGCGATGAAGCGATAGCCGCGGCGTCGGAGCTCTACGACTTCGTCGACGACGGCGTCCACGCGGCGCTGCCTCGGTTTCTGACCATCGGTGCGCCAAACCGAACAGAACGAGCAATGCTTCGGGCAGCCCCGCACGGTCTGGACTGAGCCCCACATGTAGCGTCCCTCAGGCAGGAGCTCCCACCGGGCTGCAACGAAGCGATCGGCATCGACACGCCCGGCCTCGTAGACCGGTTGCACCGTGCCATGGGTCGCGTGATCGAGAACGATGGGCCACACGACGTCGCCGTCGCCTCGGACCACGCTGTGCGCTCCACCGAGCCGTTGGGCCTCTTCCGGGTACAACGTCGCGTGGATGCCGCCGAACACGACTGTCGCACCCCGAGCCCTGGCGAGAGTCCCGATTTCGTAGCCCCGAAGTGCGTTGCCCGTGTGGATCCCGATTCCGACAACGTCGCCAGGTTGCACGTTCCCAATTTCGAAGGCCTCCAGGGTCTCGTCGACGATCCGCGGCAGGCCGTAGGACGCGGGAGTCGCGCCCGCTAGGACGAACAGCCATCGGGGTGTGATGACACCGACACCAAACGCTAGATGGCTTGGGTTCACCAGATGAACCGTCATATCCGGCCGGTGCGGGTGATTGTCGTCCCGTGCGTCATAACGCCACGCCTCCCTTGGATTCGGTTGGCGCGAAGTCCGTGTGAATGAAATGAATGGTGTTTAGTCGGTAGAACAGCCGCTCCGCAAACGTGCCCGCACTGACCCGATCGAGCAGCGACACCGTTGTCCCCGAGACGAGTCGGACGGCAGTGCTCACCTCGCGCGTCAACTGGAGATCAACGAGCAGTTCGACAAACCTCTCTTGCGCGCATGCTGGCATGGCGTCAACGTCGTTGACAAAGAGCGTGCCTCCAGCAGCCTCGTCGAGCAAATGAGAACAGGTCTCGCGCCGCAGTTCCCCGTCGAGTGGAAGGTCACTGGCCTCCGTTTGCACGAACCGAAACCGCTCTTGCAGGCCGAGTGCATGAATGCGCCGGGCACACGCTTCAGCGTCGGCGGAAGTCATCGCGGTGATGAGAAGCCTTGCCGGAGAATTACTCGCGAGACGTTCGTCCTCGAATGTCAGCGATGGCGACCGCATGTTGGACGGGGCAGTTTCGACCTGATGCATCAGCGGCCTCCGTTCACGAATATAGCGTCGCCGCATTTGGCGCAGCGCTCGGCTGTTGCGAGCTGCGCTTGCGGAACGGCCCGAGCGCGGGACGAGCTTGCGACCGTCACAGACTGACGGCGCGGCGTACGGCGTCGAGGATGGCGTCTGGAATCGCCGGTCTCTGCACTACCGCAACGAACAGGACCTCACGAAGACTGTCGCCGACCGACGGATTGCCGGTGTAAGCGATGACCCGTGCGCCACGAGTCGGCTCGCAAGCTTTGATGAGTCGTGTGGCTTCGATGCCGTTCAGCACGGGCATAGTCACATCCATGACGATCACGCCAGGGCGCATATTACACGCCGCGATGAGCCCTTCGAGGCCGTTCCCCGCGGTTCGCACAACGAACCCGGCACTATGCAGCACGTGGGCGACGAGCTCACGAAGATCCGCTGAGTCATCGACGACGAGCACGGCATGAGGGCAGCGCTCGATGTTCGCGTCGGCCCCGCAGCCTTCGTCATCCACACGGTTGAGCAATCGACGTGCAGCAAGTTGCTGCTCACGAGCGCCGAACAGAGTTGTGTGGAGGTCTGGTAACGGTGGTTGGCGCCAAGCATATGCGCCGCGAGCACGTTCAAAAGCGCGTCGGAACCCTCCGCCGCCTGGGCCATTTCTCTTTCGGCCTGTCGCATGTCCTGCTCGGCTGACGTCGCCAGCGCTTCGAGTCGATCCTTGTGCTCCGCTGTTCGCGACACCAAGACTCGGACCGCGTGGCGAATGTCGGCAATTGGTTCAGAGGAAGATTCCCGCAACATCGTCACGCTCCTGCGCGGCGGCACGTTGGCAGCCAAAAGCTCGGAAGCTGAGGCGACGTCACTTGGTGGCGTGGCGCCAGTCTGGGGGGCAAATGTAGTGTATCGCACATTTGCGGGCGCTTCGTCGTGATAGGCTGCGATCTACTCGCTTTTCTGAGCTGGGCTCGCGGCCGCGGTTGCTTTCTCCAGTCTCATCGAAGCGCCTGGCTTGTTCAGGGTCGCTCGGAGAGACGCCTTGCCCACCCCAGCAGTCGTTACCTCAGCGCGCCTGCTTCCCGACGGTACTCGCTTGCACAATCGACTGCTCCGTGCGTTGCCGACAGCGGACTATCGGCGGATCCGCGCACACTTGCGGATGCATACCATCGCGACCGGTCCCACGCTCCAAGAACATGCTGTGGCGGTCACCGACGTGTGCTTCCCGAACGGCGGCGTGTTCTCAGTCACAACGAAATGCGTGATGAGGCGTTCGTTGAGGTTGCGACCGTCGGGCGGGAAGGCATGCTCGGGATCGCCGTATTCCTCGGCGACCGATCGGGAGTCGGTCGAACGTTCGCGCAGGTCCCGAATGGACCGTTTCCGTCGATGAGCGTGCGACGATTTGTGAAGGAAAGCGCGACCGGACCGTTCCACGACATCGTCGCGCGGTACGCGCAGGCCAATCTGCTGCAAGTCATGCAGTGCACCGCGTGCAACGCACTGCACGACGTGAAGTCGCGATGCTGTCGGTGGCTACTTCAGACGCAGGATCGCGTCGAGTCAGAGGAGTCCTGACTAAAGCATGAATTCCTCGCCATCATGCTCGGTGTGCAGCGGCCGACGGTAACGTTGGTGATGGGAACACTCCAGCGCTCCGGCCTCATTTCCAGCCGATATGGCCGTATTCGCGTGCTGAAAAGAAGCCGCCTCGAAGACGCCTCCTGCGAGTGCTACGACGTGATCAGGGGCCATTTTCAGCGGCTTGGATTGTGACTTCAGCGCGAGATTCGCGCCGCAGCGCGACCCGGTGTCAAGGGACCAAATCGATCGCGTGCTGCCACTCATCGCCGCACCTGGAGCGTGGCGCCCTGGTGCGACTCCTCGAGGATGAGCGCAACGCCTTCAGGGCAGCTGGTCGCGAGAGGGTTCGGAGCGCGACGGAGTCGTCGAGATCGAGAGATGGCGCACATCGCCTGACGCGTGGGCCCCTCTGTATGAGTGCGTAGAGTCCTAGTCCAATGGGTTACCGGCTCCCTGCGGTCAGACGCCAAGCGGCCAGCTGGTCGGGCTGACTATGGGTTCATCGCTCGCGGCAAATTACTGAGCAATTCGTCGGCGAGCACACGTCCGATGTCTTCGGTCGGCGCTTACGTCGATGGTGCCGCCGCTTGCACTACCTGCGACCGTCAGCGTCTTCACGATGGTCGATGGAAAGGTCGTCCACGAGGGGGTGCTCAGACCTCAATGAATCTGTGCCCAGGAATGTGCCCAAACGCGAACCAATTCCGGTCCGTACGTGTCCAACGCGAACCAAGTTCCCAATAAAAAACGGGCCTGAAACCGCAAATTTCAGGCCCGTTCTGTGAGTGCCGGCAGCCTTAGCAAACCGCCCTACGCGGCTCGCTGGAAGTCTTCGATTTGGCGCATCCAGCTGTCAGTGGGTTCCATCTGGGGAAAATCTGGTCCACCATCTCCAAGCCGTTGATTTCACAGGCCTGAAATCCGCGAACCCACGCGACTTCGAACCGCGCAGTGCTCGATCGCTCACGGCAACGTGCGTCTGCCGTGCGGCGGTGCTCGCGGAGCGTAGTCGAGGGCAATGCGGTGATTCGTGCGCGGCCTCATCGCGTCTTTTCTGCCAACTGCTGTCCGCGTACCGCGACGTCGAACGGTGGACCGCGCCACACCTAGGATCGACAACAGTGCGACGCGAGAGATCGATTTCATGTGACGCCTGTTCAAGACCGGACGACTGAAGCGCGTTTGGTGCGATCGAAACATGAGAGCACGTGTCCCGCGGTTCTCAGACTATGCTGATAACACGCCGATCTGGAAGAGAGGCCGATCGTGACGTTTCTGCTTCAGCTGGTCGTTGGCATCGCCGTGACCTGCGGCGTCTTGATGGCGCTGGCGGCTTTACTCGGTCCCGTGTCGGGTTCGTGGAGCTGATGCTGTTGTTGATTCCCTCGGCGCTGGCGGGTATCTGGGCCAGCCGCCGCATCAAGGTCTCGTGGCGTTCCGGCTGATTCTCTTGCCAGGTCGCACGGTTCCGGTTGTACATCAGGGCA
>JBKPAJ010000055.1:0-40097 GCA_046726375.1 Acidobacteriota bacterium
TGGGCCTGCCGCCGTCGAAGTGCTCCCAGCGATCGCCGACGCCATCGGCAGCCGCGCGGCGCTGCTCGTGGACGGCGGCTTCCGGCGCGGAAGCGACGTGCTCAAAGCCTTGATTCTCGGCGCCCGCGGTGTGCTCGTGGCGAGACCGTTGATGTGGGCGCTGGCGGCATACGGATCGGCGGGCGTGCAAGGCGCGATCGAGATATTGCAGAGCGACCTGGCGCGTCAACTCGGCGCGCTGGGTGTGTCGAACCTGCAAGGTCTCACCAGGAGTCATTTGAAGATTCACAGGACGTAGTGGCGCCGCTCGAGCGGCGCCGCCGGAGGTCGTGGCGCGGCTTCAGCCGCGCTGCAAAGGAAAGGGGCATTCCGATGCGACAAGTACGTGCCTGCGTGTTCGTCGTTCTGTGTGTGTCTCTGTCGCCTGCATTGGCCTGGGCACAGGCGTCGATCGTCGGGCTGGTCAGGGACGAATCCGGCGCCGTGCTCCCCGGCGTCACAGTCGAAGCGACGAGCCCCGCGCTGATCGAAGGCGCACGGGTCACGATTACCGACGTCCAGGGGCGTTATCGGATCGAAGCGTTACGCCCCGGTCCCTATCGATTGACCTTTTCACTCACCGGCTTCGGCACGCTAGTGCGCGCCGGCATTGATGTCCCTTCGGACACGGTCGTGACCGTGAATGCCGACATGAAAGTGGGCGTGCTGGAGGAGTCGATCACGGTCACCGGCCAGGCCGCTCAGGTGGACGTGCAGCAGGCGTCGCGAACGCAGGTGCTGACGCGCGACATCATCGACGCGCTCCCTGTCTCGCGCAACGTGATGTCGATTGGCGTGCTGGCGCCGGGCGTTCGGCCGGGGACACCTGACATCGGCGGCTCGCGCATGACCGAACAGGTGGCGCTTCGCGCGCACGGGCTCGGCGGCAACGACGCCGAGCAGCTGGTCGAGGGCATGTCGATTCAAAGCCTCGAGGGGCCGTCGCAGTCGTACTTCGACGATATGCTGCAATCGGAAATCACCGTGATGACGAGCGCGATTCCCGCGGACACGTCGGGCGGCGGCATCCGCTTGAACAGCGTGCTCAAGGACGGCGGCAACACCTTCAACGGCGCCGCGTTCCTCGGCTTCAGCAGCGGCGACTGGCAGGCGGATAACGTCGACGACGCGCTGCGCGCGGCGCCATTAAGCATCCGCAGCGCCAACGGCATCAAGCACATTCACATGTTCTCGGCGTCGATCGGCGGGCCAATCAGACGCAACAAGGCATGGTTTCTCGTCACCGCCCGCCATCAATCCTCCGACGAGCTCGTCGCCGACGTGCCACCGCAAATCGTGGCGCCCGACGGCGAGGTGATCAACTCGTTCATTGACACCTACGTCCGCGGACCGTCTGCGCGGGTGACCTACCAGGTGTCCACCAACAACAAGATCGCGATGTTCGCTTCGCGCTGGTGGAAGCGCAAGGGGAAGGACTTTTCGGCGGGCACTGATCCGCGCGTCGGACAGTTCCGCGATCCAAAAAAGGCGCACCACTGGGTCGGCAATGTGAAGTGGACGTCGACGGTCGCCGGCAAATTCCTCATCGAAGGCGGCTACTCGGCTGCAGAGTTCGACTGGCACGGCGGCCCCGCGCCGGGTGTATTAAAAGAACGCGGCAGCGTTGAATGGTACACGCAGACGCGGAAGACCGACACTCAACGCCAGATCCATCCGCAGTGCGCCTATGACACGGGATGCACCACGTGGGGTTCGCTTCTCAGTCAACGGCAGGACAACACCCGTCATGTCCTCGACGGACGGATCTCGTATGTCACCGGCACGCACAGCATCAAGCTCGGATACGTTCACGAGTTGGGCCCTGACGGACGGATGGCGAGCGAGCACAACGGCGATATCCAGCTGAATTACAACCAGGGTCGGCCGAGCACCGTCACTGTATTCAACACACCGCTCGACGCGCCCGGTTACATCCAGTACGACTCCGCCCTCTTCCTCCAGGATTCGTGGACCATGAGGCGGCTGACGCTCAATCCTGGGTTGCGCGTGGAGTGGTTTGCCGCCGGCATGCGCGCCACGACGGCTGCAGCCGGGCGCTTTGCACCGGCGCGTTCCTATCCCAAGCAGTACGATCTGATCGAATGGGGGCCCGACTACGCGCCTCGCCTCTCCGCCGTTTACGATCTGTTCGGCGATGGCCGTACAGCGCTCAAGACCAGCGCGAGCAAATACCATCGCCAGTACGACGCCGATCCGTTCCTTGCCTACGCTGATGCGGGGGTGCGGCAGGAAAACCGCAACTGGTTCGATTGCGTGCTCAACGCCGCGGGCAGCGCATGCTCGGGAGAGGTCCGCGGCACCAACAACGACGGCATCGCGCAGGATCACGAGATCGGACCAAGTCCAAGCGGTGGCACCTTCGGCAACCGTTCCGGAGCGTTGCCTGGTGACTTGCGCCGGCAATACAACTGGGAATACACCGTCGGCGTACAACATCAGGTCATGCCGCGTCTGGCCGTCGGCGCGCTCTTCATCAAGCGTACGATCAGGAACATTCAACTGACCGATCGCACGTTCATTACGACCGACGACTACACGCCGTTCCAGGTGCGCATGCCGGCGATCACCGATCCGTCGGTGGCCGCGGTGCTGGACCCGAACGAGATGATCACGGTCTACAACCTGAATCAGTCGAAAAACATGCTGTACAACCAGGGACTTGTCGATCGCAGCAGCGAGAGGAACCGGTCGTTGTACACGGGGTTCGAAGCGTCGTTCTCAGCGCGATTGCACAACAGCGCAACGATGTTTGGCAGTTGGACAGCCGAACGAAACATCTCGGTCTTTTGTGAATCGGATGACAATCCCAACGGACCACCGATGGCGGACTTGTATCAAGGGCGCCAGGTGGCTGAGGGCGGTCGCTTCTGCGATCAGCGCAACTTCGACATGCCGTTTCTGCACGAGTTCAAGCTGGCGGGCAACTACTCGCCGGCGCTCGGCATCGATCTCGGCGTCGTGTTGCAAAGCTATCCCGGTCTCGAACGGGTGATTACGTGGCAGCCGCCCGCCAACCTGTTCCCCAACCAGCAGCGCACGCAGGCGCAGACCATCATCCTCACCGAACCGGGATCCCTGTACGCGGAGCGCTGGACGCAGGTGGACATCAACGTGCGCAAGAACTTCCACTACGGCAGCGGGAAGGTGCACACGTTCCAGCTCGATATTTTCAACCTGTTCAACAACAACGCTATTCGCACGCAGACCGATACCGTTGGCACATCGCTCGGACAGGTCACGGCGATTATGCCGGGGCGCTTCCCGCGCGTCGCATATCAGTTCAAGTGGTAAGGCAGCTTTCGGCTCTCAGCGATCGGCTCTCAGCACCGAACAGAGCTGGGAGCTGATAGCCGAGAGCTGAAGGCGTTCACCGAAGAAGTGACTCATGAGGGGGACGAGTGCGTCGACTTCGTTGGCAGGTTCTTTTTGCTTCGTTCTTGCTGTGCAGTGGCGCTCCGGAGGTGATGGCGCAGGATGCCAGGGGGCAAATCGACGTCGGCTTGTTCCCGCTTGGCGGCACGTTCTTCGTTGGCGGCGACGGCGATGGCGAAGTGAACTTCAACGTCTATACGACGGGCGGTCACCTGACGTACTTCGCCACGGAGCGTGTTGCGGTCGAAGGTGAGCTCACCATCAGCTTCGGGTGGGCGCAGGATGTCACCTATCACGGGGCGACGGTCTTCCATGGACAGATGCCGAACGTCTGGAGCTACTCCGGGAACGTGCTGTTCTTCCCGGGCGGCGCCACCGGCAGACGACTGCCCTATTACCTCGCGGGGGGCATTGGCGCGGTCGCCCTGCAATCGCGCGATCTGACCGCGCCGTTCGGGTACGACGAGGAAACGGTCGGCTTCGAAACCTTTCTCGCTGAGAACATCGGCGGTGGTGCCAAGTTCGTCCGTGCATCGGTCCCAAGTTGGGGCTTTCGCCTCGATTACCGATACCTCATCGTCAATGCGAAAGACACGGCGCCTGAGTTTTTCGCGCGCTCAAAAACGCGTGGCGGACACCGACTGTATTTCGGCGTCCTCTTCACGCCGCGCCGATGACCGAGTGACTGACAGCCATCTGAGAAACAGCCTGGCGGCCGGCGACGCGAGCACGTCAGCGCGATCGCCCAGCCGTCGCCGCCTGCTCAGACCGTCTGAGTTGGCGAGTGCGATGAACGTCATCTGCCGGGCGGGAACTTTCACGATCAGCGCCGAACTTTCAAACGCCTGACCGAAATGCCAGACCAGCGTACCGGCGTTGTGCTCTTGAACAAACCATCCCAGCCCGTACGGCAGCGTCCTGCCGCCAGGCGTCCGTACGGCCGTGAACCCGCGCGCGCGTGTCGAATCCTTCAGCAGTATCCCTTCATCCAAAGCGATCGAGAACCTGGCCAGGTCGGACGCCGATGCGATCAATCCCGCGCTCGCAAACAGACTTGTCAGATGCTGCTCTGGACGCATGGATCCGAACAGTCCGGCAGGCCAGAGTTGTCGTCCCCAACGTCGCGCGTAGCCGATGGTGAGATCGGCGTCGAGTTTCGCGCGATCGAGTCCAGATGCGCTGAACGTATCGGGCCAGCGCCGCGCCTCGTCTGCGCTGCCACACAGCTTTAGAAGGACCAGCGCAATCGATGATCGGCAGGCGGCCCAATCGAGGTGGCGAGGGTTTGGCCCCGTGTGCTCGAGGCCTAGCCGCCGCACGATGCGATCGGAGAGTTCTGCCGCAAACGCCCTTCCGGTGACACGCTCGACGACCTGCGTCAACGACGCGAAGACTCGGGCGTCGTATCTGAACACGGTGCCAGGCGCCTCGTCAGAGGTATGTGAAAGGACGTGCCAGACACGGACCGGTTGGCTGCGTGGCAAATCGATCCCGAACCGTGCGACTGGGGCATCGAGATCGAGACGTCCTTCGTCGGCAAGCTGCAGCACGACGGTCGCTGCAATTGGTTTGGTCACCGAAGCGAGATGAAAACTCGTTTTGTCAGGAACGACGGGAACGTTGCGCTCGCGATCGGCCCAGCCAAATGCATGCGCCCAGACGATGCGGCTGCGTTCGGCAATTGCGATTGACAACCCAGGGATATCGAGGTGTTGACGGAGGTTTTCAAACTCGCGCTCCAGCTCCGCCGTGGACGACGTGTCGATCCCGGAAAAGTCAGGGTCGTAAGGCCGAAGCAGCCAGTTCGCGAGAACGACGGCGAGAGCTGACGCCGAGAGGATCCAGAGGCCGCGGCGGGCCATGAAGTAAGAAACGATCAGGGATGGAACGGCGTTCAGCGAAAGCCGTACAACGTTGCGGGATTCACCGCCAGGATCTTCCGGCGAGTCTCTGCGTCCGGAGCCCAGCCCGGCAACAGATTGAGCAGCCGGCCATCGTCGATCGGGAGCGGAGGCGAGACTTCGGTGGGCTTGCGTCCCGGCCGAGGCGCTGAGTCAGGATGCGGCCAGTCACTACCCCACAGAATCCGGTCGGAGTTGGCGGCGATGAGCGCTTTCGCAAGCGGCGCGACGTCGGGATAGTCGGGTGCGAGGTTTGACGCGCGATACGCGCCGGAGATCTTGACGTAGGCACGGCCAGAGCGCACGAGATCGACGAGAGCCGCGAAGCCGGGCTGCTGCACGCCGCGCTCCGCGCGTGCGCCACCGAAATGATCGAAGACGACGGGAACGGGCGATGCCGCGACCAGATCCTTGATTGCGTCGATCATCGCGAGCGTTGTGTTCATCTGCACGTGCCAGCGGCGCCGCGCCATGCGCTCGGTGGCGACGCGCAAGCGGTCGCGACCCGCCGATGGATCGTTGATGCCGGCAGTTGCCAGGTTCAGTCGAATGCCGCGCACACCGGCGCGATCCATGCGATCGAGCTCGCTGTCCGGTGTCGTGTCGTCGATGACCGCGACGCCGCGCGCGTCAGCTCCGCGCGCCTTCATGCCATCGAGTGTGGCGGAGTTGTCGGTGCCATACACGCTCGGTGTGACGATGACGAGGCGCTGGATGCGCAGGGCGTTGTGGAGCGCGGCGAGTTCCTCCGAAGACGCGGGTGGCGGCGTGTAGACGCGCGAGGCCACAAACGGAAAGGTGCGCGGATCGCCGAAGATGTGCGTATGGCAATCGCATGCCCCCGTGGGCACCTCGAAACTGACGGGCGTCGTCTTCGGCAGTGCCTGCGCGAGCGCCGGTCGTGCACGCCGCGCGACGTGCGCGCTCATCGCCGCAATCAGCACCTCGCGTCGCGAAAGCTTCACCGCCCGCCTTCGCGGCCGTACGGCCGCTCCGGCGCGGTCTCGCCAGAGCTCGCGTTCGCTTCCGGGGCAGCGGAGGCGGACATGTAGTTGATGATGATGACGAGGTCTTCGTCGCCCATCACTTTCAAGCCGTGCGAGCTGCCGGTGCGCGTGAGAATCGCGGTGCCCGGTCCGACCTCCACGTCTTTGCCGTCGAGCGTCATCGTGCCGCGGCCGCTCAGCACGTAATAAATTTCGTCTTCCTTTTGTTCGTGATAGCCGATGCCCGCACCGGGTTTGAGCACGCGTTTACGAAACACGAGGCTGAGATTCGGCACCTGCGCGAAAAACGAATGGCCGATCGTCTGGCCGCCGCCGTTGTGAGGTCCGCCTTCGGCTTTAGCGACCTCGGCATCGCGCTGGACGAGGTAACCACCTGGTTTTGGTTTCTCCTGGGCCGCCAGATACAGCGTCGCGGTGATCAACATCGCACCGAGGACAGCAAATCGATTGTTCGTCATAACTGTCTCTATCACGATTCAGCTGAAACTGCAGCGACCAACGCGTCAAGGGCATCCAAACACGTGCCACTGATTCGGACAACGTCGCGTCGCTTCATCGTGTGCCTCCGTCTGGCCAAATGGTAGGGTATCCGTCCATGGAAAACGATCGGATCTCGCGCCGCAGCTTTTTGTCAGCCGTTACCGCCGCGACGCTCGTTCAAAGCCGCCGCGATCTGCCGACCGCACCTCCGCAGTTCATGTACGTGGGCAGCTTCACCGGCGAAGGCCGCGGGCACGGCGAAGGCCTGAGCGTGTTTCGCCGCACCCGCGCATCGGATCAGTGGACGCGAATTCAGGTGCTCGACAAGGTCGCGGATCCGTCGTTCGTCATCGTCGATCGCGGTGGGCGATTTCTCTATTCAGCACACGGTGGGGGAACCCACGCGACGGCGTACCGCATCGATCAACAAACCGGACACCTCACCATCCTGAATCAGCAGCCCAGCAATGGTGAGAACGGCGTTCATCTCGCAATCGATGCGACGGGACGCTTTCTCTCGCTCGCCAACTATGCGACCGGCACGCTTGCGCTGCTGCCAATCAACACCGATGGATCGCTCGGCGCGCTGACCGATCTGGCGACGATGATCGGCGAGCCTGGGCCGCATCGCACGCAGCAAACGAGCTCGCATCCGCACCACTCGCCCTTCGACCCGCGCGGCCGGTACATCGTTGTACCCGATAAAGGTCTCGATCGAACGTTTCTCTATCGTCTCGACGTCGAGCGCGGGAAGCTGGTGCCCGCCAATCCTCCTTCGGTCGCAAGCCGCGCGGGTGCGGCGCCGCGTCACGTGGATTTCCATCCGCGGCGGCCATATGCGTATGTCATCAACGAGCTCGATTCGACGATCGCGGCGTATCACTTCGATCCCGACAAAGGTGTGTTCGCACCGTTTCAAGTGATGCCGACGTTGCCCACCAGCTACACCGGCAACAACAGCGGCGCCGAGATCGTCGTCGCGCCATCGGGGCGTGTTGTTTACGGATCGAATCGCGGACACGACAGCATTGCGATTTTCGCGATCGACGAGGCGAGCGGCGCGCTCACGCCCGTGGGGTGGGAATCGACACAGGGACGAACGCCGCGCTTCTTTCGCCTCGACCCCACAGGCCGCGCGCTCTACGCGGCCAATCAGAACAGCGACACCGTCGTGATCTTTCAGGTGACCGAAGTGACAGGCAAGCTGACCCCGACGCAGGAAGTGATCAAAGTCGCCAGCCCCTCGACGATCGCGTTCCTGTAAAGGGGCCTGCCCCATTACTTACAAGCGGTGACAAAGTGCGTGGCTTGACAGCCACGCTTTGTCACCGCTTGTAACTAATGGGGCAGGCCCTTTTCTCCGTCACCGCGGCAACGCAAACACGAACAGCGCGTTCCCTCCCGGCGGGGTCTTCTTCTCCGGCAACAACTCACCGGGCACCGTCGTGGCCCATTGCGCGCCGCCGCCGCCGACCGGCATCGCAATGTATTGCCTGCCGTTGACCGCGTAGGTGATCGGAAATCCGTGCGCTGACGTCGACAAGCGCGACTCGAACAGGATCTTGCCGTTGGCCGCGTCGTAGACGCGGAAATTCCGATCCCAGTCCCCCACCACGACGAGCCCGCCGCCCGTCGTCAACGCCGCCGTGTTCGGCGGCGTTCGCGTACGATGACGCCACAGAATCCTTCCGCTGCGCGCGTGCATCGCCACAAACTCGCCGATGCCATCCGGACTTGCCGGATGCATCAGGTTCCGACGCCGCACGCCTCCACTGCCGCCGCCCCCGACAACGCGATTGATGTTGTCGTTGAACGTCCCTTGCTCGCAGTGCAGATTGAGCGGGATGTAGAACGCCTGCGTCTCAGGGTGATACGCCATCGCGCGCAGACTCTTGAAGCCGGTCGAACTTGGGCAGAACTCGAGCTCGACTCCGGGCTTCGGAATCATCCCCGCGCGATAGGTGACCTTTCCCGTTCGCGTGTCGAGATCGACGACGTTCTGGTAGCCGAGATCATGCGCGCCCAGAAACGCACCGGTTTTGCGATCGAGCTCCCAAAGAATGCCGAGCTTCCCCATCGTGAACACGGACGCGTGTCCATCCGTATCCACGAGGACGCGCTCGAACGTCTCATCCATGTCGAGCGTTTCGCCGGGAATGTGTTGGTAGTGCCACGCGATCTTGCCGCTCACTGGATCGATCGCGAGCGTCGAATTGGTGTAGAGCGCGTCGCCGTCCGTACCGCGCGCAAACCGCGTCCACGGTTTCGCCTGCGACGTGCCCCAGAAGATCAAATTCAGTTTTGGATCGTAGCTGCCGGGAATCCATGCGTCGCCGCCGGCGCGAAACGTGAGCGGGAGATCGCCCCACGTGTCCCCGCCGGGCTCTCCTGGCCTCGCGATCGTCGACGTCCGCCACAGCTCCTTGCCTGATTCCGGATCGTGCGCGGAGATAAAGCACACGTCGTCCTTGTAGTGCGCACAGCCGTTGATGCCGGCGATGATCATCCGCCGCACGACGATAGGTCCGCTCGAATAGCTGTAGCCGAGTTTGGGATCGGCAACCTGATGATCCCAGCGAACGGCGCCGCTGCGCGCGTCGAGCGCGATGAGCCGTGCGTCAGGGGCCGCAACGTAGACCTTGTCCCCGAGGATGGCGAGATTTCGCGTCGGCGAAGTACGCGGCGGTGCGCCTGCCGGCGGTGCGTTTTCATATTCCCAAAGCAACTCACCCGTTGCGGCATCGAGCGCTTGCACACCGCCGCCAGGGTTGGGCAGATACATGACGCCGTTGACAACGAGCGGTGTCGGCTGATTTTGTCCCGGCCGCATCGCCCAGGACCAGGCCAGCTGCAGCTGGTGCACGTTCTGCTTGTTGATCTGCGTGAGCGGACTGTAGCCCCAGCCGTCCACAGTCCGGCGCCAGTTGGGCCAGTCCGCAGCTTGCGGATTGAGCAGCGTCGCCTCGCTCACGGGCGTCGGTTCCTTCACCTGCGCTCCCGTGACAAAACTCGCGAAGAGAATCACAATGGCTGCGGCAACGACGCGCGCACCAGTGCTCATGAGGGCTCTCCTTGCAATCGCGGTCGCTATTCTAATCGCCGCACTACCTGCAGCCGATCAACAAGGCCTGAAAGGTAACGGCCAGGACACGCAGGTCTGGACGTTCGACCGACTCGATCGCATCGGCGGTCACGCGACGACGATCCTCGGCAACCCACGCGTGATCGACACGCCCGCAGGCAAAGCGATTGAGTTCGACGGAGTGGACGACGCCCTGTTCGTCGATGTGCATCCGCTCGCCGGCGCCGAGACCTTCACGTGGGAAGCGGTCTTTCGTCCTGACGGCGGCGCTCCGGAGCAGCGCTGGTTTCACCTGCAGCAATCAAATTCCGACCATCGCATGCTGTTTGAAATCCGCATCGTGGACGGCCAATGGTGCCTGGACAGCTACGTCCACAGTGCGACTGGCGAGAAAGCGCTGATCGATCGCACCAAGCTGCATGCGCTCGGCGCGTGGTATCACGTGGCCGCCGTATACGACGGCCGCGAGTTCAGGAACTACGTGAACGGCGTGCAGCAAGGATCCGCTGAGATCCATCTGGCGCCGCAAGGTCCAGGCAGAGCATCGATCGGCGTGCGCATGAACCTGGTGAATTACTTCAAGGGGGCGATTCGCGCCGCGCGATTCACCCGCCGCGCGCTGGCGCCAGCGGAGTTCGTTCGTTAGTCACGAGCGTTCGGCGGTCGCAATGTCCACCGACTGCGCGCGGATAGCTGCCTCGCTGATCTTGATGCCCAGTCCCGGCGATTCGGGCACTCGAAAATACGCGCGGCTGTCTTCCCACTCACCGAACCATTCCTTGCAGACCAGCGGATCGGTACGCCCCTCTTCGAAGATGACGAAATTGGGCGTCGCCGCCGAGAGGTGAAGCTGCGCGGCGAGGCACACGGGGCCGTTCGGATTGTGCGGCGCGACCGGAATGAAATACGAGTCGGCCATGGCCGCCATCTTGCGGTACTCGGTGATGCCGCCAACATGTGCGGCATCAGGTTGAAACAGCCGGAACGCCTGTTTCTCCAGATACTCGCGGAGCTGCAGCCGCGACTTGATCCGTTCACCGGCGGCGATTGGAATGCTCGTGGCGCGCTGAACCTCGGCCATCACGTCGGCGTTTTCCGGTGGCACTGGTTCCTCGAAGAAAATCGGATTGAACGGCTCGATCGCTTTCGCGATCCGCACCGCCGACGCGCTGTTGAATTTGGCGTGCGCTTCGACGCAGATCTCGAATTCCGGTCCGCCCTGACGAATGCCGCGGACCATTTCCACCACTTCGTTGATCGTCTTCAGCGTCGCCTGCTTGTTGAAATCGATCGGATCGAAAAACGGGTCCCACTTGCCGGCACGCGCGCCCTCTGCGACGAGCTCGCGCGTGCGCATCGCATACGCATCCGCAGTGCGCGGGATGTTGCCCCAGCGATAGCTCGTATAGATCGCGAGCTTGTCGTGCACCTTGCCGCCAAGGAGCTTGTATACGGGCACGCCGAGGCGTTGACCCACGACGTCCCATAGAGCGATATCGAGGCACGCCAGCGCGCTCTGCACCGTGCTGCCCCACTGGGAGTTGCGCGCACGCGAGATCGTGTTCCAAATCAGCTCGGTGTCGAACGCGCTGCGGCCGATGACGTACGACTTCAGCAGATCGATCTCGGTCGCGACCGTCGCCACTCTCGGAAAGTCGGTCCCCTCACCCCACCCGACGAGGCCCTCCTCCGTCTCGACGCGGCACAGCATGTAATGACGATTCCATTCCGCGCTCGGGTTGCGGGAGAGCGGATCGCCGGCGGGGTTCTTGAGCCGCAGAATCAGCGGTTCAACCTTGACGATCTTCAGCGCCGATTTCGCATCGCGCGGGCGCGCCTGGTTGAGGATGGAATTCGTCTCGAGTCCGGTCCAGGCGCTCACCGCACTTGTTCCGCCGCCGATCTTGACCTGACTACCGAGAATGCCCGCGGCCATAGCCGTGAGGAATTGACGACGGCCGTTGATCATGGCTGCGACTCCGCAACGGTGAAGACCCAGATCGCGCCGCCTTCGGGAACATCGGGGTATTCGCCCGGGAACAACACATTCAACCGGCGCTGCATCGATCGCGCATCGATGCCCCAGCCGGATTGCACCGCGATGTACTGGCGTCCGCTCACGGAGAACGACACCGGCTGCCCGATGACGCCCGAGTTGGTCGGGAACTGCCACACGACCGCACCGGTCGCCGCGTCAAACGCGCGGAAGAAACGATCGTTGGTGCCGCCGCTGAACACGAGCCCGCCACCTGTCGCCAGCATCGGTCCCCAGTTCGCCGACTTTGCGAACGTGTGCGTCCAAACCCGCTGACCGGTATCCACATTCCACGCCTGGACCTCGCCCACGTGATCGGCACCGGGCGCGAGCAGGAGATTGTTGCTCGCGCCTGAGTAACCCTTGCCAGCCTCGTAGGTGATCGGCCGGCCGATCATGTTCGAACAGAGATTCTCGTTCGCCGGGATGTAAATCATCCGCGTCTTCGGACTGAACGCGATTGGCGGCCAGTTCTTGCCGCCCCAGTGCGAGGGACAGAACTCCGCCTGTTTCCCGGTGCCCGGTTGGCGCGCCGGATCGACATGGGGACGGCCTGTCTTCGGATCAAGGCTTGTGAACACGTTGTGTTTCACATAGGGCTTGCCTTCGACGAACTTGATGGCGCTGTCGGTGCGCTCGAGAAACCACAAATACCCGTCGCGCGCGACGTCGATCAGTCCTTTAATCGTGCGACCGTTGCGCGTGTAGTCGACGATGATCGGCGGTGACACTTCGTCCCAGTCCCAAGAGTCGTTGGGGTGATACTGAAAGTGGCCCTTGATCTTCCCTGTGCGCACATCGATCGCAATCGTGGACGACGTGTAGAGGTTGTCTCCGGGCCGCTGATCGCCCATCCACGGACCGCCATTGCCCGTGCCCCAAAACGCCAGTTTCGTCTCAGGATCGTAGTTGGCGGTTACCCAGATCGATCCGCCGCCGGTTTTCCACTGATCGCCCTTTGGCCACGTCTCGCTGCCCGGCTCCCCGGGCGCGGGCACCGAGTACGTCCGCCACAACTCTTTGCCCGAGTCGATGTCGTACGCCGCCACGAACCCGCGGACGCCAAACTCGCCACCGGAGGCGCCGACCATGACTTTGCCGTCGGCGACGAGCGGCGCCACCGACATGTAATAGCCCTGACGATTCTCAGCGACCTTTGCGCTCCAGACCTCGTTGCCGGTTTTCGCGTCCAACGCTACGAGCACGGCTTCGCCCGCCGCGAAGAACACGCGATCGCCGTAGAGCGCCACGCCGCGGCTCGTGGGATGCAACAGGACGACGTCGTCGGGCAATGGTCGACGATACCGCCACAGCACACGGCCCGACGCGGCGTCGAGCGCGATCACCTGATTGCCGGGCGTGGCCACGAACATCACGCTGCCGTTGACGATCGGCGGCGCTTCGTGGCCGTTCGTTACGCCCGTGGACACGACCCACGCGGGGCGAAGACGCGCCACGGTTGCAGGCGTGATCTGCTCGAGCGGACTGTATCCCCAGCCGTCGTACGTGCGCCGCACCATCAACCAGTCGCCGTCGTCTGGTTTGGTCAATCGCTCGGCGGTGACGGTCTTGTACTGCTGCAGAACGGCCGGCATGGGCGCCACCGGCGCCGGTGGCGGCGGCAGTTGCTGCCGTCCTTCGCTCGCGACGCTCGAAAAGACGGCGGCGATTGCACACAAGAGCGCAAGCCGCTTGATGACGTCAGCCATAGTGGTGGACGGATTCTACTGGAGTTGTATCGGCCCTCGAGCTTGTTTTGTCACGGTCATGGCGCGCCGTTTGCTGCCGCCCTGCGTGACTATGGCTATTGAAGACCTTTGGTACCGAAACGCGATCATCTACTGCCTCGACGTGGAAAAGTACATGGATTCCGACGGCGACGGCGTGGGTGATTTCGCCGGTCTCAGCATGCGCCTGGAATATCTCGCCGGCCTCGGCGTGACCTGCGTGTGGCTCCTGCCATTTTCGGAATCCCCCAATCGCGACAATGGCTACGACGTCAGCGACTATTACAGCGTTCACGACAAACACGGATCGCTCGGCGATTTCGTCGAGTTCATGAATCACGCGGAGGCGCTTGGCATTCGCGTCATCGTCGACCTGGTGGTGAATCACACGTCGATCGAACATCCCTGGTTCCGGCACGCGCGCGAGCACGAGGATTCGCTGTTTCGCGAGTGGTATGTGTGGAGCAAGGAACGGCCGTCGGATCACGATAAGGGCGTGGTGTTTCCAGGCGTGCAGAAAACGACGTGGACCTACGATCGCGCCGCGAAGCAATACTACTTTCACCGCTTTTACGACTTTCAGGCTGACCTGAATACGCACAACAAACAGGTGCGCGCCGAGATCCGCAAGATCATGGGTTTCTGGCTCGAGCTCGGCGTCGCCGGGTTCCGCATCGACGCGGTGCCGTTCCTCATCCAGACCAAAGGCGCCAACGTTCAGCACGTCGAAGACTTCGACATGCTCCACGAAATGCGCGACTTCCTGCAGTGGCGCGCCGGTAACGCGGTCATGCTCGGCGAGGCCAACGTACCGCCCGAGAAGAGCCTCGATTACTTCGGTGAGCAGGGCGACCGCATGCAGATGCTGCTCAACTTTCCCGTCAATCAGCGCCTGTGGTACGCGCTGGCAACTGGCGACATCGAGCCGCTGACGTGGGCAATTCGCGAGACGCGCAAAGTCCCTGGCCACGCCCAGTACGTGCAGTTTCTCCGCAGCCACGACGAACAGGATCTCGGACGGCTCACCGAAGAGCAGCAAGAAAGGGTCTTCGCTGCCTGCGGCCCCGACAAACGCATGCAGCTCTACGATCGCGGCATTCGCCGACGGCTCGCCCCGATGCTCCAGGGCGATCGCAAGCGGATCGAGCTCGCCTTCAGCCTGCTCTTCACGTTGCCTGGTACACCGATGATTCAGTACGGCGACGAGATCGGCATGTGGGACGATTTGTCGCTTCCCGAGCGCGAATGCGCGCGTACGGCGATGCAATGGTCGGCGGATCCATACGGCGGGTTTTCGCGCGCTGAGAAAAAGAGCGTGCCGATCATCGAAGACGAGGAGCACGGATACACGAAGGTCAACGTCGCTGATCAGCGGCGCGATCCCAACTCGTTCCTCAACTGGACGGAGCGTCGCATCCGCGCCCGGAAGGAGCTGCCCGAGCTGGGCTGGGGCGATGCCGAGGTCATCGGCGCCGAGTCGCCGTCAGTGCTGGTGCTCCGCTACGTCTGGCGCAACACCGCCGTCGTCACCGCTCACAACTTTTCGGACAAGCCGCAGACGATTCACTTCGATGTCGGGATTACGGATGGCGGCGTGTTGTGCGACGTGTTCGACGAGGATCACAGCCGCGCGGATGCGTCGGGACATCACGAGCTGCGGCTCGGTCCGTACATCCACAAGTGGTATCGCGTTGGCGGGCCGGACACAACACCGCGCCGCACTCCGTTCCTCTAACGCTGCCTGGCGACTGTTGACCGGCGACCGTAGACCGGCGTACGGTCGACTACTGCATGCGCTCGTACGTCGCGAACGTGACGTTCGTGACCTTCTTCCCCTCCGGGTCCATGCGCATGTAGATGATGCCGATGGTGTTCCCGTCCGGCGACAACACGTTGGTCAAGATCTGCGTCACCTTGCCGTCGCGCTTGTTGACGATCTCGTTGATGCGATCGTCGATGGTGCGGACCGATGTCTCGGCATTTTCCTGACCGGTGACCGGCATGAACTTGCCGTCGAAATCGGTGGTGTACCACCACGCCGATTTCTCACCTTTTGCGCTCACCGATTCCACCGTCACCTTCATGCCTTTCGCACCGAACGGCTCGTATGTCATGACGTTGCTGCTCGGCGGCGGCGCGTCCGACTTGAGCTTCCATTTCCCGAATCGGGGGTTTTTCGACTGTGCCGACGAACTGGCCACCGCCAGCGCCAGCAGGGTCAAGACGCCGGCGAGTTTGATCACACTGCGATAACGCATCCGAGCCTCCAGGGATTTCAAGCAGCGAGGGCTGCGCCCCCTCGACTCAGCCGGGATGCCGACTCGCTCGGGGCACGCCGGAAGTATCTGTCATCACGCGCGCGGCCGTCGAGGGTGCGAGATTCTGCGCACCATGGCTAATCGCTGTGGCCCGAAGTGAGACACGCGCTGTGCTATTTCCGCACACGGCGGCGGCGTCGCATCAACACACAAGTTTTTCGGGCATTCTTTGCACCAACGCGCCACAATTGCCTAAAACTGCATGCGCCAAAATGAGGCAGCGCTGCGCGAGACCTCATCGTTTACACTGTCGCTTTCGCGCTCTCATGTCTTTTAGTTTCAGTAGATTGCCCGCCACTACCTGACTTTGGCTGACATATTGCTTAGCCCCGGGTGTGTTTCCAAAGCAAATCATACCGTCATCTCATTTCTTCTCTTGGCCTGTCCGGCAGCCGCGTCGGGAAACCCGTCTCAGAAGCTCGATCGGAAACTCCAACAGGCGCTTCTCAGCGCAGCGCCGACGCTTCAGGACGTCATCGTCAGTGGTAGTCCGGACTGTCTCTCGGCCGTTCGCAGCGTGCTGCAAACCCACGGAGACAGCATCAAGGCCGACCTGCGATCGGCCAACGCGCTTGCCGCGACGGTTCACAGTTCCGACCTTTCGACGCTCGCCGCCGCAACATCGTGCGCAACGTCGGTGTCGAGCGACGCGGGTCGTCAGCGCCGATGGCGCGCCGAGACCGAGTGGCGGCATGGCGCTCACCTCTTCGTTGCGCGCGACGCTCGGGTTGAGCGCCAGCTCCGGCCAGGGCTTGTGGCTTGGCGTTGCCGTCATCGACTCCGGCATCGCGCCGCTCAAGGACTTCGGCTCGCGCATCACGGCCTTCTACGACTTCACGGCGGGTGACGTCGCCACCAGTCCGCGTGACGACTACGGCCACGGCACCCACATCGCGGGCCTCATCGCGGGCGACGGGAATTCCGGCAATGCCTATGTGGGCGTCGCGCCCGGCGCCCGGTTAATCGGTTTGAAAGTGCTCGACAGCCAAGGCACGGGAAGCACCAGCGACGTGATTCGCGCGCTCGACTTCGCGCGCGTCAACAAGGCCGCGCTCGGCATCGACGTCATCAACCTCTCGCTCGGCCATCCGATTTACGAATCAGCGGCCACCGATCCGCTCGTGCAGGCGGTCGAGCGGTGCGCGCCGGCATCGTGGTGGTGGTCTCGGCAGGTAATGCCGGCCGCAACGGCGCGAGCGGCGAGGTCGGCTACACCGGCATCTTGTCACCTGGCAACGCGCCATCGGCAATCACGGTTGGCGCCACCAAGACGCAGGACACGGTGAGCAGGCTCGACGATCGCGTTGCCGACTACAGCTCGCGTGGCCCAACGTGGTACGACGCGTTCGCCAAGCCCGACGTGGTCGCGCCCGGCACCAGGCTCGCCTCCCTGACCAGCCGGACGACGACGTTGTACGAGAACTATCCAGCGCTGCGGATCGACACGGGTCACATGTGGTTGAGCGGCACGAGTATGGCTGCCGCGGTCACGAGCGGCGTGGCCGCTCTCGTCCTCGAAGCAAGCAAGGGCGGCTCGTGGGGAGGGTGCACAGCCTGTGTTCTTCGCCCTTCGTTGACGCCAAACGGCGTCAAGGTGGTGCTGCAGTACACCGCGCTCGGCGTGAACGACGATGACGGCGGCGGATATGACGTGTTGACGCGAGGCGCGGGCGGCCTCAACGCGGCCGGTGCCGTTGCGTTGGCATCGAGCGTCGATACGCGTGTTGCCGTCGGCGGCTACTGGCTCACGTTGGGCGTGCTGCCGCTCACAACAATCGGCGGCGACGCACTCACGTGGTCGCAGAACGTTGTGTGGGACAACAACGTGGTGTGGGGCAACGGTCTCATCCAGATCAATCAGGCCGCGTGGTCCACAAACGTCGTGTGGGACGATCGCGCGGACGACAACGTCGTGTGGGGTAACGAGGCCGGCGACAACGTGGTCTGGGGCAACAACGTCGTGTGGGGCAACAACGTCGTCTGGGGCAACAACATCGTCTGGAGCGACGGGCTGATCGGCATGCGCCTGTCCGACGACAACGTGGTGTGGGGCAACGACAACGTGGTGTGGGGCAATCTCACCGACGATAACGTCGTGTGGGGCAATTTGCTCGACAACGTTGTTTGGGGCAACGTCGAAGCAGTTTTTGAAAGCCGGTGAACTTCACTCTTGCAGCGGACAAAGCTCCGTGCCGGCTCCGCAGGAGGCGTTTGTGTTGGAGCAGTTTCCGTGCGTGCTGCCGTCTGGTGGCGTGACAACGGATTCACGCGTTGTGTTTACGCCGTCAGCACACGTCACCCTGACGTGTCAACTGAAGTAGGGCGGACGCTTGATCCGCCCGTGATCTCAACCAGGGTGAGGGCTGGCTCCCCCCGGCCCTCACCCTTCCTCTCTCACCGCTTCACGCCGGAATACTCGAGCATCTGTGCGGTCAGGTCCTGCGGATACGAAATCGTCACCTCGGTGATGCGGCCGTCGCTGCCTGTGACTGCGGTCAGCTTTGGCATCACGAACCCGGTGTACGACGGCAGATTCAACTTGTCGACGCGCGCGACGACCTGATCGCGCAGCTTCGGATCGAAGTGGACGCCGTAGGTCGCGAACAGCTTCTTCGCGGCTGCGTAATCACCTTCGCTCTTGATCCGTTGTACTTCCGCGAGCAGGCGTCCGACGCCGTCTCTGAACGCTTTCGGATCGACCATCACCAAATACGTCTTGCCGTCGCGCGTGCGCTCTTCAATGGCTTCCGTGTTTGCCATCAGCCAGCGAACGATCATTTGCCGATTGCGCATGTGGTCTTCTTCGATCTGCGTGCCCTCGCGAACGCGCCGCAGCTGCACAAGCGCATTGCGCGCATAGGCCTCGTACTCTGCTCGGACAATCGCATCCTGATCGGCCGCGGGGATGATGCCGAGTTCCACGAGTTTGGGATCGGCGATGAAGTACAGGCCGACGAGATCGGCGCGGCCTTCCTCGAGCGCCGAGAACTCCTCTTTGATGAGTTCCTGCGGCGTGCCTTTGACGCCTTCGGCCATGCGGCCCGAGGCGTGCCCGATCACTTCGTGCATGTCTGTGGTCAATTCCGCGCTGAAGTCAGCGAACTTCTCGGCGCGGTCGCGCTCTTCGGGCGTCCACGAAAATTCACCGCGCATCGATCCTGGCGTGGAACGATTGTACGCATCGGTGACGTTGGATAAGGCCACCGACTTGCTCCCGTACTGTTCGCGAATTGACTGATCGTTGGGAAGATTGATGCCGACCGGCGTCACCGGACCTGAGTCGCCAGTCTCGACCACGACGTCAATGGCGTTGGCGACGATACCCTGGACCGAGGGCTTGCGATATTTCGGGTTCCAGGGCATGTGGTCTTCAAACCACTGGGCGTTGTCTGCCAGCTTCTTGATGCGCGCCGTCTTTTCCTGGTTCACGTAAAAGACCAGCGCCTCCCACGATCCCTTGATGCCGCGGGGATCGAGATAGACCTCGATGAATCCGTTGATCGTGTCCACGGGTGACGCTTTGTCCTGCACCCAGGCGATGTCGTACTTGGCACGGTCGGCGTCGCTGCCGCTGCGATACCACTGCACGAGCGCGCGAAGCGCGTTTGCCATTGAGTCGGTCGCAAACGGAATGGCGGCCTCGAGGTGTTTCACGATCTCGGTGATCTGCCCCGCGTATCGGCCGTCGATCGTGTAGACCTCTTCGACGAGACGGCCGTCAGGCTGTTTCACGAGGCGCGAGTTGAGACCATTCTTTTCCCTGAAGCCTTTCAAATCGGCCATACTGACGCCGAAATACAAGTTGTTGGCGCTCGATGTCAGGATGTCTTTGCCGTCGCCCGGCGTCTTGTTCGTCACGATCGCATCGACGTTGGGATCGAAAAAAGCGGGCTGCAGTCGCGCCACCGTGGCTTCGAGCGCCTCTCCGGCGCGGCCCTTGAAGCTGGCACCGTTTTGTGCCGCCTGTTTCGCTGCGGCGGCAAACGCTTGCGGCGTGCACTTCAACACGAACTTGCGCGCCGTGAGGTTGTTGTACTGGCCGTTATTAATCCAGAACAGTTTGGTGTAGCGCTGAATCTCGCTGAGTGTACCGGCGTCGATGCCTTGCGGGTGCGCGATGATTTGCTCGAGGAGGCCGCGCATTTCGAGCGCATCGCGGTGCTTCTGATCGTAGAAGATGTCGCGCCCGGCAATCGCGGCCTGATACAGGTGCCACACGAGCGTCTTTTCTTTGAGCGGAAGCGACGAAAAGCCGTCGGCATACAACTGCACGATCGCCGCATCGTCCACGCGGTCGAGCAGGTATTTCCGCTCGCCTGAGCTTGGGGACGCAGCTGGTGCCGATGGCGCGGCGGACGCGCCCGCGCTTGGAGCCGCCTGTTCGTTGGCCGATGGACGCTCACGGGTGCACGAGGCCAGGAAGAGAACGGCTACAAGGAGAGCAACGGCACGGGTGGTTTTCATCAGGATCCTCAATTCCCTAGCTTACAATCCGCGCATGGTGCGACGTGCTAAGCGGTTGACGTGTGTGGTCATCGCGGTCATCGCCTCGGTTGCGCCCGTTCCGGCGCAACGTGGCGCGGGCCTCACGGCCGAACAGGAGGCGCGGCGATGGGAGCTCGAAAAGGAGCTTCAGTCCATTGCCGTTGTCGACCGCAAGGTCATGATGCCTATGCGTGACGGCGTTCGACTCGCGACCGACATCTACCGTCCCAAGACGCCGGGGAAAGTGCCGATTATCTTCGTCAAGACACCGTACAACTTCAACTTCTGGGACGTGCGTAATCGTGTGCCGGCGGACATGACGGCGCCCCTCACGGCCGTGAAGCGCGGTTACGCCTACGTAATCCAGAACGAACGCGGGCATTTCTTCTCCGAGGGCAACTACGACATCCTCGGCGCACCACGAACCGACGGCTACGATGCCATGGAGTGGCTGTCCAAACAGTCGTGGTCGAACGGCAAGGTCGGCGCAACAGGCTGCTCGTCGACGGCCGAGTATCAGCCCGGTGTCGCCGCGACGGGACATCCGGCATTTGCCGCCATGAATGTGCAGGGCTTTGGTGCCGGCGTCGGGCGTGTTGGCCCGTATTACGAGCAGGGCAACTGGTATCGCGGCGGTGCCGTCCAGATGCTGTTCATCGCCTGGCTCTATGGCGAACAGAATCAGGTCCGGCCGATGTTCCCGCCCAACACATCGCAGGAGGATTTGATTCGCGCGGCAAAGTCGTTCGATCTGGCGCAGCAGCTCCCAGCCGTGGACTGGTCACAGGCGCTGCAGCATCTTCCGGTCCAGGACATCATGAAAAGCGTCGACGGCCCCAAGGGCATCTTCGCCGACGCGATGCGTGTGGCGACCGAAGGCCGCATGATTCAGCGCGCACCGAACGATGGCGCGTGGTACGGCGGCGGCTTGTGGCACGACAACATGCCGCTCAACATCCCGGGTCTTTGGTACATGTCCTGGTACGACGTGTCGATCGGACCCAACCTCGAGATGTTCAACCACGTGAGGCGAACGGCCAAACCGCCGTTTGCCGACCAGCAGTGGGCGATCATCGCGCCGGTCGCGCACTGCGCCTACACGCGCGCGACGGAGAACACCATAGTCGGCGAGCGCAGCATGGGCGACGCACGGCTGGACTATCAGGAGATCATGTACGCGTTCTTCGATAAGTTCCTCAAGGGCGAGTCGGATTCGCGCATCGATCGGATGCCGAAGGTCACGTATTACACGATGGGTCTCAACAAGTGGCAAACCTCCGACGTGTGGCCGCCACGCGGCGCACAGCCTCTGACGTTCTTCTTGTCGAGCGGTGGACGCGCGAACACGCTGAGCGGTGATGGGATGCTCACGACGAGCGCTCCTGCAACCGATTCGCCCGATTCCTTCACCTATGATCCGATGAACCCGGTGCCCTCGTATGGCGGAAACGTGTGCTGCACGGGCAACGCAGTTCAGGCGGGTGCGTTTGACCAGCGCAAAATGGAGATGCGCAACGACATTCTTGTCTACACCTCGGCGCCGTTCACGGAAGGCGTTGAAATGAGCGGACCGATCACGCCGACGCTCTATGTCTCGTCGGACGTCAAAGACACGGACGTCACTGTCAAAGTCATCGACGTGGACCCCGACGGTCGCGCCTACAACCTTGACGAATCGATTCAGCGAATGCGATATCGCGAGGGTTACGACAAGCCGGTGGTGTGGATGGACAAAGGAAAGATCTACAAAGTCACGCTGCAGCCGCTCAACTCGAGCAACTACTTCGGGCCGGGCCATCGCCTTCGCATCGAAGTGTCGAGCAGCAACTTTCCGCGCTTCGATCGCAACCTGAATACGGGTGGAAACAACTACGACGAGGCCAAAGGCATCGTGGCGCACACTTCGGTGCATCACTCCAGGGAGTATCCGTCACAGATCACAGTCACGGTTGTTCCGCGGCAGACCACACTCCAGTGAGAGGTTCCGGGTTCCTAGGTTCCTAGGTCCCGAGGTTCCGGGGTTCCGAGGAAGTTCAGGTGCGGGACTTCACCGTCCGGAAGGTGATCGAATACCGCAGCTCCTTCGCGGGCGGAATGCTGTGCTGCCACTGCCATCGCGCGACGCCGTCGAAGACGTAAATCGACCGCGGCTCGAGCTCCAAGGCAACCGTATTGTCGCGCCCGCCTTCCATCGGTTTCAGCCGCATCTTACAGCTCGAGAGCAGAGATACGCCGATCACGATCCCAAAGGGCGGCGCGTCGCGGTGCCAGCCGATGGCGGCGCCAGGTTGATACTCCGTGACGAGGACTTCTTCCAGCGTGGCAGGATCGACGCCCGCAAACGCGCCGGCGCGCTGCTGCAGCGGGAGCAGAAACGCGGGGATGGGTGCCGCGGGTGACGCTTTTCGCGACGCAAACTCGTAGTCCCAGCCAAACTGCACGACACGACGGCGCGCCTGGACGCCGCGGAAGGTCACGGCTCCAAACGGCAGATCGCGGATGGCGGTGAGCAGGGCCTGCTCTTCGTCGCGCGAGACAAACTCGGGCTCGTATCTGAACCCATCGATCGCCGGGACGCCAAAGTCGAACAGCGCATGCACTCGGGTCGAGCGTGCAAGGAAAGTTCCAAGTTCAAGGTTCAAAGGTGAGACCGCCCAAACCAATCGCAAACCTGAAGGTTCGCGCTACAAGGGGGTGGGTTGAACTTTGAACTATTTCGGATATCCGCGCTACACGGCGGGGCGTGGGTTGAACTTTGAACTTGATAGCTGACTAGGCCAGCTTCGCCGGCTCGAGGCGCGGCAGCAGCACATGCACGATGAGCAGCGCAACAAGGTAGGTCGAGCCGGCGATGATGAAGACCGGAACGTAGCTTCCCGTCCATTGCAGCAGCGCGCCGGTCAGCTTCGCGATCAGCATGCCGCCGATCGCGCCCATCATGCCGCCGAATCCCACGACCGAGCCGACGGCCTGGCGCGGGAAGGTGTCGGAGGCGAGCGTGAACAGATTGCACGACCACGCCTGATGCGCCGAGGCGGCGAGACTGATCAGCGCCACCGCACCCCACAGGCTGCTCACGTTGGCCGCGATCATCATCGGCACAACGGCCAGCGCCGACACGAGCATCGCGGTCTTGCGCGCCGCGTTCACCGTCCATCCTCGTTTGATCAGTGACGACGACAGCCACCCGCCGCCGATGCTGCCCCCGTCCGCGATCAGATAGATCGTCATGAGCGGCAACCCGATGCTCGACAAGTTGACGCCGTGATTGCGATTGAGGAAATCGGGGACCCAAAACAGATACAGCCACCAGATGGGGTCGGTCATGAACTTGGCAATCGCAAACGCCCACGTTTGCCGCAGCGGCAGCAGCTGCATCCACGGCACCCTGACCGACGGCTCGGGCGGATCGCTGCGAATCAGCTCCATTTCCATGCGGCCGACGCGGGGATGCCGTTCCGGCGCGTCGTAAAAGAGCAGCCACGCGGCGACCCACAAGAAGCCCAGGGCGCCCGTGACGATGAACGCCCAGTACCAACCGAACTGCAACGTAACCCACGGCACCACGAGCGGCGTCACCACGGCACCGATGTTCGTGCCCGAATTGAAGATACCCGTGGCCAGCGCGCGTTCGCGCTTTGGAAACCATTCCGCCACGGTTTTGATCGCGGCCGGAAAGTTTCCCGCTTCGCCGATTCCGAGAGCGAACCGCGCGGCGATGAAACCCGCCACGGACGGCGCATACGCCAGGCCCAGGACCGCAAGAAGCGGCGCCGCAATTCCGCCCAGCGTCACCGCTTCGGCGTGCGCCATCGCGGCAATACTCCAGATGATCACCGCGAGCGCAAAGCCCAGGCGTGTGCCGATGCGATCCATGAGCCGGCCGGCAAGCAGCAATCCGATCGCGTAGGCGAGCTGAAACGCAAAGACGATGTCGGCGTAATCGATCTCGCTCCAGCCAAACTGCTGCTGCAGCGTCGGTTTAAGGATGCCGATCACCTGACGATCGATGTAGTTGATGGTGGCGGCAAAGAAGAGGAGCGCACAGACCAGCCAGCGGATATAACCGGCGCGCGCGAGCTCACCCGGCGTCACATGCGCCGCGACTCCTCCGATGACCTGTCGGTTGGCGCGAACGTCGGTGCTCATATGGTTGGGTTCCGGCGATGAATCGCGAACTCACGATGGCCCAGGCGCTCGGCCGCGGTGAGCTCGCCGGAGCAAACCGCGACCACCAGCTGGAGCAGCCGCTCCGCCGCGGCGTCGAACGTCTCAGTGTCGTTCATGACGCCGCTCACGTCGAGGTCGATATTGTCGGCCATGTGACGAGCGGTACGCGCGTTGCCGGTGATTTTGATGACCGGTGCAATCGGGTTACCGGTCGGCGTGCCAAGACCCGTGGTGAATACGACGACCTGCGCACCGCCGCCCACCATGCCGGTGACCGACTCCACATCGAGCCCCGGCGTGTCCATCACGGTGAGTCCCTTGCGCGTGATCCGCCCGGCGTAGGGCACGACGTCCTCGAGCGTCGAATGCTCGCCGCCTTTGTGCGCCGCTCCGAGCGATTTTTCCTCGATTGTGGTCAACCCGCCGCGAATGTTGCCGGGAGACGGTTGCGTGCCGCGAATATCTAAGCCCAGCGCCCGCGTCTCGGCTTCGACGCGATTGATCAACTGGATGAGCCGCGCGCCCACGTGCGCTTCGCGCGCCCGCGCGGCGAGTATATGCTCGGCGCCCATGATCTCGGCGATCTCGCCGAGCACCGCGGCGCCGCCGAGCGCAACCAGTCGATCGGCAACGCGGCCGAGCGTGGGATTCGAGGCAAGGCCCGAGGTGTAGTCCGATCCGCCACATTTGAGCGAGAGGACGAGCGTGCTCACATCGCATGGCTGGCGCACTGCAGTCGAGATTTGCGCCGCGAGCCGTTGTGCGGCGCGCGTGCCCGCCGCAATCGCGCGCGGCGTGCCGCCTTCGCCTTGAATCGAGACGATCTCAGCGGGCTTCCCCGCCCGCCGGGCGGCTGCCGCGAGTTCCTGCGCGACGACTTGCTCGCACCCAAGCGCGACCACGAGTACGGCGCCAACGTTGGGATGCTCGCAATAGGCCGCCAGCGTTTGATGCGTGAGCGCCATGTCGGGACCCAGCTGCCCGCATCCTGCGAGATGTGGGAGCGCGACGAGCGAACCGGAATCGGTTGCCGCAATCCGCTCGCACACCACCGACGAACAGATCACCGTCGGCACCACGAGCACGTAGTTGCGCACGCCGACGCGGCCGTCGGGCCGTACGTAGCCGAGGAGGTGGGGCTGCGTCACGCACTCTCCTTCAGATCACCACGCCCACGCGTGCTGGCGACGTTGTGCGTATGGACAAGCGCGCCACACTCGATCGCGGCCGTGGCGATACCGATTGGGCTGCCATACTTGACGATCGGCGCACCGGCATCGATTCGCCGAATCGCGACTTTGTGACCGGCAGAGACTGCTTCGCGCACAACCACTTCCTCGCCGTTTAGCACGATGCGGCGGCCGGCGTCGAGCGGCTCGAGCGCCGTCGCGACGTTGTCGCGCGCGCTGATTACCAGCACCGCGTTCATTGGTTGACCCCGCTGGCGAGAAAGCCGCCGTCCACGGCGATCAACTGCCCAGTCACGAAGCTGGCGGCGTCGGAGGCCAGAAAAAGAGCCGCCCCGACGAGCTCCTCGAGTGTTCCGAATCGGCGCATCGGCGTCCGCTGCAGCAGCTCCTGTCCGCGTGATGTGTCGAGCAGCGCTTTGTTAAGGTCGGTGCGAAACACGCCCGGCGCGATCGCGTTGACGGTCACCCCTCGAGGTGCCCACTCCACCGCGAGCGCCCGCGTGAGCCCTGCCACACCTGACTTGCTGGCGGTGTACGCCGCCACTTCCAGCAACCCGACAAACGACGCGATCGATGCGATCATGATCACGCGGCCGCGCCCGCGCTCGATCATCGGCGCGCCGAAAATCCGCGCGGCACGGAACGCGCCGGTCAGGTTCGTTTCGATCAACTGGTCCCAGTCGTCCTCGGACATTTCCAGACTGCCGACCCGCTTTGTGATACCCGCTGCGTACAGCAGGATATCGATGCCGCCAAGCCGCGTGAGGCACTCGTCGCGCACCTTCTCGAGCGCCTCGCGATCCGCGACATCCCCCGTAATCCGCAGCGTGCGCCGACCCCGCGACTCGATCTGGCCGGCCACCTCGTCAACCAGCGCGGCGCGACGCCCGGTGGCAACCACGTCGGCGCCGGCGTCCGCGAGCCCCAGCGCAAGCGTCCGGCCGATGCCGCTGGTGGCACCCACAACAACGGCAACGCGGCCCGACAGGTCGAACAGGGACGGCATCCGTTCGGCCATTATAAGTGGCTAAACCACTTGTCCCGCCGCACAGCGGAGCCGCTTCCCGTTACGCGAAGCGGTTTGACCGTGCAGCCGGGGACGTTACAGTAATGTGGATCGGAGGGGTCGATGGCTCGCTGTCTTTCCGTCGTTTTCGCATGCCTGCTCTCCGCTGTCCCGATGAACGCACAGAACACCGTACCTACCGGCGCGAACCGCTTGACGCCGAAAGAACAGGCAGCAGGCTGGCGGTTGCTGTTCGACGGCCAGACGACGAAGGGCTGGCGCGGGTTCGGCAAGCCTGTTGGCACGATCAACGGATGGGTCGTCGAGAACGGCCGTCTTCGGCATCCCGCATCAACGGGTCAAGACTCCAAGGGGAGCGGCGACATCATCACGGTTGACACATTCAACGATTTCGATTTGAGCTTCGAGTGGGTGATCTCCGCCGGCGGCAATAGCGGCGTCAAGTATCTCGTCGTGGAGGATCGCGACGGCCCCATCGCCCACGAGTATCAAGTGATCGACGACGTCAAACATCCTGACGCGTTGGTTGGGCCGCATCGTGCCACGGGCGCGCTCTACGATGTCATCGCCGCGCCCACTAACAAGCCGATCAAACCAGCCGGGCAGATCAACGCAGGGCGCATCCTCGTGAGCGGCAATCACGTCGAGCACTGGCTCAATGGCGTCAAAATCATCGAGTACGAGCTGGGCAGCGCCGCGATGAAAGCCGGCAAAGCGAAAAGCAAATTCAAGGACGTGCCGGGCTGGGAAGACAAGCTCAAAGGTCACATCCTGCTGCAGGATCACGGCGACGACGTGTCGTTCTTCAACGTCAAGATTCGAGAGCTCCCCGCGAAGTCCTCGACATCGAAACAATAACTTCGCGATCGCCTTGTGATACAGCGCGCCGCCGAACTGAGTATGGTTCTGGTGCTCGTCGTGAGCGCCAGCTCCTCATCGCCGATCACACTCGAGATTGCCGACTATTTCGAGCTTCCCATCTCCGGCAAGCTCGATGGTACCGGCCAGACCGACGGCATGCTTGCGAGGGTCACGTCGTTGCGGGAGGAGCCTGGAGGTGGAAGCCGCTTCTTTCTCAACGATCTGAACGGGCCGCTCTACATCCTCGACAAACGGACGAAAGCGCTCACCACCTACCTGGACTTCAACGGCCGCGAAGGTCACACGGGCATCTTTCACAAGCTCTCGTATGAGGTGGGCTTTGCCAACGGCCTGAACCACTTCCAATTCGATCCCGACTACACGCGAAACGGAAAGTTCTACACCGTGCACATCGAGGATCCATCGCTGCAGGACTCGAACGCGCCCGACAATTCCAATCTGCCGGGCTTGCGCCTCGTGAACTACACGACGACCGCGCCGATCACGACACCCGGCCCGATCCAACGTGAAGGGGTGTTGATCGAGTGGACCGACTCGAACGTCACGAACACCACGTTCGAAGGTTCGGCGCGCGAGCTGCTGCGGGTGCAGCTCAACACGCGCATTCATCCGCTCGGCGACATGTCGTTCAATCCGCACGCTCGACGCGGCGACCCCGAGTGGCGCGTCATGTATGTCGCCTGCGGAGACGGCGGCGCCGGAGAGTCGGCGCGGCCGGACACTCGGCCGAATCCTCAGCGCCTTGACACCCTGGTCGGCAAGATCCTACGGATTGTTCCGGATTTGGCCGAGCATCAGTCGACCAGCACCGTGAGCGAGAACGGGCGATATCGCATTCCACGCGACAATCCGTTCGTCGCGCAGCCCGGAGCGCGGACAGAGATCTGGGCGTACGGTTTTCGCAATCCGCATCGTCTGACCTGGGGCGGCGATCCCGAGAACAGTCGCAACGTGCGGTTGATAGCCAATTCAATCGGGCTGCGCACCTGGGAAACGGTGAACATCGTCCACAAGGGTGCAAATTACGGGTATTCGCAGCGCGAAGGCAACGAACGGTTGGGGGCGGACAACAAGACAACTGCGCGGCCGTCGTCCGACGAGATTCCCGTTCAGATCAGCGACACGGTGACAAACGGCACGGTCAAGCCGACATATCCCGTCGTGCAATATCCGCATCTGCAAGGCGGGGGCGACGCAATCGGCAGCGGGTTCGTGTATCGCGGCAAACGCCTACCAACGTTACGAGGTCAGTACGTATTCACCGATCTCTCGACCGGCCGTGCCTGGAGCGTCGACTACGCGGACATGCTGCGCGCCGATGACGGGGATCCGAGTACGATGGCGGAGATGCACGAGCTTCAGTTCGCGTGGAACGACCCGCACGACGCCCCGGACGGCGGAACACGCGTGTATCCGACGTTCTTTCCGATCGCGCAGGCCGCATACAAGTTTCGTGGCGGCAAGGATCCGAACCTGCCGGGACGCGCGACGGTGTCGGGCGACGGTCGCGCCGACGCGCAATTTGCCATCGATAGCGAGGGTGAGCTTTACCTGTTCAGCAAGACCGACGGCATGATCCGCGCTGTCCTATCGCAGTTTGTTACAGTAGCCACGCCGTGACGCCCACCACCACGATGAAGCGAATCGCCGCCGAACTCGGAGTGTCGGTGACGACCGTTTCAAAGGTGCTGAATCATCACGCCGACATCGGCGACGCAACCCGCGAACGCGTGCTCGCCAAGGTCGAGGAGCTTGGTTACCGTCCGAATGCGGTGGCACGTAGTCTCACGCTGCGGCGCACCAGCACGCTCGGCGTCGTCATTCCCGATTTAATGCATTCGTTCTTCGTCGAGATCGTGGCGGGCATCGAAAGCGTGATGAGCGAGCGCGGCTATGGCCTGCTGCTCTGCTGCTCCGCGGAAAACTCGAAGAAAGAGCGGGCCGAGCTCGAACTGCTGCGCTCGCGCCAAGTCGACGGCGTCGTGATTGCGTCAGTGAACGCCTCTGGAAACACAAAGCTGCTCCAGGAGCTGCAAGCGCTCGGCCGCGCACTCGTCATGATCGATCGCGACGATCACGAAAAGGTCCGCTGTCATCGCGTCTTGACCGATGACGTCAAGGTCGGGCGGTTGGCCACGGAGCACCTCCTGGCGGCGGGCCGCCGCGCCATCGGGCACATTGCCGGGCCCGCGGTCATCCACGCCAAGCGGCGTCAGCAAGGATATCTGGACGCTCTACGCGCGCGCGGCATCGATCCGAAACCTGGATGGATCGTCGCCGGCGGCTTCATGGAGGACGACGGCTACCGCGCCATGAAGCGCTTGCTCGAGGCGCGATCGCGCATCGACGCCGTGTTTGCTGCCAACGACCCGGCGGCCATTGGCGCGATGAAAGCCATCTGGGATTCAGGCCTGTCGGTTCCGGACGACATCGCCATCGTCGGCGCCGGCAACGTCGTACACAGCGATCTGTTGCGAGTCCCGCTGACGACGGTGAGCTGGTCGAAGGAGGAGATGGGGCGCCGCGCTGCGGAGCTGATTCTCGATCAGATCGGTCCGCATCCCACCGGCCCGTTCCGACGCGTCATCGTGCCGCCGGAATTGATCGAGCGCAGCTCGTCGGGCGTCAACAATGCCGATATCCAAGCGTCGCGCCGCCTTCGACGGGCAGCGCGACTCCCGTAATAAACGACGCGGCCGGCGAGGCAAGAAACAGAATGGCCGACGCAATTTCCTGCGCAGTGGCCATCCGCTTGAGCAGATGCATATCGGCTTGCTGTTGCAGCACAACGCTGGGATTGGGCAACGTTGCTGCCCACGATCGCATCAGCGGCGTATCCACGCCCGCGGGACACACGCAATTCACGCGGACACCGTCTCCCGCAAGTTCGAGCGCCAGCGAACGGGTCATCGCGATGAGCGCGCCTTTGCTCGCATCGTAGGCGGCGCCTTGACGCTGACCAACGAGTCCGGTCATCGAGGACACGAACACGATTGAGCCACGACGCTGCTTCAAATAGGGAACCGCCGCGCGCACGGTATAGAACGCGCCATTCAGGTTGACGGCAAGGATCTGATTCCACTCGTCGTTCGAGTACTCGTCGATCGCGCGGGCGAAGCTGATGCCGGCATTCGGGACGAGGACGTCGAGGGCGCCAAAGCGCGCAACGCACTCGGCCACCGCGCGATCGACATCAGAGCTGCGAGATACGTCCGCGCCAAGCGCTAACACGTCGTCGCCGGTCTTGCTGATCGCCTCTGCAACCACTGTCAACGTAGGGCCATCGCGATCGAGCAACGCCACCCTTGCGCCGGCCGTCGCAAACGCCTCCGCCGTGGCGCGCCCGATGCCGCGCGCGGCCCCGGTCACGAGCACGATTTTCCCGGCAAACATCGTCATAGCGCGCCGACTTTGCCGTCGACGATGATTTGCGCTTCCGCGGCAGCATGCCGGGCAGCATCTTCGGGCGACATCGCTCCCAGCATAGCCTGCTGGACGGATTGCCAGATCGCGTCCTCGCACTGAGGGTAAGCGGCAAAACGCGGGGGGACGATCATCGTGCGTTCGGTTTCGGCCAGGAGCTGCCACCGGGAGCCATCGCCGTTCGCACTCGCCTCGCTTCGAATTCGCTCGAGCACGCTCGCGCGGCAGGGGATAGCACCGTGGCGCGCCTCCCCGAGCTGCGCGTCGAACGACGTGAGGAACCGCATCAGCGCGCTGCCGCCTTCCATATTAGCGGTGCTCTTCGGGACGGCAAACGAATGACAGCCGGCATAGGCGGCGCGCACACCGGCGGGCCCCATCGGCAAGAGCGCGAGCGCGACGTCATCGGCCACGCGGCAGGTCGCTGGATTGCGATACAGGTGGTAGCTGCCCGGCCAATCGCACACCATGGCAGCGGACCCATCGCGAAAAGCCTGCGAAATCTCGTCGTAATGCCATGACGTCAGCTCGCGTGGGACCACGCCGCGAGTGCGATAGAGATCGACCAGATAGGACACCGCCCAGGCGCCGGCGGGCGAGTCAAACGCCGGTCGAAGGGACTTGTCGAACAGCTTGCCACCGGCGCCGACGAGCAGCTCGTAAAACGTGCCGAAGAGACCCGAGTCGCGGCCCGGAAACAGAAAACCCCAGAGCGGCGTTCCGCCGGTGGTTGGCGGCCGTGTCAAAGACGACGCGATCTCCGCAAGCTCGCTCCACGTGGCGGGCGGCGTGTCGATGAGGTCGCGGCGGTAATGCAGCAGCCGTACGTCGAGATTCCGCGGCACTTGCAGCAGGCGCCCATCGATGCGCGACAGTTCGTGGGCGCGCGGCAGCAGATCCGCAATCAGCCGTTCGTCGACGAGCGGATCGAGCGGCGTGAGCCACTGCGCCTGCGACGGCGCATATTTGGTGTGGGTGGACAGCAGATCGATGTCGGCGTCGCCATGCTCGAAGGCGCGACGGACGTATGCGTTGAGCTCGGGGTGCGGCAACCGCGCGACCACTTCGACGGCGTACCCGGTCTGACGCTCGAACACGGGTATCGCATCGTAGAGCGGGTCGTACATTGGTCCGCCCACCAGCAACGCTCGCACGCGTTTGGATCTAGTCATCGAGTCAGTCAGCAGTCGACCGTCACTTCGAAGTTCAAAGTTCAAAGTTCGAAGTTCAAAGTTCAAAGTTCAAAGGTTTTATTCCTAAGTTCTTCGTTCCTCGTTCTCAGTTCGCCGGTCGCTACTTGCCAGCCGTCCATCCGCCGTCGATGTTCAATGCGGTTCCAGTAATGAATGCCGCTTCGTCGCTTGCGAGATATAGCGCCGCTGCGGCGATCTCCTGAGGCTTGCCCATTCTTCCGATCGCTTGTGATGCGGTCATTTCCTTATAGGCCTGCTCAGGATCCGGGTAGGCCTTGATACGCTCGGCCACCCACGGCGTTTCGACGCGTCCCGGGCAGATGCAGTTGACGCGAATGCCGTCGAGCGCGTGATCGAGCGCCATGCTCCTGGTCAGACCGACCACGGCGAATTTCGTGATCGAGTAGGCGAGCCGATCGCGCAAGCCAACCACGCCCGCCGCCGACGCCATGTTGATAATGACACCCTGCCGCCGCGCCACCATCTGCGGCAAAAACGCTTTCGTCACGTTGAACGTGCCACGCACGTTCACCGCATACAGCTGATCGAGATCGGCGCCGGTGGTGGTCAGCGCCGTGCCGACATGGCCGATGCCGGCGTTGTTCACGAGGATATCGAGCCGTCCAGCCGTCTGGTGCACCCGTTCCGCGGCGCGAGCGCACGCTGACTCGTCGCGGATATCGAGCATGATTGATTCACCGGAGTGTCCCCGTTGCACGATCTGGCCGGCGGTGCTGGCGGCGGTCTGCTCGTTCACATCGGCAGCGAACACTCGCGCACCAGCTCTCGCAAACGTCTCGGCGATGGCTGCTCCAATGCCCGATCCGGCGCCGGTGACCAGAGCCGTTTTTCGCGACAGATCGAACATCAATCCAACGCTGACGCTACGGCGGGCATGGCAGGGTGTCAAGCGCGGGCCGTTACCGGCTGCCTGCGCGCGCGCCGCAGATCGTCGTATGCTGAGCCGCAATGAAATTGATTCGCTATGGCGATGCCGGACGCGAACGCCCCGGTCTGCAATTGCCCGATGGCGAGCGGATCGATGTCTCGGGCGTCACGCGCGATTTCGATGAACACTTTTTCTCGGACGGCGGACTCGACCGGCTGGCGCAATGGGCCAAAACGGACGCGGCCGCCGCTCCCAAGGTGCCGGCGACGGCACGGCTCGGCGCGCCGATCGCGAGGCCCAACAAGATCGTCTGCATCGGCCTCAACTTCCGCGACCATGCGGCCGAAACCGGTGCGCAGCCGCCACCGGAGCCGGTGATCTTTTTCAAGGCCACCACGGCGCTGGCCGGCCCCCACGACGATGTCGTCATTCCAAAGGGGGGGTCAAAGCTCGATTGGGAAGTGGAGCTCGCCGTCATCATCGGCCGCACGGCGCGATACGTGTCCCCTGAAGCCGCACTCGCGTATGTTGCGGGGTATGCACTGCACAACGACTATTCGGAGCGCGGGTTTCAACTCGAACGCGGCGGCCAGTGGGTCAAGGGCAAAAGCGCCGACACGTTCGCGCCGATCGGTCCATACCTCGCGACCAAAGACGAAGTGCCTCAGCCGCAGGCACTGGCAATGTGGCTCAAAGTGAATGGCGAGTTCCGTCAACGCAGCACGACGGCCAACATGATCTTCGACGTCGCCACGCTCGTGAGTTACGTGAGCGAATTCATGAGGCTCCTTCCGGGCGATGTGATCAGCACCGGAACACCGGCGGGCGTGGGGCTCGCCATGAAACCGGAACCGAGCTATCTCCGCCCGGGCGATCTCGTCGAGCTCGGCATCGAACACCTCGGCGACTCGCGCCAGCGCGTCGTGGCGTACCAGGAGCCGTCGTAATGCGACACATCGTTGCCGCCTGTCTGTTCCTCGCGGCGCTGACCGGCTGCTCGTCCGGTTCCGGCACGCCATCGTCAAATCTCACACTGGCGGTGATTCCCAAAGGTACGTCGCACGTGTTCTGGCAAAGCGTACATGCCGGCGCGCGGCGCGCCGCGAAGGAGCTGGGTGTGGAGATCGCGTGGCGCGGGCCGCTGCGCGAGGACGATCGCGACGCGCAGATCTCGGAAGTGGAGAATGCCATCGCGCGCGGCGTGTCGGGCATTGCGCTGGCGCCGCTCGATGAAACCGCTTTGGTCGGACCGGTTGACGCCGCACAAAAACGCGGGATCCCCGTCGTTATCTTCGACTCCGGACTGAAGAGCGAGAATTACGTCAGCTTCGTTGCCACCGACAACGACCAGGGCGGCCGACTCGCCGGCGAGGAGCTCGCCCGGCAGCTCGGAGGGCACGGCAAGGTGATGCTTCTTCGCTATGCGGAAGGCCATGACAGCACCGCACGGCGCGAAGAAGGTTTTTTGTCGGCACTTCGCGCCCACTCAGGGATTGAGGTTGTCAGCTCGAATCAATACGTTGGCGCGGATGTCGAAGGCGCATATAAGCGCATCGAGGCGCTTCTGAGTCAGCACGTCAAACCCGACCGGCAGCTCGACATCGCCGGCTTGTTCGCGCCGAACGAATCGAGCGCGTTTGCCATGGCGCGGGTGCTCGAGGACAACGGGTGGGCCGGGAAAGTGCGCGCGATCGGCTTCGATGCCTCGGACAGCTTGATCAAGGCGTTGCGCGATGGCCATCTCAACGCGCTGGTGGTGCAGGATCCGGTGCGCATGGGATATCTCAGCGTCAAGACGCTGGTGGCGCAGATCAAAGGTGAAAAAGTGGAACGCCGCATCGACACCGGCGTGCGGCTGATCACGCGCGACGTGATGGACCAGCCCGACATTCAGCAGCTGCTCAAGCCCGACCTCTCGCAATGAACGCGGCGACGCCCCGGTTCTCCATGCTCGGCATCCGCAAAGCCTTTGGCGGCACGGTTGCTGTGGATGGAATCGACCTCGAGGTGCCGCCGGGCCAGGTATGCGGCCTCGTCGGACAAAACGGCGCGGGCAAAAGCACGCTGATGGCGGTGCTCGCCGGCGCGCTGCAGCCCGACGCTGGCGAGATGACCCTGGATGGCGATCCGTATCGACCGAAAGCGCCGCTCGACGCGCGGCGCGCCGGCGTGACGATGATCTATCAGGAGCTGTCGCTTGCGCCGCATCTGTCCGTGGCCGAAAACATCTCGCTGGGCGTGGAACCTGGACGGTTTGGCTTGGTCTCGAGGCGCGAACTCCGCGCCACCGCTGTACGCGCGCTCGGCGAGTTAGGACACCCCGACATCGATTCCGAGGCGCCCGTTTCGTCTTTGTCGGTCGCCGAGCAGCAAATCATCGAAATCGCGCGCGCGCTGGCCGCCGGATCGCGCGTCCTGGTGCTGGACGAGCCTACGAGCAGCCTCGGCCGTGAGGACGTCGAGCGGCTGTTCGCGCTCGTTGCACGACTCAAGCAACAAGGACACGCGGTCGTCTACATCTCACATTTCATCGAGGAGATCACGCGCATCGCCGATCGCATTGTCGTGTTACGCGATGGACGAATTGCCGGTGGAGGTTGGTCGTACGAGCTCTCGTCAACGGACATCGTCAGCTTGATGGTAGGACGACCGGTCGACGAGCTGTACCCGCGCAGTGCGCGCCGGGCAGGCGAACCGCTCCTGCAGATTGATCCGCTCGTGCCGGGGTCGCACGCCCTCACGCTTCATCGCGGCGAGATCGTCGGTATTGCCGGCCTGGTCGGCGCGGGGCGCACCCGCCTGTTGCGGACGATTGCCGGCCTCGAACCCGTGGCCTCCGGACGCGTGCGCATGGCCGCGGCGCACGGCCTGGGCATGCTCAGCGAGGACCGCAAAGGTGAGGGGTTGGCCGTCGGCCTGAGCATTGCGGACAACGTGACGTTGTCGCACCTCGAAGGGCTCGGGCCTGGACCGTTTGTCTCTCCGCGCAGGCAGCGGTCGATCGCGGCGACGTGGATGGAGCGCTTGCAGGTGCGCGCCGCGGGCGCCGATCAGCCCGTCGAGGAATTGTCCGGCGGTAATCAGCAGAAGATCGCCTTCGCACGGCTCCTCCATCAGGATGTCGATGTGCTGATCCTCGACGAACCCACTCGCGGCATCGACGTGGCAAGCAAGGCACAGATCTACGCGCTGATCGACGAGTTGGTTAGCGGGCGCGGGGCTGACGCCCCGCCACCACGTGGTAGCGCGGCTTTAGCTGCGCCGCCACCCAAATTGCCAAAATCCGTTCTGATGGTCAGCAGCTACTGGCCCGAACTGCTCGGCCTTTGCGATCGCGTGGCAGTCATGCACCGCGGCCGCCTCGGGCCCGCGCAACCCGTCGCCGAGTGGGACGAGCACGCGTTGATGATGGCAGCAACTGGCGCCGGAGACGCCGAGTGACTCGCCGTGCCGTTGCGGTCATTGCGGGTCCTGTTCTGGGCCTCACGTTCGTCACCTTCGTGTTCACCTCGCTCATCGGGCGGTCGTTTCTCGGCATCGATAACGTCGAGTTGATTGCGCGGCAAACCGCGGTGGTGTGCGCGGCGGCGCTCGGCATGACGATGATCATCGTGTCGGCCGGGATCGATTTGTCCGTGGGCTCGGTCGTGGCGCTGACCACGGTCGTGATCGCGCAGATGCTGCGTTGGGGGAGCGATCCGGCGATTGCGGCGGGCGCGGCGGTGGCCACTGCCGCAGCGTGCGGAATCGTCAACGGCGTGCTCGTCACTCGATTGCGCGTGGTGCCGTTCATTGTGACGCTGGGGACGATGATTCTGATCCGCGGTGCCGCAAAAGGGCTTGCTGAGGAACGGCGGATCGAAGCGCCCGCCACCTGGCTCAACGACTTGCTGCGTTCGGTGGCAGGCGATCGCGGCGTCCTGATGCCCTCCGGCATCTGGCTCGTCGCCCTGCTCGCGCTCGTTGTCGCGGCGACGCTGCGCTACACCCACTTCGGACGGCATTTGTTCGCCATCGGATCCAACGAGCGCACCGCACGCCTGTGCGGCGTGCCCGTCACGCGTCGCAAGGTCACGGTGTATGCACTGGGTGCCGCGCTCGCAGGTGTTGCAGGCGTGCTGCAGTTTTCGCGGTTGTCGGTTGGCGATCCAACCGTGGCGGATGGCCTCGAGCTCGACGTCATTGCCGCCGTGATCATCGGCGGCGGCAGCCTGTCCGGGGGACACGGCACCGTGCTCGGCACGGTGCTGGGCGCAACCACGATGGCGCTGATTCAAATCGGCTGCGCCCAGCGCGGTTTCGCGAACTGGGTGCAACAGATCGTCACCGGCGCCATCATCGTTCTCGCGGTGGCGCTGGATCGCTGGCGCTATCGCGCGAGATAAGCATGGCGCGCTTGGTCACCGAGATGCGTGTGCTCGACATTCGTTTCCCGACGGCGCGTGCCGCCGTCGGCACCGATGCGATGCACCCGGATCCCAATTACTCCGCGGCGTACGTGATCCTCGAAACGAATGACGCCGGGCTCGAAGGACACGGACTCACGTTCACCATCGGCCGGGGCAACGAAGTGTGCGTGGCTGCCATCCACGCCTTCCGCGAGTACGTTGTCGGACGCGCCGTTGCCGATCTCACCGACGACCTCGGGGCGTTCTGGCGGCAACTCGCCGGCGATTCGCAACTGCGATGGCTCGGACCTGAAAAGGGGGTCATCCACCTCGCGATGGCGGCCGTGGTGAACGCTGTGTGGGACCTGTACGCGAAGGTAGAAGGCAAGCCGGTATGGAAGCTGCTAGCGGACATGACGCCGGAGCAAGTGGTCCGCTGTATCGACTTTCGTTATCTCACGGACGCGCTCACGCCCGATGAAGCGCTCGATCTCTTGAAACGGCAGCAACCCGGCAAAGCCAATCGCGAACGCACGCTTCTGCAGTCCGGATATCCGGCGTACACGACATCCGCCGGCTGGATCGGATACTCCGACGAGCGCATTCGTCAGGCTTGTCGCGATGCGCTGGCACAGGGCTGGACACACTTCAAAGTGAAGGTTGGGGGCACGCCGGACGACGATGAGAGGCGCGTGGCGCTGGTGCGAGAGGCAATTGGCCCGGAACACACCTTGATGATCGACGCCAATCAACGGTGGGATGTCGGTGAAGCCATTGCGAGAGTGAAGGCGCTGAGCAGGTTCAATCTGCTTTGGATCGAGGAGCCAACCAGCCCGGACGATATTCTCGGGCATGCCGCGATCGCGCGCGCGGTGGCGCCGGTTGGCGTCGCCACAGGCGAACACTGCGCCAATCGCGTGCTGTTCAAGCAGTTACTTCAGGCCGGCGCGATCAGCTACTGCCAAATCGACAGCTGCCGCCTCGGCGGCGTCAACGAGAATCTCGCTGTCATTCTCCTCGCGGCGAAGTTTGACGTGCCCGTGTGCCCCCATGCCGGCGGCGTCGGCCTCTGCGAGCTGGCGCAGCATTTGTCGATGTTCGACTTCATCGCGGTAACGGGAACCATGGAGCACCGGGTCACCGAATTCGTCGATCATCTGCACGAGCACTTCGTGGATCCCGTCGTGATGAGAAACACGCGATACATGCCGCCGCTCCGGGCCGGCTACTCGGCGACGATTCGGCCGGAGTCCCGAAAGTACTATTCGTATCCGGACGGTCCCGCATGGGCAGAGTCGTCGTAGCGATTGCGCTTGCGCTGCTGGTGCAGGCGCCGCCAACCGGTCGAACGATCGCGCCGCGTGGAGAGCACGTGCTGTGGTACCTGGCTGCGGCGCCACAGTGGGATCACGCCATGCCGCTCGGCAACGGACGGCTGGGCGCGATGGTGTTCGGCAGCGTCAGTCGCGAACGCATTCAACTCAACGAACAGACGTTGTGGATGGGTGGGCCGCGCGAGCGCGACAACCCCGATGCGTTGACGCACTTACCCGACGTCCGACGACTGCTGTTCGAGGGAAAGCCGCGCGAGGCGTACGCGGTCGCCGAACGCTATCTCATGGGCAAGCCGTCGCGTCTCGAGTCCTACCAGACGCTCGGCGATCTACGGCTCAATTTCGATTACGAAGATGCGATCACGGACTATCGCCGCGAGCTCGATCTGGATACGGCGGTGGCGCGCGTCACCTACCGCATCAATGGCGTCGGTTACACGCGCGAGACCTTCGTCTCGCATCCCGATCAGGCGATCGTTGTTCGCGTCACGGCCGATCGACCGCGACAAGTGACCCTTGGCGTCTGGATGGACCGATCGCAGGACGCCACCACGACCATCGCGGGCAACGATCAGCTCGATCTGGTCGGGAAACTGGGCGGAGACGCCGGCTTGTCCTTTCTGGCGTCGGCAAAGGTGATGGCCCAGGGCGGAACGCAGGAGACGTTTCCCGAGCGCATCTTCGTCGACGGCGCCGATACCGTCACGATCGTTCTTGCGGCGCGGACCTCTTTTCGCGACGGCGATCCGGCGTCGCGCGTCGCGCACGACATCCGCGGTGCGACGGTGAAGCCGTATTCGCGGCTCCGTGCCGATCACGTGGCCGACCACCAGCGGCTGTTCCGTCGCGTCGATCTCCAGCTCGACGCGCCGGTTGCTGCCGAGGTCGCGGCGATGCCTACCGATCAACGCCTCGAGCGCGTCAAGGCGGGACACTCCGACGCAGGACTCGATTCGCTCTTCTTTCAGTTCGGACGGTATCTGTTGATCGCGAGCAGCCGTCCCGGCAATCTGCCCGCAAACCTGCAGGGCCTGTGGAACGACAGCATGAGCCCGCCGTGGGACGCCGATTATCACCTCAACATCAACCTGCAGATGAATTACTGGCCCGCGGAGGTCACCAATCTCGCCGAGT